>NZ_JAJCTH010000009.1 GCF_020594515.1 Rhodoferax sp. U2-2l
TACCGCCAGCGGGTCTTGCACAACCTCGCCCAGCGTGCCAAGACCATGGGGATGCAACTCGTGGCTACTGAAAATCCCGTTTGAAAACACCATGCAAATCAATCAGTTGTGTGGTGTTTCTTGAGAGGCATCCCTCAGAGCGCCCGCGACGTTTTTGAACTCTTGGCGCAAGGTCAATGGATTGATGCCGAATTGGCCGCAGCGCTCAAACGTATGGTGGCTTTCAGGAATATTGCGGTGCACGACTACCAAAGCTTGCTGGTACCCATACTGGAGAACGTCATTACCCAGCACCTTGACGAGTTTTTGGCATTCACAAAAATCATTCTCAAGCGGACTGGCTGAGCAGTGTCATAACCCCCGCGTTTGCCGTGGGTGCACATAGATCCGGGTGGGCCGCAGGTCCACGCCGTTGACCGTGCCGGGGTCCACGGGTTGCAGGGGAGGGTGGGCCGGGTCACGCAGGCGGTAGTCGTGGCGCGAGGGCTGCACAAACACATCCTGCGCCACCGTCACGTTGTTGCGGATGTCCGCCGGCACATCCACCTGCAGGCGGCCCCCTCCGGCCAGCAGATTGTTCACCGCCATCACCGACACGGCGGCTGGCACCGTATCCTTGGCGCCCTGGCCTGCAGGCTTCACGGCCAGCCATTGGCCCCAGCCCACCCAGTCATCCACCAGCGTGTTGCCCACCAGATACAGCGCGTTGTCGGGCAGGGTGTAACCCTCGGCGCCAAACGAGACCAGCGCCCGGTTTTCGGTTTGCGGGCCCTGTTGAATCTGGTTGCCCACCACATACGCCAGCCCGCCGTTGGGGAACTCGAGCTCGTAACTGGCGCGCCCGCCCGCCTCATCCGTCAGGCGGTTATAAAAAATGTGGTTCACTGCCGCCCGGCTTTTCAGCAAATGGCCGATGTGCGCATGGTGAAAATAGCTGCCGGTGACCGTCAGCCGTGCGATGCGCCCCGCATACAGGTTGTGGTTGTGACCGTCCGGGCGCATGTTGTGGGCAAACTCGCTGCCTTCCACCTCCAGCACCGTGTCGGGCTCGTTGTTGGTCAGCAGGCCCATTTCGTTTCGGAAAAAGCCGCAGTTTTTTACATGCAGCGTGCCGGTATCGAGCCGGATGCCTGCGCCATTGCGGCTGGGCACGGCCGCGCCTTCAAAGTCAAAGCCCTCCACCCGCATGCCTTTGGCGCGCACCACCCAGATGCCCTTGCCTTCCATCGCGGCGCCATGGGCCAGCAAGCGCACCCGGCCACCCACGGCGCGCACGGTCACGTTGTCATGCTGCCACAGCGCCACGTCGGCGGTGTAGGTGCCAGCGTCCACCTCAATCAACGCGCCAGCTGTGGCCAGTTTTGAGGCTTCGGCGATGGTTTTGATGTTGTGACTCGGGCCTACCTGAATGCGTTGTGGGATACCCGTGAGTTCTTGCGCCAGCGACACCGTCGCGCCCATGGACAAGAACACAGCACAACCAAGGATTGACACCAGCTTCATGGGGTGTGCCCGGATGATTTTTTGGCGATATTGAAAAATTGAGAGGCATCTGTTCCAAATTTGACGCCAAGGGCCAGCACCAAGGTGATGCCCAATTGAACCGCGCACCATCTCAGGAAAAGAATCTCCGTGCTCATTAAATGGGATCTGTCAGGCCCCAACAAAAACTGCACACCCGAAAAAGATACCCCGTATTTTTGAACCTCTGGGTCAAGGCCTAGGTTCAAAAGCCACCAACCCAGCGGCAGGCTGAGCAAGCTGACCAAGATGCCTGTTCCCAAAGAAATCTGTCCTCGGTTGCCGGGTTGGATGAAAGACAGGCTGCATACACAGACCAACAGCAAGAGGAGGTACAAAAACCCACCACCTCCCCAACCCCAGTCGCCGTCCTTGGCAATCAACTCGTTCAGGTTGTCTGTGCTGCTCCAGTCAAAAGCGATCGCTTTGAAAAACCATAACAGCATGCAGGCGGTGATGAATATTCTGATGAGTTTGAAGATATGGATATTGGTTCCGCTCATGGAAATTCTATTCCGGACCAACATCAGCAGGCTTAAAAAAATCGGCACAGGTCCATACAGGGCGCTATAACGAACGCCATGTTCCACAAAACCAATCAATTCAGGTGTATTTAAAAATAGGAATACTTTTCGCCAAAAGATACCCCAGTTGTCTCTTTGAGTTACCCACCAATAAACATTTGCGGATCCTGAAATATCCTCAATACTCTCGGTGGTTACGCCCAACCAAAGAAAAGTCAAGCTGATTAAGCTCACCAGCAATGTCAGCAGGGGCAATTGAAGTTCAGGCCAACGTGATGTGTTAATTTGTCTGCTCAGCCAAACGGAACCGACGCCAATCCATAGTAAGGCAAGAGAAAAAAAGAAGATGGAGAAAATGCCAGTTTCTGCCCTGAATAGTTCCTTGATGTTATAGGGAATATTTGGCAAATTCAGGATGATCATCAACACGGATGTCAATCCAAACAACGCTACGGCAACCTTCAAGCCAATAGTTCTTATCACTGGTGACGGTTGGGCTTGAGCCGTATTTTGTGTTGCGTTGACAGGCTTGGCATATAAATACTTCAATATTTGACCGGCAATGACAACGAGCAAGGGTTGTGTGATGTCAGGCGTTCTGCCGTCAATAAATATTTGAGCTAATTCCAATAACATGACCCAGATGGCCAATCCCAGGCTGGCAACGAGATAGTACCGGGGTCTGCTGACTGCTGTGAAAAGTATTCCGGCATAAATCAGTAGTTCAAGACTGGCAGCGCGGGCATTGCTCAGCATATTGCCATCCAATAAGGCCGCAAAAGGCACCCATGACATGGCCAACGGTTCATTGCGAAATATAAAAGGTGACAAAGAGCTGATGGTATAGGCGATGAAAAGTGTGACCCAGACAGCAGTGCGTTTGACTGGGTTGTCTTTGTTGGCTAAAAACCACCACAGTGGCATCGCGAAAATGAAACCAATGACCTGCGAAAAATCCAGGGCCCCGTTAACTACAAACAGGTTGGCGACAACAATAATTGACAATAACAGTGGGTGGGTGAATTTTGATAGGGTGCGACCATAAATATCCTCTAATAAATACCCGCATAACAGACCCAGTGCAAGATTTGTGGAAAAAACGCCCATCAAAAATTGGCGATTTTCAAATATCAGCTTCAGATGGTTTTTAACCAGTTGCAAATCAAAGCTAGGGACGAGCGGCAGGCAAGTTGCCAGAACGAACACAGCCAACATCATGGCTGGCGCAATACGTTGTTGAAGCCGGGGCGTTCTGGCGCTGAGGCGTGGCGCGATGACATACCCAACCGCTGCACCGCCAAAAATGCCGACGGTGTTCCAAATCACGTCGGCCATCGACGGGTCGCGCGTCGGCTCCCAAATTTGCAGCACCTGCGCGCCAAGTGCCAGACAAACGCCTGACACGACAACGACCGCGACGCTCCGCCAAAGACCTAATGTCGGTTTGAGGGTAAACAGCCCAACCAGACCCCAGGGGATAAAGAGCGCCACATTGCCGAGAACATCGCCGACCGATGTCAAGAGCTTGGTGTCTGAAAACAAGCGAACAAAGGCATCGGGTTGGGCTGGTGAAAATGCAAAAGGGTAGAGCGAGCCGTATAAAACAAGAAAACCGATCATCATCAGTGGCAGCAAGCGACTCATGGTGTGTCCTATTTGAAGGGTTTGTGCGCAATACGCAGCGCAGTGCCCTGATATGGCTACTCGATAAAGGCGGCTAACGTAAACTAGTCTTCACCAGTTTGGCATTCGCAAGCTGTCCTTGTTGACCGATCTTTGCTGTACGAGACCGTCCTGAGGGCGGGTCGGAATGCTAAACATAAAGTCATCTTATGGTATGCCCTAACACGCCGTCCTCTGACATCGCATCTGAGCCAACAGCGCTGCCGCCGCTCGTGGTTGACTTGGACGGCACCCTGACACCCACCGACACGCTGGTGGAGTCGGTCATCCAGTTCATCAAGCAATCCCCCTTCAACATTTTCAGGGTCTTTTTCTGGCTGGTGCTGGGGCGCGCGGGGTTCAAGGGGCAAATTGCGTCGCGCGTCAGCATCGCGGCGGATGTGTTGCCGTACCGCCAGCCCCTGCTTGACTACCTGCACAGCGAAAAGCGCAGAGGCCGCACCATCGTCCTGGCCACGGCGGCCCACCGCACCATTGCCGACAAGGTGGCCGCCCATCTGGGCATTTTCGACAGCGTGCTGGCCACGGATGCCAACCACAACCTCAAAGGCCGCCACAAGTTGGCCGCTATCCAGGCCAGGTTCGGTGACCATTTTGTTTATGCGGGCGACTGCCAGGCCGATGTGCCCATCTGGCAGGCGGCGCGGGCAGCGGTGCTGGTTGGCGTGTCGCCCGGTCTGGACCAATGGGTCAGAGAGTCGGTCCCCGTCGAACAAGTGTTTGCGGCGCCGCGGGTCAGCCTGGCCATCTGGCTCAAAGCGCTGCGGGTGCATCAGTGGCTCAAAAACCTGTTGCTGTTTGTGCCGCTTCTCACCGCGTTTTCGTTTGCCGACATCGGGCGCCTGGCCACCATGACGGTGGCTTTTCTGGCCTTTTCGCTGGCAGCTTCCGCCACCTACATCGTCAACGATCTGTGGGATCTGGACAACGACCGGGCCCACCCGCGCAAGCGCCAGCGTCCGTTTGCCAGCTGCCAGATTGCCATTGGTCACGGTTTGTTGGTTGCTGGCGTGGCCATGGCGCTGGCATTTGCGCTGGCCTGGGCGGTGAATCCGGGGTTTGTCCTGATGCTGGCGGCGTATGTGGTGCTGACCAGCGCTTACAGCTGGGTGCTCAAAACCTATGTGTTGATGGATGTGCTCATGCTCGCCTTGCTGTACACCTTGCGCATTCTGGCCGGGTCGGTGGCGGTGGGCATTGCCGCCAGTTCCTGGCTATTGGCTTTCTCGGTGTTCGTGTTCTTCAGCCTGGCGCTGGTCAAACGCTGCTCTGAACTCGTCTCCCTGCAGCAAACCGGTGCCACGGCCACCCGGGGGCGGGACTACCGTGTGAGTGACCTGGTGGTGCTCTGGCCGCTGGGCGTGGGGGCCGCGTTATCGGCCGTGGTGGTGTTTGGCCTGTTCATCAGTGCCCCCGAAACCCAGTTGCGCTACGCCACACCCCAGCTGCTGTGGCTGGTGGCCGTGGGCCTGATCTATTGGTTGGCGCGGCTGTGGGTGAAAACTTCCCGTGGTGAAATGCATGACGACCCCGTCATCTACGCCATCAAAGACCGTGGCAGCCGCCTCACGGTCCTGGCCATGGTTGGCATCATGCTTGCGGCGCACTTTTTCAAACTAAGCACCACCTGATGAACACCCTTTTGATCGCCATCCTCAGTATCGCCATTTCAGTGGCAGCGCAGTTCTCGCTCAAGGCGGGCATGTCGGGGGCGGGCGTCAAGGCCGTGCTGGCGCAGCCCTTTGGCCTTCAAACGGTGCTGACGGTTTTCTTTGACAAATTTGTTTTGGGCGGCTTTGTGCTCTATGGCGTGGGTGCCGTGGTCTGGCTGGCCGTGCTGTCCAAGTGGGACGTCAGCAAAGCCTACCCCCTGGTCGGCCTGGGCTTTGCGCTCACGGTGGTGGTGGGCTACCTGCTGGGCGAGCAGGTCACCCCCGCCCGTGTTGTGGGTGTGGCGCTGATCTGCACCGGCGTTTTTGTCATGGGCCGCACCTAGCATGCTGCAACGCAAACACCTGCCAGACCTGGCCGTGGCCCTGGTGCTGGCCAGCGGGTTCTTTTTGTTGTACGCCCATTTCGGCCTCAGGCTGGCGCAAGGCATTTACTTTGACTACCTGAACCTGGCGTTTGACTTTGACCCACCGTATTTCATCGACTTTCTGGTGGGCACCTTGCCGTCCGGTGTCAATTACAAGCACCCCTTGTCCATGCTCTTTCGGCCATTTGCCAGCCTGTTTTTGCTGCTCGGGTTTGAGCCCAAAGCCGCTGCCGCGCTGGTGATGGCGCTGTTTGGTGGCCTGACCGTTGCGCTGGTCTACGCCTTTGCCTGCCTGGCCCAATTTGGTCGGCTGCTGGCGGTGGCCGCCACCCTGTTTTTTGGCGCCAGCTCCACACCACTGTTCACCGCCATCGTTGTGGAGTCTTATGGCTGGGCCAGCTTCTCGATTGTGCTGGTCTGGTGTGTGTACCTGGTGGGTGAGCGCGCCAAAGTGGTGCCAACCCAAGCCGCGCTGTTCGCCGCGGTGCTGGCGGCTGGCGTCACCATCACCAACGTCATGCAAGCTGTGGTGGCCTATTTCTTTGCCAAGCTCAAAGAGCAGGGGCTTCAAAAAGCTGTTTTGCAGACCATCAAGTTTGGTCTTTATGCCGGGCTGGCTTTGGTGCTGGTGCTGGCCATTTTGCAGCCGCAAGAGCTGTGGAGCGTGTTCAGCCGCCCCGTGCAAACCGCCAAAGAAGTCTATTGGCTCCGGACCAAAGGCACGGCCACCGGCGTCATCGAACTCTTGCTCACCTACTTTGGCTATTCATTTGTTTCGCCAGCGTTTGCCCAGGTGGCCTTGTCGCCAGACGTCACCATGCTCGACTTCAGAACCTTTGCCTACACCCGGGCCGAGCAAGCTGTGGTGTTTGGCTGGTGGGTCTTTGCCGTATTTGGCTGCGTGATGGGGTTCAAACACCGCCAGTTTCGCTACGTGGCTGCACCGCTGCTGCTGGTGGTGGTGTTGAACCTGCTGTTTCACCTGGACTACCAGTTCCGGGGCAGCTTGTATTTGTACGCCGCGCACCTTCACTTTCCCATCTTTGCCCTGGCCATGGGTGCCGCCCCTTGGGTGGCGGGCCAACGGCGCTCAGTCGGTGGGGTCTATGCGGTTATGCTGCTGGCCTTGGCAGCGTCTGTCCTGGTGATCAACATGCAGCGCGCAACATCGTTTGTGACCCTGTTTGACACCTTGGCTTTTCCGCCAGACGCCCCGGCCATCAAACGCTAAATCAGCCAACCGGCCTACCTTTTCGACGCTAACGGCGCTTTGCACACATGTTCAGTCTGATCATTCCAAGCTCCATTTCGGTTTATGGCTGCTGAGTTTTGAATATTTTCTTTTCATTCCTGCTGAATTGTGTATGAACGTTTTAATCGTAACTAACAATCCTCATTTACCTCAGCAATATGGTGGTTCAGAAGTTTCCATTAATGATCTTGCGCTTGAATTCAAGGATTTTGGGGTTGATGTTCGGGTTTTATGTGGCCTAAATAATAAGGGATTGGTTTACTATCGAAACAGATTTCTAGCGCGAATTACGGGCAACGCATTCCCTGCTGATTCAAGACTAGGTTATATTTCTTATCGCGGCTGGAGTGCTGCTGGTGCTATTTCGAAGGGTGTTGCTAACTTGATCAAAAAATACAAAGCTGATTTAATCATTGTTCAAGGGGCTGGAGTGATCAAGTTAGCTAGGGAGTTGGTTGTTTTTAATGTGCCAATCATTGTTAGTATTGTTGATGTTGAAGATCCAAATATAAATGGTGATGCGCCGGTAGCGGACAATATAGTTTACCGAGCCAATTCCAGTTTTACAGCAGGCAGAGTCTTTAAAAAATATGGAATAACTTGTAAGGTTATTCCGCCATTAATAAGATTAAACAAATATTTAACCAAAACAGTCGAGAAATACGTCACCTTCGTCAATCCTCATCCATACAAAGGCTGTGATTTGGTGTTGGATTTGGCAAGGCGAAATGCTCATATTCCATTCATTATTCAGGAAGCTTGGCCATTAACTGCTGATTATAAAAATCGCTTGATGAGTGTAATTTCTGGTATTCCGAATATTCAGTATCGTGAGCCAGTTGTTGATATGAAATCTCTGTACGCAGTCACCAAAATATTATTGGTTCCCAGTCAATACGAAGAGGCCTGGGGGCGTGTTGTGAATGAGGCTCAGATAAGTGGAATTCCGGTTATTGCCAGCAATAGAGGCGGCTTGCCTGAGGCTGTGGGTGATGGTGGATTGGTTATTGAATATGATGCACCAGTCGAAATTTGGAGTGAAGCTCTTAATTCATTTTGGAGTGATCAAGAGCTTTATAGGGATTACTCAACTAAGGCGTCAAATAGATTGAAATCCGGCGAGCTTTCTGGCGAGTTCTTGGTTAAATCTTATTTGTCAGCGTATGAATCCATTAGATCCTGTTGCTCCGGAAAATGAAATCATCAATTATTCTCAGGAATATTATTTTTATTGTCCTTTGATTGTATTGAGATGACTTCAAGTAAAGGTGGTGACCGAAGCAAAAAGGCTGATTTGATCATTGGCGCGATTTGGGCAGTTGCCAGCCGCTGGGCTGTCAAGTCCATCGGGTTGATCAGCACGGTGATCCTTGCGCGGTTCTTGACACCGCAAGACTATGGCGTGGTATCCATGGCCTTTCTGGTGGTGGCACTGGTTGAAGCGTTTTTGAATACCGGGGCGGCGCATGCCCTGGTCAGGCTGGGTCCCAACCCCACGGTAAATCAAATCAACTCCGCCTGGACCTTGCGCGGCCTGCAAGGTTGCGTGTTGGCCCTGGTTTTGGCCGCAGTGGCGCCCTTGGCCGCCATTTACTTCAAAGAGCCGCGTGTGGCACCCATCATTTGGGTGGTGAGTGTTGGCCTGGCTTTCATGGGGTTTTCCAATATTGGCATGACGCTGGCCTACCGTGACCTGAAATTTGCAGTGGAATTCAAACTGGCGCTCTACACCAAGCTTGTCGCTGTCACCGTCACCCTGCTGGCTGCTTTGTATTTTGCAGATTACCGGGCGCTGGTCAGTGGTATCTTGGCCGGTTTTGTGACTGAGTGGCTGCTGTCCTACCGTCTGCATTCTTACCGCCCCCATTGGTGCACCAAAAATATCAAAGAAATTTGGGCCATTTCAAAATGGCTGCTGGTGGCAGGTATTGGCAGATTTTTTCTGTATAAAACGGATCAGCTCGTAGCCGGTCGTGTGGGTACTACACAAGAATATGGTCTGTACACTGTTGGTGCAGATATTGGGCAATTGCCGACGGGTGAACTTGGCCCCACACTTACCCGCCCACTGTTTCCCATCCTGTCTGCTATGAAGCATGACTGGGAACGCGCCAAGGCAGCCGCGCTCAAAACATTGGCCAGCGCCAATACCATCACCATCCCGATGGGTTTTGGTTTGGCTGCTGTCAGTGAGCAGGCCACGTTGCTGCTGTTGGGTAGCCAATGGACTGATGCGACACCTTTTGTCGCCGGTTTTGCCATCATTGGCACGGTGAAGTATCTGACGAGTCCGATCAGTACTCTCCTTAATGTCGCTGGCCATGTGCGTGTCCAAAGCCGTATCGTCTGGATGGAATTTGCGGCCTTTGTGGCCTTGGCGTTTCTCTTAACGCCCCTCTACCATCTAAATGGGCTGATGTTGGCGCGCATAGGCAGCGGCCTTTTCCATGCGGCGTTGATGCTGTTTGCCGCACGCCAGCATATGCAACTCTCGCTGCGCAAAAGCTTGAGCGCCTTTGTGCGGCCACTTGGTGGCTCACTGCTGATGTATGGACTGCTGGTGACCTTGGGCGACTGGTTTGCACACCCCATGGTCAATCTGATGTTCAACGTGTTGATGGGCGCAATTTTTTACACGACCTGGCTGTTGTTGACGTGGCGCCTTGCAAAATGCCCGGACGGGCTGGAGTCAACGCTCATCGAATTCGTTCAAGCCAAACTCAAGCGTGGTCAAGCCTGACACCCGGGCGTTTTCAAAGAGTCCCATGAGCCACAAAATCCTCGTCAGCATTCTCAATTGGAACTCAGCCGCAGATACCGTTCGTTGCGTTGAATCTGTCTTGCAGTTGGCACCGGTCGATAACTATCAGGTTGAAATTTCGGTGATTGACAATGCGTCGGCACCGGATGACTATCAGTATCTGAAAAATGGTCTAGACAAACTCGGCCTTCAGATTGACAGAAACAGTCAAAACCTGGGGTTTGCTGGCGGGCACAATGTGTCTCTGCGGCGTTGCCTGGATGAAAATTTCGATTACGTCTGGCTGCTCAACAACGACGCCATCACTGAATCCAACACCCTGGCTGAACTCATTGGCCTGATGGCGCAAGAGCCCCGTTGTGGCGCCTGCTCCCCGGTCATCAAGCGGCTGGGCCACCCTGAGGTTGTCGACTTTTGCGGCGCCATCCACAACTGGCAAAGCCTGGGCATGCGCAACCCAACCAACATCGCCGCCGCGCCGTCTTTTTGTGACAAACATGCCGACAGTGTGTGGCTGGTCGGCACGGCGCTGATGCTTCGGGTGGAGGCGCTGCGCCAGGTGGGGCTGTTAAACGAAAAGCTCTTTGCCTATTACGAAGACGACGATATCGGCGCCCGCCTGAACCAGGGCGGTTGGGTCAGCAAGATGTGTTTCAGCAGTGGTGTCGAGCACGCCTGTTTTGATGGCGTCATCACTGACCGCAAGCCCTATTACTTCTACCTGATGGCGCGCAATTCATTTTTGTTTTTTCAGGCCCACACCCCCCAACCCTATCGAAAGTTGTTGCGCGCGCGCCTCACCGACCATTCGTTGGTGATGGCTGAAAAACTCTACCGCCTTGGGTATGCAGACAAAGCCAACGCCTGTTTGCTGGGCATTGCCGATGGCTGGGCTGGCAAAGGTGGCCCGCCGGTCCTCAACCGGCGCGCACCGCTTTGGCTGCAACTGCTGCGCCCGCTGGACCGTTGGTGGAATCGCGGGCGCTAATCACCATGCTGATCTCCATCATTGTCCCAACGCGCAACCGTGTGGCGCTGTTGACGCAGGCGCTGCAGGCTATCCAGGCGCAAACCCATCAACAGTTTGAGGTGTTGATCGTGGACGATGGTTCTGAGGCACCCACCCGCGCCTTGTACCCCGCGCTGCTTGCCCAGTTGGGCAGTCGCTTCAGGTTGGTCACGGTGGGCACAGACGGCCAGCGCGGGCAGGGGCCGTCGGCCAGCCGCAACCTGGGCATCCGCCTGGCCCGGGGCGACATCGTGGCCTTTTGTGATGACGATGACCTGTGGGTGGATGCCTCGAACCTGGCCGCCGTGGCGCAGTTGTTTGCGCAGCATCACGGGGTTGACGTGTGCATCAGCAACCAGCGCGCCGTGTTTGTGGACGGCAGCGTTAAGGAGAATTGGTTGCCCGGCCTGAATCACCGCATTAATACCTTGCCGTTGCTGGAAGACCGGTTTAGCGCCGTCACGGTGGCTGACTTGTGCCGCAGCGGCGGCTTTGCTCACCTCAACATGCTGTGTGTGCGCCGCCCCGTGGTTGAGGCTGTGGGCGGTTTTTGGGAGGCGGTCAACTACGAAGAAGACCGCGATTTTTTCTGGCGCTGTGTCGACGCCAGCCGTGGCCTGGCCTTCACCTCCACCACAGTGGCGCAGCACCACGTGCCCGACCCTGCCCGGCGCGTCAACGTGTCCTCGGCCATCCAGCAACAAGAGCGTTGGTTGGTGGCGGCCATGGTCAGTCGGCACATTGCCATCACCGTGAAGTCGCAGGCCATTGCGGGCCTGTTTTTGCAGCATGAGGGCGACCTGTTGCGGCGGCTGGCGCTGCATTGTGCTGAACACCACCAGCCCCGTGCCAGCTTGGCCTTGGCGCGTCAGGCGCTGGGCGCCCGGTTCTCCCTGAAGTGGGCGGCCTATTGCGCCTGGGCCTGGGTCAAATCGCTTAACCCGTTTTAGTTGTCCGGTAGACTCAGACAATGGCTCCCCCCCCCAAAGTCCTTGTCATGGGTGACGACACACGCAGTTTTTTGGCGTGTGTGCGCTCACTGGGCCGCCGTGGGGTACAGGTGCACGCAGCACCTTATTCGCTGGACGCGCCGGCCTTGCAGTCGCGCTACATCCACCAGGTGCATCTGCTGCCGTATTACCTGGACGGCGGTGCCAAGTGGCTGGAGGCCATGCAAACCCTGCTGGCAACCGAGCGCTTTGACATGGTGCTGCCTTGCGAAGAGCGCAGCCTGTTGCCCCTGTTTGCCCACCAGGCCGACCTGCCGGCGGGCACAGTTTTGGCCATACCCGACGCCCAGGCGCTGGACGTTTTTTTTGACAAGGTCAACACCCGGCAGCTGGCGCAACGCTGCCAGGTGGCCATTCCTGATGGCATGCTCTGGCAAGCGGGCAGCAGCGTGGCGCAGTTGCAGGCTGCCATCGGGTTTCCCATGGTGGCCAAACATCGCCAGTCTTACAACTTGTCGCAGCTGTATGTGCGCACCCAGGTGCGCATCCTCGACACCCCTGAGGCGCTGGCCCAGTGGCTGCGCCAGCAACAGCCCGAGCCCGACACGGTTTATTTTGAAAAAGTGGTGGAGGGCATTGGCATCGGCGTGTCTGTGTTGTGCCACCAGGGGCAGGTGTTGCAGGCGTTTGAGCACCACCGCGCCAACGAGCTGGCAGGCAGCAGCTACTACCGCAAAAGCATGCCGCTGGACGCCGCGCGGGTTGACGCTGTCACCCGCATGGTGGCTGCCATCGGCTACACCGGCTTGGCCATGTTCGAGTTCAAGCTCAACACCCACACAGGCCAGTGGGTGCTGCTGGAGGTCAATGCCCGCCCCTGGGGCTCGTTGCCGCTGCCCATGGCCTGGGGCGTTGATTTTCCGTATCGCCTGTACCAGTTGTTGTGCCAGCAACAGGCGACCCCGCCCGTGCCGTATCCGCCGGGCCGGTTCAACCGCAACCTGATTGGCGACATCTGGCAGATGCGGGTGCAGGTGGCGCAGCTCAAAAAGCAGCCCGCCACCCTGGCCAAAGTCACCCTGCGCTGGCTGGCAGGCTTTGTACGCCTGCTCACGTTGCGTGAAAAGCACGACATGCTGGTGGCCGACGACCCGCGCCCGGCTTGGGCCGAAGCCAAGCAGTTTGTCAGCCAACGGTTTTCAGCCGGTGCCGAGGCCATGGCGCTCCTGCGCAACAGGGCCACACCCACAAGCCTGTGCGCCCGGCGGCCCCAAACCATCCTGTTTGTGTGCCAAGGCAACATCTGCCGCAGCCCCTACGCCGAGAACAAAGCGCGCCAAATCTTTGACAAGGCTGGTTTGAACATTCAGGTGGACTCCGCGGGCATGCTCCCCAGAAACCACCGCCCCTCGCCAGCACTTGCGCTGGACGCCGCCCGCCTGGCAGGCGTTGACCTGCGCCCGCACCTGTCCAAGTGTGTTGATGCCGAGCTGGTGGCCAACGCTGACCTGGTCGTCATCTTTGACGACATCAACTACGCCCACTTCAAGCAGCGCCACCCAGACCAGCTGGGCAAACTTGTTTTTCTGTCGTCTTTTACCGGCCAAGCGGCAGGGCTTGCCTACCTGGAAGACCCTGACGGCCACAACCTCGGTGTTTTTCAGAAGGTGTATGCCAGCGTGGATGACTGCCTTGTCCATCTGGCCAAACAGCTTGCACCATGCTGAACCTGCCGAGCCACACGCCGGTGGCCACGCCAGTTGCTGCACCGCCGGTTCTGACGGTGGTGGTGGACACTGAAGAAGAATTCGACTGGAGCCAGCCGTTTTCCAGAGGCAACACCCGCACCCAGTCCATTGCCGCCCAGCCGCTGGCGCACCAGCGGGTGTTTGACAAGCATGGCGTGGTGCCCACCTATGTCATCGATTGGCCGGTAGCCACCCACCCGCAAGCCGTCCAGGTGCTCAAAGCGCTAATGGAAGCCGGGCAGTGTGACATTGGCACCCACCTGCACCCCTGGGTATCGCCCCCGCATGACGAAGAGGTCAACACCTTCAACTCGTATGCAGGTAACCTGCCGCCAGAGCTGGAGTATCAAAAGCTGGACCAACTCACCACCGCCATTGCAACCAGCTTCGGCAAGCGGCCCATCGTTTTCAAAGCGGGACGTTATGGCGTTGGCCCCCACACGGCGGACACCATCGCCCGCTTGGGCTATCTGATCGATGCCAGCGTGGTGCCCTACACCGACATGCGGGGTGACGGCGGCCCCGATTTTTCTGGGCATGGTGTTCAGCCCTATTGGTTCACGGCCCATGGCCAAACCCTGCTGGAGCTACCCGCTACGGCGGGTTACGCGGGCCGCCTGCACCAGCAAGGGCGCTGGCTGTACCCGGCCTTGCAAACCCCTTGGGCGAAACGCCTGCGCTTGCCGGGCATGGCCTCCAGAGCGGGCCTGCTGGAGCGGGTCAAACTCACCCCGGAAGGTTACAGCGCCCAAGAACTCATTCACCTCACCCGGTGCCTGTATGACCAGGGCTGCCGGTTCTTTGGCCTCACGTACCACAGCCCATCGCTGGTGCCGGGCAACACGCCTTACGTGCGGTCGCAAGAGGATCTGACCAAGTTTTTGTCAGTGCTTGACGACTACATCACCTTCTTTTTGAACGAATTTGGCGGGCAAACCCTGTCTGCCGCAAGCTACCGCCAGCACGCGCTAAGCCAGTTTGTCTGACTGGGGCTTGGCAATCTGGGCATCCACCACGGTGTTTAACACGCCCATCAGGCAAATCAAAATGTAGACCACTTCATAGTAGGCGAGGCTAACGCCGGCACCGCCCACCATGTAGCCGAGCAGGGCCAAAAACATGGCATCTGCCATATCCCGGGCCCAAACCAGGTCTGACCGTTTGTTTTTCTTTATTTTGTAAATAATGGCTTTTCTGTTGAAGTAGGCCGATGACAGCAAGGCCAGAAACAAGAATAAACCCACAAAACCCAGGTCGCCCAAAACCTGAAAATAAATGCTGTGTGCTACCAATCGACTGTATGGGGTCATGTCCAGTGAGATAAAACTGGGCATGTTTTTATAAGTTTCCCATATCCATCCTATCTGGGCTCCTGAGAATCCACCACCAAATACAGGATTTGCCCACCCCAAGGCGGCATTCACCTTCCAGGCAGCCACGCGGTTCATAAAAGACATATCTTCAGTAGCTGTTTCTATCGAAGATATACGGGTAAACCAGCTGTCTGGAGCCAGCATAAATACCATGGTCACAGCCGCCAGTAGCGCTACCAAAGCAACACCTTTCCTGCGGCTACCAATAAAGTACCACCCCCCCAATACCGCCAACGCCAAAAAACCACCCCGTGAGTTGGTGGCTATGATGGTTAATATGGTCAAAAACGCCCCCATCAGTGCCGCTAATTTGGCTTTTTGGTTGCTTAATGTATTGAAGAAATAAAGCATGATGGGTAGGACTAAGATCATGCCAACCGCAAATAAATTGTTATCTGTCAGAGATGAGCGGCCGATGCCATTAACCCTGTGCGCACCACCTGAGACAATAAATTTCAGTCCTTCCACCACACCATGTAACCCCAAACCAAGCGCCAGCATGGCAAGAAGTGCATGGATCCCAACACGGTCTTTCACAAAAAACGGGATGGCCAGAATAAAAGCGAACCCCTTTACCAAATCTTCATATCGGATGGCCAACATCGGGTTGGGTCGCAACGCAAAAGCGGTACTTAAACTGGCATGCAAGAAAAAGGCGACGATTAACCAGTAGGTGAATGTTAATTTTGGTTTTTCTTCTTTTTGGCCTGTTTTTCCCAAAAAAAGCAAACCAAGCCCGATGGCGGCAAATATAAAGTTAAATCTGACACCCACCATAAAGCCATATAAATAATGAACGGGTGTCAATACCGTGGTGTAGCCCCAAAACAAAAAAGCGACAAAGCCATTCATAAATGCCATTGGCACCATGCCCAGCATGGCCACAAGCATGACCATATCTCTCATTGTGGTTTGTCCGTTTCCTTGAATGAAAACAAACCCAGGTCAGGCGATTCGCCTTTTCTATATTTGATGAGCCGCCAGCACAGGTAAATCATCAAGGACAGATCCAACCAAAACAACAGGCCTTCAATCATGTGTTAACTCCTTGAATTGATGTACCAAGGTGTTGACCCGTTGGTCCCAAGAATTATTTTTGGCATAGGCCATGATCTGGGGTCTGTCCCATGGTTTTTGGATGGCGGTCAACAAGGCTGTGTGTAATGCCTCCCTGTTGCCAAAGGGCACCAGCAGGCCATGGTCTTCGCTGGTCACCACCTCTTTGTTGCCACCCACCTCGGTGGTCACCACCGGCAGCCCGCAGGCCATGGCTTCCAGAAACACATTGGCCCAGCCCTCGTTGGCGGTGGCCAAGACAAACACATCGCCCGCGCTCAAAATGGCTGCCAGCTCGGTGTGCGGCTTGGGGCCCAAAAACTGCACATGGGCTTGCAGGCCCAGGTTGTTAACCTGTTGCTCCAGCTGCGCGCGGTTGTTGCCCTCGGCCGTGGCGCCGCCCACAATCAAAAGTTTCAGGCTGGCAAACCGTGCCACCAGGTCGGGCAGCACCTCAATCACCCGGTGAAACCCTTTGCGCTCTACCAGCCCGCCTACCGACACCAGCACCACATCGGTGGGGGCCAGCCCCAGCGCCACCCTAGCCTGCGTGCGGTCTAGGGCGCTGAACTTGCTCAAATCCACCCCGTTGCCCACCACCTGCAATTTGGCGCTGGGCAGGCCCAGTTGGCGGGCCACGCCGCACAAGTCGTCAGACACGCCAAACACATGCACCGCGCGCTGCAGCGCCAGCTGCAGCCGCTGGCGCAAGGCATCGTCTTTGGCGTGGCGGTGCTCGGTGCCCCGCAGCGTGATGGTGACTGGCAAATCAAGCCACTTGCCCAGCAGCGTGGCCGCGTAGCCGTCCGGGTAGGCAAAGTGCGCGTCGATCAGGTCAACCCGCTGCTGTTTTTTTAGCTTGCGCACGGTGCGCCAGGCGCCCACCGCCATCAAAAAGCCGTCAAAGCGCTTCAACACGCCGGGGAAAGACAAGTAAAGGGGCTGAAAAACGTCGATGCCAGCCTGCACCTCTTGCCTGGCGGTGGCTGGCCTGAAATGGGGCTTGATCAGCCGCAGCAGCCCCTGCAGCGGAAACCATGCCTTGGGCGACACCACACACAGGTCCAGGTGTTTGGCCACGTTGAACATGCGCTCGCGCACAAAAACGCCCGCTGTGGGCTGCGCCGCATTGGGGAACAAACTCGAAAAAACCAGGATCCTGGGGCGCTTGTTTGTCACGTTAAAAGAGGGTCATGAAGACTTGGCGGCAAAGAGTGCATCGTAACGGCTGATCATGTCTTTCAAGGCAAAGTGCGCCAGTGCTTTTTGGCGCGCCTGGTGGCCGTGCCGTGCCGCCAGCGCCGGGTCTGCCTGGTAGGCCCACAGTGCCTGTGCCATGCCATCCACATCGCCCGGCTTGACCAACTGGCCGGTGCTGCCCGCATCCACCAGGTCTGGCGTGCCGCCCACCGCGGTGGCCACCGTTGGCAAGCCGGTGGCCATGGCTTCTTGCAGCGTGCATGAGGTGCCCTCGGTGAGGGACGGCAGCACAAAACAGCGCAGGCTTTGCAAAATGGCGGCTACATCGTGGCGCGCGCCCGGCAACCACGCCAGGTGTTGTACGCCTGCATCCGTCAAGATGCGCTCAACCTCTTGGCGCAGGGGGCCTTCACCCACCATCACCAGGCGGGCGCGGGCGGCGGCCTGCGGATGCAGCGCCAGCAAGCGCACAAACGCCTGCGCCAGAAAGGGCTGATTTTTGACGGTTTGCAGCCGCCCCACCGTGCCCAGCAGCCAGTGCTGCGCGGGGTCAAACGGGCAGCCGGGTGGCGCGCTGGCAGCTACCGCCGGGCTGAACACATCGGTATCCACCCCGTTGGCAACCAGGCTGCGCCGCTGCGCTGGCACCCCCACGGCACCTGCCAGATAGTCGTCAAGATCTTGAGAGACCGTCACATAGTGGCTCACAAAAGGCCGGTACAGCCGCCGCAGGCGCTGGTATTTGTGGTTTTTGCCCTGGGGGTCGTGGGCGTCCCAGCCGTGTTCGGCGTGCACGCGCCGGGGCACACCGGCCGCCCAGGCCACCGGCAGCACTTCCAGCGCAGCCAGGTTGCAGGTGTGCACCACGTGGGGTTTGAGCTGGCGAAACAGCCGCCACAGTTTGGGGTACAGGGGCACCGCATGGCCCGGGCCTTTGTGCAAGGCCACCAGCTGCACGCCAGGCTGGGTGATGCGTTGGGCAAAGTCACCCATGTTGGTGAGCGACAACAGCACGTGTTCATACTTATCGGCAGGCAGCTGGTTAATCAGCTGTACTATGATGTTTTCAAGGCCACCCACGCCAAAGCTGTAAACCACATGAATCACACGAATGCGCTGATTTGTTTGCATGAGTTTGAGGGGGGTGGCCACAATAAGTGTGAATTTGGGATGAAGCGCCCTCTAGTCTAAGCTGTCTGCCGCTGACAAAAAGGCTCTTGAGCGCACACATTTCCGGCATCGAACAGTCTCCATAATGAGGCTTTGGTAACTATAAATTGCTCACCATGATTAAATATTACGTCTCTGAACTGGTCAGAAGATACCGAATCAAGCTCTTTAACCAAGAAGTTATTAAAGTTCTCCAAACAGCCCCGGTAGTTTTCAAACCCAATGCACCATTGATTGTTTCGATGGTACACCACAGGGATGTTTTGCCTTATTTGGCAGCAGTCAAGTCATTTATCAGGTATGTACCTGTTTCAGGTATTGTTGTGGTTGCAGATAAGTCCATTGATAACCAAGACCGTGAAACTTTTCGGACCCAAATGCCTGGCGTCATCATACGGGACGCATCTGAATTTGTCAGGGACGGTATTCCCAGTGGTGGCTGTTGGGAAAGGTTGGTTGCTATCTCCAACTATGCGGTAACCCATTACGTTATTCAGTTGGATGCCGACACGCTCACTGTTTCTGAGCCATCGAGTGTGATCCAGGCCATCAAGAATAATATTTCTTTCACCTTGGGAACCTATGATTTGCAAGCCAAGGTCAACGTGCTTGAGGTTGCCCGGTGGGCGCAATCACATTGCACCAACAATGCCAACCCTCACATTCAATTGATTTGTGAATCCAAAATAATGACAGCAAGCAATGGTGATGAATCCAAGGTATATATCCGGGGTTGTGCAGGATTTACCGGGTTTGGCGTTGGTTCTTTTTCAGAAGATGATGTTAGAACCCTGTCGGCGCGGATGAATTCTGCTTTAAAAGAAACCTGGAGTAGATGGGGTACTGAGCAATTTGCGTCCAATTACATTGTGTCTAATGTCGATAAATCTGTTGTCTTGCCACACCCGGTGTACACCACACCAGACCGCATCAACCACACCACCGTCTTTGTTCATTTTATTGGCCCCCTGAGATACAGCGGCGGAAAATACTTGCGAATGCTTCAAAAGTTTTTACAGTCTGAAAATAAATTGACGGCCTGATATATGAGTTTATACACTTCATTGGTTTCAACGGTCTTATTCCCCCTGCATGAACGCCTCAAACACCATGACTCGGTAGCGTTACGCCAGCAGATGGAAGACGTGCAATGGTGGCCTGCCGAGCGTATTGCAGCGTTCCAGCTGCAGCGCCTGCGGGAGTTGCTGCAAGATGTGGGCACCCATGTGCCTTACTACACCGCGCTCTTTGCACAACACGGGTTTGACCCAGCCAGTGTGCAAAGCACGGCCGATTTGCAGCGCTTGCCGTTTTTAACCAAACCCATCATCCGCGCCAACACCGAGGCGCTGAAACACGCCAAGGCACAAGGGTTGGCCCGCTTCAATACCGGTGGTTCATCGGGCGAGCCGCTCATTTTTTACATTGGCAAAAAGCGCATCAGCCATGATGTGGCGGCCAAATGGCGCGCCACCCGCTGGTGGGATGTGGACATTGGTGACCCCGAAATTGTGGTGTGGGGCTCGCCCATCGAGCTGGGCAAACAAGACCACGTCAAGGCCTGGCGCGACAAACTGCTGCGCACCCAGCTGTTGCCCGCGTTTGAAATGTCTGAGGCCAAGCTGGACCAGTTTGTTGCCAGCATCCGCTCGGTCAGGCCCCGCATGTTATTTGGCTACCCCTCCGCCTTGACGCACATTGCCAAACATGCGCAAAAGCGCGGCATCACCATGACAGAACTGGGCATCAAGGTGGCGTTTGTCACGTCTGAGCGCCTTTACGACGACCAGCGCAGCACCATCAGCGAGGTGTTTGGCTGCAAGGTGGCCAATGGCTATGGCGGGCGTGATGCGGGTTTTATCGCCCACGAATGCCCGGCGGGCAGCATGCACCTGACGGCGGATGACATCGTGGTGGAGATCATCAACGACGCGGGTCAGGTGCAGCCTGCGGGTGTGGCGGGTGAGATTGTGGTGACGCACTTGTCTACCAATGACTTTCCGTTCATTCGTTACCGCACGGGCGACATTGGCGTGCTGGGCACTAGCCCGTGCAGTTGCGGGCGCGGTCTGCCCGTGCTGCAAGATATTCAGGGGCGCAGCACCGACTTTGTGGTGGCCATGGATGGCACCGTGCTGCATGGCTTGTCGCTGGTTTACATCTTGCGTGACCTGCCGGGCGTGCAGTCGTTCAAGGTGATCCAGGAAACCCGCACACTCACGCGGGTGTTACTGGTGACGGATGAGCACTTTACGAAAGAATCTTTGCCGTTGATTGAATCCGGCTTTAAACGGCGGTTGGGCAATGAGGTTGCGGTGGTAGTTGACAAGGTTGATTGCATACCACCGGAGAAATCGGGTAAATACAGATACATCGTCAGTCATGTCGCCGCATAGAATCGGCCACTTTGGCTTTGGTTGATCTCTGCAGACTGAACCTCAAGTTAATCTAGTCATTGGCGAAGCGTTACCAATGGATTATTTGCCAATGAATAATTGTAGACCGCCCTACATTTAAAATAGTTGTTGGGGTAAAAATTGATTTTTTTGCCAAGCAATGCGCCTCCGATACAAACATGCAGACGGTTTGTATTGATGACAGAATAATCATTTAAAAACGTTAAAAAATAATAAGCTGCCAAGTATGCGAGTTTGCGTGTTTCAACGCCAAGCGTTAATACCTCTGACACATCTATATTATCTTCTGGCAGCAGAACCCCCGTCTTTTCGGAGTCTGTTCGAAACGCGTTGAGTGTGTTGCCGGAGGCTGTTTTTCGCATATTCTCAAGCAGTTTCTCTGCCATGAATAGATGACGAGCTGCTGAGAGAGACGGAGCCTGCCCCTTCATTAAACCCACTTTGTTGAAAAAATACTCAACACCTACGGTTGTTTTATCCAGAAAATTATGACTGGTGCCGAGCAATTGCTTGACATTCAAACTCAGTGCCACGTCATTGGCCAAATAAACGTTGGCAGAAACGGTTGAATTTTTGACATATTCGTATGAGATTTTCTCTCTACAGATAATGTCAACATTCGATCCAAAATCAGCTAGAAGTGGCGTCACTTCTTTAATGGTGTGCGGAAGGATGACAAGACGTTTAACGCCTCGGTGCACACGCGTGAGCAACCGTGCCGAGAAGTTTTTCATCAAACCCAAGTTGCCGCCGCCGCCGTAGACCAAGGTCTGACCATCGTAAGAACTCAAGTTACGGTTGACACAGTTGTACTGAAGGCCAAGATCATCAAACAACTGAAAAGTGGCTGCGGCAATGAGTGCATCACCACCGTTGCCAGGGTTGGGGACATAACTTATGTTCACACCTTTGAATTGTTCTAAAAATTCTTTTAAATTAATTTCCATGTAATTATCTATAAATTAAACCCCGAGGGCTTTATTGGAAAAAATATGTTCTGTATCAAATACTTGTTGAAATATAGGCGATTATTATTTCTGTTTGTCTGGCGTCAAATAATATTAATGTACTGAACAATTTGATTGGTAATTGATAGTTTTTCCATGCCATCTTATGCAAATAAGTTTGCATCTCCGATATTCGGTGCAGCCCATCAACCAGACTAATTCAAGCACCAACAAGCATCCTACTATTTTTGCCAGTCAACTTTTGAGCAGCCCAAATTGTCAGCAAAGAAAGCGCAAGGACTGCTGCGGCGTAGGCGATAAAAAATAGTAAGTTGCCAGGAAGCACATCGCCATCCCTGCCGGCATAAACATGCCCAGTGATGAGATAAACGGTGAACACCTTGATTGCCGAGATGAAATAAGCATGGATAAAAAAGATACCAAAACTCACATGGGCGATGTAATCAAGCCGATGGCGAAAAACGCCGTGCCAGCGCAACAAGGCAACAGTCAAAAGCAAGGCCATCGGCGCCTTCATGATCATCAGGTAAGACGGCGGCATTGGCCACTCCAGCGCGTGCCCCACCATGCCCATCAACGTCACTATCAGCAGAGGCAGCCAAAACTTGGCGACCCACATCTCTGCTTGCTGCCTGTAGTGCGAAAACGCCATGCCCAGCAAATACACCGGAAACAGGTAAATCGCTTTTTCGATCGGTCCATAGGGGCCACCGCGCCCAAGGTACATCGACAGAAACCAACAGGGAATGATCAGCCAATACAACTGCGGTCTTTTCCTGTCAATAGCCAAAAGCAAGGGGGCTATCAGGTAAAACAGCGTGATGGTTGGCACAAACCAAAGAGGGGCCAAGTGCTTGCCTGTCAACAAGAAAAGCACCACCTGCTTCCAAAGCGGTTGGTCGTAAAACCAAGGCCACATACCCACACGGTCAACGAACTGTGTGAAGATGATCAGCGCCGGTATGGACAGCAGCAAATAGGGCGTAATGACTGTCTTGAGCTTCTGTTCCAGGTAAGTCTTGTAGCGGAAACGTCCGCTGAGGTGCTGAAACAGGTAACCCGCGATAAAAAAGAAAAATATCGATGACTCATTGCAAAGCGCATCGATGATGCGCATGGTTAATTGGTTGTCAGACCAATTCAAGGCAGAGATAGTGTGAGCCCCCACAATCAGCATGATGGCAACGCCACGAAACACGTGAATGTGTTGTTGAAATTTGTCTTCTTTAAGCATGACACCCACTTCTTTCACGATCTTGTGTTTTAACTCCGCGCATTCTCCCTTGAAACGGTGCCTCTCAGTGTGACAGCCTTTGGTTGCGCGGGGCACGGACCCGGCAAACACACCATTTGGCAGGTTGGTGTCAGCGTTTTGACACTCAACATGCTAGAAAATGTCCGAGCTATCTTGGCAATCCCGCACGTCAAAGTGCGACGCCGAAAGCCGTGGTAACTGTCGTTTATTTGCGACTCTGGTTTGCATGATGTTGCTGCCGACATTGCGAAAGCATAAGGGCGATGTCCAATCAAGCAGCAAGTCGCCATCGACGAACGTTGGCTAGCCAGTAAACGCTGACACTTTTAACAGGATGTTTTGGATTAAATTCAATGTACCAAAATATTACTCGTCTCATCAGTACCAATTACGGTACCCATCGCGGGTTCATTCGGAATCTATTGGCGCAAATTGAATTTTTATTAGGTAGGTTAGACAACTATATCCAACCGGATGCCACGCGGGTTAATCGGCTTGTGTTCGTGTGTCTTGGCAATATCAACCGAAGCGCCTTCGCAGAAAACGTTGCCAAATCTCTGGGCGCTAACACGTGCTCTATTGGTTTGTCAACACAAACTGGCCTGCCAGCGTTTCACATGGCTGTAGCAACAGCAACTTACTATGGCTTTGATTTAAGTCATCATCAGGCCACCGACATCACAGATTACCAATTCCAGGAGGGTGATTTGTTACTTGCCATGGAAATCCGACATGTCAACAAATTAATAGCACTGGGTATACCTAAGGAATCCATTTCATTGTTGGGCTACTGGGCAACACCCATCCGCATCCATCTGCATGACCCACATACTCTTTCAGAGGCTTATTTTAAAACCTGCTTTTCATTAATCAATTCAGCAGTTTTGGGGCTTGTAACTGAGATGCGGACTGCTAACAGCAGCTGTGTAAATCGTGACTAAAAGCAAATAGCGCATGAATAAATCATTTTCTATATATTTGGATTTGGTCCGTTTCGTGGCGGCTTGTCTTGTTTATATGTACCATTCGAATCAGAGGTGGTTGGTCACTGATATCCTTCCGGTAAGTAATTATGGGCACAGTTCGGTGATAGTTTTCTTTGTGCTATCCGGTTTTGTTATTGCTTATGTTGCCGATACAAAAGAAAACAAATTTTCAGTTTACGCTGCAAGTCGGCTATCGCGAATTTATTCGGTGGCCCTGCCAGCTGTATTTCTGACTATTGTTTTGGATGCTGTCGGCAGACAATTAAACCCAGGGCCATACTTTTATCCGTTTGACAATTTTTTTCTTAGGGCCGCTGGTAGCTTGCTTTTGTTAAATGAAATCTGGTTTGTATCTATCACCAGCTTTTCAAATGTGCCATATTGGTCCATCTGCTACGAAACCTGGTACTACATTGGCTTTGCGGTTGTCATGTTTTTACCAAAGCGTATAAGCACTGTTGCGTTGGTTGCTTTGATTTTAATTCTTGGCCCAAAAATCGTGTTGTTGGCACCTTTATGGATTCTTGGTGTGGTTCTATACCGCTGGAAGCGTCTTCAACACTTGCCTGAAAAATGGGCCTGGGTGCTGGTTGTATTTTCAATTGCGGGTTTGTGGGTGTTTGGTCAAACAGGAGTCACATCGTTGGGCACAGCTTACTTCAAGCAGCTCATTGGTGAGGAATGGCACGCACAGTTCACTTTTTCCAAATTTTTTCCAACTGACTATATTCTCGGGGCCTTGGTATTTATCAACTTTGCTGGCATGCGTGGCATCAGTGGGAGAATAGCGCCCATATTGTTAACGATAGAGCGGCCTATTCGATTTTTGGCCGGATTCACCTTGACGCTGTATTTGCTGCACCAGCCTCTGTTCTTGTTCTGGGGTTCTGTCATTCGGGGCGACCCTGCGGGCTATTTGTTTTGGGCCTCAACCACGGCGATGGTAGCGGTGTCAGTATTGGCGGTGGGCTACATGACTGAAAGCAGGCGCCACCTACTCAAGAGGTCACTGGAGGCGCCCTTGCAACGTTTTGAAACCTGGGTTCGCAAACAATATGCAAACCACCATTAAAACCATGCCACCCTGCATTGTGTTGGGGCTTGAAACACAGATTGGTTTAGGCATTGTGCGTGAGTTAGGTCGCGCAGGTGTGCCAGTTATTGGCGTTACGCACGACCCACACGCCATCGGGTTGTCATCCCGTTATATCGCTCGCAAAGTAGTTGTTGACAAGCCGCGCAGTGCAGAACTTGTCAAGGTTATCAAGGCGCTGGGTGATGAATTAGGCCCCTGCTGTCTTATCACCATTTCTGAGGCGAACCTGCTTTGGTTGACCTCGCAAAACCATGATTTTGGTCTGGTGCGCCCGGTGGTGCCTAGCGCTGAAAAATTGGCGCTGGTACTGGACAAACACAGCACGCTGCAAGCTGCGCAGGTCGTTGGGATGGATGTGCCGGTAACGCATGAAATCACGTCTCTGGAACAGGCCCAAGATCTGGTCAAGAGAATTGAATTTCCCGTGGTATTTAAGTGGAAAGACCCCAACGCGGCTGAAAAGAAACTGGCTGCCAAATCACTGCCGCTGTTGAAAGCAGAGTACGCCTATACCAGAGAACAGTTTTTGAGCATTGCGATGCGTTACGCGTCCGTGGGTGAGTGGCCCATTGTGCAGACGTACTGTCTCGGTCAGGGTGTGGGCCAATTTTTTTACATGCACCAAGGGCAAGCTATACGGCGGTTTCAGCATCTGCGCGTGGCTGAATGGCCCCCAGAAGGCGGGTTTTCAAGCGTTTGTGATTCAGTGCCGCTTGACCAACATCAGGCCTTGCAGGAAAAGTCGATCGCGCTACTGCAGCATATTGGCTGGGAAGGCGTGGCCATGGTTGAATACCGGTGGGACCCGGCCACAGGTAAAGCCGTTTTGATGGAAATCAATGGCCGCTACTGGGGAAGTTACCCACTTGCAGTACATAGTCTGGCGAACTTTGCGGTTATTTCGTACTATATTGAAAACGGAATTGATTTACCAAGCTTGCCAGATATAAAACCTGGTATACGCTGCCGAATGATGAGTACCGAAATAAAGCGACTGGTACGCATTGTTTTGAAGCCGTATCTTATTGTTGACCGGTCCTTCAAAATCAATAAATGGTTTGAAGTCAAACGATTTATAGCTGACTTTTTCAGGCCAAACGTCAGATACTATGTGTGGGACAGCCAAGACCCACGGCCTTACTTTGCAGATATCTTCAATTTAATTCGAACCGTATTGGCCAAGTAGATAGTCAGTAGTTTTCAGGCGAATCTTTTTCTGTACACCTGTTCAATCATTCTTGCACCTGTTTTCCAAAGCGGCGATGTCAATGGGGCGGGCTGTTGTTGCGCCAGCTTCGGCTGCAAGCCGTCAAATCCACGTACCCGAAAAGCATCACGGTTGCGGTCCAGAAAAGCGCAGAGCTTTTTAAACCGTTTCACCACCACATCGTCTGGCCTGTTTTTGGCCGGGTTGAGTAGCTCAAAGTTGTGCGACAACAACACAAACGCCCCTCGCTCTTGTTCTAAAGCCTGCCACAACAGCCCCTCAATTTCTTCATACGAACAAGCCGTCAATTGCGCGTGGCGCAGTTTGCCGGTGCCGTCGTTAAAGACCGTCATGGGGTACTCGTACATCCCGTTGCAGGCAAAAGGCTCCACTGCCGCCACGTTTGGCATCACACCGCTCTCGGGGCCAAAGTAGCTGGCGTTGTAGCTGCTGTCAAAAACAAGTCCGTTGGCATGCAGCGCATGCAGCGTGTCCTGGTTAAAACCAAAGTTGCCAGCGCGAAATGCGTTGATGTTTTTGCCACCCGCCTGTGTTAGCAGCTTCAAACCGGTTGCCAGCAGGGCTGTTTGCTCGGCTTGGGTGAACTGCCGCAGGTGTTGCCGATTGGCGTGTGGGGTGTCAATCACCGCGACAGGCGCCGCAGCAAGCCATTCAGCGTGCAAGTGGAGTTGCACCTCTTGCTGGTTTAGCGCGAGCAATTCGACGATTTCCGCCAAGGGCTCGGGGCCGAAGCGCAGCGAAAAAAGTGGCTCGACAAAACACACACTTGTCAGGCCATGGTCTTTGAAAACTTCGGCTTGATAAGCCAGCCCAAAACTTCCTTGACTGGTGGGGCCATAGATGTATTCACGGAATGCGTGTGGAAAACGATCTTCCAGGCTGGCGCCACCGTTGCACCAGATTTCAACATCAATCGTAAAAAAGACATCCAGCATGACGGTTCTCGGTTTTGTGAGGAATTTTGAAGTCGAGTAGATGCCAAAAGGCAGCGCCGTACTGTGCGCCGCTTTGTGGTTTCAGTTTACAAGCATATTCGACGGCTACCCACCTGATGCTGATAAGGTCGCAGAAGTTGATGCCGCGTACTCGACATCAACCACCCAACCTAATTGGGCGGCCTTTAGGAGACGGTTGACATAGCTGGCTATCCAATGCAACACTCAATTTGATCGTGTTTAGGGTAGACACAAATTGAATGGAGTCGAAATGAACTTTGAAAAGCAAGTTAACAAAGGGCACTACAACTTTAGGTCGTACATGGACAAAGGCCGTTGGATAAGTGTTTGGCACCAACTCAATGAAGTCATCAAACTTGACCCGGCGACGGTGCTTGAAGTCGGCCCTGGGCCAGGCCTGTTCAAAAACGTGGCATCCAACTTTGGTGTCCACGTGGAAACCATTGATCTGGACCCGGAACTGAAGCCGGATCATGTTGGCTCCGCGACCGCGCTGCCGTTTGACGACGCGGCTTTTGATGTGACTTGTGCCTTTCAAATGCTTGAGCATTTGCCCTATTCGGTCTCATTGGATGCGTTCAGAGAAATGGTCAGGGTCAGCAAAAAAGCGGTCATCATCAGTCTGCCAGATGCACAGTCGGTCTTCAGGTGGCAAGTCTGGATTCCGAATGTGGCGGCCTTTGACCGATTGATACCACCAATGGGAAGTAAACCGAAAGAACATGTATTTGACGGTGAGCATTACTGGGAAATCAACAAAGTAGGCTACATGCTTGACAAGGTAACTCAAGACTTCGCGAAAATCGGCAAATTAGAAAAAACTTATCGGGTTAAGGAAAATCCATACCATAGATTTTTTATTTTTAAAAAATAAAGTGATTTCGTTAATTTTTAACGTGATTTATTTAGCAAATTTCTAGTCTGCTGGCAGTATTTTTAATTTCTTGATGCATAGTGTGCAGAACCTTCTCACAGAGCAGGTCCGTTCTGCTGGGTGCATTGAGCCATCCCATTTGGTTGCCCCAAAGATAGCGACAGACCAATACGCTTGAGCGCTACGCACCTACCATCCACCGTATGACCGACCACACCAAGCCCAGTTTCAGGCTCGACATCAACGGCCTGCGCGCGTGGGCGGTTGCTGTTGTGGTTTTTTACCACTTCGGTGTGCCCGGCTTTGCCGGCGGGTTTGTGGGTGTGGACGTGTTTTTTGTCATCTCAGGTTTTTTGATGACGGGTCTGGTGGTCAAGGGCCTGGAGCGCGGCACCTTCTCTGTGCTGGGGTTTTACATGGCGCGCGGCAGGCGGATCGTGCCGGCACTGGTGGTGCTGTGTGCGGTGCTGCTGGCGCTGGGCTGGTTTGTGCTGCTGCCGCCAGACTACAAGATGCTCAGCACGCACGCGGTGTACGCGCTGTCGTTTTTGTCCAACGTGGAGTTTTGGCAAGAGGCGGGCTACTTTGACGTGGCCTCGCATGAGAAGTGGTTGCTGCACACCTGGTCGCTATCCGTAGAGTGGCAGTTTTACCTGATTTTGCCGCTGGTGCTGTGGGCGGTGTGGCGCCTCAAGCCCGGGCGGGCGGCACAAACCTGGGCCATTGGCCTGGGCCTGGCGGCATCGTTGGCTGCGTCGGTTTGGGTCACCGGCAGTAACGCAAGTGCGGCTTTCTATTTGTTGCACACCCGGGCTTGGGAGATGTTGGGCGGCGGGCTGGTGTTTTTGCTGGCGGGCAAGCTGACGCTGTCGGTTGCACAGAGACGCATTGTTGAGGCGGCGGGGCTGCTGCTGATTGTGCTAGCCGTGGTGGTTTTTGACAAAGGAACGGTCTGGCCTGGCTGGCGGGCGGTGTTGCCGGTGATGGCCGCCATGCTGGTTTTGGTGGCCAATCGCACGTCGGTGTGGACGGCAAGCGCCTTGCCGCAGTGGCTGGGTGACAGGTCGTATTCGCTGTATTTGTGGCATTGGCCGGTGGTTGTGGCTTTGGTTTATGTCGACCTCAGAGATAACCCCTTGGCCATGGTCGCGGGCATTGCGCTCACGGTGGTTTTGGGCCATGTGTCTTATGTGTGGGTAGAAAACACGTCGCGCAGGTTTTTGGAACTGCACCGGATACCGTTGGCGGCGGGTGTCTTGACAACGGCTGCCGTTGCCGTTGTGTTGCCCGCTGTGGGTATCTGGAAGCAGCAGGGGGTGAGAAGCCGGTTTGCGCCTGTCATTGAATTGGCAGCGGCAGAGGCCAACAATGTGAACCTGCGGCGCGGTGTGTGCCACCCGGGTGATGGCGTGGCGTATCCGTCGTGTGTTTACGGTGGTACTGCTTGGAAAGTGATTGCCTTGGGTGATAGTCATGCAGATGCACTGGTTAGCGCCATTGCCCAGGCGCAACCCAAAGGGGATGCCGGTGTGGTTCAGTGGACTTACAGTGGTTGTCAGTTTGTGGCGGGTTTAAAGCACACGCCCCGCCACATGTCGGGGCAACATCCTGATTACAAATGCAGTGCGTTCCTAGAGTGGGCGGTTTCCCGGTTGGGAGTATTGCCAAAGACGATCCCAGTCATCATCATCAATCGATACGCGCAAGCGGCCTTTGGCCACAATGAAGATCGTCGTGCGTTGGATGTACCTCAGGTGTACTTTTCAAAAATTGTTGACAGCGCAACGCCTGAGTTTTTGGCCGAATTTGGGCAGCGCATGACGCAGTCAGCCTGCGAATTGGCCAAGCACCGCACGGTCTACATGGTGCGGCCCATTCCGGAAATGGGTTTCAACGTGCCTAAAACGCTGTCAAGGCGAATGATTGTGGGTTTGAACAACGACTTGTCCATTCCCATCGAGGCCTACCGCCAGCGCAACGACTGGGTATGGGCGGCGCAGGATGCAGCGCGTGACCAATGCGGCATCAAAATCTTGGACCCCATCCCGTACCTCTGCCGTGACGGCCGCTGTTACGGTAGCCAAAATGGCCGCCCCATCTATTCTGATGATGACCATTTGAGTGAATTTGGCAACAAACTGCTGGTGCCGATGTTTGCGCGGGTGTTTAAAGAGCTACCCTGAAAACGCCAAAATCAGGTTGACTTCATGGACTGCGGGTCGCAGCCCGCAATGACAGCCGGTTTGTCAACGCGTACCAGTACGTACAACCAGACGTGGTCGAATTGCAACATGGTTGCTCATGTTTTGTAAGGAAGCTTATGTTGATCAAAGCCGATAGCCCGGGCGTTAGCGACCTTTCTGCCGACTTGGTGATCATTGGTGCCGGGGCGGCAGGCATCACGCTGGCGCGCCAGTTTGCCAAAACCCGCACGTCGGTTTTGCTGGTGGAAAGTGGTGGCCTAGAGCGGGACGAGGCGCAGCAAGACCTGTACATGGGCGAACAGCTGGGCCTGCCAGATTTGCCTTTGCATGTGTCGCGCCTGCGCTACTTTGGTGGCAGCACCAACCATTGGGCGGGCTGGTGCAGACCCCTGGAGCCTGAAGACTTTGCCAGCCGCAAAGATTGGCCTGAAAGCGGCTGGCCCATCAGGCGCAGCGATCTGGACGCGTATTACCGCCAGGCGGCAGATCTGGTAGAGCTGGGCCACAGCGCTTTTGATGACTTGGGGTTTTGGCAGCGCCAGCCGGGTGGTGCGCAGTTGCAGGCGCTGGCGCTGCCCACCGACAGGCTGCGCACGGCGCTGTTTCAGGTGAGCCCGCCCACCCGGTTTGGCGAGCGTTACCGGCAAGACATGGAGGCGGCAGGCAACATCAAGGTGCTGCTGGGTGCCAATGTGCTGGAGCTGTTACCCGACAAAGCAGCGGTGGGCGGGGCTAAAAAGGTGGCTGGCCTGGTGGCGACTACCGACGCCGGTAAGCGCATCAAGGTGTCTGGCAAGCAGTTTGTGCTGGCGGTGGGGGGCATGGAGACGCCGCGCATCTTGCTGTCTTCCACTCAAATGCACGCCCATGGCGCGGGCAATGAGCATGATTTGGTGGGCCGGTATTTTCAGGACCACCCTTGGGTGACCAGTGCCGCAGCGCTGCGGTTTGCATCCACACCCAAGGTGCCGACCCAGTTGCCGCTTTACTTTGACATCACCGAGTTGGCCGGTGCGCAGGTGTTTGGTGCCCTTGCACCCAACCCGGCCCGGGCGGTAGAGGCGGGCGTGGGTGGCTTCAGGCTGTGGCTGCGGCCCAGCACGGTGTCCAGCCAGGGCATGGATTCTTTGCGGCAAACCTATGCCGAGGTATCTGCGGGCAAGCTGCCCGATCGTTTGGGTGAACACGTGGGCAACATGCTGGCGGACTGGGATGTGATTGCCAACAACATTTACAAGACCGCGTTCAACACCCCCCACGATTGGCTGAATGTGGGCACCGGCAAAATTTTGGGGGCGTCGATTGACCTGAATTTTGAGCAAAAACCCCGGTTTGACAGCCGGGTTACTCTGGGCAAGGCGGTAGACCGGTTTGGCATTCGCCGCGTGAACGTGGATTGGCGCCTGGGCGACGAAGACCGCCGCACCGCCACCACGGCCCTGCAGTGGGCCGCCGAAGCATTTGGCCAGATGGAGCTGGGCCGCACGCGCGTCACGCTGGACCTGAGCCATAACAAGCCCTGGCCCGAAGACATGAAGGGCAGCAGCCACCACATGGGCACCGCCCGTATGGCGGCTACGCCAGACAAAGGGGTGGTCAATGCGGACAGTCGGGTGCACTCTGTTGACAACCTCTACATCGCGGGCAGCGCCGTGTTTCCCACCAGTGGTTATGCCAACCCCACGCTGACCATTGTGGCGCTGGCCTTGCGGCTGGCCGACCACCTGAAAGGGCGGCTGGCATGAGCGCGCAACGCATGGCGCTGGCCGGGGCCACGGCACTTTTGGGCGTGCTGGCGGTGTTGCCCATTTACTGGGTCACTTACATCCCCGCCAACGACTACCCTTTTCATTTGGCGCGCATCTCGATCTTGTCGATGGGTGAGCCATCCGGGCTGCTGGGTACGGTGTACCAGTTTGGCAGCTGGCTGCTGCCCAACATGGCGATGGATGCGTTTGCCCTGCCGCTGACCCCATGGATGTCACCCGAGGCAGCAGTCAAGCTGTTTCTGGCGGTGATGCAACTGGCTTTTTTGGGGGGGTGTGTGGCGCTGCACCGCGCGGCTTTTGGGCGCTACTCGGCTTGGCCGCTGCTGTGCGGGCTGCTGCTGTACAACGGCATTTTTCTGTACGGCTTTTTCAATTACCTGTTTGCCGCCGCGTTGGCGCTGCTGGGGGCGGCGCTTTGGCTGCGCTCCAGCCCGGGTTGGCCGCGTTACCTGGTGGCGTTTGGGGTGGCTGTGGCGCTGATGTGGGGCCATATGGGGGGCTTTGCGGTGTATGCCATCTTGGTGGGGTCGTGCCAGCTGCATACACGGCTGGCCACATCTGCCAGGGCCAATCTGCCATCGGCTTTGGTAGCTCTGGCGGTGGATGCTATGCCCTTCATCGCCGCGCTGGCGCTGTTTGTGCTGGTGTCCCCGGGCACAGAGCGCGCGGGTGATGGCCTGGTTTACAGCGCCTGGTGGGGCGCAAAGCCATTTGGCGCCTTGTTCACCCTGCAAAGCGGTGTGTTGTGGGCTGACGTGGTGGTGGGGTTGGCGCTGCTTGCCCTGGTGGTGGGGCTGCTGGCAACGCGCCAACTGGCGGTGAGTGGTGCGCTGCTGACGGCTGCGGGCATGCTGTGGCTGGCTTTTGTGGTGCTGCCGCCCGGTTTGCTGGGCTCGGATTTTGCCGATGTGCGCTTGGTGCCGCTGGCTGCGTTGGTGTCGCTGGTGGCGTTGGCGCCCAAGCTGGGTAGCCGCAAAAGCACCGAGGCGCTGGTTTTGGTGGTGGCGTTGGGCGTGGGTGGGGTCAAGACTGTGGCGCTGCTCAGTGATTGGCGGGCGCAGCAGCCCAAAGTCGACACCATCGTTTTGGCCATGCAAAAACTGCCGGGGGCGTCGACCCTTTTTGCGGCCACCACCGAGCCTTATCCGGGCATGGTGCTCACCACGCCGGGCGCGCGCGAAGCCTGGCACCCGCCACGCAAACACGTGGCCTCGTATGCATCGGTGCACGGACCGGTGTTTGTGCCCATGACCTTTGCCGACCCGCACAAGCAGCCTATGGTGATGGCGCCGCAGTACCAGGGCATCAAGGCGCTGCAGGGCGACAACCCGTTCAAGGTGCCAGCGGTGGCAGACCTGCAGGCGGTGGCTGCGCGCATTGCCTCGCAGGTTGGCGCACCGGACGGGCCGCCGCTGGTCGGTGTGTATCTGCTGGTGGTGGGTACCGAGCGCTATGGCGCGCTGCCTGTGCTGGCTGGCTTCAAGGTGTTTGAGGCGGGCCAGGGTTTTGCGATCTATCAATGGGCGCCTGTGGTCGGAGGCCAAGGTGGCTGACAAACGCGCGGTAGTCATCGGCGGCGGCTTTTTTGGCTGCGCCACTGCCATCCATCTGGCGCAAAAAGGCTGGCGCGTGGATGTGCTGGAGCAGGGTGACCAACTGATGCAACGCGCCTCGTACGTCAACCAGGCGCGGCTGCACAACGGCTACCACTACCCGCGCAGTTTTCAGACAGCCATTCGCAGCCGCGCCAACATGCCGCAGTTTTGCGAGCTGTACCCGCAGGCGGTGTTTACCGAGTTTCGGCCGCTGTATGCCATCGCGCGGTTTGACTCCAAGGTGTCGGCGCGGGGTTTTGCGCACTTTTGTAAGGCATCGGGCATACCGCTGCAGCGGGCCACGCCCGAAGACCGAAGCCTGTTTGACCATCGGTTGGTAGAAGAGGTGTTTGAGGCGGTGGAGCCTGCATTTGATTCAACGGCTTTGTTGGCGCAGGCACTCAAAGTCATGCCCGCACTGGGTGTGCGCGTTCACCTGCAGACGCGGGTGACGGGTGTGGCCCATGCCGCCGCAACAGCGCAAGGGCTGGAGGTGAGTACGCAGGATGGCGGCAGATTTTCCGCGCCCTGGGTGTTTAACTGCACCTATGCCGCGCTGAACCATGTCAGTGGCCGGGGCGGGCCGCCGCAGATGTCGCTGCAGCACAAGATTTCAGAGGTGTTGCTGGTGCAGCCACCGCCAGAGCTGAAGGGCCGGGGCATCACGCTGATGGATGGCGATTTTTTCTCCATCATGCCTTTTCCGGCGCGCGGGCTGCATTCGCTCACCCATGTGCGTCACACGCACCATGTGAGCTGGGTTGAAAACAGCCAGAGCGGCCAGCCGGTCAACCCGCTGCGCCAACTGGAAGACTATTTGGCTGGTCACCCGCAGGGTGCGATGGGCCGGTCACGTGGGCCGTGGATGATTCGGGATGCGCAGCGCTTTGTGCCCAGCATCCAGAACGTGAAGGTGGTCGAGCCGCTGTTTGATGTGAAAACCCTGATGACCAAAACCGCCGTGGACGATGCGCGGCCCATTTTGTTTCACCGTGACGCCGCCATGCCCAACTTGATCTCTATCATGGGCGGCAAGATCGACAATATTTTTGATGTGCTGACCTATCTTGACAAGCTGCTTTCACCCAGGAGTCCATCATGAGTACAAGCAAAGCCCCCGGCGCACGGCTTCCCCGGGAGGTGTTCCCTTCGGTGGTGCTGCCCTTGCTGGACGCCGAGGGCTTCATCGAGGGGTATGTGGAGCGCTTGGTGGCCCTGCTGCAGGCCGACTTTGAGTTTTACGAGGTGATTCTGGTCAACAACGGTTGTCAGGACCGCACGCAGGAGCGCATTGTCAGCTTGCAGGCGCGGCTGCCCAATCTGGCGCTGTTCAACCTGGCCAGCCGGTACAGCATGGCCATTGCCACCATTGCCGGGCTGGACCACGCCATTGGCGACTATGTGATTGTGCTGGACCCCCGGCAAGACCCGCCCAGCCTGGTCAGGCCGCTGATTGCGGCCGCGCTGGAAGAAAAAGACATCGTGTATGCGGTGACACGCGAGCGCGCTGCAGCGAAAACTTTTTATTACCAGATGGAAAACCGGTTTTTGAAGGCGCTGGGGCGGCTCAACCGCATCAAGCTGCCGCCAGCGCTCTCCAGCGCGCGGCTGTTCAGCCGCCGGGCCTTGAACTTTATTTTGAAAGCGGTGGACCGGCACCGGATTTTGTCGGTGGCGCCCGCGCTGTCGGGTTACAGCATCCAACAGATCACCTACACGCCCGAGCCGGTGCCCGACGCGGGTGGCGGTGGGTTGAACTGGTTTTACTCGGCCTACCGGGCGGTGGAGCTGACCCTGTCGCTCTCGCCCAAGCCCTTGCGGCTGGTGTCGATTGTGTCGGTGGGCATCAGCTTCATGACGGTGATCTACAGCATTTACGTGGTGATTTACTGGCTGACGCACGCGTCGGTGGCGTCGGGGTGGGCGTCGCTGTCGTTGCAGATTTCGGTGCTGTTTTTCTTCTTGAGCCTGGTGCTGGCGGTGATGTCGGAATACATGCAGCAGATTTTGGAAAACATCGGGAGGCGACCTTTGTACTTTTACACCACCCAAAGCAACAGCAGCGTGATGGCCTACGCGCCGGATTTGAACGTGGCCGAAGAGGGTGACCGTGCTTTGACGCCGAGCGCGGAGCCCGCTTTGGCTGCGGTGAAATGATGGGCAACGCCATCGTTGGCCACACCGGGTTTGTCGGCTCGAACCTGTGCCGGCAAACCACCTTTGAGTCGTTTTTCAACTCCAGCAACCTGCAGGACATCGCCGGGAAAAGCTTCGACACCCTGGTTTTTTCAGGCGCGCCTGCCAACAAGTGGCTGGCGAACAAGGAGCCGGACAAAGACCGGGCCAACCTGGCGAACATCATGGCCGTGCTGAAAACGGTGCAGGCCAAGCAGCTGGTGCTGATCTCGACCGTGGATGTGATTCCGCCCTCAGACACGCCGCAGGACGAGTCGGTGGACTGCACGGTGGGCCACAACCACGCTTACGGCGCGCACCGGCTGGCGCTGGAGCAGTTCATGCGGGCGCAGTTTGCGCAGCTGCTGATCGTCAGGTTGCCGGGGCTGTTTGGCCCGGGGCTCAAAAAAAACGTGATCTACGACCTGATGCACGACAACATGCTGGCGTCCATCAACCCCGCCAGCACGTTTCAGTATTACGACATCACCCGGCTGTGGGCTGACATGGGCGTGGCGCTACAGCACCAGCTTGAACTGGTGCACCTGTTCACGCAGCCCATCGCTACGCGGGACATTTTGCAGCGCTACTTTCCCCATAAGCAGGTCGGCCAAAACCCCGCACCCGAGGCGCACTACGACCACCGCACCCGCTACGCCGAGTTGTATGGTGGCAGCGGCGGCTGGATCGAATCAGCAGACGCCGTCCTGACCCGCCTGGGCGCCTATCTCACAACCCAAGGAGCAGGCCAATGAGCGCGATTGTCAGAGACGCGATGTGGCCCATGACTTTTCTCCCTCTCCCTCCGGGAGAGGGCAGAGGTGAGGGCTGCCTATGAAATTGGCTTTCAGCAACATTGCCTGGAGCGCGGACGAAGACCCGCTGGTGCTGGACGTGCTGCGCGCCCACCAAATCCAAGGCGTCGAAGTGGCGCCCACGCGGCTCTGGCCCGACTGGGCAGGCGCCACGCCAGCCGCAGCCGCAACCTATGCGCAGACCCTGCGTGAAGCCGGTTTTGCCACGCCGTCGCTTCAGTCGTTGCTGTTTGGTCGGACGGACCTGCAGGTGTTTGGCTCAGCCACGCAGCAGGCCGACCTGATCAGCCATTTGGCGCAGGTGGCCAAGCTGGCTGCGGCCATGCAGGCCAAAGTGCTGGTGTTTGGTTCACCCAAAAACCGGGACCGCGGTGAGTTGACGCCCGCTCAGGCGATGCAACACGCGGTGCGTTTCTTCCGGCAAGCCGCGCAGGTGTGTGCCGACGCCGGTGTGACGCTGGCCATGGAAGCCAACCCCAACTACTACCACTGCAACTTCATCACCCGCTGGCAGGAGGCCGAAGAATTGGTGCGCAGCTGCAAGCACCCCGGCTTGGGGCTGCATCTGGACACGGCGTGCACCGTGCTGGCGGGGGACGACCCGGTGGCCGCCGTGGCGCAGGTGGCCGACATCCTGGTGCATGTGCACCTGTCGGAGCCGGATTTGGGGCCGTTCACCCGCCCACGTACAGACCATCTGGCCGTGGGGGAGGCCCTGCGGGCGGTGGGGTACACCGGCTGGTGTTCGGTGGAAATGCGGCGCACCAGCACGCCATTGGCATCCATTGAAGAGGCGGCACAGTTGGCTGCGCGGTGTTATGGCTGAGTCCAATTTCAAAGTATCCATCGTCATCCCGGCCTACAACGAAGAGGCGGTGATCGAGCCAACCGTGCGGGCACTCTCTAGCGCGCTGGGCGCGGCAGGCATCACGCATGAAATTCGGGTGGTGGACGACCAGTCCAGCGACAGCACCTGGGCAATTTTGAGCCGCTTGACGCAAGAGATTCCCGCTTTGAAACCCATCAAAAACACGGGCTCAGGCGGTTATGGCCTGGCGGTGCGCGCAGGCCTGGCCAGTTTTGAGGGCGATGCGGTGATTGTGTCGATGGCCGATGGCTCAGACAGCCCGGGTGACGTCATCGCGTACGCGCAAGCCATGGCGGACGGTTACGACTGCGCGTTTGGCAACCGCTTTTCCGGGCAAACGCAGGTGCAGGACTATCCGCTGGTCAAAAAGGTATTGAACCGTGTCGCCAACCAGCTGATCGCCTATCTCACGGGTTACCGGCATTACCGCGATTTCACCAACGGGTTCAAGGGTTACCGCCGCCACGTGATCGAGGTCATGTCGCCGCTGATCAGCGCCGACTTCAATCTGACGGTGGAAATGTCGGTCAAGGCGGTGTTGTCGGGGGCCCGTGCCAAGATCATTCCCAACAGTTGGCGGGATCGGGACGGCGGTGTCTCGAAGTTCAACGTGGGTCGCCTGGGGCCGCGCTACCTGGCCACCATTGGGTATTGCCTGCTGGGCAACTACATCAAAAAAGCGGGCGCGCGGGCGCGCCAACCAGCCAGTGGATGAACCGCGGCTTCAGGCGCTGGGGGCCGACAGGGCAGCCAGCGCGCAGAGTTCAACCTCGGAGCGGGCCAGCACCCAGCCGCTGACCGACACACACCGGCCCTGCGCAAAATCGTCCTGGATGGCCGCCTGAAACGCCAGATGCAGCTGGCTGGTGTCGCAGGGCTGGTGCAGGTTGCCCTCCAGAAACCCCGCTAACCGCGTGCCCAGCGACGCAACGAGTGCCTGCGGTGTGGTGTGCGCCAACTGCGGCAACACCGCAGCACCCACCACCGCGGCAGGCGTTTGCGCGGCCAGGCGCAGCAAGTTGGCGTGGGCGGCGTCTGCCGAGGCGGCCTCTGAGGCCTCGGCTTGCCACGCCCACCCTCCCAAACCCAAGACCGCCAACCCGGACAGGGCCGTTGCCAGGTAACGTCTTCTGTCTGCTTTGGTGGGCATCATGTCGGTTTCTCCTTGGATCACAAATAGACGGCTGCGATGGATTTTGTCATCGATCGATCAAGATGTCTTACCCTGAACGCGACGTGCGCCAAATCAGCCAAGTGCAGAACTTGTCATGGTGGTGTCCCCAGTTGTCATTGCGGGCTACGACCCGCAATCCATGACTTCTGAATACATGGATACCCCCGGGTTGTGGCCCGGTGCAGGCTCCTCAAGCCCGGCATGACAGCCATCAAGCACCTCACACCAACCCTTTACGATCGAGATAGGCGCTGATGTCATCAAAGCATGTCATCACAAAATTGGCCTCATTCATCACCAGATTGAGCCTTTCCATGCGGTCAATCGTTTCTTCGGGGTAGTGTTGTGAAAATTTGTTGCGCAGCATGGCTGCGGTGCCAAAGTCTTCAGCCGATTTGATAGCCCCCAGTTTTTCCATCAGCAAGGTTCTGTCGCGGTTGGACTTGTCGCTGATGTCCTCTTGTTCCAAATAGGCGATGCCTCTGAAAAGCTGGTCTTGAATCATGGAGACGCACTGCGAATAACGCAAGATCAGCGCGTCAACAGATTCTTCTTGCGACTCTGTAAGCGATGCCAGACGCGTTGGTGTCAACGGGAAAAGTGCTGCATTCTTTTGCATGGAATACCGAAGCTTTTCAATATGCTGTCGGCAGGCTGTCAAGCTACTTGCCAGCATGGCTTGTTCTTTGGTCATAACAAAATGCCTCGCTCGACAGCAATTTGGTGAATGGGCAGATCAGGTTGTGCCGGATTTTTTACGAGCAGGTCTACACGGGTATCACAGGCCTGCTGCAAGCGGTATTGCGCACGAAGCCGCGCTTTGAGCGCAATGGGTTGGCTAGCCTGTAAGTAGATGTCAATGTCGCCACCACGACGCGTGTCGTCAGTGCGAGACCCGTACAGATAAATGCGGCCCGCTGGGTCAAGCTCGCCCATGATGGCGCGTAGCGCCTGAAGTTCTTTGTCACTGAGTCGCATGGTTTGAATGCTACCAGTCATTGTGCGCGCCCAGTTGTCATTGCGGTCTACGACCCGCAATCCATGACTTCTGAATACATGGCTGCCGGGTCAAGCCCGGCATGACAGCCTAACAATCAAACGAACTTACCTCAAAAGCGACTGGTACGGCCCCACATAGTTGGCCACGCTGTTTTTCCAGTTGCGCACGTTCTCCACAAACTCGCGACCATTGGTTTTGAGCACGGGCCACAGGGCGGGGTGGTTGAGCAGGCCCAGCAGCGACTCGGCCAGCGCGTCGGCGCTGCCAGCCTTGAACAACACACCGGTCTGGTTGTGCTGCACCAGTTCCTTGTGGCCGCCCACGTCGGAGGCCACAAACAACTGGCCTTGTGCCATGGCTTCCAGCGGTTTCAGGGGCGTGACCAGCTCGGTCAGGCGCATGGGGTGGCGCGGGTAGGCCAGCACTTTGATCAGGTCGTAGTATTTGTTCACGTCCTGGTGCGGCACGCGCCCAGCAAACACCAATTTGTCGGCCACGCCGAGCGCTTGGGCCTGTTGGCGCAAGTTCGCTTCTTGTGAGCCACCGCCCACCAGCAGCAGCTTGATATCAGGCCGCGCAGCCAACAACTGAGGCAGCGCCGCCACCAGCAGGTCCAGCCCTTCATAGGCGTAAAACGAGCCAATGAACCCGATCACCGTGCTGCCGGTCAGGCCCAGCTTGGCCAGCAAGGCGGGGTCTGGCCGGCTGGCGAGCTGGAACGATTCGACATTGACCGCGTTGGGGATGACCGTGACCTTGCCGCTGGGCACGCCACGGGCGACGATGTCGGCGCGCAGCCCTTCACAAATCGTGAACACATGGTCGGCGCGCTGGATGGCGCGGGTTTCCAGCCCGCGCGTGGCGCGGTAGCGCAGGCTGCCTGGGTTGGTGGTGCCGTGGTCCACCGCGGCGTCTTCCCAGAAGGCCCTGATTTCATACACCACCGGAATACCCAGCTTGCGCCCCACCTTGAGGGCCGGCAGGGCGTTGAGCACGGGCGAGTGGGCGTGGATGATGTCGGGCTCCACAATGCGGGCGACTTGCTCCAGCCGCTTTTCCAGCGCCTTCATCAGCGCCACTTCGCGACCCACCGGCAGGTCGGCCATCAAGCCGGTGCCGCCTGCGGTGCGGTAGAAATGCAGGCCGTCAACGGATTCCTCCGCCGCTTTGGTGTCGCCCTGCTTGGGTGAGGTGATGTGAAACGTGTCCCAGCCCAGCGCCCGCTGCTCGCGCAGGAGGGAGGCGGTGCGAAACGTGTAGCCGCTGTGCAGCGGAATGGAGTGGTCCAGGACGTGGAGGATGCGCATGGGTTAACTTTTAGCCGTATGTCGCCAACTGCGGTCAGCGCAGCACGCCCCGTGTATCAATCACCACCTTGTCGCGGATGCTGTCGGGGTCAATCTCTTTGAACTCGGTGTGGTCCACCAGCAGCAGCAGGATGTCGGCCTCTTTGAGCACCTGTTTCAGGTCGTAGAGCGGGAAGCTGAGTTTTTCGGCGTGTACGTTCGGGTCACAGGCCATGACGCGGCCCACGTTTTGGGCGATCAGGTCTTTGACGATCTCCAGCGACGGTGATTCACGCGTGTCGTCAATGTTGGCCTTGAAGGCCAGGCCCAGGCAGGCGATCACCGGGTCTTTGAAGCGTGCCGCCTTGGCTTTGACCTTGTCGATGACCCAATGCGGCTTGGCATCGTTGACCTGGCGGGCGGTCTTGATGAGTTTGGCTTGTTCGGGTGCGCTGGAGACAATGAACCACGGGTCCACCGCAATGCAGTGCCCGCCCACGCCCGGGCCGGGCTGCAGGATGTTGACACGCGGGTGCCGGTTGGCAAGCGAGATGGTTTCCCAGACGTTGATGCCCAGGTGGTCACAAATCAAAGAGAGCTCATTGGCAAAGGCGATGTTGACATCGCGGAACGAGTTCTCCACCAGTTTGGACAGTTCGGCGGTTTTGCTGTCGGTGAGCAAAATGGCGCCGTTGCAAAAGCTCTTGTACAGGTCGCGCGCCTGTTCGTTGGCGGTTTTTGTCAGGCCGCCGACGATGCGGTCGTTGTCCACCAGCTCACGCAGGATGTGGCCGGGCAGCACCCGCTCCGGGCAATGCGCGCAGTGGATCTTGCCGACCAGCTCGGGGCGCATCTCGACAATGGTTTTGTAGATGAATTCGGTGGTGCCGACCGGCGAGGTGGACTCCAGGATGACCAGGTTGCCTTCGCGCAGGTAAGGCACGATGGCGCGGGTGGCGGTCTCCACATAGGTCAGATCAGGCGCCTTGGGGTTGCCATCCACTTCCATGAACGGTGTCGGCACGGCGATGATGAAGGTGTCGCCTTCTTCCGGGGTGAGCGATGCCTTGAGGTTGCCGCTGTTGACGGCTGAGCGCACCAGAATGTCCAGGTCGGGTTCGATGATGTGGATGCGACCGCTGTTGATGGTGTTGACCGCGTGTTCGCTCACATCCACGCCCAGCACCTGGTGGCCTTTGGTAGCGAGCATGGAAGCGGTGGGCAGGCCGATGTAACCCAGGCCCATGACGATGATTTTTTGACTCAGGCGTGCCATGACGAAGTTCCCCTTTGCTGTTTGAACGTTTAACGCTTTTGGATGGATAAGACGGTGTTCACAATGCGCTGTGTCGCGTGGCCATCCCCATATGGGTTGTGGGCTTGCGACATGCGCTGGTAGTCGGCTGGGTTGTTCAGCAGGTTGAGGAATTCCCTGACGATGGCCTCACGCGAGGTGCCTACCAGCTTGACCGTGCCTGCCGCCACGGCCTCGGGGCGCTCGGTGGTGTCGCGCATCACCAGCACCGGTTTGCCCAGCGAAGGCGCTTCTTCCTGCACGCCACCGCTGTCGGTGATGATGAGGTGGGCGCGGTTCATCAGGTACACAAAGGGCAGATAGTCCACCGGGTCGATCAGATGCACGTTGGACAACTTTCGCGCGGCCAGGATCTCGGCCACCGGCTGGCGCACGTTGGGGTTCAGGTGCACCGGGTAAAGCACCTCCACATCCGGGGTGCTGGCGGCTATGTCGGCCAGCGCCTGGCAGATGTTCTGGAAACCTTCGCCAAAGTTTTCGCGGCGGTGGCCGGTGACCAGGATGAGTTTTTTGGACGCATCCAGAAACTGGAACTGTGCATCAAACCCGGTCTTGAGTTCGGGATGATCTTTGAGGCGCTGGGTGGTGGCCAGCAGCGCGTCGATGACGGTGTTGCCGGTGACAAAAATGGTGGCGGGGTCCACACCTTCGCGCAGCAGGTTGGCGCGGGCGGCCTCGGTGGGGGCAAAGTGCAAATCGGCAATGGCGCCGGTGAGCTTGCGGTTGATTTCCTCGGGGAAAGGTGCGCGCTTGTTGCCGGTGCGCAGCCCGGCTTCGACATGGCCCACCGGCACACCCGCGTAATACGCCGCCAGGCTGGCGGCGAAGGTGGTGGTGGTGTCGCCGTGGACCAGCACCAGGTCAGGCTTCTCAGCCACCAGCACCGCTTTGAGCCCGGTCAGGATGTTGGCGGTGATGCCAAACAGGTCTTGCCCGGGCTGCATGATGTTGAGGTCATGCTCGGGCACGATGTCAAAAAGTTTGAGCACCTGGTCGAGCATCTGGCGGTGCTGGGCGGTGACGCACACCACGGTCTGAATCGCTGGTGCCGCCGCCTGAAAACCTTTGACCACGGGGGCCATCTTGATGGCCTCGGGGCGGGTGCCGAAGATGATGAGGACTTTTTGCGGCTGGGACATGGGATGGATGGCTCACCTGAGTGATCGCGTGCAGTGGAAGAGTCCGACGTTGCAGTGTAAACCGGCAAAATTGAATGGCTTGGCTACGTTTGCGAACGTTGCATTCAGCCCTGACGTGATCCGGGGTTGGCGAAGTAATCAAACACGGTGGACTCCAGCCCCTCGGGTCTGCCAGCCAGCCACCAGGTGATGAGGGTCCAGGTGCCGTACACCACCCCACCGGACAAGATGCCCGCCGCCAGTTGCGCGACAGCCGAATCAAAAAAACCGACGCTGAAGGCCACCGCCCCATACATGAGGTTGACGCCCAACAGAGGCCGCCACAGGGCGTGGGCGATCGACCTCAGCGGCAGACCACAATACTTCTGCGTGCTGACGGCGGTGACCAAGGCGTTGACCAGGCTGGCCCCGATGCGCGCCCAGACCAGCCCCAGCAGATGCAGCTGTGGCACCAAGGCCAAGGCCAGAAGCACAAAGGCGGCAAACTCGACCCACACAATGTGGTTCTGGATGCGGGTGTGCCCACGCAACACCAGCAAGGTGTTCAGCGGCGACAGTGCAAATTGCACCGCCCCGGCCAGTGCAAAACAGGCGACAAACGGGGTGGCGTCTGTCCACCGGTCGCCCAACAGCAAGGCGGTGGCCGGTGCCGCCACGGCCGCAAAGCCCCAGCCGACCGGTAGCGTGATGGTGTTGACGGCCGAGAGTGTTTTCAGCACCGCCCGGTTGGTGCGCTCGACATCGGCCTGAATGGTCGACAGCACCGGCAGAAAAGCCCGCAGCATGGCCGGCCCCAGCTCGCCGGTGGGCAATTGGCCCACGTCAGAACCCACGTTGTACAGCCCGAACTCCGCCGTCGTGCCGATTCGACCAGCGGCCAGCTCATCGCTTTTGCGCAAAAAAAAGCCACCCACCCCCGCCAGCATGAGCCATTTGGTCACTGCCCAGATGTCGGCGATCTTGGCGGTGTTCCAGCGCGGGCGATAGGGGTGCATGAGGTAGCTGAGGATCAGCAGCGACGAATACCCCGTGACCACCCCCACCACCAGCGCGCGGTAGTCCCGCAAAAAATAGGCGCTGATGATGGTGGCCAGAACGCTCAAGGTCTTGTGGCTGGCCAAGTAATAAAACTCGACTTGAAACTGCAGTTCCTTGCGCGCCAAGGTCATGCCGACATTGGAAAACCCGACCAGCACCTGGCACGCGGCCAACACCCAGAGCACCCGGATCAGCTTGGGGTCTTCAAAATACCAGCCCGCCACCGGGGACAGTGCCCACAGCAAGACACCCGCCAGCGCGCCCTGGATGACGGTCAGGGTCCAGGCCGAATCAATCTCGTCACGCGACACGGTTGGCTGGCGCAACAGCGCCGTGCTGGCGCCAAAATCCAGCAAGGCTTGCGTCAATGCCACCATCAAAAAGGCCATGGCCACCAGCCCGTAGTCTTGCGGCGCGATGAACCGGGCGACCACGATGGTGTTGACAAACCCCACGGCTTTCACAGCCCAGCGGGTGCCCACGGTCCACAGCGCCCCGGAAATCAGCGCGCGCTTGGGGTCAGTGGGCGGTTGGGGCGGCATGTGGCCAGACAAGCGTGGGCGCCAGGGGCACGGTGGGCGGCAGGCAGGCCGAGCGCAAGGCGGCCAGCGCGGGTTTCATCAGCCAATAGCCCTGCGCCAGGCGATTGAAATCCTCCGGGCAACGCGACACCCACTCCAGCACCATCGCCTGGGCCGTGTCGGGCAGCGCTGCAGGTGCGCACTGCCGGTTGGCCAGGTGGTCGGCAAACGCCGCGTTCTCCAGCTTGCCGCGGGATTGGCGAAAGGTCCGCTTGACGTGGGCCAGCACGTCTTGGGGGCGCCACCAGCGGGCCGGGTCAATCTGCCACGACGCCGTGGGGTGGACGTGGATGCGGAAGTCTTCCCACACGTGGCGCGCCGGGTCAAGCCCGTAGCAGAGAAACGCCCCCATCAAACTGTCGGTGCGGTACAGGCCCACCGGCAGGCGGATTTTTTCGTCGCGCATCCGGCCAAGGGTGTCGCCCTTGATGCAGCAAAAATTGCCGTGAAACCCGGTGTTGATGATCATGTTTTCCCGCAGCGCCTTGGCTGAGCGCCCCATGGTGGGCACCCCGGTGCCGCCCAGGGCTTGTGCATTGGCCTCCACAGCGTTGCCCAGCAGCCCGATGGCATCGGCGTTGAGCCGCACATAACCATCGATGAAAAAGGCCAGGGTTTCACCGGCCCAGATCTGGTGGATGTACTGGTTCCAGGCGTTGGCTTTGTCGGCCAGCGGGATGGACCAGATGTGAACAGTCGGGCGCTGCGCCATGTGGCTAGGGCGATCGGGATCGCCGTTGCTGTGATCGCTGTGGGCTGGCCGCCGCGTCTGCTCGTCTGCCAGCGCATGGGCCAGCGCCGGGTTGCCGTTGACCAGCACATGGATCACCGAGCAGGCGCTGGCCGACACACGCGCCGAATCCAGTGTCTGGCGCAACTGCGGCAAAGACTCCCGGCAGGCAAAAACAACCAGAGCCCAAGGGTGCCGGGTGGTGTTCATCGGGTTTTGTTATTGCGGGCTTGAGCCGCCATCCATGCCTTCTGTGCGCCCGGTGCCGTTGGCCTGTTTCAAGAACGCATCAAACATCAGCAGCGTCCACAGCGGCGCCGAGTGGTCGCGCTGGCCGCTCAGGTGCTGGCGCACCATGGTGTGCAGGGTGTCGGTGTTGAAGTAGCCGGTGGCTGCCAGTTGCGGCCCCAGCACCGCTTGTTGCAACCGCTCGCGCAGCGGCCCGCGCAGCCATTTGGCCAGCGGCACCGAGAAGCCCATCTTGGGCCGGTACAACACGTCATTGGGCAGGCTGGGCTCGAAGGCTTTTTTGAGCAACCATTTGCCCTCCTGGCCTTGGATCTTGAGGTGGCTGGGCAGCGTGGCCAGCCATTCGATGAGTTCGTGGTCCATCAGCGGCTCGCGCACTTCGAGCGAGTGCGCCATGGCGGCGCGGTCCACCTTGGTGTTGATGTCGCCCACCAGCCAGGTTTTGTAGTCCAGGTACTGCACCAGGGCCAGCGGGTCGGTGGTGTTGGCTTTTGCCGCATGGTGTTTGAACACTTCCTGCGCGCGGTAACCGGCCAACGTGCGTTTGAAGCCCGGTGAATACAGCGCTTCACGCTCATCGGAGCGCAGCACCGAGACGCTGTGTAAATACGCCTGGGTCGAGTCCAGCGCCAGCGCCTGGAAGGTGGTTTTGGCGCGGAACATACGCGGTGCCCAGTCCAGCTTGGGGTACAGACCGCCGAGCATTCCAAACAGTGGCTGGCGCAGGCCCAGCGGCACCGCATTGCGGGCCCGTTCTTCGGCGGCGTGCAGGCGGTAACGGCGGTAGCCGCCAAAACTCTCGTCGCCGCCGTCGCCTGAGAGCGCCACGGTGACGTGTTTGCGCGCCAACTGGCAGACGCGGTAGGTGGGAATGGCCGAGCTGTCGGCGTAGGGCTCGTCGTATAACCAGGCCAGGGTGTCGATCAGGTCGAAGTCGTCACTTTTGACAATTTCCAGGTGATGATCGGTCTTGTAACGCGTGGCCACTTGCTGGGCAAAGGCCGATTCGTTGAATTTCGGGTCGTCAAACCCGATGGCACAGGTGCGCACCGGGGTGCTGGAGACACTGGCCATGGTCGCCACCACCGCGCTGGAATCGACGCCGCCGGACAAAAATGCGCCCAGCGGCACCTCGGCCATCAGACGCAGCCGCACCGATTCGTCCAGCCGCGCACGCAACTCGTGCACCGCGTCCTCACTGCGGATGGGGTTGTCCAGAGTGAAGGCTACATCCCAATACGCTTTGGGCTCGGGCAGGCCCTGACCGTGGCGCAGCGTGAGCGTGTGCGCTGGCGCCAGCTTGTGCGCGCCGGTGTAGATGCAACGCGGGTCGGCCACATAACCTAGCGCAAAGTACTCTTCCACCGCCAACGGGTCGATGCTGCGCACAAAGTCCGGGTGGGCGGTGATGACCTTCAGTTCCGAGCCAAAAATGAAGCTGCCATCCGCCAGCAGCGCGTAGAACATCGGCTTGACGCCCAGGCGGTCACGCGCCAGAAACAGCGTTTGCTGGTTACGATCCCACACCGCAAAGGCAAACATGCCGCGCAGGCGCAACACACAGGCCTCGCCCCAGGCTTCCCAGGCGTGGATGATCACCTCGGTGTCGCTGCGGGTGCGAAACACGTGACCTAGCGCTTTGAGCTCGGTGGTGAGCGCCAGGTAGTTGTAGATCTCGCCGTTGAAGACGATGGCCACCGTGTGGTCCTCGTTGAACAGCGGCTGCTGCCCGGAGGCCAGGTCAATCACCGACAGGCGGCGGTGGCCAAAGGCCAGGCCGGGCTCCAGATGCAAGCCGAGTTCGTCCGGGCCGCGGTGCGCCTGCACGTTGTTGATGCGTTCCATCAGCGCGGGCGCAAAGTCGCGCTTGCCACGCGTGTCAAAAAGTCCGGCAATGCCACACATGGTTGTTGCTTAAGGTTGGGCGTGTTGGGTGGTCCGCAGCACTTGCAAGAGTTGTGCCCCGTTGGCTTGCACAAAGGCTTGCAGGCGTTGTGCGCCCTCGTCGCCGGTGCCTTTGGCGGTGTAAAGAACCACGACAGCGGCGTCGTCGCCCCGGCCCAGCAGGCGCTGCAGGGTGCCCTGTAGCTTGGCGCGAGCGTTGCTGGCGGTGAGGCTGCCGTTCACCCAATAGACCTGCCAGACGGTCAGCCGTTCACCCGTGGTGGAGGCATATTGACGCAGTTCGGCTTCGCGCAGCGTGACCGGCGTGTTGTCAAAGGTGATGGCCCGGCTGGTTGCCGTCACTTCGGCCCACACCGGGTCTTTGGACGTGACCAACACATTTTGCGAACTGACCAGCTTGCGGTCATAGTTTTGCTGGCGGTAGTAGCCCACGTACACCCCCACGCGCTGGTCGCCCAGCACATAACGGGCGTTGATCTGGGCCGAGGGGTTGTCAAAAGCGGGTTGGAGCTCAGGTGGCTGGCTGGTTTGCAGCGCCCAGCCTGGGGCCAGCTGGGCGGGCGCCACCAGTTGCACCGGTGTGGTGACATTGGTCTGGTCCAGCGCCCAGCGGCCAGCCAGGGGCAGCGCGATGACCACGGCGGCCAACAGGGCGGCCACTTCAAAGCGGGGCCGATGGGCCACGACGCCACCAGGCAGGGGCTGGGTGCGGGTGACCGAGTCCAGGTCCGCTGCGCTGACGCTGGGCTCTGGCTCGGACCAGCGCGCACCCACCCAAAACATGAGCATGATCACCACGCCAAAAAACACCCAGCCGTAGATGATGTGGTCCACACCGGCGGCCAGTTTGTTGCCTGACAGGTGCCCCAGCATCACGATCAGGTAGGCGCGTAACCAGTTGGCCAGCACCGGTACCAGGATAGAGACGATGATGAACAGCACCCGGCGCTGGGTGGATTGGTAGTTGAGGTAGGCAAACAGCGTACCCACGGTGAGCGAGGCAATCAGGTAGCGCACGCCGCTGCAGGCTTCCACCACCGACCAGTTGCCCGACGGGATGACAAACTGCAGCCCTTCGCGGTACACCGGAATGCCGCTCAGCCGCAGCGCAGCCACGGTGAAATCTGCCGTCCATTCCATGAGTTGCGGCATGGCAAATTCGCCAATCGGCACGGCAAAAAACAAAAAGGCCAGCGGGAACAGCAGGGCGCGCGTGACGGCCACACCCAGCAAGGTCGGCACCAGCAGGGCCAGCATGGCCACCAGGGCCAGCTGCGTCAGCGCGTTGACCGCCACCAGGTCGCCCAGCAGCCAGCCCAGCCCCGTCAGCAGCAGCGCCAGCAGCCCCCAGGCGCTGGGCTGGGGGTGCAGATGGGACAGGTGGGCGCGTTGGCGCCACACCATCCACAACACGATCGGCACCACCAGAAAGCCGTGGGTGAAGGTCTCAGAGCGCCACCAGATGCCCACCATGGCGCTGGCGGTGTCAAAGTAAAGCGCCAGCGTGAACACCAGCAACACGGCCAGCACCCCGGCAGCGCGCGGCCAGTGGCGCTGGGGGTTGAGTTGCAGGGCGGTGCTCATGGAGGGGTGGGTGCCAAGTGGGGGTCAATGCGCGAGAGGTGCGCGGACCAACTGTAATCGCTCAGCACCCGCTGGCGCCCGGCGGCACCCACGCGGGCGCTGCGTTCGGGGGCATGCAGCAGCGTATTGACCTGGGCGATGAAGTCGTCGGCGCTGGTGGCGGCGAGCAACTCGGTCTCGGGCTCGGCGCTGATGGCTTGGGTGCAGGACTGCGCCGCCACCACCGGCCGGGCCATGGCCATGGCTTCCAGGATCTTGTTTTGAATGCCACGCGCCACCCGCAAGGGCGCCACCACCACCGCGGCGTGTTGCAAATAGGGGCGCACATCGGGCACGGTGCCGGTCACCACCACGCCCGGCCCGGCCAGGGCCTGTACGGCGGGTGTCGGGCTGCGGCCCACGATGTAAAAGCACAGTTGCGGCCATTGCTGGTGCAGCGCGGGCAATATGTCGGCCACAAACCAGGTCACAGCATCGATGTTGGGCCAGTAGTCCATGGCGCCGGTGAAGACCAGCGCAATCTGCTGGGGCTGATCTGCCGTGGCCTTGAAAGGCGACGGTATCGCCGGGTCCGGCGCAAAAAACTCGGCATCCACGCCGTTGCTGATGGCGTCCACGCTGTGCGCGCTCTCGGGGGCCAGCCCTCTGAACAGCGCCGCCTCGTTGTCGGTGACAAAAAACGAGCGCTGGGCGCGTTGGGCCACACGGCGCTCATAGGCCAGCAGGCGCGCGCCTTCGCGCTGGTACAACCACGACAGCGGCCAGCGGTGGTCTGGCGCGTACTGCGTCCACTTGGCCGAGTCCACATCGACAAAGTCCACCAGCATCTTCGGGCCGGGCTGGGCGTCCAGGTACTGCGCCATCACGGACGAAAAGATCACCACCGCGTCGATGTCGTGCTCGGCCAGCGTTTGCTGCACCCAGCTTTGCAAGCCTGCGTTTTGGTAGTAGTGCTGGCTGAGCGACTGCCCGGTCAGCAAACCGGCCAGGCTGCGCAACTTGGCGCTGCGCGGCTGGATGCGCGCCACATGCACATCGGGGCACAGGCCACGCACGGTGTCCAGGTGCACCTCATCGGCCGGGTCGTCGATGAAGGTGCCCAAAAACACCCGGTGCCGCTGCGTCAGGTGTTTGAGCAAATGGTAAGAGCGCACCTTGTCGCCCTTGTTGGGCGGGTAGGGCAGGCGGTGGACCAGATAAAGCAGCTTGCCCATGGTGGGTGTCAGGCCAGGTTGCGCACGATGAACGGGCCCAGCCAGTTGGCCAGGCCAATCGGCATGCGCCGCCAGGTGGCAATCATCAGCTTGAACTTGGCGTTGGACGGGTTGTTTTGCGGAATGCTGTCGCGCTTGTACAGCTTGAAAGCATAGTGCAGCTGCGTCGGCTCAAAACCCCAGTTTTTCTTGAAGGCGTAGGGGCCGGTGCCCTTTTTGCTGCGGCCATAGTCAAACACTTTTATGCCACGGGCGCAGGCGCGGCGCATCAGCTCCCAGTATTTGAAGTCGTTGGCGGCCAGGTCGCGGGCGGCTTCGTCGTCACCCGCGTAGTAGGGCAGCACTTCGTCGCGGAAGTAAAAGCTCAGCACGCTGCTCAGCGGTTTGCCCTGCGGCGAGACCACGGTGAGCACTTCGCAGTCCGGGCCGAAGACGGTCATCAAGGCCGCGAAGTACTTTTTGGGCAGCGCCGGTGTGCCGTGGCGGTGCACGTTGTCGGCAAACAGGGCAAAAAAGCGGTCGGCGTCGGTGTCAATCTCGCTGCGCAGCTCGTTTTTGATGCCTTTGCGCACCATAGCCCGTTGTTTGCGCGGAATGGCCAGCATGTTGGCTTCTTCTGTCGGCAAAATGTCCTTGCGAAACGTCACGTACAGGTCTTGTGTCGGCCAGTCCGGGTGCCGGTTGTCCACGTGGCGCAGTTCCAGGTGGTCCACGCCCAGGCTTTGCGCGATAGTTTGCGCTTCCTGCTCCAGCGCGTCTGCCGCCTGCGGGTTGCTGGCCGCCGCGCCGCCATACACGGTGAACGGCACACTGGTCAGCGAGTTGCCAAACAGCCTGCTGTGGACGTGGCCCAGTGGCAGCACGCCCTCAATCTGGCCATTGGCATCTTCGGCATACAAAAAGTAGCTGTCGTGTTTGAAGACGTCCGTGATGATGCTGTACCAGCCCGCACGGTGGAAAAACGTGGCCTGCGGGCAGGTCAACACAAACGCATCCCAGCGCTGGGCGGTGGCGGAGTCGGTGGGCGAAAGACGTTTAACCTGTGTCATGCCGATGTCAGGCTGCCAGCGGCAAGGGCGCGATCTGGTTCATAAACACCTGGTCCACCCGACCCCAGTTGAAGTCGCTCAGCAGCCGCTCCAGGCGCGCCTGGGTGTGGGCCAAATTGACGTAGTGGCGGAACTTGGCCTTTGGATTGATACCGGCAATGCGGGGCTGATCGGGGTCAATCTCCCAGGGATGGAAATAGAACATGCCGGGCTGCTGGTCGCGCGAGTTGACGCGCTGCAGCAGCCAGCGTGACACCGGGTACGGCAACAGCCGGAAGTAGCCGCCGCCGCTGGACGGAAAGTTGCGCTCAAACAGGCGCACGGTGGTGATCGGGATCTCGATCAGGCCCGGCCGCACCTCATAGGCAAACCGTGGAGAGTCCGGCATGCCATAGTGGTCGTGGGCAATCGGGTAGATGCTGGAGCTATAGCGGTAGCCCGCTTCGAGCAGCGTGTCGTAAGCCCACAAATTGCCCTTGCCGATGGAAAAACTCGGCGCCCGGTAGCCTTGCACCGGCTGGCCGGACAGGTCTTCGAGCAGCTTCTTGGCGCGGTCAACGTCGTTGAAAAAATCGTCGGGTGTCTGGTCGCTGGCGCGCTGGTGGCCGTAGCCGTGGCTGGCCAGCTCGTGCCCGTTGGCCACGATCTGGCGCACCAGTTTCGGGTAACGCTCGGCAATCCAGCCCAGTGTGAAAAAGGTGGCGTGGGTGCGGTGTGTGGCCAGCATGGCCAGAATGGCGTCGATGTTGCGCTCCACCCGGCACTCGCGGGTGTCCCACTCGGTGCGGGCAATGTAGGGCGCAAACGCCGAGACCTGGAAATAGTCCTCCACGTCAATCGTCATCGCGTTGGTCAAAGGCGGTTGCGGCATGGGCAGATCAGCTCGCGTCTTTGTCGCTTGACTCGCCGGTGGCGGCTTTCACGAGGCGTTGCAGCATCACCAGAATTTCGAGGTTGATGCGCTCCAGCCGCAGCGCGCTGCTTTCCAGGCGGCGCAGACGGATGTCGTATTGCTCGGCGTTGAGGGTGGCGATCTGGCCGCTGATGGCCTGGCCCAAACCCGCCGGAAACTGCAGCTTGGACAGGTCGGCGCCCTCGGCCTGGGCGGCGGTCAGCTCATTCATGAACGAGTCGGACCAGCCTGGCCCGGTGGTGGCGGGCGTTGACGGTGTGGCCACCGGTTTGCTGCCAGACGTGGACTCATCGTTGAGCTCGCTGACCACTTCAGCCACATCGTCACCACCAAAACCGTCTTTGCCGGCCAGGTAGCCCGCCAGCAGCAAGCGGTCACACACCAGGTTGATGCGCCGCGGGATGCCTCCGGTGCCTTTGAAGATGGCCTCAAACGCGGCCGCGTCAAAGCTGGGCCGCTCGGGTTTGGCACCGGCGCATTTCAACCGGTGCTCGATGTAGCCCTGGGTTTCGGCCAGGTCAAGCGGCCCGATGTGGCAGGTGGCAGTGACGCGCTGGCGCAGTTGCTGCATGCCGGGGCTTTGCAAAATGGCGCGGAACTCGGGCTGGCCGATCAAAAAAGTTTGCAGTAAAGCCTGCTGGCCGTACTGGAAGTTGGACAACATGCGCAGCTCTTCCACCGCGCGGTGGCTCAGGTTTTGCGCCTCGTCCACGATCAGCAGGCAGCGTTTGCCCTGGCTGGTGTGGTTGACCAGAAAGGCCTCGAGTGCCATCAACAAGTCGGATTTGGACACGTCCTTGACCCGCACGCCAAACGCCGCACCGACCATGCGCAAGGTGTCTTCGGCATCAAGTTGGGTGGTGACCAGATTGGCCGCCACCACCTTGTCGGCGTCCAGGCTGTCGAGCAGGCCGCGCACCACGGTGGTTTTGCCAGCGCCCACCTCGCCGGTGATGACGATGAACCCCTCGTTGCGCATGACGCCGTACTCCAGGTAGGCCTTGGCGCGACGGTGTTGTTTGCTGGCGTAGTAAAAGCGCGGGTCCGGGTTGATCTGGAACGGTTCGCTCTCTAATCCGTAAAAAGCTGCATACATGGGTCAGAACTGCACATTGAGGTTGCCCGTCACCGCGTTTTCGGTGTAGGGGTTGGCGCCGTTGTCAGACACCACATGGCGCAGACCCAGCGACGCCGCGGTGTTTTTGCCCACCTGGCCAGACAGGCTGACGTTGAGGGACTTGAGGGTGGTGTCCTGTGCGGCGGTGGAGCCCGCAGTGGCTTGACGCGACAGCACCACGCCCAGCGAGTAATCAGGGGTCAGGCGGTGGCTGTAGTTGATGCTGAAACCGTTTTGCGTCACGGTATTCGCGTCGGACAGGTTGTCGATGGCGCTCACCAGGGTGTCGAGGCGGTAACTTTCGGTGCGGGTCAGCAAAAAGGTGATGGTGTCGCGCACGCCCAGCAGGGCGAACGACAGATTCTGGCTGCGCTGCACCGAGGCAGCGGAGGTCAGGAAACTGCTGACCACCGGAATGTTGGGGTTGATGCCGTACTGCTGCAGCAACTGGTTGACCCGCAAGGCGCGCTGTGCAGGCGTGAGGCCACTGCCTTCCAGCTGGTTGTAGAACAGGTCATACACATTGCCCACGGTACCAAAGCCGTTCTGCTCGCCGGGTGTGGACACATCCTTGCTGTCCGTGAATCGCCACACCGTGCGCGCACTGCGGTGCTCAAAACTCACATTGTGGGTGTTGCCAAACGAGCGCTTGCCGGTCAGGGCCGACACCGTGGTCCGCTGTGAAGGCTGCCACGTCAGCCCGACGCTGTGGGTGCTGTAGGTTTGTTTGTCCAGGCTGGTGAAGTTGTTGGCCTCTTGACCGGCATTGGCCGAGAGTCTGACCTGCGGGGTGAGCTCATAGGTGAGGCCCAGGCTGTAGGTGTCGGACTCGGTGGTGCGCCCGGCATCAAAGCTGGACTGCTGGCGCCCCACGTCGGCCGACCAGCCCAGACGCCGAAAGGTCGAGGCATTGGTGACGCGCACCGAGCTGTTGGTGTTGGTGGTGTCAAATGCGGCCGCGTTGTCGGCGGACGTCACGGCCTGGCTGATACGCGCCTCGTAATTGGCGATGTTCCCCAGTTGCCCCTTGATGTACGGGGAGACGCGGTAGTTGGCCACCTCGGTTTGGTTGGCGTTGATGGCGGTGTTGGAGGTGGACTGGGTGCCAAACGCCGAGATGGTTTGCTGCGAGATGTTGCCACTGAAATCCACAAACGCCCAGTTGTCCACCGCCTCGAAGGTGCCAAAGGTGTTGAGCGCGTTTTGCAGACGGCTGCCCGAACTACCGCGCGCGTAGTTCACATGGGTCAGCGAATAATCCAAATAGGTCTTGAGCCGCGCACCCTGGATGTCCAGACGAATTCCGGGGCTGATTTCGGTGGTCAGCTCTGAGCGCGCTGCCGTGCCGCTCAAGTTCACGTTGTCGGTCAGTGTCTCGGTGACCGACACACGCGGCACGATGGAGATGGCCTGGGTCTGCCCGGCGTCTTGCGCCCACACCGCAGGGAGTGGCAGCAGCGCCAGCGCGGCGGTGGGGAGGGTGAAGTGCAGTGCTTTCATGCCGCTTGCTCTTCTTTTCGTCCATAACCATAGCCACCACCGTAGCCATAGTTGTAGCCATAACCCCCCTTGAACAGCGAGCTGGAGCGGTTCAATAGCAACAGTTTGACAGGGCAGGCGTCGATGGTCGCCAAGGCTTGTTTGACTTCAGACTGCAGGGTTTTGCCAGCGTGCACCACCAGCACCACCTGGCCCATGTGGGTGGCCAGCACCCGCGATTCGGTGGTGATCAGCAGCGGGGGCGAGTCAAACACGATGATGCGGTCCGGGTAACGTGCCGCCATGTCTTCCAGCAGCCGCACCATGGCATCGCTGGCCAGCAGCTCGGTGGCGCGCGGGTGCGGCGTGCCACTGGGCAGAATCGTGAGTTTGTCGACGTTGGTTTTCAGCAACACCGAGGACATGTCCATCTGGTCGTCCAGCACCAGATCCAGCAGGCCCGGGCCATCGGGCAGACCCAGCATGCGCATCACCGAGGGCCGTGCCACGTCAGCGTCCACCAGCATCACGGTGTTGTCCAGTTCGGTGGCGATGCTCATGGCCAGGTTGATCGAGGTGAAGCTCTTGCCTTCGCCGGGCAGGGCGCTGGTCACCATGATCAGGTTGCCGTTGGCAATGACGGAGGCGCCTTTGCCCATGGCGTTTTTGATCAACGGGCGTTTGATGACGCGGTATTGGTCGGCAATTTCGGAACGTGGCGAATTCGGGTCGATGATGCCTGCCTGGGCCATGGCCTGCACATCCAGCTCAACCCGGCGTGACGTGACCACCGGTTTTTTGGGTGGCTCGGCCGCCGCCACCGGCTTGGGTGCCGCTGCAGCAACAGGTGCTGCGGGCATCTCCACACCGGCTTGGCGCAGTTGTTCCAGCCGTCTGGCTGCCTGTTCAATCAAGCTACTCATAGATTCATCCTGCCTGTTTGGACATCAGGAACAGCGCTGCCATTCCCAGGCCAAAGACCACGACCAAAGCCCCTGTTGCTGCCAAAAATTTCATCAACTCGGATTTGCGCCGCTGTGCGCCGCCGTCATCCACCACCAGCGACACCACCCCCAACAAGGGCAACCCCAGCGATTCGCTCATCGAATACGCGTCGTAGTAAACAGCCCGCAGCTGGCTCAACAGGAACGTGACGCCCAGGCCGGCACCCAGCGCGGCCAGCAGGGCCAGCGGCATCAACAACAAACGGTTGGGTGCCACCGGCTTGGGTGAGGCGCGCGGCGGGTCAATCAGCCGGAAATCGGCCACCCCGGTGGCGGTGTCCAGTTCACCCGACATGGCGGCAGATTCACGCCGTGACACCAGGTCGGTGTAGTTTTTCTTGTTGATTTCGTAATCGCGGTTGAGCTGGGCGTATTCGGCCTCGATCTGGGGCGCCACTTTCATGGCTTCACGCGCCTTGTTGTAACGGGCGTCGTACTCGGCCACACGGGCGCGCAGCGATGCCACCTGCACCTCGGAGGTGGCCATCACGCGGCTGAGCTCCTGGTAGGCCAGGCTGTTGCCGGCGGGCGTGGCCGCGGGGTTGGCCAAGGCGGCTTTGCGCAGTTCAGCAATCTCCCTGCGCTTCTGGTCTTCCAGGTCCTTGATCAGGCGCCTGGCTCCGGCCACGTCGGGGTGCTGCTCGGTAAAGCGCTGCAGCAGGGCGTCCAGATTGCGTTTCTGGGCATCAATGCGCGAATCGATTTCAGGGGTGGAAATGGCAGCCGAGTTGTCCGACATCAGGTTCTTGGAGTTGGCGGCGCGCTCCACCTCCAGCTGCTTTCTGGCGGCATCACGGGCGTTTTCGGCCTCACGGAGTTCGAGTCGGGCTTGCCGCAGCTGCTCACTAATGCCCCCAAGCATGCCTGCCATGTCCTGGCCGTCGGACGATTGCAGTTCAATGTTGCGAAGCTTGAACTCTTTCAGCCGTGCCTCCGCTTCTTCGAGCTTGGTCACGTAGGTCTTGATCTGGTCGTCGATGAACTTCTTGGCGGCATCGGAATCCTGGCGTGAACTGCCCATGCTGGATTCGACAAAGATCGACACCAGCGACTGAACCACCCGTTTAGCCGTCTCCGGGCTGCTATCACGGTAGGCCAGCGTGTAGATGTTGTCACGCCCGGCGTTCTGGATGGCCAGCGACTTGGTCACCCGCTCAATCAGGGCATCCTGCTGGGCCTTGGACGCATTGCCCAGGTCCAGGTCGGCCATGCGGATCAGTTTTTCGACGTTGGGGCGGGTGATCAGCGTGCGGCTGAGCATCATCACCTGCTGCTCCACGTTGGGCTGCACCGCCAGGCCCGACATCAAAGGCTTCAGGATCGACTGGGTGTCTACGTAAATGCGGGCACTGGCTTCGTATTTGTCGGGGACCGACATCACCATCACCACGCCAACAAGGGCCACCACCCATGCCGCGATCAGGCCGCGCCAGCGGTGCTTCCACATGCCTCTGGCGATGGTTGTTACCTGGCTAATCAGCTCATCCATGGGGTAGGTTCTTTTTGATCAAAGCAATCGCGTCACAAAGCCAAGCCAGGCTTACACCGGGCCTGGCCACTACGGGGAAAAATTAAAACCAACCTTGGGGGATGATGAGCACGTCGCCCGGCTTCATCTCCACATTGGCCGAAATGTCGCCGCGTTTGATCAGGTCTTTGATGCGCACCGAGTAGCGTTTGTCTCCCTCGGCCGCGCGGGTGATGGAGGCGCCGTTGCCGTCAGCAAAGTCGGTCAGGCCGCCCACCGCAATCATCACATCCAGCAGCGTCATCTTCTGCTTGTAGGGCAGGGCTTGTGGCTTGGCAGCCTCGCCCACCACGCGAATCTGTTCGCTGTAGGGGCCGACAAAGCCGGTCACGATCACTGTGACCACCGGGTCGCGCACCAGCACGCTGAGCGCCTTTTCCACATCGCGGGCAATTTCGATGGAGGTCTTGCCCTGCACCACCAGCTCATCCACCAGTGGGGTGGACAGCTTGCCGTCCGGGCGAACCGGCACCGACATCGACAGCTCCGGGTTGCGCCAGACGATGATGTTCAGGTTGTCACCCGGGCCCACGATGTAGTTGTAGTCTGGCGTTGCCGCCAATGGCGGCGCGGCTGGGTAGTTGCCGCTGCTGGCACAACCTGCCAGCCAGACGGCGGCCAGGCCAGTGGCAACAATGCGGCCAATTCGCTTGAAGAAGGATGCCGTGGATGTAGAACGGTTCAAGATAAATCCCCTGAGTGAAGCAAAAGCACGACGTTGGATGCCGAAAGCACGGATATTAAAGCAATATAGCGCATGGATATGGCAAGCCCGCGAAAGAGCCAAATCAGCGCCGAGTGCTATGGCACACTGTATTTGCAGTCACATGTGTTGATGTTTGTCTACCGGGTGACCAATTTTTGAAATGAAAGAAGGTGTGTCATGGCTAACCGTGAAGGTTTTTCATACGATGTGGCGTTTTCCCGCAACATTGGCTGGTTTACGGAGGCAGAGCAGGCGCGATTGCAGAACTGTCGTGTAGCTGTTGGCGGCTTGGGTGGCGTAGGAGGCAGCCATGCATTGACACTGGCGCGTCTGGGTATCGGGCAGTTCACCATCACCGACCTGGACACCTTTGACTGGCCCAACCTGAACCGCCAGGCCGGTGCGTTTGCCTCCACCATCGGACAGCCCAAACTGGATGCCATGGCCAAGAACCTGGCGGACATCAACCCCGATATCAAACTGCACCTGATGCCCCATGGCATCAACCCGGACAACATAGACGAATTTTTGGCAGGCGCTGATCTGTACATGGACAGCCTGGATATTTTTTCTCTGGAGATTCGTCGCAAGGTGTTTGCACGTTGCCGTGAACTGGGCATACCGGCGGTCACGGCCGCCCCGATGGGGATGGGCACCGCATACCTGGCGTTTCACCCGCAGGGCATGAGCTTTGAGGACTACTTCAGCCTGGACGGCTTTGCTTTCGAAGACCAGATCCTGAAGTTCATCGTGGGCGTGTCGCCCTCCATGCAACAGCGGCATTACCTGGTCGACACCCGCTCGGTGGACCTGTTCAAGAAAAAGGTGCCTTCAACGGCCATCGGCATTGAGTTGGCCGCCGGCGTGGCCTGCACCAACGCCATCAAACTGCTGCTCGACCGTGGCGACGTGCTGGTGGCGCCGCGTGGGCTGCATTTTGATGCCTACCGCAACAAGCTGATCAAAACCTGGCGGCCCTGGGGCAATCGCAACCCGATCCAGTTGTTCATGTTCTGGTACATCCGGCGCTTGCTGGCCAAAGTCAGGGCGCAGGCCAGGTAAGGCGGGATCGGCTCAAGACCCCTTCATTGGGTCTGCGAATCAGCGGTCTGACTGTCGGTGGCTTTTACAGTGCAGCACTGGACAATGCCTGAAGTGCCAAAAAACTGTTTTAAATCAACGGTTTAATTTTCTGGCACGGTTGGTGCTTTAAGGTTGATACGCAAGCAATTCTGCCGGCGGCACAAACAACCCACCAGGAGAAATCCAAATGACTATGAAATTTGCACTGAAAGCCGGTTGCGCCGCCTTGGCGTTTGCTGGTATGGCGTCTGCCAACGCTGCCCCGTTTTATGTAGATATCGGGCAGGATTTCGATCTCAACGTGACAAGGTCTCTCTCACAAGTGACGACTACCTCGACTGCTATGAAGGACGAGCTCGCGTATCTCTTTCAGTCTGTCACGGCAGTGGCTGACAGCGATGCGAGCGGCACTATCAGTGCTGGGGACTTAACTAACACTAATGGTGGCTTTGCGGTTGGTCCTTTGGGAAATAATTCGATCACTAATTTCAACCCCGTTCAGACTGTGCTATCGAGTAATAACGGCTATGGCGACACGTGGGCGTTGACGTTTAGTATTGTGAATTTGGCTGGACAAGTTGTTGATGTCGACGCTCTAAGCGGTCTTCCGGTCCTCGCTTATGGGCCTGGTTTGCTTGAAATGTATCTGACGTTTGATGACGGTAATACTTTGATTAACTTCATGGATATCAATTTGGCTGGAGGCGTGATGGCTCCGGGAAGTAATTATTTGAGTGGCACAGTGGACTTCACAAATGTAGATGCCACATACAATAATTTGTTCCACTCTGGAAGCGTTACTTGCGGTGGCAGCAGTGGCTTTTACGACATCTGGAAGAATTGCGGGATAGGTTCTGAAATCAGCTTTGTTGCCGACTTCAACACCAACTCTACTGCGCCCTCTACGGTAATTACTAAACTAGATGACGGTTCCTCCGTTGTTTCCTCCAACCACGATGGCAGTGCCACTTTTGCAATCCCAGAACCTGGCTCTTTGGCTTTGCTTGGTCTCGCACTGGCTGGTTTGGGCATGACCCAACGTCGTCGCAAACAGATCTAAACGCTACTGTCAGATTTCCTGACACCTGAACGCAAAGCCCACTTCGGTGGGCTTTGTTGTTTTTGGGCTTCGCTTCGCAAAGCCGCTTTCAGCGGTCGATATGCATGGTTCGTCCTGTCAGATGGGGTGCACAGATAGATATTCCTGGCGTTATCCGCACCCCGGGCTTTGGGGGCATGGATTGCGGATCATGTCCGCAATGACAACCAGTGGTTCAAACACAGTAGCCTGTAGATTCGTAGCCCATGACACCAAATGCCATGGAGTTTCTGCCTCGTCTGCATGCGCAGTGGACTGCTATCAAAGCAGGAATTTGCAGGTTAATCTGCTGCGATGGCGATGCCGTTTGTCAGGCGTGGCGCAAAGCTTCGACAACGTCCAGTTGCGCGGCCCGATAGGCTGGCCACCAGGCTGACAAAACGGCAATAAAGATCAGGCCGATCGTTGTGCCAACAATCATCAGCGGTTCGTCCCACACGCGCACTGTGAACGGCACCGGCTTGACATCACCGGGTGGTATCCACGGCAAGTCCATGTGGTTGAGCGCAATGGAGATGACCAGCGCCAGAACAGCACCCAACACGGCCCCGCCTACACCCAACAACGCCCCTTCGGTGACAAACAGGGCTCGGATGCCGGAGCGGCGCAGCCCGATGGCGCGCAAGGTGCCCACCTCCACCGTGCGCTCCACCACTGCCGTGTTCATGGTGTTGCTGACGGTAAACAGCACGATGCCGCCAATCAGCAGAAAAACGAACCCAAAAATCAAATCAAACATCTGCTCGGTCTGGACAAAAAATGGGCTGAGTTCCCTGAAATCCAGCAACGCCAGCGGTTGGCTTGCTGAGTATTTGGCCAGAATCGGCGCCAAACGTGCCTTCGCTGCGTCGAGCTGGTCTGAGTGCTGCAACTGAATCACGATCGCGGTGACCTTGGGGGCTGACCGGCCATAAATCAGACTTTGAATCTGCTGCAGGTGCATCATCACCAGGATTTCATCCAGTTCCTTGATGCCCTGGTCTTCCGCCTGAACCACTTTGAGCGAGGTCACATTGGCCGAACCCCGTGAGTTGACCACCAGAATGTCAATGGTGGGCGGCCCGGCGTTCGATGACTTGGCCGCCACGGGCGCTTCCTGAACGCTTAACTGGGCAATGTCGTCCGGAAGTGCGTCACCTTCCAATTTGGCTTCTTCTTCTGGCTTGGGGCAGTTCTCAATCTTGAGCGCATCACAGAGTTGCAGCACGCGGGCCACGCCGGTGCCCACAATCGCCGAGTCGGTGGCGGCACCTTCCAGCCCGGACACTGGGGCTTTGGAGCGCAGGTTGAAGTCGTTCCAACTGCGCATCTTGTTGATGTCTTCGGGTATGAAGCCGCTACCGATCACGGTGCGTGACACGCTGGCGGCATAGTTGCCGGCGATACCGCCAAACTGCAAGGTGGGGGTGGCTACGGCGATCAGGTCTTTCAGAACCGCATCGTTCTTGATGTCAGCCAGGATTTTTGTGTAGTCATTGATGCCATAGGCCGTGGGGTTGCCGTTGCCATACAGGTAAAAATCCTTGTGCTGTATTTGCAGATGGCCACCCCGCTGAACGTTGCGGGTGTGCATCTCCAGGTTGATGTTGCCGCTAAACCCACCAAACAGCAGGATCGAGGTGGAGCCAATCGCCATGGCCAGCAGGGTGGCCAGGGAGCGGCGCCGGTTGCGCAGCAGGTTGCGCACCGCCAGAGACAAGGTCATCATGCTGTGGCCTCCACACCTTTGCGGCGTACACCGTGTACCAGGCCGTCTTTCAGGAAGATGGTGTCATCTGCTGCCTTGATGACCCCCGAGTCATGCGACGAGAAGATGAACGAAATTTTGAACCGGTCCACCATGTGGCGCATCAGGCCCAGAATGGCGGCGCCGGTTTCGCTGTCGAGGTTGGCGGTGGGCTCGTCCGCAATCACCAGTTTGGGTTTGCGCACCAGGGCGCGGGCAATGGCCACGCGCTGACGTTGCCCGCCTGACAGTTGCCCGGGCAGGTTGTGCGCCTTGTCGGCCAGGCCCACGGCTTCGAGCAGCTTGGGCACGCGGTCGGCGCGGGTTTTGGCGCTGGCGCCGGTCAGCAGCAGCGGGTATTCGATGTTCTCGTAGGCGCTCAGCACCGGCAGCAGGTTGAAGTTCTGGAAGATGAAGCCGATGTTTTTGGCGCGAAAGTCTGACAAATCGTCGTCCGAGAGTTCGCCCACCTTGCAGCCCGCCACCATCACCTCGCCCGCGTCGGGTTTGTCGATGCAGCCAAACATGTTGAGCAGGGTGGTTTTGCCGCTGCCCGACGGCCCCAGCAGCACGGTAAAGCAGGCTGGGCGCACCAGGATGTCCACGCCCCTGATCACTGGCACGCTGACCGAGTCCATGTGGTACGTTTTTTCCACCCGCGTCAGCAGGGCGACCGGCCCCGCAGGCGCTGTGTGGTTGGGCTCGTTGTCGGTCATGTTTTGCCTTGCATCGTGTTGCTGCTGGAGCCAAGTGGCCATTTTTTAATTATGAACGCAACTGCCACGGCGGCAAAGCAAAGCCTGTGGTCGTCGTGGATAGATGTTCGTTAGTGAGAACGGTTATCATTTGTGTGAAATAATCCCGCCTGTTTTCAACTCACTTCTTTGGTGCCCCATGAAACTGACCCGCCTTCTCGCCACACTCGCCCTGACTGCCGCCGTTTTGCCTGCCCTGGCCGAAGAGGTGGTGGTGTATTCCGCCCGCAACGAGCAGCTGATCAAGCCGCTGTTTGACATTTACACCCGCGACACCGGTGTGCAGATCAAGTTCATCACCGGCGGCGAAGGCCCGTTGATGGAGCGCCTGAAGGCCGAGGGCAGCAACACCTCGGCCGATATGCTGCTGACGGTGGATGCCGGCAACCTGTGGCAGGCGTCCAACCTGGGTCTGCTGCGCCCGGTTCAGTCGACCACGCTGCAAGCCAATGTGCCCGCGCACCTGCGCGACCCGGGCAACGAGTGGTTTGGCCTGTCGGTGCGGGCGCGCACGCTGGTCTACAACACCACCAAGGTCAAACCCGGTGAGCTATCCACTTATGAGGCGCTGGCCGACCCCGCCTGGAAGGGCCGCCTGTGCCTGCGCACCTCCAAAAAGGTCTACAACCAGAGTCTGGTGGCGATGATGATCACCGAACACGGCGAGCCGAAGACAGAGAGCATCGTCAAAGGCTGGGTGGACAACCTGGCTACGGCGCCCTTTGCCGACGACACCAAGGCGATGGAAGCGGTGGCCAACCGCCAGTGCGACGTGACCGTGGTCAACACCTATTACTTCGCCCGCCTGATGGCCAAAAACCCGAAACTGCCGCTGGCCATCTTCTGGCCCAACCAGAATCTGAGCACCAAAGAAGCCGGTGTGCACGTGAACGTGTCGGGCGCCGGTGTCACGCGCCATGCCAAAAACCCGGCGGGTGCGCAAAAGCTGATCGAGTGGCTGTCGTCTGACAAGGCGCAAAACCTGTTTGCCGATAACAACCAGGAATACCCGGTCAACACAAAAGTGGCACCCTCTGCCGAGGTGGCGGCCTGGGGCACTTTCAAACCCAACCTGATCAACGTGAAAGAAGCCGGCAGCCTGCAGGCGCAAGCGGTGAAACTGATGGACCGCGCTGGGTATAAGTGATTTATTTGGATCACAGTTGCGCCTGAGCATGAAAAATGGCTGTCATTGCGGGCTTGACCCGCAATCCATGCAGTCCGAAGTCATGGATGCCGGGTCGTGGCCCTACATGACAATCCAGCAATGCCATCCCGACATGACAGTCCAAAACGACAGCATGACGCTTTCACCTTAACTTGGCGCGTTTTTGAGCTGTGTCAGACCAAGCCCTTGCCACTTTGAACTTGCCCCAGTTGCGCCAAGCCCGTCCGCCGCAAGGCTGGCGCGTGAACTACTGGGCGCTGTTTGCCTGGGCGATTGCCGCACTGGTGCTGGTGCCGGTGCTGGTCAGCTTCTCGTCGTTTGCCACGGCTCAGGGCGACATCCTGGGCCATCTGGCCGAGTTTGTGTTGCCGGAGCTGCTGGTCAACACCTTCTGGCTGATGGGTGGCGTGGCCATCGGGGTGACGCTGCTGGGCGTGTCGCTGGCCGCGCTCGTGTCCTTGTGCGAGTTTCCCGGGCGGCGGGTGTTTGACTGGGCGCTGATGTTGCCGCTGGCACTGCCCGCCTATGTGACAGCTTTTGTGGCGATTGACCTGCTGGACTACAGTGGCCCGCTGCAAAGCTGGCTGCGCGACGGCTGGGGCGTGACCGGTCTGCCCGAGATTCGGTCGCGTGCTGGGGTGATCGCGGTGATGTCACTGGCGCTGTACCCCTATGTTTACCTGATTGCCAAAAATGCCTTTGCTACGCAAGGTGCGGTGGCGCTGGAGGCGGCGCAGTCGCTGGGCCTGTCGCGCCTGCAAGGTTTTTTCAAGGTGGCGTTGCCCATGGCCCGGCCTTGGATTGCCGCCGGGCTGCTGCTGGCGCTGATGGAAACCCTGGCCGACTTTGGCACCATGGCCATCTTCAATTACGACACCTTCACCACCGCGATTTATAAGGCGTGGTACAGCCTGTTTTCGCTGCCCGCCGCGGCGCAGTTGGCATCCGTGCTGATTGTGTTTGTGCTGGTGATGGTGGTGCTGGAGCAACGTTCCCGTGCGCAGATGCGTTTCAACGCTGTGGGGCGCAGCGTGGTCTCCCGCCGCGCGCAGCTGTCACCCGGGCGCGCCTGGGCCGCATTTGCTTTTGCAGGCAGCGTGCTGCTGGTGGCTTTTGTGGTGCCGTTTGTCCAACTGGCGCTGTGGACCCGCGAGGTGATGGCGCAGGATCTGGACGCGCGATATTGGGCCTTTGCCTGGCACTCGGTGTTGCTGGCGGGCCTGGGCGCACTGATGGTGGTGGTCGTGGCGCTGCTGCTGGCCTACGCCGGGCGGCGGCGACCAGGCCGCGTCATGACCTGGACGCAACGTGTGGCCACGCTGGGCTACGCTTTTCCAGGCGCTGTGCTGGCGGTGGGCCTGTTCATCCCGGTGGCGCTGCTGGACAACGGCTTGATTGCCCTGGGCCGCGCCTGGTTTGGGTTCGATGGCACGCAGGTGCTCAAGGGCACGCTGCTGGTGATGTTGCTGGCTTACCTGGTGCGTTTTCTGGCGGTGGGTTTCGGGCCGATTGACAGCGGCCTGCAGCGCATCAGCCGCCATGTCGACGAGGCGGCGCGCACCTTGGGCATGGGCACCCGCGCGATGCTGGCACGGGTGCATCTGCCGATGTTGCGCGCCAGCCTGCAAACGGCCGCCGCGCTGACTTTTGTGGACATAATGAAAGAGATGCCCATCACCCTGATGACGCGCCCGTTTGGCTGGGACACGCTGGCGGTGCGGGTGTTTGAGATGACCTCTGAAGGAGAATGGGAGCGCGCCGCCTTGCCATCGCTGGCGATTGTGCTGGTGGGGTTGGCGCCCATCATTTTTCTGACCCGTCGAACAGGTGCCGCGCATGGCTGACATGGCTGAATTGGTATTGCAAGGGGTGTCGCAGTCTTACGGCCAACAGCCGGTGATCCGGGACTTGTCGTTCACGCTGCTCAAAGGCGAAATTGGCTGCCTGCTGGGCGCCTCCGGCTGCGGCAAAACCACCGCGCTGCGCTGTATTGCCGGGTTTGAGCCGGTGCAGACCGGCCAGATCCACATCGGCGGCGAGCTGGTCAGCCAGCCCGGCTGGGCGCTGGCCGCCGAAAAGCGCCGCATTGGCATGGTGTTTCAGGACTACGCGCTGTTCACGCATCTGACGGTGGCGCAAAACGTGGCTTTCGGCCTGCGTGATGCGCCCAAAGCGCAAGCGCAGGCCCGCGTGGCCGAACTGCTGGAACTGGTCGGCCTGGCTGAGCAGGCGCGCCAGTACCCGCACCAACTCTCCGGCGGGCAGCAGCAGCGGGTGGCGCTGGCTCGTGCCTTGGCCCCGCGGCCGCGGCTGATCCTGATGGACGAGCCGTTTTCCAACCTGGATGTGGAACTGCGCGAGCGCCTGTCGCTGGAGGTGCGCGACATCTTCAAGCGCGAAGCCACCACCGCGCTGATCGTCACCCACGACCAGCACGAGGCGTTTTCGCTGGCTGACTGGGTGGGGGTGATGCACCAGGGCGCCATCGCCCAGTGGGACACGCCCTACAACCTGTACCACCAGCCCAAAAGCCGTTTTGTGGCGGACTTTGTCGGCCAGGGCACGCTGCTGCCTGGTCACGTGCTCACCGGTTGCCAGATCAGCACCGAACTGGGTACGCTGGACGGCCTGCTGGCCAGCGGCCCGGGTGATGATGACAGCGGCCCGCACTGCGCCTTCAGCGGCGAGGTCGAGGTGCTGCTGCGCCCCGACGACGTGGTGCACGACGACGCCAGCCCGCTGCTGGCGGTGGTGGCCAACAAGGCGTTTCGCGGGGCCGAATTTCTTTACACCCTGAAGTTGCCCAGCGGCCAACTGGTGCTGGCGCTGGTGCCGTCACACCACAACCACGCCATCGGCGAGAAGATCGGCATCCAACTTGCCGCTGAGCACGTGGTGGCGTTTCGGCGCGGGTAGCGCCGAAAGCCATCCAGGCGGATGACCCGCAAAGCTGCTTTTAGCGGCTGCTCGGAAAGCTGAACACCGCCCCCTCGCGCACACCAGCCGACGGCCAGCGCTGGGTAATCGTCTTGCGTTTGGTGTAGAAACGCACCGCATCCGGGCCGTAGGCGTGCAGGTCGCCAAACAGGCTGCGTTTCCAGCCGCCAAAGCTGTGGTAAGCCACCGGCACCGGCAGCGGCACGTTGATGCCGACCATGCCCACCTGGATGTGGTCTGAGAAGTAACGCGCTGCCTCGCCGTCGCGAGTGAAGATGCAGGTGCCGTTGCCGTATTCGTGCGCGTCGATCAGGTCCATCGCTTCCTGCAGCGTTTTGACCCGCACCACGCCGAGCACCGGGCCGAAGATTTCTTCCTGGTAAATCACCATGCCGGGTTTGACGTGGTCGAACAGGCAGGCGCCCAGGTAATACCCATCGGCGTGGCCGGGCACGCTGATGCCGCGGCCGTCCACCACCAGCGTCGCGCCCTCGGCCACGCCCTGATCGACGTAGCCTTTGACCTTCTCGAAATGCGCTTGGGTGACCAGCGGACCCATGTCGCAGCTGGCGTCGGTGCCGGGGCCGACTTTCATCTTGGCGATCTCGGCCTGCAGGCCCGCCACCACCGCATCAGCGGTCGCGTCACCCACCGCCACCACCAGCGGGATCGCCATGCAGCGCTCGCCACACGACCCGTAGGCGGCGCCCATCAGTGCGCTGACGGCGTTCGGAATGTCCGCGTCAGGCATGACCACGGCGTGGTTTTTGGCGCCGCCCAAGGCTTGCACACGTTTGCCGTGCGCGCAGCCGGTGGCGTAGATGGTTTCGGCAATCGGCGTCGAGCCGACAAAGCTGATGGCTTTGACGCGTGGGTCGGTCAGCAGGGTGTCGACCGCTTCCTTGTCGCCATGCACCACGTTGAGCACACCCGGGGGCAGCCCGGCCTGCAGCGCCAGTTCGGCCACCAGCAGCGCGCTGGACGGGTCGCGCTCGGACGGTTTGAGCACAAAGGTGTTGCCGCAGGCCACGGCCATCGGCCACATCCACAGCGGCACCATCACCGGAAAGTTGAACGGCGTGATGCCCGCGGTGACGCCCAGCGCCTGGAATTCGCTCCACGAGTCAATCGCCGGGCCAACGTTTTTGCTGTGTTCCCCTTTGAGCAACTCGGGCGCGTAAGACGCGTATTCGACGTTCTCGATGCCGCGCTGCAACTCGCCCAGCGAGTCGGCCAGCACCTTGCCGTGTTCGGCGGTGACCAGCGCACAGATGGCGTCGGCGTTTTGCTCCAGCAGCACCTTGAGGTTGCTCATGACGCGGGCGCGTTTGAGTGGCGGCGTGGCGCGCCAGGCCGGGTAGGCGGCTTGGGCGCTGGCGATGGCCTGCTCCACGGTGAGTTTGTCGGCCAGCAGCACCTGCGCCGAAATCTCGCCAGTGGCCGGGTTGTAAACGGGCGCCGTGCGGCTGCCGCCGGCTGCGGCTTGGCCGCCAATGAGGTGTTGAATGGTGGTGGTCATATTAAAAAGTATCGTAAGTAGCGCTTGTTTTATAAGGTCTGGAGGGCGAAATCAGTCATAAGACTGGATCAGTTCGGCCATGGCTTCGTGCCCAGGGTGCGCACCTTGGTGACGCAGCCCTTGGCAGACCCCGGCGCGGTTGGTCGCGGGTTGATTCTGGCTGACTTTCCATTTGCCCACCCATTGCCGAACTTCCACACGCAGGCCCACCACCGCAGCCAGCATGCTGTCGATGTACTGCGGCGGTGCGTCGTTCATCGTCCAGGGGTGGGGCTGTGTGGCCTCGTGTTCTGTGGTGAGCTGGTGCAGCAAGTCGCGTAACTCGGGGCTGCCGGGTGGCAGCAGTGAGAGCCTGCCGCTGGCCTGCACCACGGTGTAGTTCCAGGTGGGCACGGCTTTGCCATGCTCGGCCTTGCTGGGGTACCAATTGGGCGAGATGTAAGCATCCGGCCCCTTGAAGACGATGCGCACCGGGCGCTCGTTCGGATGCTCTTGCCACACCGCGTTGGCGCGGGCCACATGCGCCAGCAGCAGCTCAGGCTCGCCGGGCGCGGCGACGCGCAGAAAAGGCACCTCGTTGGCCACCGGGTCGCCTTGTGCGTCCAGCGTGATCAGGGTGCCCAGCGGATGCAGGCGCACCAAGTCGGTGATGGCTTGTGCGCTGGGAGCTTCAAAGTGGCGCGGCAGGTACATCGGCTCACGCAGTAGCGTTCAGGCATTCACCCAGCGCGTTGACCAGGCTGTCGACCTGCGCCGGGGTGCTGATGAACGGCGGGGCGAGCTGGATGGTGTCGCCGCCGTAACGCACGTAAAAGCCCTTCTTGAGCATCGCCATGGCGACCTCATACGGGCGTTTGGCCGGTTCGCCAGGGAAGGCGTCAATGCTGAAACCAGCGGCCAGGCCCAGGTTGCGGATGTCGGTGACGTGTTTGCAGCCTTTGAGCGAATGCACGGCGTTCTCGAAATGCGGTGCCAGTGCCTTGACGCGGTCGATCATGTTCTCGCGCACCAGAATATCGAGCGTGGCCAAGCCCACCGCACAGGGCACGGGGTGGGCGGAATAGGTGTAGCCGTGGGCAAATTCGACCAGGTACTCGGGGCCGCCAGCGGCCATGAAGGCATCGTAAATTTCCTTTTTGGCCATCACCACGCCCAGCGGCTGCGCGCCGTTGGTGATCTGTTTGGCGGCGTTCAAAATGTCGGGCGTCACGCCAAAGTACTCGGCGCCGGTGTAGGCCCCCAGGCGGCCAAAGCCGGTGATCACTTCGTCAAAAATCAGCAGGATGTTGTGGGCCGTGCAGATGTCTCGCAGGCGCTGCAAATACCCCTTGGGCGGCACCACGACGCCGGCCGAGCCGGACATGGGCTCGACGATGACGGCGGCGATGTTGGACGCATCATGCAGGTTGATCAGGCGCAGCAAGTCGTCCGCCAGTTCAGCGCCTTGGTCGGGGCAGCCGCGGAAAAACGACCCGGCAGGCGGCTGGGTGTGCGGCAGGTGGTCCGCCTGGACGCCCTGGCCAAAGGTTTTGCGGTTGCCCACAATGCCACCGACCGAGATGCCGCCAAAGTTGACGCCGTGGTAACCTTTTTCGCGGCCAATCAGCAGCGTTTTGGTGCCTTGCCCCTTGGCGCGCCAGTAAGCGCGTGCCATTTTGAGTGAGGTGTCGGCGGATTCGGAGCCGGAACCGGTGAAGAAGGTGTAGTCCAGCCCCTCGGGGGTGAGCTCTTTCAGCTTGTTGGCCAGGGCAAAAGACAAGGGGTGGCCGAACTGGAAGGCGGGGGAATAGTCCAGCGTCGCCAGCTGGTGGCGCGCCGCCTCCACAATTTCGGCGCGACCATGGCCCAGGCCGCAGGTCCACAGGCCCGACAAGCCGTCAAAAATCTTGCGCCCGTCGCTGTCGGTGTAATAACAACCGGAGGCAGCGGCCATCATGCGCGGCGCCGCCTTGAAGTTGCGGTTGCCCGAAAACGGCATCCAGTGCGGCTCCAGCCAGGCGGCATCCGTGCGGGGCTGGGTCAGTACTTTGCTATCGGTCAGGTTCATGGTGGGCGTCCTCCAAAAAAGGGTCAAAGCGGCTGTGCGGGTGTGGCGCAGCGGGCAAAGCGCGATTGTGGAGGCCGTCATTACTCTTATGATTGTTTAACTATCACTGCTTGGTTGCTGATCTATGCAAGTAAACACCCGCGCCGCCTTGGGCCAATTGAGCGACATGGACATCCGCCTGCTGCGGGTGTTCAAGACCGTGGTGGATTGCGGTGGCATGGCCGCAGCCGAGCTGGAGCTCAACATCGGCACCAGCACGGTCAGCCGCCACATCAAGGACCTGGAAACCCGCCTGGGCCTGACCCTGTGCCGCCGGGGCCGCGCCGGTTTTGCGCTGACATCCGAGGGTGAACAGATTTATGCCGAAACCCTGCGCCTGCTGGCCGGGGTGGATGCGTTTCGCAGCCGTGTCGACGAAATCCACCAGCGCATGGGCGGTGAGTTGCACCTGGCAGTGTTCGACAAAACCGCCAGCAACCCACAGGCCCACATTGGCGAGGCCATTGCGCTGTTTCAGGCGCAGGCGCCCGACGTGAGCCTGCACCTGCATGTGGCGCCGCTGAATGTGATTGAGCGCGGCGTGTTGGATGGCCAGTTTCAGGTCGGCATCGTGCCCGGGCATCGCGCTTCCAGTGCGTTGACCTATGACGAGTTGTTCAGCGAAACCATGTACCTGTATTCCGGCCAAGCCCACCCGCTGTTTGGCGCCAGTGCCGCGCAGCAGCCCGCCGACTGGGCCGCCTTGCACACCTACGCCTTCGCCGGACTGGGCTACCACTCGCCCAACATGGAGTTGGCCCAACAAGTGCAACTCACGCGCCAAGCCACCGGCTACGACCAGGAGTCGATCGCCACTTTGATCCTCTCGGGTCGTTACCTGGGTTTTTTGCCTGACCACTACGCGGAGAGTTTTGTCCGCCAGGGCCGCTTGCGTGTGGTGCAGGCGCAGGTGTTCAGCTACCGCTGCAGCTTTTTTGGCATCGTGCGGGCCTCGCCCCAGGCGGCGCGGGTCACGCTGGCGTTTCAGGCCTGCCTGAGTGCGGTCCACCGCCCACCGTCATCGGTCTGATGGGTTTCTCAGCCTTTTATTCATTGAGTAGAGTGCTATATATTTGATTCATTTGTAGAGGCTCTGATGCGCGTCGTGCGTTCTAAATGGGCGTGACATCACGCCAAGCTGCTGCGTACAATGGATGAAACGCTTCCGTTGGAGACACCCGTTTGACCGGGAAGCGATGACATAACCACAAACAGGAACTCGCACCGTGCGAATGGCTGCGAACGAGCACTCGCTTCCACGCCTGCACCTGATCGGCACGCTGACCATCGTCATGATGCTCACCGTGGCCTTGGGCGGTTATTTCTCGTGGCGCAGTGCGCAAGAGCATCAGGCCTCGATCGAACGTGTGGCCCAGGTGCTGCGTGCCCAGCAGCAAGAGCGCCTGCAGCGCGAGCTGGATTCAGCCATCAGCTTTCTGGAGTTCACCCGCCAGCGCACCGACACGGTGTTGCGTGCCAGCCTGCGTGAGCAGGTGGATGTGGCCATGCAAATGGTGCAGGCCATTCATGCCCGCGAGTCGCTGCGCCGTCCGCCTGAGGTGGTCAAACGGCTGATCATCGAGGCGCTGCGCCCGGTGCGCTTCTACCAGGGGCGTGGCTACTATTTCATCGACGACATGCAGGGGCGCTTCATCCTGCTGCCGACCGCCCCGCAGCTCGAAGGCCGGCTTCTCCCCGACAACCAGGACGACCGCGGCCACCTGATCATGCGCGGGTTGGTGGAGGCGGCCCGCCTGCCTGACGGCCAGGGCTTCTCAAGCTACCGCTGGTACCCGCCTGACAAGCCCAACGAGATGGCCGACAAGCTGGCTTACGTGCGCTACTTTGCACCGTTTGACTGGCTCATCGGCGCCGGCGACTACACCGCCCCGTGGGAGCAGCAGCAACAGCAGGCCGTGCTGGAGCGCCTGCGCGCTGTGCGTTTTGGCCAGAGCGGGGTCATCACCGTGGCCGACCATGATGGCCGTTTGCTGATGTCCAGCGGTCGCCCGGATCTGCAGGGCATACCCATGCAGACCCTGCCAGCCCCTGAAGCGCAAGCACTGCAACAGTTGCTGAACAAGGCACGCGAGGGTGGTGGTTTTGTGCGATACCAGCGCACCGGAGACGATGGGCAGCCGCTGGCCAAGACGGCACTGGTGCGCCGGGTGGCGCCGTGGGGCTGGACCGTGATGGCTACCATTACCGACAACGAACTGGAGGACACCTTGCAGCGCGAGCTGGCGTTGCGTCAGCTGTCCGGCCGACTGCCGTGGTTGTCGGTGCTGGTGCCCCTGGCGTTGGCGTTGGCGCTGGGCTTGGTGGCCTCCTGGGCGTTTTCGCGCTGGTCGGGGCAACTGTTTGCCAGTTACCACCGCCGCCTGCGCAGCCAGACCGAGTTGCTCGCACAGCGTGAAGCGCTGTTTCGTGCTTTTTTTGACAACGCGGCCGTCGGCATGGCCCAGGTGGCGCCTGACGGGCGCTTTCTGCAAATCAACCAACGCTTTTGTGATCTGTTGGGCTACGCGCGCGATGCCATCCTGCCCGGCCCCTTCACCTTTCAGCAAGTGACCCTGCCAGAAGATGCCAACGTGGACATGGCACAAATGCAGCGCCTGCTGCGTGGCGAGGCCACCAGTTACCAACTGGAAAAACGCTATCTGCGCCAAGACGGACACATCGTCTGGGTGGCGCTGGCGGTGACCCTGGTGCGCCAGCCGGATGGTTCCCCGGACTATTTTGTCTCGGCGGCCATCGACATCACCGAGCGCCGGGAAGCCCAGGCGCGGCTGCAACTGGCCGCCAACGTGTTTACCCATGCGCGCGAAGCGATCATGATCACCGAGCTGGATGGCCGCATCATCGATGTCAACGCCTCCTTTGAGCGCATCACGGGTTACACCCGGGCAGACGCGCTCGGACAAAATCCGCGGCTGCTCAAATCCGGCCAGCAGTCAGACGTTTTTTATGCCGAGATGTGGCGCAGCATCGAGGAAAAAGACCACTGGGTCGGTGAAACCTGGGACCGCCGGAAAAACGGCGAGGTCTATGCGGCGCTGCAAACCATCAGCCTGGTGCGCGACGCCGCCGGCCAGCCGCGCCACTATGTGTCGCTGTTTTCCGACATCACCGCCATCAAGGCGCATGAGCACGAACTGGAGCACATTGCTTATTTTGATGCCCTGACCGGTCTGCCCAACCGCGTGCTGCTGGCCGACCGGCTGGCGCAGGCGATGCTGCAGGCTCAACGCCGCGACCAGTTGCTGGCGCTGGTTTACCTGGACCTGGATGGCTTCAAATCCATCAACGACCAGTTTGGCCACGAAGCGGGTGACCGCGTGCTGATCTGGGTGGCCAGCCGCATGAAAGAAACCCTGCGTGAAGGCGACACGCTGGCCCGCCTGGGCGGCGATGAGTTTGTGGCGGTCCTGGTTGACCTGCCCGACACGGCCACCTGCCAACCGCTGCTGGCCCGCCTGCTGGCGGCTGCCGCCGAGCCGCTGGCGTTTGCCGGCCACAGTCTGCGCGTGTCGGCCAGCCTGGGCGTGACGTTTTTCCCGCAGGCCGAAGCCATCGATGCCGACCAACTGCAGCGCCAGGCCGACCAGGCCATGTACCAGGCCAAGCTGGCCGGCAAAAACCGTTTGCAAGCGTTTGACCCAGGCCCGGACCGCAGCGCAAGCGGTGATGTCAAGCGTCTGGCGCCGAGCCGCAGCCTGGCCGACTGAGGTCGGCGTTTTGCCGCAGCTCGTGCTACGCTCTTGCCATGAAATTCAAGAAGATTAGTACCGCTGTCCCTGATGGCCAAACGACAGATAGCTATCAAATAAGTATCAAGCTCAACACGGTTGCAGGCGCATGAATCAGGTCTGGCAAGACATGGCTGGCCTGAATGGCGGTGTGCTGGTGATTTTTGTGCTGGTGTATGCGGGCATGATCCTGGGCGGCTTGCCGCACGTCAAACTCAACCGCGCCGGTGTGGCCTTGCTGGGGGCGATTGGCGTCATCGGCATCGGCGCCATCAGCACCGACGACGCCGCGCGCAGCGTGGACTTGCCCACCATGCTGCTGCTGTTTTCGTTCATGGTGGTCTCGGCGCAGATGCGTCTGGGCGGTTTTTACACCGCGACCACGCGCGGGGTGGCCGCCTTGCCGCTGGGGCGCACCGGCCTGTTGGGTGCCCTGATTGCCGTGGCCGGTGGGCTGTCGGCCATCTTTTCCAATGACATCATCTGCCTGGCCATGACCCCGGTGGTGGTGCAGCTGTGCCAACAACGCCGCTTTCACCCGGTGCCGTTTCTGGTCGGGCTGGCGTGTGCGGCCAACATCGGCTCGGCCGCCACGCTGATCGGCAACCCGCAAAACATGTTGATCGGCTCGGTCATGCAGTTGCATTTTGGCGACTACCTGCGCCAGGCGGTGTTGCCAGTGGCCGTGAGTCTGGGGATGTTGTGGGGCTGGCTGGTGTGGGGGCCGCCAGCGCAACAGGCGACGATATCGCCCACCGGCGTCCCGGTCACCCCCGCCGTGGTGCCCTCGGGTGGTCAGCCCGGCGCGCAAGTTGGGCTTGATCCGGCCTTCGGGCGCCTGCAGGTGCCACCGTTTGATGCCTGGCAAACCGCCAAGGGTCTGGCGGTGGCCACCGCGCTGCTGCTGGCCTTCTTGTTCACCGACTGGCCGCGCGAGGTGGCGGCGCTGCTGGGCGCCGGGGTGCTGCTGCTGAGTCGGCGCTTCCATTCGTCACACGTCATGGGGTTTGTGGATTGGGAGCTGCTGGTGCTGTTTGCCGGGTTGTTTGTGGTCAACCACGCCTTTGCCAGCACCGGCCTGGCGGCCGACGCCGTGGCGCTGCTGGCCGCACAGGGGGTGTATCTGAATGAGCCCGGGCCGCTGTTCGTGGCCGGGGTGGCGCTGTCCAACCTGGTGTCCAACGTGCCGGCGGTGATGTTGCTGCTGCCGCATGTGCAAGGCCCGCAGGCCGGGCTGACGCTGGCGCTGGTCAGCACCTTTGCCGGCAACTTGCTGCTGGTGGGCTCGATTGCCAACCTGATCGTGGTGGACCTGGCCGAAAAAAGCGGCGTGCTGATCGACTGGCGCGACCATGCGCGCATTGGCGTGCCGGTGACGCTGCTGTCTCTGGTGGTGGTCTGGCTGGCGTTGCGCTGGTAATCGCAAGCGCGCTGCTGTCCTGCCGGGTTTGACTTGGCAGGCAGGCGCTTGGGCGGTGTCAGTGGGTGATGTGGTGGCCGTGTGTTGCGCCCGCGCCCAAGCGTTTGCCGTGGGGCAGCTCGTGCAGGCGGCCGAACATGTCGCGGCAGTAGCCGTCAATCTTCAGACATTTGTTGATTTCGTCGACCGGCAGCGGGCCGGAGATCACCACGATGTCGTTGGCCTTGTCGAGCGCACCCGAGGCGCGCAGGCGCCTGCGGGTGTTGTTGGCCCAGCAGTGGATGCGGGTCGGGCTGCCGTGTTCGCGCAGGGCGCCGGTGCTGGCTTCAAACGCGATGGCCACGGTGTCTGATTTGAGCCTCAGGCGGTGTTCACCGGTGATCCGGCTGGCGGGCGTGCTCAGGTCATACAGGTGGTAATGGCCTTCTTTGAGTTGGTATTGCAGTGTCATGTCGTCTCCGGTCTGGCGCATGATTTTGCAGGACGGCCCCGCGCGCTAAAGGCCAAATAGGGGGTGAAAAACGACTTTTCTGAAGTCCGCGACACACGCCGTGGCTCGGTTGGCATCGTCTTGGTTCAACTTATGATGAAGTCATTAGCAACTCTTATGTAACCTGCCCGATGAGTACGTTTGATCCGGCGGCGCTGGCCTGTCTGGCCGCCATTGTGGAAGAGGGGGGCTTTGAGCGCGCGGCGGTGCGCCTGTCCATCACCCAGTCGGCGGTGTCGCAGCGGCTGCGCTCGCTGGAGGTGCAGGTGGGCACGGTGCTGATTGTGCGCAGCCGCCCGCTCAAACCCACGCAAGCCGGGCGGCTGCTGCTCAAACACGCGCTGCAGATGCGCTTGCTGCGCGCCAATCTGCAGCGCGATTTGCAAGATCTCTCTACCGGCGCAGCGGGTGCCGCCGGTGAGGACGAACGGATCTCGATGGCCATCAATGCCGACAGCATCGCCACCTGGGCGCTGCCGGCCCTGAGCCCGCTGGCGCATCAGGGTCTGGGGCTGGAGATCATCACCGACGACCAGGATTTCACTTTTGAGTGGCTGCGCGAGGGCCGGGTGCTGGGTTGTATCACCACCTTGCGCGCGGCCTTGCGCAGCTGCAAGGTGGAGCCGCTGGGTGCCATGCGTTATGTGGCGGTGGCCGAGCCGGGGTTTGCCCAGGCGCGCTGCCCGCAGGGCCTGAGTCCGCACAATTTCAACACTCTGCCGTTCATTGCGTTCAACCGCAAGGATGATTTGCAGGCCGAGTTTGTTGCCAGTGCCTGCGGGCTCCCGCAGGTGGCGCTGCGCCAGATGTATGTGCCCAGTTCCGAAGGGCAATTGCACGCGGTGCTGGCGGGCTGGGGTGTCAGCGTGTTGCCCGAGCTCAAGGTGCGAGCCCACCTGAAGGCGGGCACGCTGGTGGACCTGCTGCCCGGGCATCACCTGCCGGTGGCGCTGTACTGGCATTGCTGGAACCTCCACTCCGCCGTGCTCGACGCCTTGACCCACGCACTCCAATCCGCTGCCGCAGTGACCCTGTCGCCACCTGGGGTGGCAACAAAACCCATCAGTAACAAAATAGTCTGACAGATCAGGCTGTGAATTACCCGGCTAAAATTTGGCCATGAACGCCATCGACACCCCCAAATCCTCTTTCAAGCAGCGCATGCTGAAGGTGCGTGAAGACGCCATCGTGCACGCTGTGAACCGGCTGCTGGCCGAAAAAGGCTTTGACGCCATGACGGTGGACGAGGTGGCGGCGCAAGTGGGCATTGCCAAAGCCAGTCTGTACAAACATTTCCCCAGCAAGGAAGACCTGGCCGCTGCCGCCATGGTGCGGGTGATGCGACGTGCGCAAGACTTCATCAGCAGCCTGCCCCCCGATGCTGCGCCGCTGGACAACCTGCGGGCCGTGGTGCGCTGGGTGCTGCAGGTCAAGCTGGCGGGCGACATGCCCACGCTGCCCAGCCAGAACTCCAGCCTGCGCGCCACCTTGATGGGCAACCGCGATTACATGGACGGCTTGATGGACATCAGCGACCAGCTTGGCGCGTGGATCGAGGCGGCGCAGGCCAGCGGCGCGCTGAGCCCCAAGCTGCCCGCCATCGCCATCCTCTACACCTTCTTTGCCCGCGCCTGTGACTCGGTGGTTGAGTTCCTGCAAATGGGCGGCCTGTTCACCGATGAGCAGATCACCGAACTGGTGCTGAGCACCTGTTTTGAAGGGCTCAATGCCCGTTAGCTGTGACAGCGCACAGCGGATGGTCAGCGAACGATCAACACCGGCACCTTGCAACCGGCCAGCACCTCGGTCGCCACCGAGCCCATCACCAGGTTCAGAAACGCACCATGGCCGTGTGAGCCCATCACCACCAGATCGAACTTGCCTTCGGTGGCGGTTTTGGAGATCAGCTCGCCGGGTTTGGCCGTTTTCCAGAGGCATTGGGCGGTGATGTGATGTCGCAACAGGTATTTGGTGACCGGTGCCATGACCCGCAAGGCCTCGTCTTCGTAATACTTTTGCACCAATGCCTTGCCCAGCGCGGCACGCGCCTGCGACGGCAGGGCCGCTAGGGCGGTGACGGCGGTGTAGGCGTTGGCCGGTGAAAACAGCTCATGCGCGGCCAGGTAGGCCAGCATCTTTTTGGTGTACGAGCTGCCGTCAACGGCGAGGAGAATCTTCATCAGTCAACTCCATGAAAAGGGGCGACCAGTTTAACCAACCGCCCATCCGCACCCAAGCTGCCGTATCCCCCATTTGGGGGATAGTCAAAACGTCGGATACAGCGTAGATTGCGCCCACCCTTCACCACGTCATCACACACACAGTGTCTCCATTGTTGCTGCTGACATATTGCGTCTTCCCCACGTGTCAAATGCCTGCTCCCGCGTCTGCGCGACCGCTATGGCAGGTGGCGAGGTGCGTGTGTTGATCGATCTGTTCACCCAGTTGCTGGCGCAGCTGGGCAGCGACGCGCGCGCGTTGACGGGCAACACGCACGCCCTGCTGCAGTCCCGTCAGAAATTCCAGAGCCTGTTCCAGAGCGTGACGCAGATGGTCTGGCTCAAGGACACGCAGAGCCGGTATCTGGCGTGCAACCCGCGTTTTGAGGCCTTCATGGGGCAGCCCGAGTCGTCTTTGCTCGGCAAGACGGACCACGACCTGTACCCGCCAAACCACGCGCAGCGCTACCTGGCGTTGGACCAGGCCTGCCAGCGCGCGACCCAGCCGCTGGTGAGCGAGGTGTGGGCCAGCGCCGCGGGTGGTGGCGGGCGTGCCCGGCTGGAAATCACCAAAGTCGCCCTGCGCAGCGCTGGTGGCCACGTCGATGGCGTGCTGGGCATCGCCAGGGACGTCACCGCAGTTTGGTATGCGTCGCAGTTTGAGCAACTGCGCAGCCGCATCCTGGAGTTGCTGGCGCAAGGCGCCGAGGTGGCGCACCTGCTGCAGATGTTGGTGGACGGCTTGCGGTTGTTGCAGCCGGATCAGGCGTGTCTGGTCACGCTGTTGGCGACACGCGCCGACCAGCGCCCCATCCTGCGGGTGGCGGCCTCGGCCGGATTGGGCGCCGACATCATCCAGGCCATCGATGGCCAAGCGGTGGACGCCGCGTTGTGCCCCTGTGCCCGTGCCGCCCTCACCGGCAAACCTGTGGTGGTGACCCATCTGGGCGCATTTCGACCTGGTCTGTATCCACCGGCCGCGCCGCTCAGCCAGGGTGCTTGCTGGGCGCAACCCTTTTTTGATGCTGCGGGCAAGACCCTGGGTGTGCTGTCGGTGTACACCGCAACGCCAACCGCTCCCAGCGCGGCCGAGCTAGATTTGCTGGCGCAGCTGGCGCGCCTGGCCGGGCTGGCGGTCGAGCGGCATCAGGTGGCGCAGCAGCTACGGGCTAACGAAGCCGCTTTCAGAGCACTGGCCGAGCACACGCCCGAGGCGGTGCTGGTCCACCGCGCTGGCACCATCCTGTATGTGAATCCGGCCGCGCTACGCCTGTTTGGCGCCTCATCCACCAGCCAGCTGCTGGGCACCGCCACCCGCGACCGCATTGCACCGGCCTATTTGCCACAGCAACTGGCCCGGATGCAGGCCATCACCAGCGGCATCCCCATCGAGCCGCTGGTGGAGTCGCGGTTTGTTCGGCTGGATGGCAGCGAGTTTGACGTGGAGGTGCAGGGCACAGCCCTGCAGTACGGCGGTGCGCCCGCCATCCATGTGTCGATTCGCGATATTTCCGAGCGCAAACACGCGCAGGAACAGCTGCGCGTGGCCGCCAGCGTGTTCAGCCACGCGCTGGAAGGCATCATGATCACCGCGCCGGATGGCCGCATCATGGATGTCAATGCCGCGTTCACCCGCATCACCGGTTACAGCCGTGACGAAGTGCTCGGCCACAAACCCAGCATGCTCAATTCGGGACGCAACACGCCGCTGTTTTACCAGCAGCTGTGGCAGAGCCTGGTGCAGCATGGCGGCTGGTCGGGCGAGCTGTGGAACCGCCGCAAGGATGGCGAGGTTTATGCGCAGATGTTGCATATCAGCGCCGTGCACGACCCGCACGGCGCCGTGATGCAGTACGTGGCGCTGTTCTCGGACATCACCGAGCGCAAGGCCCATGAAAAGCGGCTGGACCAGCTGGCCCACTTTGATGCCCTGACCGGCCTGCCCAACCGGGCCTTGCATGCCGACCGGCTGCAGCACGCCATGGCCCAGGCGCTACGGCGCCGGCAAAAGCTGGGCGTGGCCTTTGTGGACCTGGATGGTTTCAAGGCGATCAACGACACCCACGGCCATGAGGCGGGTGACCATTTGCTGATCACGCTGGCGCGGCGCATGCGCCTGGCATTGCGCGAGGCAGACACCTTGTCGCGCCTGGGCGGTGACGAATTTGCCGCTGTGATCGTTGACCTGGCGCAGGAGAGCGACTGCGACCCGCTGCTGCAGCGCCTGCTGAGCGCGGCCAGCCAGCCGGTGCTGTTTGGCAGCGCTGTCCTGCAGGTGTCGGCCAGTGTGGGCGTGGCCTTTTTCCCGCAGGCGCAAGACCTGACCCCCGACCAGCTGCTGCGCCAGGCCGACAACGCCATGTACCGCGCCAAACAGGCTGGCAAAAACCGGTTTCAGTTGTCGGGGTTTGCCGATTGGGTGCTTGAACCCGCCCCTGAATGACGGCAACGCTTACCGGGCGCGCGTTCCCAGCCAGGCGGCTGCCACGATCATGGCCGCCGCGACCCCCACGTTCCAGGTCAGCGGCTTCTGGCTGACCAGCGTCAGTACCCCGGTGGACAGCAGCGGTGTGAGGTAGCTCAGGATGCCGATGTGGCGCGCATCACCCAGCTTGAGCGCCTTGTCCCACAGAAAAAACGCCGCACCCATCGGGCCCAGGCCGATCACGCCAATCAGCAACCAGTCGGGCAGGCTCAAAGGGGTGGCAGGCTCCAGCAGCGCGTGGCATAACAGCGACAACATCCCCGACACCAGGGCAAAACTGCCAATGGCTGCCGTCGGAAAGGCAGCCACGCGTTTGGTCAGCAGCGAATAACTTGCCCAGATGAAGGCCGAGCCCAGCGCCGGCACGTAGCCCCAAGCCCACAGGCCAGTCGTGCCATCGGCTGCACCCGATGTGCCCGTGCTGCCCAGGATGACCACCGCGGCTCCGGCAAAACCCAGTAACGCGGCAAAAATGTGCATCGGTCGCAGTGTCATGCCGGGCAGCAGCACCGGTGCCAACACCACGATCAACAACGGCCACAAATAGTTCACCAGGTTGGCCTGCACCGGCGGTGCGTGGCGCAGCGCCAGAAACAGCAGAAAGTGAAAGCCAAACAGCCCGTAAACGCCCAGCGCCAAGGTCGAGGGGGGTACTTTCCAGCGCGCCAGCTTGAAACCCGACAGTGGCAGCGCCACCAGACTCCCAATCAGCAAGGAGAGGCCGGTCAACAAAAACGGCGGCACATGGCCCAGCGCCACACCCAGTGTGGCCAGACTGCTCCACAGGCCAATGGCGCCAAGCGCCAGCAGGCTGGCACGGGTGGTTGAAGGCATGGCGTGACGGGTGCGTGCGTGTGACAGTGTGCGGCTGCCGCCTGGCGGCAGTCAGGTTGGGGCTGGCGGGCTGTGATCCGAGACGTGGTTAACTGGCCGAGGAGCGTTGCCACAGGTTGATGCCACCATCCACCGCCTGCTGGTCAATCTGCGCCAGTTCTTCGGGTGAGAACGCGGTGTTTTTCAGCGCACCGATCAGGTCCAGAATCTGCGCGGGCCGGCTGGCACCGATCAGTGCCGAGGTCACGCGGGCATCCCGCAGCACCCAGGCCGTGGCCATTTGCGCCAGACTCTGGCCGCGCGCCTGCGCCATCTCGTTGAGGGCGCGCACGTGTTGGAGGTTTTGCTCGCTCAGAAAATCCGGCTTGAACGAGCCACCGCCGGGCCGGTTGATGCGCGCATCGGTGGGCACACCGCCCAAGTATTTGTCGGTCAGCAAGCCCTGCGCCAGCGCGCTGAAGGCGATGCAGCCCATGCCCAGTTCTCCCAGCGTGTCGAGCAAGTCTTCTTCAATCCAGCGGTTGAGCAGGCTGTAGGACGGCTGGTGAATGAGGGCGCGCACGCCCATGCTTTTCAGAATGGCGTGGGCTTCACGGGTTTTGGCGGCCGAGTAACTGCTGACGCCCACATACAGCGCCTTGCCCTGCTGCACCGCCGTGGCTAGGGCGCCCATCGTCTCTTCCAGCGGGGTGTGGGGGTCAAAGCGGTGGCTGTAAAAAATATCGACATAGTCCAGCCCCATGCGTTTCAAGCTCTGGTCCAGGCTGGCCAACACGTATTTGCGCGAGCCGCCGCCCTGGCCATACGGGCCGGGCCACATGTCGTAACCGGCCTTGCTGGAGATGAGCAACTCGTCGCGGTAGGGTTTGAAGTCGCGGCGCAGGTGTTCACCAAAGTTGGTTTCTGCGCTGCCGTAGGGCGGGCCGTAGTTGTTGGCCAGGTCGAAATGGGTGATGCCCGCATCAAACGCGGTGCGCAGCATGTCGCGCTGGGTCTGGAAGGGCGTGGCATCGCCAAAGTTGTGCCACAGCCCCAGGGTGATGGCGGGCAGCTTCAGGCCACTGGCGCCGCAGCTGCGGTAGGCCATGCTGTCGTAACGATCCGGTGCAGCCAGGTAGGTCATGGTGTCTGTCTCATGTTGATGTATAAAAAACCATTCTAGCCCTTGTTCAATAAGGGCTGATAGCTACATAAAACAGAGTATTGAAGTCAAGCCGGACTGCGGTCTGGCTGGGTGCCATGCTGCTGTGACGTGAGTGCAGCGCTGCACGGGCAGATGGGCGGGCGCGGTTGGCCTGCCCGTGAGGGGCTTAGTTCAGCAGGTAATCATCCTGTGCGTCGAGCTCTTGGGCGTCGATCATCGCGTCATAGGCGGCACGGCTGGCCAGCGCGGCTGAGGTGTAGGGAATCAGCGGTTTGTCCAGCGGGCGCAGTTTGTGGCGACGCAAGGACCGCAACTGTGTCGACTGCGTCATGGTCTGTAGCACGCGTTCGGGTTCCATCATCAGGCTGAACGGGTTCAGTGCGTCGGTGGTGGTGATCATGGGGTGCTCCTGCTTGGGTCAATCACATTTTGCGAGATGCAATCTGCTGAATTGAACTGTATCTCTGCCGCATCAAAACCTAAAGTCGGGGGTTTCCCCGATCATGTGTCAGAAGTTGCCTGACACGGTGTCAGGCATTGGCGGGCAGGTCACCCCCAGACAGCGGCCAGCAGACGCGCTTAGGCAGCAGCATCCAGCGCGGCGAAGGCAAGCTTGCCATCAGCACTCAGGGTAAAGCAACCCGCATCGTATTCGCGGTTCAGGTGCGTCATGGTGTGGCCAAATTGAAGGTCAACCGCACCTTGCACGCCTTGGGTCACCGTCACTTTGGCGGCCAGGCCCCGTGCTATTTCATCTTCGAGCGCGCGCTTTTCGGCCAAGTCCTGGCCCCAGACCTGCACCGCATGTTGGCGAGAGGCTTTGACCCGATCCAGCAGGTGCTTGGGGTCGCCCGTGGCTTTGAGCTGTTTCATCAGCTTGTCCAGGTTCGCTTCGTTGGCCTTGTCTTCCTCAATGCGCTGGAGCAGTGCGGCATATTTGGCCTCAAGCTCGGGGTTGGCGCCAACCACCACCTTGGTGACGGCGGCTTTGCTGGACCCCAGCAAGGGCATTTGCAGCAGCATGGCGGCGGTGCAACAGCCACCCACCAGGCGACCGCGTTGCGGCGCGTTGGCACCAACGATGACTTGGTTGCGCGAGTGCAGCTGGCAGTCCAGCACCATGTCACCGATGGCGATCAGCGTGCCCGCATAGATCGTGGCGCCTTCGGCAAAACGTGCGGTGACCGACCCCGCGGCATGCAACTGGGCGTGCGCGATCACGCCGCCAGCCACCTGGATGTTGCCGCCAGCGTCGAGCTGACCCCCATCCACCATGCCATCAACCACGATGTCGCCGCTGGCCCGTACTTTCATGTTCTGCACCACATCGCCGGCGATGTGCACGGTGCCGTCAAAGTGCACGTTGCCCGTGGCCATGTTGACTTCCTTGAGGCGCAGCAGTGGCTCGACCATCACGCCCGCACTGACCAGCACCGGCTGGCCACTGACCGAAGCGACCAGCAGGTTCGGGTCGTCAGGTGACACCTGTGCGCCGTCGAGCTGGGCAGCAAAATCCAGGTGACGGCCGGGGACGGCGGCCAGGATGCGACCTTTGACCGTTTGCCCTGGCGTGCCTGGTGTTGCCGGCAGGCGCCGCATCAACTCGGCACCTGCCTGCACCACCGGAATCTCGCCGCGCTCGCGGTAATCAATCAGGCCTTGGTCATTGAGTTTGGGTGCGCGGTCGATCGTCTCGGGAATCAGTGCCTCAAACGTCGCATCGCGCCCGTCTTCGGCGAGCTGACCACGTGCCACCACGTGCTGGGTACAGGCACCTTGTGCGCAGGCACGCGTCAAGGCCTGTTCATCGATGCCAAACACCACGCCGGCATGGATCAGCACGCCCAGCGCATCGGAGACGCTGGCTGGCTTGCCACCGCGGGGCGCCACGATGTCCAGCGTTGCGCACATGTCGTCCAGCGCAACCTGCACCGTGATGTGCGCGTCCAGCCGTTGTGCTACTTCCAGCCCGAAGGGGGTCTTCTGGACATTGCACAAGTTGGCCGCGCTGGCAATGGCCGCTTCGTCCAGCAGGCAGGTTCCAAAACCGGCTTCTTCCAACAGGCCATGCACGATGGCACTGGTGATCTCAACGCGCTCAGCGGGTTGGCAGACCAGCAGGACCTTGCCGTCCGCCTCGTTGAAGGAAATGCCGGGGATGTTCATGGGATGGATGGGTGACGTCGAGCCGGTCGCGGGCGTATTAAAGCACCCGCACCCGCACACTTTTGCCCTTGACCTTGCCCGCATTGAGCTTCTGCATGGCTTCAAGCGCGATGTTGCGCTGCACCGCCACAAAGGTGGTGAACTCGGTGACAACGATCTTGCCGATCTGCTCGCGGCCGTAACCGGCGTCGGCGGTCAGCGCGCCCAGCACGTCGCCGGGGCGGATTTTTTCCTTGCGGCCACCCAAAATTTGCAGCGTGACCATGGGCGCCAGCAACGGGCCTTGGCCGGTGGGCGTGAGTTCGTCGAGCTTGTGCCAGACGGACGGCTGGTTCTGGTACTGCTCGATCTTGCCCACCGCGCCCATCTCGTACATGGCGGCCAGGCTCAGTGCCAGCCCGGTTTCACCCGCGCGGCCGGTGCGGCCGATGCGGTGCACATGCACCTCGGGGTCGGGCGTGATGTCGACGTTGATCACCGCCTCCAACTCCTTGATGTCGATGCCGCGTGAGGCCACGTCGGTGGCCACCAGCACCGAGATGCTGCGGTTGGCAAACTGGGCCAGCACCTGGTCGCGCTCGCGCTGCTCCAGGTCGCCGTGCAAGGCCAACGCGCTGAAACCCTGCTGCTGCAAAAACACCACCAGGTCATTGCACTGCTGCTTGGTGTTGCAAAACGCCAGCGTGCTGACCGGGCGGAAATGGTTCAGCAGCTTGGCCACCACCTCAAAACGCGTCGGGCGGGTCACTTCATAAAAACGCTGCTCGATCAGGCTCTCTGAAGTCGTTGGCGGCGCCACGGTGATGCGCTCCGGCGTGCGCATGAACTGCTTGGCCAGCTTGTCGATGCCTTCGGGGTAGGTGGCGGAAAACAGCAGGGTCTGGCGATCCGGCGGGCACTGTTGGGTGACGGTGGCGATGTCCTCGAAAAAGCCCATGTCGAGCATGCGGTCGGCCTCATCGAGCACCAGGGTGTTGAGCGCTTCCAGGCTCAGGTAACCGCGTGCCAGGTGGTCCATCACGCGTCCCGGTGTGCCGACGATGATGTGGGCGCCGTTTTCAAGAGAAGCGCGCTGGCCGCGCAGGGCCACACCACCACACAGCGTCACCACCTTGATGTTGTCCATGGCGCGCGCCAGGCGGCGGATTTCGACCGTCACCTGATCGGCCAGTTCCCGCGTCGGGCACAACACCAGGGATTGCACGGCAAATCGGCGCGGGTTCAGCCGCTCCAGCAGGGCCAGGCCAAAAGCGGCGGTTTTGCCGCTGCCGGTTTGCGCCTGGGCAATCAGGTCCTTGCCCGCCAGGGCGGCGGGCAGGCTGGCGGCCTGGATCGGGGTCATGCTCAGGTAACCCAGCTGCGCCAGGTTGTCTAGGGTGGCCGGGTTCAGGGGCAGGGTGTTGAACAGGTTCGTGTCAGTGTGGGTCATGGGGGGATTATCGGTAACCGGCTCCGGGCAAGTTCTTGCGACGACATCCCGCCAGAGGCTAAGATCAAAGTTCGTGCCATTTTCAAGCGAGTCACACCATGCAAATCATTGTTGACGTGCCCAACGGCTACCTGGATGCCTTGCATCGTTCTCCTGGCGACTTTGCACAAGAGGCCAAATTGGCCATGGCTGCCAAGTTGTTTGAGATGAAGCGGCTTTCATCGGGCATGGCGGCTCGCCTGATCGGTATGGAGCGCGTGGCTTTTCTGGCTGAACTTCAACGCCAGGGTGTGCCGCTGATGCATTTGGATGCCGATGACCTCGCCCAGGACGTGGCCAATGCGTGATCGTGCCATGCGAGGTGGAGGCAGAAGTCCGGGCAGGTGGGCAGGCGGCCTTTGGCGTGGATGTTTTTCTGGATGCGCATTGGCTGGATATCCAACCAGCGGATGTCAACCTGCAGCCTTTTTTGCACAATTCCCTGGATTGGGGCGAGGCTTCTGTGATTCAGACGGCGATGAATCTTGATGTTCCGCTGGTGTGCATTGACGAGGTGGTCGGGCGGCGTGTGGCACGGCTGTCCGGTTTGAAGGTGACCGGAACAGTTGGTGTGCTGCTCAAGGCGCAGCAACTCGGTTTTGCGGTGTCGATCCCTGACGCCTTGCGCCGCATGCGTGAGCACGGCATCTGGTTGAGTGATAAGGTGGTTCAATTCGCCTTGGCCCAAGGCCAATAGCCCCGGCTAGCGCACCTCGCTGCGCCTGGGCATGTCCGATCGATTTTCTGAATGAGGTTCCCCATGCGCATCAAACTGCTCCCCCTGATGCTGACCGTCGCCCTGATCACCGGCTGCGGCAGTGCCGTGCTCAACCCGGTCACCGGCCAGACCGAGCGCTCGGTGATGAGTGAGCAAGACGAAGTGGCCGAGGGCGCCAAAGCCCACCAGCAGGTGCTGCAGGAATACGGCGTGGTGAAAGACGCCAAGGTGCAGGCCTATGTCAACAACCTCGGCCAACGCCTTGCCAAACTGTCACACCGCGACCATCTGCAATGGCACTTCACCGTGCTCGACAGCCCCGAGATCAACGCCTTTGCCCTGCCTGGCGGCTATGTTTACGTGACCCGCGGCATCATGGCTTATTTGCAGACCGAGGCCGAGCTGGCCGGGGTGATCGGCCATGAGATTGGCCACGTCACCGCCCGCCACGGTGCCCAGCGCGCCACCCGCGCGCAGGATGCAGGCATGGGTGTGCTGGCCGCCACGGTATTGGGTGCCGTGCTGGAAAGCCAGGGCATGAGCGGCGCCGGGCAGCTGGCCAGCCAGGTGTCGCAAACCGCGGCAGCGGGCTACATTGCGTCCTACGGGCGGGAGCAAGAGTTGCAGGCCGACGGCCTGGGCGCCGAATACCTGGCGCGCAACGCCTACAACCCGCGCAACATGGTCCGGGTGATTGGCGCGTTAAAAGACCAGGAGCGTTTTGCTGCCGACCAGGCCCGTGCCGCAGGCAAACCCGCCCCAGCGGGCAGCAGCTGGCTGGCCTCGCACCCCAGCAACGACGAGCGCCTGAATCAGATCACCCAGCTGGCCACCCAATACCAGGGCAACTACGCCGACGAAGGCCGCGAGCGCTACCAGCAGGTGCTGCGTGGTTTGACCTTTGGCGACAGTGCCGAGCAAGGGTTGGTGCGTGGGCAAAACTTTTACCACCCCGTGCTGGACATGGCGCTGACCGCCCCGCCAGGCTGGCGAATCCAGAACGAGGCCGACCAGCTGGCGCTGGTGAGCCCGGCGGGGGATGCCGCGCTGCTGGTGCAGGTGGCCCCGCCCAAGGCGGGCAGAACCCATGACGAGGTGATCCGCAACCTGCTCCAACCCAGCCAGGGCAACGCCCAGCGGCTCACGCTCAATGGCCTGCAGGCCACGCGCTTTGTCGGCAGCCGCACCAACGCGCAGGGTCAGGCGCAGCCGCTGGAGGTCACGCTGGTCAGCGGTCCCCAAAACAAGCTGTATGTGCTCAGACCGGTGGCCAAAAGTGCGGCGGTGTTGCGCTCTGCCGGTGCCGCGCTCGCGCAGGCGCAAAACAGTTTTCGGCCCTTGAGCGCGACCGAGCGCGCCGCCGCCCAGCCGTGGACGATCCGAACCACCGCCTACCCGCGCGGTGGTTTTGCTGAACTGGCGCGCCAGTCGCCGCTGCCCAGCGCCGACCAGCAACTGCGCCTGATCAATGGCTTTTACAGCGGCGGCGAGCCCCGGGTGGGGCAAGGGGTGAAGGTGGTGGAGTGAGTGGCGGGCGGCTCCTAGAATCAGCCGATTTCAAGGCCCACCATGAACCCCATCCACATCTCCAGCCGCTTTGACGCGGGCGCCATCGAGGTGCTCAGCCTGGCTGACCCGCAAGACATCCAGCTCCACATCCGCCGCGACAACGCCAGCGACTTTGCGCAATGGTTTTACTTCTGCCTGCACGGCGCAGCGGGCACGCCGGTGCGGCTGAACTTTCTGAACGCCGGGCAATGCGCCTACCCCAAGGGCTGGGAGGGTTACCGCGTGGTGTGCAGTTACGACCACCAGAACTGGTTTCGCCTGGACAGCGACTTTGACGGCCAGGTGTTGCGCACCGCCTTCACCCCGGCGGGCAACAGTGTCTACCTGGCTTACTTTGAGCCGTATTCCCACGAGCGGCATCTGGACCTGATCGGCTCGGCCGCCGCTTCCGAGCATGTCACGCTCGAGCGCTTGGGCAGCACGCTGGACGGGCGTGACATGACCCTGCTGCAGATCACCAGCGCCCACAGCGCTTTGCCGCTGGGGCAGAAAAAGAAGGTCTGGCTGATCGCCCGTCAGCACCCAGGCGAAACCATGGCCGAGTGGTTTGTGGAAGGTTTTCTGGAGCGCCTGCTCGACGAGGCTGACCCGACCGCCCGGGTGCTGCTGGACCAGTGTGTGTTTTACGTGGTGCCCAACATGAACCCGGACGGTGCGGTGCGCGGCAACCTGCGTACCAACGCCGTCGGCGCCAACCTGAACCGTGAGTGGGCCGAACCCAGCCTGGAGCGCTCGCCCGAGGTCTATTGGGTGCGCCAAAAGATGCTGGAAGTGGGTGTCGACCTGAGCCTGGACGCCCACGGTGACGAAGGCCTGCCGTACAACTTTGTGGTCGGCACCGAGGGCATCCCCGGCTGGGGTGCGGACATCGAGGCGCTGGAAGAGGCCTTCAAGGCCGCCTGGAAAGCCGCCAGCCCGGACTTCCAGACCGCCAGGGGTTACGACCGTGGTGGCCGTGAAGAGGCCAACATGACCCTGGCTACCAACTGGATCGGCCACCAGTTTGGCTGCCCGGCCTTCACCATCGAGATGCCGTTCAAGGACAACGCCGACCTGCCCGACCCGCAGGTCGGCTGGAACGGCGAACGCTCCAAACGCCTGGGTGCCAGTGTGCTGCAGCCGGTGCTGGCGCTGGTGGGCAAGCTGCGCGCCTGAGAAAAGAGGCGGTCCGCCTGGCGGCTCTCGGCCTTTGCCCCTATGGGGCCAGAGGAACTTTTACCCGGTCACATTCAGAATACAGGCGACCTGGGAGCCACTGGCCGACGGGTGCAAGGCCGGCACGCTGGCGGCACACCGGTCCACAGCCTTCGGGCAGCGCGTGCGAAACACACAGCCCGAGGGCGGGTTCATCGGTGAGGGTAAATCACCTTGCAACAGCTGAATCACCTTGCCGCGCTCGAGCTCCGGGTCGGGGATCGGGATGGCTGAGAGCAGCGCTTGCGTGTAGGGGTGGCGCGGGTCGTTGTAGAGCGCGTTTTTCTCGGCCAACTCCATGGCACGGCCCAGGTACATCACCATGATGCGGTGGCTGATGTGGCGCACCACCGCCAAATCGTGCGCGATGAAGATCAGCGCCAGGCCCAGCTCTTGTTGCAATTCCTTGAGCAGGTTGATGATCTGCGCCTGGATCGACACGTCCAGCGCCGACACCGGCTCGTCACAGACGATCAGCTTGGGCGACAAAATCAGCGCGCGGGCAATGCCGATGCGCTGGCACTGGCCACCCGAGAACTCGTGCGGGTAACGGTTGATCTGCTGGGCGGTGAGCCCGACGCGGCCCATCATGGTCCGCACTTTGGCCATTACCTCGTCATGGCTCATCTGCGGGTAATGGGTGCGCAGCGGCTCGGCAATGGTCTGCGCCACCGTCATGCGCGGGTCCAGGCTGGCCAGCGGGTCCTGGAAGATCATCTGGATGTCTTTGCGCACCGCCATCCAGTCGCCGGGCGACGCACCTTGCATCTCCTGGTCCATCCAGCGGATGCTGCCCGAGTTGGCGGGGTTGAGGTTCAGCAGGGCCCGCGCCAGTGTGGACTTGCCACAGCCGGATTCCCCCACCACGCCCAGCGTTTCGCCAGCGTGCAAGTCAAACGAGATGCCGTTGACGGCTTTCAGGCTGCGCGCAGGGGACCACGGCCAGCCTTTGCTGTCTTTGATCTGAAACTCGACCTTGACGTCGCGCACCGACAGGATCGGGGTCTGTTGCTTATCCATGGGCGAGCTCCCGGCTGACGATGGCGCTGTCGCGGTGGCAGGCGCGCAAGTGGTGTGTGGCCTCTGGCATGGGCTGCAGCGTAGCCAGCTGGGTCTGGCACTGGGTGTCTGCCAGGCTGCAGCGTGGGCTGAACGGGCAGCCCTTGGGCAGGTGCGCCATGTTGGGTGGCGCGCCGGGAATGGCCAGCAGCGATTCGTCGTCACGGTCCATGCGTGGCACGGCTTTGAGCAGGCCCAGGGTGTAGGGGTGGCTGGCCGTCTTGAACAGTTGCTGGGCGCTGCCTTGTTCCATGACACGCCCGCCATACATCACCACCACCTGGTCACACAGGCCGGCCACCACACCCAGGTCGTGGGTGATCAGCACAATCGCGGTGCCAAAGTCGCGCTGCAAGTCGCGCAGCAGGGTCAGCATCTGGGCCTGTACCGTCACGTCCAGCGCGGTGGTGGGCTCATCCGCAATCAGCACCTCGGGTTCACACAACAAAGCCATGGCGATCATCACGCGCTGGCGCATGCCGCCTGAGAACTCATGCGGGTACATGTTGATGCGTTTGGCTGCTTCGGGGATACGCACCGCGTCGAGCATCCGCACCGAGGCGGCCTTGGCCGTGGTCCGGTCCTGCCCTTTGTGGAACTGCAGCACCTCGGTCATTTGCCGCTCCACCGTAAGGTAGGGGTTGAGCGAGGTCATCGGGTCCTGAAAAATCATCGCCATGCGGTTGCCGCGGATCTGGTTCAACTCAGACGCGGGCAGGGTCAGCAGGTTTTTGCCCTGGTAGAGTGCTTGGCCGCTGGCCTGGCCGTTACGTGCCAGCAAGCCCATGAGGGCCAGCACGGTCTGGCTTTTGCCCGAGCCGCTTTCACCCACGATGCCGAGGGTCTGACCCTTGTCGAGCGCAAAGTTGAGGCCGTTGACGGCGTAGACGGTGCCGTCCTGGGTGGCAAACTGGACCGCCAGATCGGTCACTTCAAGGAGTTTCATGCAGTGGCCTCTTATCGGTCTTTGGGGTCGAGTGCGTCACGCAGGCCGTCCCCGATGTAGTTGAAACAGTACAGCGCGGCCGACAACATCAGCGACGGGAAAATCAGAATCCAGGGCGAGATTTCCATGACCTGGGTGCCGTCGTGGATCAGCACACCCCAGCTGGTCATCGGCTCCTGGATACCCAGGCCCAGGAACGACAACACCGACTCGGTCAGGATCACGCCCGGCACAGTGACGGTGGTGTAGATCACCACAATGCCGAGCAGATTGGGCACGATGTGCTGGAAGATGATGCGCCGTGTGGGCACACCAATGGCGCGTGCCGCTTCAACAAACTCCTTCGAACGCAAGGAAAGTGTCTGGCCGCGCACCACCCGCGCCATGTCCATCCAGGAAAACACGGTGATGGTGATCACCACCAGGTAGAAGGCGCGCCCGAGCAGGGTCACCATCAGGATGGCGATCAGCAGGTAAGGCACGGCGTACATCATGTCGACGATGCGCATCATCACCGCATCGACCTTGCCACCCAGAAAGCCCGCGGTGGCGCCCCAGGCAATGCCCAGGCTGACCGAGGTCAGTGTCGCCATCAGCCCGACCATCAGCGAGATGCGCCCACCCACCAGGCAGCGCACCAGCAGGTCACGGCCCGATTCGTCGGTGCCAAACCAGTGCATGTTCTTGAGCGTGGGGCCCTGGCTCATGGCATCCCAATCGGTGGAATCGAACGCATTGGGCAGCAACATCGGGCCAAAGATGCAGGCCAGCGTGATCAGGCTCAGCAGCACCAGGCTGAAGACCGCCGCGCGGTTGCGCATGAAGCGCACCCGGGCCGCGGACCAAAGGCTGTGGCCGGGGATGTCGGCTTCCAGCGCCTGACTCAGCGTCGCCACCAGGGCGTCGTTTTTGTTTTTGAAGATCATGGTGTTTCCCAAACGGTTGAGGACAGGGCTCGGCCGCGCCGAGGTCTGTCCCGCAAAGTCTCAATAGCGAATCTTGGGGTCCAGCAGCGCGTAGGCCAAGTCCACCAGCAGGTTGAACACCACGGTGACCACCGTCACCAGCACCACCAGCCCCAGCACCAGCGTGTAGTCGCGGTTGCTGGCGCCGTTGACAATGAGTTTGCCCAAACCGGGCAGCGAAAACACCGACTCGGTCACCACCGCCGAGGTGATGCTGGAGATCGCCAGCGGCCCGATCAGCGAGACCACCGGCAGCAGCGCCGGTTTCATGGCGTGGCGCAGCACCAGCGTACGCATCGGCAGGCCTTTGGCGCGGGCGGTGCGGATGAAGTTGCTGCTGAGCACCTCGATCATGCTGCCGCGCATCACCCGGGCGATGGTGGCCACGTTGATGAACACCAGCAGCGCCATCGGCAAGACCATGTAACGTGGTGCAAAGGCATCCCAGCCACCCGAGGGGGCGAGCTTGAGCCAGATCGCAAACACCAGGATCAGCATCGGCCCGATGACAAAGGACGGGAACACACTGCCAATGCTGCTGAGCAGCATGGTGAAGTAGTCCCACACGCTGTTTTGCTTCAAAGCGGCCAGGGTGCCCAGCGCCACGCCCACCACCAAGGCGATCAGCAAGGAGCCGCCGCCAATGGCCGCCGAGATCGGCAGGGCCTTGGCCACCAGGTCGTTGACGCTCCAGTCTTCATAACGAAACGAGGCGCCCAGGTCGCCGTGCAACAGGCTGTTGAGGTAGAGCAGGTACTGCTTCCACAAGGGTTCGTTCAGATGGTATTTGGCCTGCAAATTGGCCAACACCGCCTCGGACAACTTGCGCTCCGAGTCAAACGGCCCGCCCGGGGTCAGGTGCAGCAGCAGGTAACAGACGGTAATGACCGCGAGCAAGGTCGGAATCGCCGCGAGCAGGCGCCGCAGGGCATAAGTCCACATCAGACAATCTCCAGAATCAGAGGGCCGGTCTTGTGCTTGTGACACAGACCGGTCAGAAAACTGCCGCCAGTTGGGGTGTCAAGCTGGCGGCAGGCGGTGGGGCGACGTTAATTTCAGTGTTTGATGATGTAGAAGTCTTTGGCGCGGTAGCGGTCCAAGCTGTTGGTGGCGGTGTAGCCACCCACATACGACTTGACCAAGCGCGGCACCGTGTACTGCAGCAGCGGCAGCATCGGGTAGTCGTCCATGATCAATTTGGCGGCCTCGGTCAGCAGGGCCTTGCGTTTGGCCGGGTCGGCGCTCTGGTTGCCTTGCTCGATCAGGGTTTCGGCCTTGCGGTTGCAGTTCTTCTGGGCGTTCTGGTCCGAGTCACATTGCACCAGCGTCAGGAAGGTGGTGGCGTCGTTGTAGTCGGCGATCCAGCCGTTGCGGGCGATCTGGTACTCACCGTCGTTGCGCTTCTTGATCAGCACCTTGAACTCCATGGCTTCGAGTTCCACATCCAGCCCGAGCTTGGATTTCCACTCCGAGGCGGCAAAAATGGCCATCTTCTTGTGGTAATCGCTGGTGTTGTAGGAGAACTTGAGCTTGGTACCGGGTGCCACACCGGCGTCAGCCAGCAGCTTCTTGGCTTCTGCCACCCGTTTGTCTGCGGGCCAGGTGGCCCAGTCGTAGCTGGTGACATCGGCACCGTTGATGCCTTTGACCATCACGCCGTAGGACGGAACCTGGCCGTCAGCAGTCACACGCTGGGCCAGGATGTTGCGGTCAAGTGCCATCGAGAGAGCCTTGCGCACACGGATGTCTTTCAGCAGCGGGTCGGTGTTGAGGAAGGAGTAATAACGCAGCCCCAGCATCGGTGAATTGCGGATCTCGTTGGGGAACTGGGCCTTGTACTTCTCGTAGGTGCCAGGCGGCAGCTGGTAGACCATGTCGTTTTCGCCGGACTCAAACAGCTTGACGTCGGCGTTGCCATCTTCCACCGACAGATAGGTGAATTTGGTCAGCTGCACGTTTTTGGCGTCCCAGTAGCTGGGGCTCTTGGTCAGCACGATCTTGCTGTTGACGTCCCAGCTGGCCAGGGTGTAGGCGCCGTTGCCGACGATGTTGCCCGGTTTGGTCCAGTCCTTGCCAAACTTTTCAACCGTGGCTTTGTGCACCGGGCCGAGCTGGGTGTTGGTCAGCAGGTCGGGCATAAAAGCCACCGGGTACGGGGTCTTGATTTCCAGCGTGTATTTGTCCAGCGCCTTCACACCCAGCTCGCTGGGGGGCAATTTGCCTGCCACGATGTCCTTGCCGTTCAGCATGAAAATGCCAAACGAGGAGGCGTATTCCGAGGCGGTCTTGGGGTCGACAAAACGGCGCAGGGCATAAACGAAGTCGTCGCTGGTGACGGGGTCGCCGTTGGACCATTTGGCGTTCTGGCGCAGCTTGAAGACCCAGGTGGTGGGCTCGGTCTGTTTCCAGCTCTCAGCCACGCCCGGCACAATTTTTCCCGCGCCATCGGCGGCGGTCAGGCCTTCGAACAGTTCACGGATCACGTTGTTGGCCGGCACACCTTCGGCGCGTGCCGGGTCCAGGGTGTCGGGCTCGGAACCGTTGTTGCGCACCATTTCCTGCTTGGCATGTAACTGCACACCGGGCGGAACGGTGGCGGCCAGGGCCAGGTTGGCACAGGCCAGCAGCATGGCAGCGGCCAGACTGCTTCGGGCAAAGTTCATCATGGATCAGCTCTCCGAGTAAGAAAAAAGTCAGATTTTAAGCCTGCAGCGTGGCGCAGCAGCGCAAAGTGTGGCGCCGATTTGCTAGAGTAAAAGGAGCTTTTAGCCCTTATCCACACAGGGCTGGTGGCCGTTTTTTGGCACTTTGACGAATCGTCTCAGGCGAAATACGCCGCCGCATAGTCCTCAAACGGTGACTGCGGCTCGGCATCCAGTTGCGCCTGGGTGGTCAGTGACGTTTCTGCCACGTCCCGGAAACGGGCGGTGAGCTCGGGCGACAAGGCCGCTGCCTGAAGGCTTTGGGTGTGGGTCTTGGACATCTCGAAGGCAAAGTTGAAATACCCGCCGTGCTGGCGCGCGGCCGCCACCACCTGGGCTGAGGGGGTCAGTTCGGGCTGGTCAATGCGCTGGCGCAGCGCTTGTAGCGTGGCGTGGTAGTGCTGGCCGCCGTACGCGGCGTCCAGCATGGCGGCAAACGGGGCCATGTCGTCAAACAGCTCGTGCGCCAGCGCGCGCAGCGGCTGCTCGCGGTTGTGCACCAGCAGTTGCAGGCCGGGTTGGCGCCCGCGGGTGACGACGCGGTGTTTGTTCTCGTCGTTTTCGCCCTGCTCGCGGCTGGTGATGGGCGGGCTGTCGCGAAACAGGCACATCAGCAGCAGCGCGTCGGCAAACAGGCTTTGCTCGGGGGCGATGCCGATGTCGATGAAGGGGTTCAGGTCAAACAGCCGCATCTCGACATATTGCACGCCATAGGTGGCCAGCGCCAGCGCCGGGCGCTCGCCGTGCAAGCCCACCCGTTTGGGGCGCATCGGGGCGTAAAACTCGGCTTCAAGTTGCAGCAGGCTGTCGCTGAGCTGTTTCCAGGTGTCGCCATCACGCACACCCATCTGGGCGTAATAGGGGTCGTGGGTGCGGATGGCCGCTTCCAGCGCCTGGGTGTATTCGGCCAGGGAGTTGAAACTGATGGCGAGTTTGTCTTGCGCGTGGTTCTGGTAGCCCAGGTCGCTCATGCGCAGGCTGGTGGCATAGGCCCCGTGTAGTGTGCCGGGGGCCAGTTCGGTCAGGTCGCTCGGGTGGCCCTGCAGGAACGACTGGCACACCGCGGGTGAGGCGCCAAACAGGTAGGGCACCAGCCAGCCGTAGCGTAAAAAGTTGCGGATCAGGCCGAAATAACGCCGGTTGATGAAGTCCTGCAAGGGCTCGTCGGCGTTGCAGCAGTCGCGCAGCAGTGGCCAGAAGGCGTCCGGCAGCGACCAGTTGTAGTGCGCGCCCGCAATGGTTTGCATGGCGCGGCCATAGCGCAGGCCCAGTCCCTGGCGGTAGACCTCTTTGAAGCGTGCCGCGTTGGAGCTGCCGTAGTTGGCGATGGCAATGTCGGCGTCTTCCCCAATCTTGCAGGGCATGGAACCCGCCCACAAAAACTCGCCACCGAGCTGCTGCGCCGAAAAGCGGTGGATGTCGGTCAAAAAGGCCAGCGGGTAAGCCGGGTCGGTGGAGGGGGGCGTGATGAATTCGAGCAGCGCCTCGGCGTAATCGGTGGTGATCCAGGGGTGGGTGAGCTTGGCGCCCAGCGCCTGCGGGTGCGGCGTGTGGGCGAGTTGGCCGGTGCGGTCCACCCGCAGGCATTCGCGCTCAAACCCTCGCTGGATGCCGCGCAGCACCTGCGCTTGTGCGGGTTCCAAAAACTGGCGGACTTGGTTGCAGCAGGTAAATTTCAGCATGTGGGCTCTTGGGTCTTCAGCAAAACGGCCCGCAGTATGGCAGTTTTTGCACCGCGTCGGTGCCAGCGCCCAGCGGCCCGTGCGCCGCCGGGGCGCCCGCGCCGCGACGTGGTTCAGTGCGACGGGTATTTGGCCGGGTCGGCCAGCTGCTCGGTCAGTTTGACCAGCTCGGGCAGTGCCAGCTTGTCGTCATACACCCCTGCCGCGATGTGGATGCCGGTTGAAAACGCCATGTCGGCGGTGACCGCGTAGCTGAGCTTGCGCGAGGCCTTGCCGTCACCCGGCTTGGTCCAGACGTAATCCACCCAGCCACCGCCGCTCTGGCTGCCGGCCTTGCACAGCTCTTTGAAGATGAATTTGCCGTTGTTGTCGGTGATCTGCAGGATGGCGCGGCCCACCAGGTCCGGGCGCATCGGGTGCGCCACCATCTTGTCTTTGCGGCAGTCAAAGGCGAACACATAACTGTCTTTCCAGACCCACAGGCCGTCCTTGCTGTTGAGCGCGGCAAAGCCGGACACCCCTTTGTCCTGCAGGAACTTGGTGGCGGACTAGACCTTGGTCACCACCTCTTGCGGCGTGGCAGCCTCGTCGGTAGCGCTGGCCACGCCAGCAGCCAGGGACACCAGCAGCGCCAGCGCGCAACGTTGAAATGATGGCATGTTCATGTCTCCCCCTTTTTGAAAAAAGTGTTCGCGCAGGCTCAAAACCAGGGCTTGCCCACCGGCAGCACGTCGCGGCCAAACACATCGGCAAACACGATGTGCGCCATGATGTACCAGGCGCAAAGCGCGGTCAGCATCAGCTCGTAACCCGCCACCACGGTCAGGCCGGGGTAGCCAAAGTGCGCCAGGTCCAGCAAGATGAAGCCGATCAGCAGCAGCGTGAAGGTGATGGCCAGCGCGTTGCTGATGCGCATGGCGCCCACCCACAGGATGGCGGTGAACAGCGTCCAGCCCACCAAAAACCAGCCCACATCGGTGGTGCTGGCGGGGTAAATGTTGAAGTGATTGCCCAGCAGCATCAGCACCAGCGAGATCCAGAAAGCGCCATAACCGGTGAACGCGCAGTAACCAAAGTTGTTGCCGCTCTTCATTTCCTGCAGCCCGGCCATCATCTGCGCCAAGCCACCAAAGATCAGCCCGATCCAGATCACCGGCCCCAGGCCCATCCAGCCCACATTGTGAAACTGCAAGACCATGGTGGCCAAGCCAAAGCCGCCCAGACCGACCACCGCCGGGTTGCCCAATTTTTGTTCCGCCATGTTGTTGACCCTGTTGATTGATAAGATGGTTTGCCGACCTGTAGCGCCCTGCGCCGTTGCATCACGACGGTGCATGCTAGCCATCTAGCGCGACACTAGGCTTACAAATGACAAATTGGTTTAACGTTTGTAAAAACTGAAGCGCCCTGGATCCTTTGCCTTATGCCCTACCTGCCAGAATTTATTGCCCCTCTGCGTTTCACTGACCCGGCCGCCGCGCTGGCCCAGGCGCAGCTGATTTACGACAACAGCATCGCGCATTTGCGCCAGGCCATGCAGCGTTACGTGGCGGGTGAGGAGCTACCCGGCCATGTGCGTGCCTGTTACCCCTTTGTGCGGGTGCAGACCGAGACCATGGCGCGCCAGGGCTCCGGTGCGGCCAAGCGGCTGAGCTACGGTTTTGTGGCCGGTGCCGGTCGTTTTGAGACCACCCTGAGCCGCCCCGATCTGTATGCCAAGTACTACCTGGAACAGTTCAGCCTGTTGCTCGACAACCACCAGGTGGCGCTTGAAGTGGGCACCAGCACCCAGCCGATTCCGGTGCACTTCTCGTTTGCCGAGAACGAACATGTGGAGGGCACCCTGAGTGCCGAGCGCCGCGCCCGCATGCGTGACGTGTTTGACCTGCCCGATCTGGCCGCCATGGACGACGGCATTGCCAACGGCACCTTTGAACCACACCGTGGCGAGGCACAACCGCTGAGTCTTTTCACCGCGCCGCGGGTGGACTACTCGCTGCAGCGCCTGCGCCACTACACCGGCACCGCGCCCGAGCATTTCCAGAACTTTGTGTTGTTCACCAATTACCAGTTCTACATTGATGAATTCATTGCCCTGGGCCACGCCGCCATGGAGGATGCGGCCAGCGAATATGTCGCATTTGTGGAGCCGGGCAATGTGGTGACGCGCAGGGCTGACCCCAATTTCCCCCGCAGAACCGGCGAAGTTCCTCCGCCGGGCCGCCCCAAGGAGGAACGCGGCCCCCTTGGGGGGCAGGGAACACACGAAGTGAGTGACCGTGGGGGCTTGAAGCCACCGCCAAGGTTGCCCCAAATGCCTGCCTACCACCTCAAGCGCCCCGACGGCAGCGGCATCACCATGGTCAACATCGGGGTTGGCCCGGCCAACGCCAAAACCATCACCGACCACATTGCCGTGCTGCGCCCGCACGCCTGGATCATGCTCGGCCACTGCGCCGGGTTGCGCACCACCCAGCAGCTGGGTGACTACGTGCTGGCGCACGGCTATGTGCGCGAGGACCATGTGCTGGACGAAGAGCTGCCGCTGTGGGTGCCGATCCCCGCGCTGGCCGAAATCCAGGTGGCGCTCGAATCTGCCGTGTCCGATGTCACCCGGCTCAAAGGCGCCGACCTCAAAAGCATCATGCGCACCGGCACCGTGGCCAGCACGGACAACCGCAACTGGGAACTGCTGCCCGACAACGGCCCGCAGCGCCGCTTCAGCCAGAGCCGCGCGATTGCCCTGGACATGGAAAGCGCCACCATCGCGGCCAACGGTTTTCGCTTTCGGGTGCCCTATGGCACGCTCTTGTGTGTCAGTGACAAGCCGCTACACGGCGAGATCAAGTTGCCCGGCATGGCCAACCACTTTTACCGTGAGCGGGTGGACCAGCATCTGCGCATCGGCATGCGTGCGCTGGAATTGCTGCGTGAACAGGGTGTGGACCAGCTCCACAGCCGCAAGCTGCGCAGCTTTGCCGAGGTGGCGTTTCAGTAGAAAGTGTTTCCAGCCCTTGTTGCAAAAGGGCTGGTTGTTATCAAAAAGAGAGTTCGGCGTTCAGGCCACCCGCGGCTTGACCTTGGACGCCGCCAGCTTGGCGTTGGTACGCGCCACGTCCACATCCGCATCAAAAGCCAGCGCCACCCCCATGCGGCGTTTGACAAAGCTCTCTGGTTTGCCAAAAAGGCGAATATCCGAGTTGGGCACACGCAGCGCCTCGTCCACGCCGTCAAACACGATGCCTTTGGCGTCCACGCCGCCGTAAATCACCGCGCTGGCGCCGGGGCAACGCAGGGTGGCGTTCACCGGCAGGCCCAGGATGGCGCGGGCGTGCAGCTCGAATTCGCTCTGGTGCTGGGTGGTGAGTGTGACCAAGCCGGTGTCGTGCGGGCGCGGGCTCACCTCGCTGAACCAGACTTGATCACCCTTCACAAACAGCTCCACACCAAACAGCCCCAGACCAGATGATTGGCCGTCTACCCCAATGCCCAGATCGTCGGTGACGGTTTTGGCGATATGGCGGGCTTTGTCCAGCGCAGCCGGGCTCATCGGGTGCGGCTGCCAGCTTTCCACATAGTCGCCGTTGACCTGGATGTGGCCGATCGGCTCACAAAAATGGGTGTCGATGCCGCCCTGGGCGTTTTTGGCACGCACCGTCAGCAAGGTGATTTCGTAGTCAAAGTCAATGAAGCCTTCCACGATGACGCGGCCATGGCTGACGCGTCCACCCGCCATCGCATGGTCCCAGGCGGCTTGCACATCGGCCGGGCCGCTGATCTTGCTTTGGCCCTTGCCGGAGCTGCTCATCACCGGTTTGACGATGCAGGGATAACCGATGCCCGGCTGAGCCTCCACGCCGTCAATGGCGACTTGTAATTCGGCCAGCGAGTCACAGAATTGGTAGGGGCTGGTCGGCAGGCCCAGCGTTTCGGCGGCCAGACGGCGGATGCCTTCGCGGTCCATGGTCAGGCGCGCCGCGCGTGCGGTGGGGATGACGCGCACCACGCCGGTGGCTTCCAGCACTTCAAGCATCGGGGTGGCAATGGCTTCAATCTCGGGCACCACCAGATCGGGCTTGTCGTGTTCGATGAGTTCGCGCAGCATGGCCGGGTCGCTCATGGTGATGGTGCGGCTGTGGTGCGCCACCTGCTGCCCCGGCGCGTGGTTGTAGCGGTCCACGGCGGTGGTTTCCACACCCAGGCGTTGCAGGGCGATCAAGACCTCTTTGCCCAGTTCGCCACTGCCGAGCAGCATGACTTTGGTGGCGTGACGGGTGAGTGGGGTACCGAGTGTGGTCATGGTGCTGGGTGTAGGGTTGTGTGGACGGATGCGACCTGATTTTAGGAGCCGACTGCGCCATGTCCGGCTGCTTTTTGGCGTCGTGTTGACCAGGGGTCACCGGGTGTCAGCGGCCATTCCCGTCATTTGAAAAACACGCAGGCAAATGGCCGGAAAAAGCGTTGCCAGCAGCCCGTCAAAGAGCCAGGCCATGCCAGTCGCCCTGATCCCGGTCACAATTTACCCCATGAGTGAACCTATTTTTTCAGTGCACGGTCTGGTCAAACGTTACGGCGAGGCCACCGTGGTCAATGACATGTCTTTTGACATTGCGCCGGGTGAATGCCTGGGCGTGATCGGCCCCAACGGTGCCGGCAAAACCACCACCATCCGCATGTGCCTGGGCCTGACCGTGCCCGACGCGGGCAGCGTCACCGCGTTTGGGCAGCAGATGCCGCGCGATGCGCTGGCCATCAAGGCGCAGTTGGGTGTGGTCAGCCAGATGGACACACTCGACCCGGACTTCAGCTGTGCCGAGAACCTGCTGGTCTATGGCCGCTACTTTGGCCTGAAAGACGCGCAGATCCGCGAACGCATCCCCAACCTGCTCGACTTTGCCAGCCTGACGGCCAAGGCCAACGCCAAACCCGGCGAGCTGTCAGGCGGCATGAAGCGCCGCCTGAGTCTGGCGCGCGCGCTGGTCAACAACCCGCGCCTGCTGCTGCTGGACGAACCCACCACCGGGCTGGACCCGCAGGCGCGCCACCTGATGTGGGAGCGCCTGCAACTGCTGTTGCAGCAGGGCAAATCCATCTTGCTGACCACCCATTTCATGGACGAGGCCGAGCGCCTGTGCAACCGCCTGCTGGTGGTGGACCACGGCAAAAAAATTGCAGAAGGCACGCCGCGTGACCTGATCCGCCAGCATCTGGAACCCGATGTGGTCGAGGTCTATGGCAACGGCGCGCTGGCGCTGGTGGATGCCCCCCTGAAAGCGCTGGCCGCCCGGGTGGAGGTGAGTGGTGAGACGGTGTTTTTCTACACCGAACAGGCCAAGCCGCTGCTGGCTGCGCTGGAGGCGCACCCGCAGTTGCGCACCCTGCACCGTCCGGCCAATCTGGAGGATTTGTTCCTCAAACTCACTGGCCGACAAATTCGGGAAGATGCATGAACACGATGAATACACGAGCTGTTGACCCCATGAATACCAGGTTTGAAAGTCAAAAAAACCCGTCCATCTGGCGCGCGCCCGAGTTGTCCATGCGCTGGTGGCCGGTGTTCTTGCGCAACTTGCTGGTGTGGCGCAAGCTGGCCATTCCCAGCCTGGTGGGCAACATTGCCGAGCCGTTGATGTGGCTGGTGGCCTTTGGTTACGGCATGGGCGCGCTGGTGGGCCAGGTGACGGTGGACGGGGTGGAGGTGCCCTACATCCTGTTTCTGGCCAGCGGCAGCATCTGCATGAGCGCCATGAACGCGGCCAGTTTCGAGGCGCTGTATTCGGCCTTCAGCCGCATGCATGTGCAGAAAACCTGGGACGGCATCATGAACGCGCCGGTGAATCTGGACAACATCGTGCTGGCCGAGATGCTCTGGGCCGCGTTCAAATCGCTCTTCACCGTGACCGCGATTCTGGGGGTGATGCTGGCTTTGGGCATCAGCTATTCACCCAAGCTGCTGATCGCCTGGCCGGTGCTGCTGGGGGTGGGCATCACCTTCAGCTGCGTGGCGCTGATCTTCAATGCGCTGGCCAAGGGGTATGACTTTTTCACCTATTACTTCACGCTGTTTCTGACGCCGATGATGTTTTTGAGCGGCATCTTCTTCCCGCTGGAACAACTGCCGCCCGTGGTCCGCGCCATCTCGCAGTGGTTGCCGCTGACCAACGCGGTGGACTTGGTGCGTCCGCTGTTCATGGACCAGTGGCCCAGCAACTGGCTGCGCCCAGTGGCGGTGCTGACCGTGTTTGCTGTGGGGGGCTTCTGGATCGCGCTGGCCCTCACGCGCAAGCGGTTCCGGGGTTAACGTGACAGAGCGGTTGGCTTAGGCTGCATGGCGGGTCGTGGGCCACACCTGGGAGGCGACACGCAACATGTTGCCGCCCATCACCTGATCGGCTTCAGCGGTGCTCATCCCCACCACTTGTAACGCTTGCGGGAGCTGTTGCCACGTGTCGATGGGCGTGTAGCGGATGTCGCCAATGCCGCCGCCGTAACCCGCGCTGCGCGGCCACCAGTAGCTGGGGTCGAAGTCGCCGGGTGGTGTGTCGTCCAGCCCGGGTTGCGAAAACCCGTTGTCCAGCCCGATACCAACGTGTGCCACACCGACCAGGTTGGCCACATAAGCCACATGCCGCGCCACGTCGGCCACGGTGGGCTCGGCCACCCCCAGAAATTTGGACACCCCTGAGATGCACACCACCCCGCCGGTGGCGGCGCAGGCGCGAATCTGCTCATCGGTGATGTTGCGGCCGTGCTCGGCCAGGGCCAGCGGGTTGGCGTGGCTGAAGACCACCGGCTGGCTGGATGCCGCCATGATCTCCAGGCTGCATTGCCGCCCGGTATGCGAGCAGTCCATCAACATGCCCGCCGCATTCACCGCCACCACCATGCGTTGGCCCAAGGGGGGCAGGCCGCGCACCTCGTCATGGCAGCCATCGGCGACCGCGTTGTTGCGGTTGTAGGCAAAGTGGATTTGCCGCACGCCCAGCCGCGCGTACAACGCCACCATCTCGGGCTGCGCCAGCAGCGGCATCGCACCTTCCAGGTCGAAACCGATGCCAATCTGGCCTCCGGCCCGGGCGCGTTCGATGTCGGCCACGCTGTTGACTTGCACATATTTGTCCGGGTGCGCGGCGATGTTGGCGCGGTAACCGGCGATCACCTGCAGAATCTGCGACACCGGGTTCATGTCCATGCCGACGTTGATCGACACGTAGCTGAGCCCGCCAGTGCGCAGCTGGTCAATCGGCTCGAAACTGGCCTGCGGGTGGAGCGGCAGGCACATGTGGGCGTCCCAACGAATCATGGTTGTATCCGGCAAAGTGTGGCGGTGCGGTGATGTTAGCGACAGACCGCGCCAGCTGTTTCGCAAAAGGGGCTTCCTTTCTATACTTCTGCGTCATGCAAGCGCCGTCTATGCCTTTGCTGCTTTCGCCGGACCACGTCGCGATGGTGGAGAGCGGGGTGTCGACCATTGTCAGCTCTTGCGACGTCAACCGGCGACCCAGCATCATGCGCGCGCTGGCCAGCGGTATTGCACCCGGCGGTGAACTGATCACGGTGTACCTGTCACGCCGACAGTCGCGCCAGTTGCTGCTGGATGTGACGGCCACCGGGCGGATTGCTGTGGTGTTCAGCGAGCCGTTCAGCCACCGAACCTTGCAGGTCAAGGCGTCAAACGCCCAGATCCGGGCGGCGCAGGCCGCCGATGAGCCGCTGCTGCAGCGTTACCTGGTGGCCATGGAGCAGGAGGTGGCCCGGGTTGGCTTCGAGGCCCGGTTTACCCGTGCCATGCTGGCCTTGGATCTGGACGACGTGGTGGCGATCAGTCTGACACCGGAGGCGGCGTTTGACCAGACGCCGGGGCCCAAGGCAGGAACGGCCTTGACGGCGGCAGCCACGGAGCCGCTGCCATGAGCGCGTTGACGCTGGGCAGCATCCGGCCGTGTCTGGAAGGCGCCATTCCGGCGGTCATGGCCACCTGCGCTGAGGATGGCACTCCCAATGTGGCCTATATCTCGCAGGTGTATTACGTCGACGAGTCGCATGTGGCCCTGTCGTTCCAGTTTTTTAACAAGACCCGCAAAAACATCCTGAGCAACCCCTACGCGGCTGTGCTGGTGTTGCACCCGGTGACGGCAGAGTTCTTCCGCTTGCACCTTAAATATTTGCGCACAGAGACACACGGTGCGTTGTTTGAAGGCATGAAGGCCCAGTTGGCCGGGATCGCGTCGCATACCGGCATGGCCAACGTGTTCCGGCTGTTGGGGTCGGATGTGTACGAGGTGCAGCTGATCGAAGCGGTCGAGGGGATGCCCTTGCCGCAGCCGCCCAACCGCTGTGGCTTGTTGGGCGCCCTGCGGCGCTGCAGCGAGCGGCTGTCAGGCTGCAAGGCGCTGGATGAACTGATCAATGCCACGCTGGCTTCGCTGACAGACTTCATGGACATCCGTCATGCCATGATCCTGATGCTGGACCCGGTGACCCAGCGACTGTATACGGTGGGCAGCGCGGGTTACGCGACCTCCGGCATAGGCTCGGAAATCGACATGGGGGATGGCGTGATCGGTGTTGCAGCGCGGGAGCAAACGCCGGTGCGCATCGGGCACATGACCAGCGCGTATCTCTACAGCCGCGCCATCCGCAGCAGCCTCTGCGCCAATGCGCCCGGCCTGACGCTCGATGCAGAGATTCCCTATCCCGGCCTGCGTGAGCCGCACAGCCAGCTGGCGGTGCCGGTGCTGTCGGCTGGGCGGTTGCTGGGGGTGTTATTTGTTGAAAGTCCGCTCGATCTGAGGTTCAGTTTTGAAGACGAAGACGTGTTGGTGGCAGTGGCCGGCCATCTGGGCGCCGCCATCGAACGGATGCAGGACACCCCCGATCACGCCGACAGCGACGATGACGACGCCCCCACATCAGCCACGGCGGCGGTGACCGGTGCCGTTTTGCAGGTACGTCATTTCCACGCCAATGGCAGCATCTTTCTGAATGACGTTTACCTCATCAAGGGTGTGGCCGGGGCGATTTTCTGGAAGCTGGTGTGTGACCATGCACGACAAGGCCGCACCGAGTTCTCGAACCGGGAACTCCGGCTGGATGCCACCCTGGGCTTGCCTGATGTGACCGACAACCTGGACGCCCGCCTGTTGTTGTTGCAACGCCGCCTTGCCGAACACTGCCCCCAGATCCAGATGGAAAAAACGGGCCGGGGCCGCTTCAGGCTGAACGTCGACTGCCCGCTGGAGCTGGTGGACGTCGCCTGACAACCCAGCCGATGTCAAACCGCGACCGGATCAGGCACGGACGTCAGACCCAGGCTGTGTGTGAGTTTGGCCCATGCGCGGGTCGTGAGGTGGGCTTTCACCATGGCCAGGGTGGCCTCAAAGACCGGGGCGGGTGCGTGCGTCTGCATGTCCTTGAACAGCGCGGTGCGCTCAGCCGGGTTCATGGAAGGCACCAACCAGCGCAGCACCAACATCATCTCGTCGGGCGGGATCGACGCCAGCAGCCGGTCATGTAAGGCCAGCAGTTCGGCGTCGGTATACCGTGCCCACAACACGGCGTTGTGCGCTGTTTCTTCCACCTGCATATGCTGGAAGTTGTCGGCGACAAACAGCGCCAGGTCGCGGTACAGGTTCAACGCGGCCGCCGCAGCCTCCTGGCCCGCAGCAGTTTGGGTCAACCCTGCCAGCTTGACTTTGAGCTGGGCGATGCGGGCCATGTGTTCCTCATGGTCATGGGTGATGGCGGCACTGGCACCTGCCGCCCGCGCTTCGATGGCCACATGCACAAAGTCGTTTTCGTGCTGCACATGGCTGGCGCAGAAGTCCAGCATGGTGTCGATGCGGGCGCTGACGGCGCTGATCTCGTCGGGGTCGTCCATGTCCAGCCGACCCAGCGCCAGCAGGGTCTCGGTCAGCATGGCGCGCAGGGCCTTGTGGATGCCGGCATACAGATCAACGCGTGCGGGTTCGGCAGCGGCGACGGCTTGCAGTTCACGGGAATCAAATTTCATGGTGCTTCTTTCTGGGCAACAAGGCCCGGTAGGGTCAATGGTCAAAGATGCCCCATGCATCAACGACCATGAAAAGAAGTCTAAAAATCCGTTCCGTCACGCGCTGCTAAATATTGCTTACGGCGGTGCTAAGCAAGTCCTAGAAAAATGCTAAAAATTTCCTAAACCTCCGTTGTGCGTCGGATTCAGGGCGGCTGGTGTTGCGACGCCTTGATCATGTCAGCCGCTTTCTCGGCAATCATCATCACCGGCGCGTTGGTGTTGCCGCTGACGATGCACGGCATGATGGACGCGTCCACCACGCGCAGGCCCTGGATGCCGCGCACGCGCAATTGCGCGTCCACCACGTCTTGATCGGTGTTGCCCATGCGGCAGGTGCCCACCGGGTGGTAGATGGAGTCGGCGTGGTCGCGGATCACCTGCTCGATCTGCTCATCGGTCTGCGCAATCGCCGTGGTGGCCAGTTCGCGCCCGCCAAACTTGGCCAGGGCGGGTTGTTTCAGGATGCCGCGCATCAGTTTGAAGCCGCGAATCAGGCGGTCCATGTCGTCGCGGTGGCTCAAGAAGTCGGGGTCGATCAACGGCAGCGCCATCGGGTCCTTGCTGGCCAGTTGCAGGCTGCCTTGACTCTTGGGGCGCAGCAGGCACACGTGGCATGACAGGCCATGCCCCCAAGTGAGCGTGCGGCCATGGTTGATGAGCTTGCCAATGACAAAGTGCAGTTGCAGGTCGGGCGTGGCCTCACCGGGCTGGCTCTTGATGAAGCCGCCAGCCTCGGCAAAGTTGGTGGTGAGTTTGCCGGTGCGGTGCTGGCGCCACTGCATCACACCCTTCAGGGTATCGATGCCACCCGCCACCGACAGGCCAAACAGCTCGGTGTTGTTAGGTACATGCACCACTTGCACCACATCAGGGTGGTCATGCAGATGCTGGCCGACGCCGGGCAGATCGTGCTGGGTGGCGATGCCTTTGTCCACCAGATGGGCATGCGGACCAATACCCGAGAGCATCAGGATTTGCGGCGACTGGATGGCCCCGGCGCAGAGCAGCACTTCGCGCTGGCAGTTGAGCTGTTTGAGCTGCCCGTCCTGCACAAACTCCACCCCCACGGCGCGTTTTTTTTCCAGCAGGATGCGCGTGACCTGGGCGCCGGTGAACACCTGCAGGTTCGGGCGCTTCAACGCTGGCGTCAGGTAAGCCTTGGCGGCGCTGCAGCGCTCGCCTTTCTTGTGGGTCACCTGGTACTGGCCCACACCTTCCTGGCTGGCGCCGTTGAAGTCCGGGTTGATCTTGAAGCCAGCTTGCGCGCCCGCCTGCACAAACCGCAGGCCAAACGGGTTGGGGCTGTGCAAATCCATCACATTGAGCGGGCCGCCCGTGCCGTGAAAGGCGTCGGCACCGCGCTCGTTGTGTTCGGATTTCTTGAAGTAGGGCAACACATCGGCCCAGCCCCAGCCCGGGTTGCCCAGCGCGGCCCAATGGTCGTAGTCCTGCCGCTGGCCGCGGATGTAACACATGGCATTGATCGAACTGGAGCCGCCCAGCACCTTGCCACGCGGCTGGTAGCCGCGGCGCCCGTTCAGGCCGGGTTGCGGCACCGTGTTCATGCCCCAGCCCGCCAGACTGAACTTGGCCATCACCGCCAGCCCGGCCGGGCAGTGGATCAGCACGCTGCGGTCGGGCGGCCCGGCTTCCAGCAGCGCCACGGTGATGTCGGGGTTTTCTGACAGGCGCGCGGCCAGCACGCAGCCCGCCGAGCCGCCGCCGATGATGAGGTAGTCAAACATGAAGTTCTCTCCGGGCACGGCCTGGCGCCAGGTCTGGAGCCGGGTCGAGGTGCCTGACAGGCAGGTTAGCGCAAATCTCCCAGGGCTTTTAGAGGCTGCCCCCAAGCGCCAGGGGCGCGCGCGCTTTCGGGCATGATGGCGGGGTGAATACCTCCTCTACATCTCCTTTTTTGACGGCCAGCGCGACCGCGGGCCACCCCTACCAGGCGCTGACCCCCGACGTGGTGCAGGACGCGCTGGCCAGCATCGGCCTGTATGGCGATGGTCGCCAGATGGCGCTCAACTCCTATGAAAACCGCGTCTATCAGCTGCACCTGGAAGATGGCCGGCTGGTGGTGGCCAAGTTTTACCGCCCCGAGCGCTGGAGCGAGGCGCAGATTCTGGAAGAACACGCCTTTTCAGCCGAACTGATGGCCGCTGAGATCCCGGTGATCGGGCCGATGGTGGTGCAGGGCCAGACCTTGCACCACTTTGGCGGCTTTGCGTTCAGCGTCAGCCCCAGCCGGGGTGGCCGGGGGCCCGAGCTGGACGACCCGGATGTGCTGGAATGGATCGGCCGGTTTCTGGCGCGCATCCATACCGTGGGGGAAGCCAAGCCGTTTGCCGTGCGCCCTGCGCTGGATGTGCACACCTTTGGCATCGAGCCGCGCGAGTGGCTGCTGGCCCACGATAAGGTGCCGCTGGATGTGTTGTCCACCTGGGAAAAGGCCTCGGCCCGCGCACTGGCGTTGATGGCATCCAGCCCCTTGGGGGTTAACGCCGGTGGTCAAACAGGCCTGAAAGCCCTGGCCCGCGATGACGAAAGCGACGACGAGCCCGACAGTGCGCTACGCTGCCTGCGCCTGCACGGCGACTGCCACCCGGGCAACATCTTGTGGACGCCGCTGGACGCGCCAGCCAGCAGCTTGCCCGGCCCGCATTTTGTCGATCTGGACGACGCGCGCATGGGCCCGGCGGTGCAAGACCTGTGGATGCTGCTCAGCGGGGACCGCGCCCAGCGCACCCGGCAACTGGGCGCGCTGGTGGATGGTTATGAGCAGTTCCGCCCGTTTGACCGGCGCGAGTTGGCGCTGATCGAGCCGCTACGCACGCTGCGCCTGATCCACTACAGCGCCTGGCTGGCGCGGCGCTGGGATGACCCGATCTTTGCCATCAACTTCCCGTGGTTCGGCTCCAGCGACTACTGGCAAGGCCAGGTGCAGATGCTGCAAGAACAGATCGAAGCCCTACAGGAAGAGCCGCTGGTGGTGTAACACCGTGCCAGCGGGCGCTGCGTTCACTCGATGGTGAGTTTTTGCGCCAGATTGGCGGCCAGCTTCTTGGGCAGCGTCAGGGTCAGCACACCGTTCTCGAACTTGGCTTTGGCCTGTGCCTGTTCAATGTCCATCGGCAACTGGAAGCTGCGTGACACCTCGCCAAAATAGCGCTCGCTGCGCAGCACGGTGTCGTTGTCGCCGGTGCTGTCTTGCTGTTTCACCTCGGCCTGCAGGGTGACCAAGTTGCCATCGACCGACACGTGAATGTCCTCTTTGGGCACGCCCGGAATTTCAGCGTGGACGGTGTACGCGTCTTTGGATTCCTTGACATCCACCTTGATCTGCGCGGGCGTGGGCAGCGGGTCGCCGTGCAGGGGCCGGACATAAAAGGCAGGCGCAATGTCGCGGAAAAAATCGTTCAAAAGATAGCTGCGGTTGGCTAAAGCGCTCATTTGGATTCTCCTGGAAGGTTGGCAACATTCTGAAAACCCGCCGCGAAAGCGCCACGGGCTTCCACTGCTGCAAATGAGGTGAATCCGCCTGTTTTTCAAGACCTTGCAGCAAGCACGTACGTGCTTGTACGCAGGGCCTGTGCGCAGCCGCAGCGGTTTATTGGCCGTTGATGCCCAGCAGCTCCACCTCAAACAGCAGCGTGGCGTTGGGCGGGATCACGCCACCGGCGCCCCGGGCACCGTAGGCGATGGCTGCCGGGCAGGTGAGCTTGGCTTGGCCGCCCACCTTCATGCGCTGCACCCCTTCGGTCCAGCATTTGATGACGTTGCCCAGCGGGAATTCAATGGCCTGGTTGCGTTTGTAGGAGCTGTCAAATTCGCGCCCGTCCGGGAAGGTGCCGCGGTAGTTGACCTTGACCACATCGCTGGCCTTGGGGTTGGCGCCGGTGCCGTCTTTGAGCGAGCGGTACACCAGCCCGCTGGGGGTGACCACGGCACCCGCCTCTTTGGCGGCCGCATCCAGCACCGCATCCGCGGCCCAGGCGGTGGACAAGGTGCTCAAAACCGTGGCGAGGAGGGTGGTGCGGAAAACTGTGTTCATGGGTTGGATGAGGTGGGTGGTGACTAGGCGGCCATTGTCGCCGCCGGGCGCTGGCTCTGGCATCATGTCTGGCATGAAGCCCACCCAGCCGCCCATGATCACCGCCCTGCTGGCGCCGCAGCGCTACCCGGGCGAGGTGGCGCGGGTCGAGCTGGTCGAGACCCACATCTCCTGGGTGTTGCTGGCCGGGGACTTTGCCTACAAGCTTAAAAAGCCGGTCAAGCTGCCTTTTCTGGACTTCAGCACGCTTGCCCTGCGGCATCAGGCTTGTCTGGATGAGTTGCGGCTGAACCGCCGCCTGGCGCCTGAGATTTATCTGGACGTGTTGCCGCTGCTTGGCACGCCGCAGGGTCCGCAATGGGCGACGGCGGGTGCGGCAGGCGAGGTGATCGACTACGCGGTGCGCATGCGCCGCTTTGATGAGGCCGGGCGGCTGGACCGCGTCTGCCAGCGCGGCGAGCTGCGCCCGGCGCATCTGTCCGATCTGGCCGCCACGCTGGCCGCTTTCCACGCCGCAGCCGCCAGTGCGCCGCCCGATTCACGTTTTGGCGAACCCGCGCAGGTGCTCGCGCCCATGCTGGACAACGTCACCGACCTGCAACGCATGCTGCACCCCAACGCGGGTGACGAGGTGGCGCTGCGACTGGCCCGGCTGGAAGCCTGGACCCAATCGCAATTCACCCAGCTGGCGCCCCTGTTGCGCACGCGCAAGCGTGATGGCCGGGTGCGCGAATGCCACGGTGACCTGCACCTGGCCAACCTGGTGCTGATCCATGGCCGGGTGCGCCTGTTTGACTGCCTCGAATTCAACGAAGACCTGCGTTGGATCGACGTGACCAGCGACATCGCCTTCACCTACATCGACCTGCTGGAGCACGCCCAGCCGGGGCTGGCCAACTGGTTCGCCGACCAAGTGATCAGCCACAGCGGCGACGATCAGGCCGCGCTGCTGCTGCGTTTTTACGCGGTGTACCGCTGCCTGGTGCGCGCCAAGGTGGCGGCCATCCGCGCCAACCAGAGACACACCGACACGGCCGAGGTGCTGGCCGACATCGCGCTGGCCGAGCGCCTGGTCGCGCCCCAGCCGCTGCAACTCACCCTCACCCACGGGCTGGCGGGCTGCGGCAAAACCTGGCTCACCGACCGCTGGCTGCAAAGCGATACCCAGCCGCCCACGCTGCGCCTGCGTGCTGACGTGCAGCGCAAGCGCCTGTTCGGCCTAGCCCCCAACGCGCGCACCGGCGCGGGCGTGAATGCGGGCATCTACACCCCCGAGGCGCACGCACTCACCTACGCCCACCTGCGCGAGGTGGCGGCCAGCTGGCTGCGTGCGGGCTGGTCGGTGATCGTGGACGCCACCTTTCTGCGGCGCACCGACCGCGATGCGTTTCATGCGCTGGCGCAGGACGTTGGCGCTGGCTTTGCCATCCTGGCGCCGCAGGCCACCCCGGAGCAGCTGCGCCAACGCATCAGCAGCCGCCAAACACAAGGTCAGGACGCCTCTGAGGCCACGCTGGCGGTGCTGGCGCAACAGCAGCGCGAGTTGGAGCCGCTGGGGGTGGATGAGCTGTTGTGGGTCAGGCGTTGACCCCGTCGTCGTGAGGCACGGCAAAAAAAAGCCCCGCCAGTCAGTGACCGGCGGGGCTGGGCTGATGGAAGAGCGAACTCTTCAATCGCTATCAGCCACCTCGCTGAGAGGCTGATGTCTCTCGTCAATCACGCCAGCAGCGCATTCACCCGCTTCACATATGCCGCCGGGTCTTCCGGCAGGCCGCCTTCGGCCAGCAGCGCCTGGTCGAACAGGATGTGGGCCAGATCGTTGAAGTGCACCGAGCCCTCGAGCTTTTTCACCAGCGCGTGTTCGGCATTGACTTCCAGTACTGGCTTGGTTTCCGGTGCGGTCTGGCCAGCTTGCTTCAACATGCGGGCCAGCTGGGTGCTCATGCCGTGCTCTTGCACCACCAGGCAAGCGGGCGAATCGACCAGACGGGTGGTCACGCGCACGTCTTCGGCCTTGTCTTTCAGGGCTTCCTTGAGCTTGGCCAGCAGCGGTTTGAAGGCTTCAGCGGCTTCTTCGGCGGCTTTTTTCTCGGTTTCGTCTTGCAGTTTGCCCAGGTCCACCGCGCCCTTGGCCACGCTTTGCAGCGGCGTGCCGTCAAACTCGTACAGGTAGTTCAGCGCCCACTCGTCCACGCGGTCGGTCATCAGCAGCACTTCAATGCCCTTCTTCTTGAACACTTCCAGTTGCGGGCTGTTCTTGGCGGCGGCCAGGGTGTCGGCGGTGATGTAGTAAATGGCCTCCTGGCCCTCTTTCATGCGCGCCTTGTAGTCGGCAAAACTCACCGACACGGTGTCGGTGGTGCTGCTGGCAAAACGCAGCAGCTTGGCAATGCGCTCCTTGTTGCCAAAGTCTTCGCCCAGGCCTTCTTTGAGCACGGCGCCAAATTCCTTGTAGAACTTGGTGTACTTGCCCGCGTTGGCTTCAGCCTCGGCTTTTTCTTCGGCAGTTTGCACATCGGTCACGCCATCGGCAGACGCAGCAGCTTCGGGCAGCTTGTCGTGTTTGGCCAGGTCTTCCAGCATGCCCAGCACACGTTTGGTGCAGCCTTCGCGGATGGCTTTCACGTCGCGGCTTTCCTGAAGCAACTCGCGGCTCACGTTCAGCGGCAGGTCGGATGAATCGACCACGCCTTTGACGAAGCGCAGGTAGGTCGGCATCAGGTTGTCGGCGTCGTCCATGATGAAAACGCGCTTGACGTAGAGCTTGACGCCCGCCGATTTTTCGCGGTTGTACAGGTCAAACGGCGCTTTGCCGGGGATGTACAGCAGCTGGGTGTACTCGGTGCTGCCTTCCACGCGGTTGTGGGTGTAGGCCAGCGGCGCCTCGGCGTCGTGGCTGATCTGTTTGTAAAACTCGTTGTACTCGTCGGACGTGATGTCTTTTTTGGCGCGCGACCAGATGGCGTTGGCCTTGTTGACGGTTTCCCACTCGCCGGTCTTGACCATGCCACCGGGTTGGCGGCCACCGTTTTCGTCCGATGGGTTGATCAGCTCGCCGTCTTTCCACTCTTCCTTTTCCATCAAGATGGGCAGGCTGATGTGGTCGGAGTACTTGTTGATGATGCTCTTGATCTTCCAGGCGCTGGCGTATTCCAATGCGTCGTCACGCAGGTGCAGGATCACGCTGGTGCCACGCTCGGCGCGCTCCATCGGCTCCACCTCGAAGTTGCCAGCGCCACCGCTGACCCAGCGCACACCTTCGGCAGCGGGCAGCCCGGCGCGGCGTGATTCCACCGTGATCTTGTCCGCCACGATGAAGCCCGAGTAAAAGCCCACGCCAAACTGGCCGATCAGCTGGCCTTGCTGGGAAGCATTGGCCTTCTGATCACCGGTGAGCTTGCTCATGAAGTCTTTGGTGCCGCTCTTGGCGATGGTGCCCAGATGCTCCACCGCTTCGATCTCGCTCATGCCGATGCCGTTGTCGGTGATGGTCAGCGTTTTGGCGTCCTTGTCAAAGGTGACCTTGACCTTGAGTTCGGAATCGGACTCGTACAACGCGGTGTTGTTGATGGCTTCAAAACGCAGCTTGTCGCAGGCGTCGGACGCGTTGGAGACCAGCTCGCGCAGGAAAATTTCCTTGTTGGAGTACAGCGAGTGGGTGACCAGGTGCAGCAGTTGCGCCACTTCGGCCTGGAAGGAAAGGGTTTGTTTGCTCATGGGGTTAGCGGTGTTCTCAAAGCATTAAAAAAACCAGCACGCCGGGCGGCTGGCACGCAAGCGGGGTAGCAGTTGTGGGCGATCCCGGCAAATTCAAGGGCCTCGCCGGGTTTTCTCTGGCCGTGGCCTGGCCTATGACGCTACCGGGCGCAGGCTGGGTACCAACGTGCGTGCCCAGTCTGGGCGAGTTGACTCAAAAAATAGCGGGCAGCCCTTTGTGCCAAAGGGCTGCCGCCTGATTTTTATGTGCCACTGGCCAAGGGCGACTCGCGCCAACTCTTGAGCTGGCGCAACACCACTGGCACCACCATCGCCACGCCGATCAAGGTCGCGGTCAGGCTGGGTGCCACCATCAGCAGCGCGGCGGCAATACACAGCGCCTGCTCCCAGCGTTTCATCTCGACCAGGAAGAACTTGGAGAACGCCATGGCCAGGAAGGTGATGCCCAGCACACAGCCGATAAAGGTCACGCTGAAGTCATACCAGGTGAAGCCTTTGGCCACCAGGATCAGTGACGGCGAGAACACAAACACAAATGGCACCAGCGCCTTGGCAATGCCCAGTCGGAACGCGGTGTTGCCGGTCTTGAACGGGTCGCTGCCCGCCATACCCGCCGCCGCATAAGCCGCCAGCGCCACCGGCGGCGTGATGTCGGCCAGCACACCGTAATAAAACACAAAGAAGTGCGCCACCAGCGGCTCCACGCCCAGCTGCACCAGCGTGGGCGCGGCCACCGTCACCATGATGATGTAGTTGGCGGTGGTGGGAATCCCGGCGCCCATCAAAATACAGACACCCGCCGTCATCACCAGCGCGGCCAGCAGGGTGAGTGACTGGAAGGCGACCAGGTAGCTGGGGATGATGGTGGCCAAGCCTCCGGCAATGGCCTGCGCCGCGCCGGTGATGATGAAGCTGATCTTGAAGCCCACGCCAGTCAGCGTGACGACACCGATCACGATGCCCACCGTGGCTGCTGCCGCACCCACGGCCAGCGCGTATTTGGCACCGGTCTCAAAGGCTTCCACCAGCACGGACGGTTCAATCCGGCCGCGGATTTTGAGCACGCGCATCATCACCCACGTCACCAACACGCTGCCTGCAAAGATGCTCAGCTTGACCATCTCGTCCAGGTTGGTGAAGGCAATGCCCATCAGCGCCAGGTGCAATACCACCATCAGGCCCCAGTTTTTGGGTGTGTTGCCGCGCACCGAGGTGGTCAGGCCGACGATGGCACACGAGGTGATGCCAACAAACGCCGCCAGATACGGCGTGCGCCCGCTGACCAGGATGCTGATCAGCAAAAACAGCGGGATCAGGGTGGGCCAGCGCATCTTCAGGCTCTGGCGCAGCTTGGGCATTTCTTCCTCGGTCAGCCCGCGCAGGCCGTAGCGTTTGGCCTCAAAGTGCACCTGCATGAACACGCCAAAGAAGTGCATGAAGGCCGGCACGATGGCGGCGGTGATGATGGTCTGGTAAGGCAGGCCCAGGAATTCGATCATCAAAAACGCCGCGGCACCCAGCACCGGCGGCGTGATCTGACCGCCGGTGGAGGCGGCCGCTTCCACGGCCCCGGCAAATTCGCGCTTGTAACCGACGCGGATCATCGCCGGAATGGTGAGCGACCCGACCGTGACCGCATTGGCCACGGAGGAACCTGACAACATGCCAAACATGGCCGAGCCAAACACACTCACCTTGGCCGGGCCACCGGCGTAACGCCCGGCGACGCTCGACGCAATGTCCAGAAACAGTTGCCCCAGCCCGATGCGGGTGGCCATCACGCCAAACAGCACAAAGTGAAACACGTAGGTGGCCACCACCCCGACCGCCACGCCGTAGATGCCCTGGCTGGTGAGGTACTGGTGGTTGATGAACTGGCTCCAGCTGGCCCCGGCGTGCTGCAACAGCCCTGGAAAATGCTGACCAAACAGCGAATAAGCGGTGAAACTCAGCGCAATCACCGGCAGCGGCCAGCCCATGCTGCGCCGCGTGGCCTCCAGCAGCGCCACAAATAACATGCTGCCAAACAGCACGTCATAGGTGTCCGGGTTGCCGATCCGAAACGCCAGGTCGTCAAAGGTGTAGGGGATGTACAGCACCGCAGCGGCCACGCATATGCCTAGCACCCAGTCGTACAGCGGAATGCCGCCCGGCGTGGCCAGGCGGTTATGCACCTGACGGTGTTCAGTGGCCTTGCTGGCGGAAAACACCAAAAAGATCAGCCCCAGCACAAACGCCAGGTGCACGCCGCGGTGCGTGGTTTCGCGCAGCAGGCCAAACCCGGCGGTGTAGTAGTGAAAACAGCTGAGCAGAATCAGCAGCCACTTGATCAACACCGTGGCGGGCGGCACCGAGGGGCGAAACCGCATCTCGGGATCGAATTTTTCCTCCATGGCCAGGAGTTGCTTGTCATCGGGCAGGGTGGTGGCTTGGCTCATGCTTGTTTTTCTGGTGGCTTCCAAAACGACAACGGGCGGAAAACCTGTTCCGCCCGCCCTGGTTCAATCCGTGTTGGCTGAAAATTATTTCAGCACACCGGCTTCTTTGTAGAACTTCTCGGCACCCGGGTGGTACGGAATGCCCACGCCTTGCACAGCGTTTTGCAGCGTGATGTATTTGCCCTTGGCATGGCCAGCGGCCAGGGTTTTCTGGGCAGCCTCAGAGTACAGCGCCTTGGTGATCTGGTACACGGTTTCGGTGTCCACCTTGTCGCTGGTCACCAGTTGGGCACCCAGCGCCAGGGTTTTCACGGCGGGCACACCCTTGTAGGTGTCGGCCGGGATCGAATCCACCGCAAAGAAGCTGCTAGATTTGCGCAGGCTCTCCGCTTGTGGGCCGTCAATCGGCAGCAACTCGATACCGCCACCGGCGGTGGCCAACTCGGCAATCGCGCCGGCCGGGGCGCCACCGGTGAAGAAGAAGGCGTCGAGCGCGCCGTCTTTCATCTTGTCGCCAGCCTGATTGGGCTTGATGTACTCGGGCTTGATATCAGACTCTTTGATGCCGTAGGCCGCCAGCACCAGGCGGGCGTTGATCAGCGTGCCGGAGCCGGGTTCGTCCAGCGCCACACGTTTGCCTTTCAGGTCGGCAATGCTCTTGAGGCCGGCGCCTTTTTTCACCACCACGTGGATGCTCTCGGGGTACAGGTTGGCAATCATGCGCAGACCGGTGATCTTGGGCTTGCCTTCAAAAATGCCGGTGCCGGTTTGCGCCCAGGTGGCCACGTCCGACTGGCTGAAACCTGCTTCCATGGCGCCACCGGCCACACCCGTCACATTCGCCAGCGAGCCGTTGCTGGCTTGCGCGGTGGCGATGATCTTGCCGGGCTGCGACACCGCGTTGGCGATCATGCCGCCCACGGGGTAATAGGTGCCAGCGGTGCCGCCAGTGCCGATGCGGAAAAACTGTTGCGCGCTGGCGGTGCCAACGAGCGCGGCAGAGGCCACAACGGCGGCTGCAAGGAATTTCAGTTTCATGGGTCGCTCCAGAGGATTGAAAAAAGTGACAGGAAAGGGCTGTCGGGACGAAAGTGGCAGTTTACCCTTGCGCGGGGGGCTCTTTGATTGCGGAAAACACGGGTGGTGGCGTGTTTTTTTTCAGCGCTCAGGTGGGCGCAACCGCCTGTGCCAGCGCCTTGGCCTGCTGGTAACCTGCGTAGAGCTTGGCATACACCGGACCGGGCAGGCCATTGCCCACGGGCTGACCGTCCAGCAAGGTCACGGGCAGCACCTCCTTGGTGGCCGACGACAACAGCAATTCATCTGCGGCCAGCACCTCGGCGCGGCTGATGCGCCGCAGCTCAAACGGAATGCCTTGGGCCTGGCAGATGTCTTCGATCAGGCCATAACGGATGCCTTCGAGCACCAGGTTGTCCTTGGGCGTGCCCAGAACCCGGCCGTTTTTCACCACCCAGACATTGCAGGCGGCGGCTTCGCTCAAAAAACCGTCGCGGAACATGATGGTTTCGATGGCGCCCACGTCAAAGCTGATCTGGCGCGCAAACACCGCACCCAGCAGGCTGGTGGCCTTGATGTGCGCCTTTTCCCAGCGGAAGTCGTCGGCGGTGACACAGGCCACGCCTTGGTCGCGTTGCGCTGCGCTGGGCGGCTTCATGCCGTTGGTCAACACAAACACGGTAGGGGTGAGGCCCTCGGGCATCACATGGTCGCGCATGGCCACGCCACGGCTGATCTGGATGTAGATCAGTTGATCGCCACTGGGCTCGCCAGATCCTGCGTAAGCGTCGTAGTCAGTGATCAATCTGGCGGCTATGTCAGCCCATTGGGCGCGTGTGAAGGGGTTGTGGATGCGCAGCTCTTTCAGGCTGCGCTCCAGCCGGGCCATGTGCTGCTCAAAGCGGAACAACTTCCCGGCGTACACCGGCACCACCTCGTACACGCCGTCGCCAAAGATGAAGCCGCGGTCCATCACGCTGATCTTGGCGTTGGGCAGGGTGGTGAATTCACCGTTGAGGTAACAGGGCAAGGCAGGTAGGGTGTTCATAAGCAGGTCGGGTCAGGTTGCAATGGGCTGGCAGTTTACGCCCCGGCACGTGCTTGATCGGGCCGCCGTGGTCCACCGCGCAAACTCACCAGCATCACACCTGCCAGCACCAACAGCGCGCCCATCACAAAACTGGGCTCCAGCGGCTCACCCAGCAGCCACACACCAAACCCCATGCCAAACAGCGGTGTCAAAAAGGAAAACACCCCCAGCCGTGAAGCCAGGTAATGCCGCAGCAACCAGAACCAGGCCAAAAAGCTGGCAAACGACACGATCACCGACTGAAACACCAGGCTGGCCCAGACCATGGGTGTGAAGTGGATACCGGTTTGCCCCAAAGCCAGCGCGGCCAGCATCAGCAGCACAAACGCGCCAACCAGTTGGTAGAGCAAGGTTTGTGAAGCCGACGCGCTGGCCAGGCGCGAGCAGCGCACGACCACCGTGGTGGCGGCCCATGCCATGCCTGCCAGCAACGCCAGCGCGTCGCCCCACAGCGCATCCGTTGTCGGTCCGGTCCCGCTGGCGGCTTGCTGGCGGCCAAAAAAGGTCAGCACGATGCCCGCAAAAGCCAGGCCAATACCCAGCCACTGCACCCCGTTGAGCCGCTCGGCGGGCAGTTTTACGTGCAGGCCCAACGCCGCAAAAATGGGTGCGGTGTACAAAAACACCACCGCATGCGACGCTGAGGTGTGGCGCAGCCCTTCACCCACCAGCAAAAATTCCAGCGCAAACAAACCACCCACCCACAGGCCCGCGGGCAAGGTGCCGTCGGTGATGGACATGCGTTCCTTGCGCCACCCCATGAACAGCCCCACCAGCAGCGCCGCCACCCCGGAGCGCAGACCAATCTGCATGATGGGCGCAATGTTGTGGGCGGTGGCTTTCAGCACCACTTGCTGCACGCCCCACAGCAGGCACAACAGCAGCATCAGGGAAGAGGCGCGCGCATCCAGCGCTTGGCGGGTGGTCATCGGGCAGGTCCGGGTTGCAGGGTCAAGGGGGTCGATGATAGGGACAGGTCGGCGTGGCTTGCTCAATTGTTGGAATGTGTTTTTAAACCCTGGTGGCGAAACATCTGGAAACACCCGGACATCAAACCACCAAACGGCTCTGGGATGATGACCACCTTCACAACACTAAAAAGAGGTCTCAGCATGAAAGCTTCCGTCAAATCCGTGACAAGCGTCGTTGGCTTGTCGGTTTTACTCGCGCTGGGTGGCTGTGCCAACCTGTCGCACCGTGACCGCAACGTGATTTCTGGCGCAGGCATTGGCGCTGTGGCGGGTGCGGTGCTCACCGGTGGCAGTTCTGTTGGCACGGTGGGTGGTGCCGCAGTGGGTGGTGTGATTGGCAACCAGATCGGTCGCCGGTAAGCCCATCGTCGCGCTCCGGGGCATGGTGGCCGCACGGGCCACTGCCGCTGGCAGCCCACTTCGGGGTTAGTATGCGGCGTCCAAATGCCCGGCTCCCGGGTGTTGCCACCCCTTGATCGCCACCCGTGACTGACTTACCCGACAAAATCCAAGAACCCCGCCTGTGGCGCCACGACGGCTGGACCGCTCAGGTCATCAAGAATGAAGATGACGACGGCTGGGCCGTGGCCATGACGCCCGACGGCGCGGCCGAGCCCGCGTTGATCGGCCCGTGGACCATGGGCCGCGACAAAAAGAACCCGAAGCCGCTGGACGGCAACGCCTTCAGCACCCTGCTCAAAACCGCCCGTGAATTTGTGCGTCGCAGCGAGCAGCAGTTGCACGCCACGCTGCACCAAAGCATCACGGTGACGCACGGCGTCGAACGTGTCACCGTGCGCCTGGACATCACGCCCGATGACGACCACCCCTGGGCTGTGTTGAGCGCCACGGACGACGGTGACGAACTGCTGGCGCAAGTGCGCGTAGCACCCGCTTTCAAGCTCAACCGAGCCAGCGCGCTGAGGTGGGTGGAAGCTGGGTTTGCCAGACCAGCGTAGTGGCGCGGCGTGCGCTGCGCTCGCCATCCCCGCCATGACCGCTGGGCATGCCCCAGCCGCGCATCAAACTTCTTCTTGACCACGTCCACCGCGGTAGCCACCGCGCTGCCCGCATCGGCCGCGTGCAGCGCATCGTTGATGCCGTCACCCATGCAGCCCACCACGTGGCTGGTTGTCTGCAGCGCCAATGTGGTGGTTTTTGGGCGGGCATCAAGGGCATGGCACCGCCCTGCTGTCTGTCGTTCAGCAGGGCCGTTGTTGTGTCAGGCCGGGCGCTATTTCCTGACATGAAAAAGTGCTAGCTTTGGCGGGCTTGATTGCCATCCTTTTGATTCAGCGCAAATCCGTACAGTACCAAGTGGTTGACTTGTATCAAGATAATGTTATCGGGATAATAGTTAATTATTCATTACCGTCATCAATCGTCCGTGACCTGAAGCCGAACCAGGGTTTGTGCGCCAGGACCACCGTCAAAGTTTTTTAACTGCAAGGAGTCGTTCAATGAGTGGCAAGCCCGTCGGTTACCCGGCAAATGTGAGCAACGAGAAACTTCTGACTTGGGTCAGTGAGATGGCCGAACTGTGCAAACCTGACCGCGTGGTGTGGTGTGATGGTTCGCAAGAGGAGTACGACCGTTTGTGTGAGGAGATGGTGGCCGCAGGCACCTTCATCCGTCTCAATCCCGACAAACGCCCCAACAGCTTCCTCGCCCGCACCCATCCCTCGGATGTGGCCCGTGTCGAAGAGCGCACCTTCATCTGCTCCGCCACCAAAGACGAAGCTGGCCCCACCAACAACTGGGCTGACCCGGCTGAGATGCGTGCGACGCTGAAGAATGTCTTCACCAACTGCATGACCGGGCGCACCATGTATGTGATCCCGTTCAGCATGGGGCCGCTGGGCTCGCCGATTGCCAAGATTGGCGTGCAAATCAGCGACAGCGCCTATGTGGTGGCCAATATGCGCATCATGACGCGTATGGGCGCCCAGGTGTTGGACGTGCTGGGCAACGGCGCCTTCATCCCGTGTATGCACTCGGTCGGCGCACCGCTGGCTCCGGGTCAAAAAGACTCGACCTGGCCGTGTGAGCCCGATATCGCCAAAAAGTACATTGCCCATTTCCCCGACACCACCGAGATCTGGTCGTATGGCTCGGGTTACGGTGGCAACGCGCTGCTGGGCAAAAAATGCCTGGCCCTGCGTATTGCCTCGGCCATCGCCCGCAAGGAAGGCTGGCTGGCCGAGCACATGCTGATCTCAGGCCTGGAGTCCCCTGAAGGCAAAAAAACCTATATCGCCGCGGCGTTCCCCAGCGCGTGTGGCAAGACCAACCTGGCCATGCTGCGCCCACCCAAGGGCATGGAAGGATGGAAGGTCACCACCGTGGGTGACGACATCGCCTGGATCAAAAAAGGCCCTGACGGCACCCTGCGCGCCATCAACCCTGAGGCCGGTTTCTTTGGCGTGGCCCCGGGCACCAACTACTCGTCCAACGCCAACGCCATGTTGACCATGACGAAGAACTCGATCTTCTCCAACGTGGCACTGACCGACGACGGTGATGTGTGGTGGGAAGGCATGGACGGCGAGCCACCGACCCATTGCATCGACTGGCAAGGCAAAGACTGGACCCCTGGCTGTGGCCGCCCGGCGGCGCATGCCAACTCACGCTTCACCGCGCCTGCCAGCCAATGCCCCTCGATTGACCCCGACTGGGAAAACCCCGCCGGGGTGCCCGTGGCCGCCTTCATCTTTGGTGGCCGTGCCAGCAAGGAAATGCCGCTGGTGTTCCAGTCCTTCAACTGGGCGCACGGCGTTTACCTGGCCGCCACCATGGGCTCGGAAGCCACGGCGGCCGCCATTGGTGTGGTGGCCACGCGGCGTGACCCGATGGCCATGCTGCCGTTCTGTGGCTACAACATGGCCGACTACTTCACCCATTGGCTCAATGTGGGGCGCAACGTCAGCAACCCACCACGCATCTTCCGAGTCAACTGGTTCCGCAAGGATGATGCCGGCAAGTTCATCTGGCCTGGTTTTGGTGACAACCTGCGGGTGCTGAAGTGGATTGCCGGGCGCGTGCATGGTCAAGGCAGTGCCGTGGAAAGCCCGATTGGCTGGATGCCGCGCTTTGAAGACATCGACTGGACCGGCCTGGACTTCCCCCAGGACAAGTTCTACGACCTGATGGCTGTGGGCCGCGAAGCTGGTACTGCCGAAGCGCACGCCCACGAGGAACTGTTCGACCGCTTCCGCGACCGTCTGCCCAAAGAGTTCACTTTTGAGCGCGAGTTGCTGCGCTCGCGTTTGTGGCGCTCGCCCGACCGTTGGGAACTGGCGCACGAGTAAGTGTTGATTGACCCCCGGGCGTACTGCGGGGGGTGCATTTGAAGAATCCGGCGAGTTTTTGACTCGCCGTTTTTTTTGGGCTGACATGTCAGGCAGGGATGCAGACGGTCAAACGCATGCCTTTGCTCGGTCAGGTGGCGTTGTGGGGATCTGGGTACGCCAGGACTCAGGACGACGCGGCACTCAGCTCCGCGGCTGTCCCCCGGCCCTGCGGGCCTCCTCCTTGATGCCGCTACGCTGAATGCCACGCCGTCCTGAGTCAGCCAACATGGTGCGACGATTGAGGAATTCATACCGGGCCCGCCCACACCGCTGGCGACCGATGAGAGTGGGGTGAATGGTGCAGCGGCATCAAGGAGGAGCCCACGCCAGTGGGCGGGGGACAGCCGCGGAAGCATTCGCCCCGCTTTCATCGGTCATCACCCAGAGAGGTAGACGACGTCCAGGCAACAGCGCCTCGGTGACACGTCGAATTGCCGCGGCTTTTATCTGGAAGTCTGTCAGCGGCCAACTGAAATTGCGTCTTCAGCCCGACAGCGGCTTAAGCAACTCCGCCAAATCACTCTCGCTAAACAGCGGCTGTTTGCGCCCCACCGAGCCGCTGTACATGCTGTCGGCCAGTGAGGCTTTGCGCTCTTGCAGCGCCAGGATGCGTTCCTCGATGGTGCCTTGGGCCACCAGTTTGACAACCCACACACTTTGCGTCTGGCCGATGCGGTGGGCGCGGTCGGTGGCCTGGGCTTCCACCGCCGGGTTCCACCAGGGATCAAAATGGATCACGGTGTCGGCCTGGGGCAGGTTCAGGCCGGTGCCACCGGCTTTCAAGCTGATTAAAAACAGCGGCACCGCGCCGTTGGTGAACTGGCTGATGATCTCGTCGCGCTTCTGGCTCTGGCCGGTGAGTTTGACCCACTTCAGATCCCGCTTTTTGAGTTCCGCTTCGATCAGGGTCAGCATGCTGGTGAACTGCGAGAACAGCAAAATGCGCCGCCCCTCGGCCAGCATCTCGGGCAGCAACTCCATCAGCTGCTCAAGTTTGGCTGAGGTTTTGACTTTTTTGGCGGCGTCGAGCTTGAGCAAGTGCGGGTCGCAGCAGACCTGACGTAATTTCAGCAGCGCGTCCAGGATGGTGATTTGTGACTTGGCCAAACCCTTGGTACTCAGCGCCTCGCGCACGGTTTTCTCCATGCCGAGGCGGATGGTTTCGTACAGGTCGGCCTGTTTTCCAGCCAGCTCCACGCGCATCACGGTCTCGACCTTGGGCGGCAACTCATGTGCCACCAGCGCCTTGGTGCGGCGCAGCATGAACGGGGTGACGCGCGCGCGTAATTGCTGCAGTGCCTCGGGGTCACCCTGTTTTTCGATCGGGTGGCGAAACAGCTCGGTAAAACGTTTCTGGCTGCCCAGAGACCCCGGCATCAAGAAGTGGAACAGGCTCCATAACTCACCCAGGTTGTTTTCCATCGGTGTGCCTGAGAGGCACAGCCGGTGCCGGGTGCTCAGTTCGGCCACCACCTGGGCGGCCTGGGTGGCGGCGTTTTTGATGTTCTGCGCCTCGTCCAGCACCACCAGGTGCCATTGGCCTTGTAACCAGCCTTCGCGGTCACGCGGCAGCAGCGAATACGGGGCGATAACGATGTCGTGCTCATGGGTGCTGCCACTGACCTCGTGGCGGTCCGCACCGTGGATCACCAGGCAACGCAGGCCGGGGCAAAAGCGCTCGGCCTCGCGGCGCCAGTTGCCCATCAGGCTCACCGGCGCAATGATCAGCGCGGGGGCAGTCAGGCGGCCAGCGTCTTTTTCGATCTGGATGTGGGCCAGGGTTTGCAGGGTTTTGCCCAGGCCCATGTCGTCGGCCAGGATGCCCGCCAGGCCGTACGTGCGCAAAAACTGCAACCAGTTCACGCCCTGCTGCTGATAGGGGCGCAGCGTGGCTTGTACGCTGGCCGGGATGCTCACCTGCGGCAACTCAGTGCGGCCGCTCAAGCGTTGTACCAGCTCGCGCAGCTGTTGGGCGCCGTCCCACACCGCGCCTTCGCCCAGCGCGGCGGTGGTGCGCATCGCGTCCAGGCGCGAGAGTTTGAGGCTCTCACCCGTGAAGTCGTGGGTGTTGTCCCCCACCAGCTCCAGCAGCGCGCCAAGCCAGGGTTTGAGGTTGTCGGTCGGCAGGCGGATGAAGCCGCCTTCGGGCTTGGGCAGGTAAACAAAGGGCGGCAGATCGGGCAGGCCGGTGGTGGCATCCCGCGGGCTCAAAGCGGCGGTGCTGATCAAGGTGGGCAGCAGTGGCAGGATGTTGTGGCGCTGGCCGTTGATCTCCATGCCCAAGCTCAGGTCAAACCAGGGTGAGGTGGCCTCGTCGTCACCCTGCGCTTGTATGTCCACATCCAGGGCGCTGGCGTGGCTGATCCAGTGGTTCAAGCTCTCGTCGAGCGTGATCTCGAACCCTGCCTCGCGCAGCGGCGCGTAGTCGCTGTCGACCAATTGCAGCCAGCGCTGTTGTGATGTATTGCCGGGAATACCAAAACCACCGTGGCCCTGGCTGGCAAAACCCCAGTCGCGCAGGCGCACGATGGCTTCCAGCTCACTTTGGGGGTCGCGCTGCAGCATGACGCGGCCTTGCGGGCCGTCCACCAGCACGGTGTTGCCCTGGCCCACCCACCAGCCTCGGTAACCGGCGTAGTCAAAACTCAGGTGCATCAGCATCAGGCCCTCAACACGCACCAGGTCTGGCGGCACTGCTTGCAGGTACAGGCAGGCTTTTGGGGTGATGTTTTTCAGCCTAGGCAGTTGCTCCAGCACCGGCGGCGGTGGCACCGGGCCAAGCTGAGCCATCAACTCAGGCTGGTACTTTTTGAGCGACTCGGCTTTGAGCGGCGGGGTTTTGAGCAACACCGCAATCTGGCCCAGGCTCATGCCTTGCAGGTCCACCAGGCCGCAGCGACCATTGACACTGTCCAGGTACAGCGGCGGGTTGTTCAGGCACAGCTTGGCCTGGCCGTCGCCGAGTTTGGCGCGCAGGGCCCAGCCCGCGCGGTGGTTGATGTTCTGGCCCACCTCAAACCACTCCCAGGTCAGGGTGAGTGGCTCGCCCCATAACACCGGTGTGCCGGGCTGGCTGGGGGGCACCAGCACATACAGGCGGCCGGTGCTGGCGGTTTTTTCCAGAATCTGCAGACCGTATTTGCCCTCGGGCGTGATTTTGTTGCGGGCGCTGTAGCTGTAGTAGTACTGGATCGAGCTGCCCGGCATGGCACGCATGAGCTGCAGCACATCGTGGTCGGTGTCGCTGGCCTGGTCGTAAATCGGCTGGCCGCGCTCGGGCTGGAACTTCATCGCCTTGGCGCGTGACCAGCCACCGCTGACCTTGGGGTAGGCGATGACCACCTCCAGGCTCAGTTGCGGGCTCGGGCCTTGCGGGTTGAGGACGGACAGCAGGTACAAAAACTGCTCGGGTCGCTCTGCCGGGGCACCGGAGCGGCTGGGTTTGGGCAGTGTCGGCAGCGCACTGGTGGTATGGCTGGCGGTGCGGGACAGTTCACCCAGCCAGCGGATCAGCTGGTTGTCGGCCTCCAGTTGTTCGGCCGCCTGATGGCGTGCCACATCGGCCAGGCGCTGGGCTTCGCGTTGTTCCGGGGTGCTGGCGGTATCGGCGCTGTTGCTGTTTTCCAGCAGCAGTTTGCCCCGGTAGGCCGCCTTGATCATCAGCGCCACCGCGTGTTTGCACTGGTAACCCACAGGGCAGGTGCAGTCGCTGTCCCAGCTGCGCAGCTGGCCGCCTGCGCCCAGGCTGAGTTCCACCTCCACCTGGTAGGGCTCGTGCTGGCTGCCTTGCACCTCGCCCTCCAGCAGCCAGTGTTTCTGGACGGGGGTGATGCTCAGGCTTTGCACCTTCTGGTTGCGGTACAGGTCCAGCGCCCGGCCATACACCGCGGCACTCGCACGCTGCGCCAGCGAGGCGAGGTCGAGCCAGAGTCCCTGGGGAGCGTTTGTGTGAGGCATAAAATTGGCCTCTAGCCCTTGTCTATAAAGGGTGGTTAGCTATAAAAATTGGTAGTTCCTCAGAGGCTGGCCATCGCGTGCCCGGCCTGCTGGTCGGCATGGTAGCTGGAACGCACCATGGCGCCGACTGCGGCGTGGCTGAAGCCCATCTCGTACGCTTTGGTTTTGAACATCTTGAACACGTCCGGATGCACATAACGTTTGACCGTCAGGTGGCTGGTACTGGGCGCGAGGTACTGGCCGATGGTCAGCATGTTGATGCCATGGTCACGCATGTCCTGCATGGTCTGCAGGATTTCCTCGTCGGTTTCGCCCAGGCCAACCATGATGCCGCTCTTGGTGGGCACGTCAGGGAACAGGGCCTTGAACTTTTTGAGCAGGTTCAGGCTGAACTGGTAGTCCGAGCCGGGGCGGGCCTCGCGGTAGAGGCGCGGGATGGTTTCCAGGTTGTGGTTCATCACATCGGGCGGCGCGGCCTTCAAGATCTCCAGTGCGCGGTCATCGCGGCCCCGGAAGTCGGGCACCAGTACCTCGATCTGGGTGTGTGGTGATTTGGCGCGAATCTGCTCGATACAGGCCACAAAGTGCCCGGCGCCACCGTCGCGCAGGTCATCGCGGTCCACGCTGGTGATCACCACGTACTTGAGTTTGAGCTGGGCAATCGTGTTGGCCAGGTTGACGGGTTCGTTCACATCCAGCGGGTCGGGGCGGCCATGGCCCACGTCACAAAACGGGCAGCGCCGGGTGCACTTGTCACCCATGATCATGAAGGTGGCCGTGCCTTTGCCAAAACATTCACCGATGTTGGGGCAACTGGCTTCCTCACACACGGTGACCAGTTTGTTGCTGCGCAACACGTCCTTGATTTCGTAGAAACGGGTGCTGGGGCTGCCGGCCTTGACGCGAATCCACTCGGGTTTGCGCAAGATCTCGCCTTGCACCACCTTGACCGGGATGCGCGACAGCTTGGCCGCAGCCTTTTGTTTGGCGGTGGGGTCGTAGTTCTCGGCGGATTGCGCCTCGCGCACGGTGGGGTGGTCGGTGGGGGTGGTCATAGGGTGTTGGATGGGTCGGCAGGGCCGCGGTTAATCAGAGACGCGGCCAGTGCGGGTTGTCAGGGCGCCAGGTAAGTCGCCAGCTTGTTGGCCAGAACGTCAGCCGCTTCTTGCCAGGAAACGTGGGTGCCAATTGTAGAAAGATCAACGGTTTGCAGCGCCTGGTAGCCACATGGGTTGATACGCGAGTAGGGTTCCAGGTCCATCGCCACGTTCAGCGCCACCCCGTGGTAGGTGCAATTGCGGCTGACCTTGATGCCCAAAGCCGCGATCTTGCCCACGCCGGTGAAGTCGGGCACAGGCGCCGATCTGGTCGGATTGGCTGGGTGTTCATGACCTTCTGCTGTGTCTGTTGCCCGCTTCATGGGCCGCTGCGGCAGCATCGCGTGTGAGCCCGGGTCATCCAGGCGCACATAAATCCCTGGCGCGCCTGCCACACGGTGCCCCGTCACGCCAAAGTGCAGCAGCGTACGGATCACCGCTTCTTCAATCCGATAGACGTACTCCTTGACAAAATACCCGGCCCGTTTGAGGTCCAGCAGCGGGTAGGCCACCACCTGTCCCGGCCCGTGGTAGGTGACCTGGCCGCCACGGTTGGTCTGGATCACCGGGACGTCACCCGGATTAAAAATGTGCTCCTTTTTGCCCGCCAGACCTTGGGTGTAAACGGGATCGTGCTCGCACACCCAGAGCTGATCCGGCGTGGTGTCGGTGCGCGCAAGTGTGAATGCCTGCATGGCCTCGTAAGTGGGCAGGTAGGCCACGCGACCCAAGAATTGGGGTTGCATCATCACGGCTACAGCACCACCTTGACCATCGGGTGGGTCGAGAGGGTGCGGTAGAGCTCATCGAGTTGCTCCCGGCTGGTGGCGGTGACGGTGAGGGTCACACCGAGATAGTTGCCACCCTTGCTGGGGCGCAGCTCCACGGTGCCCGGGTCAAAGCCGGGGTCAAACTGCTGGGCGATGTGGGTCAAGGCGGGGACCAGTTGGTCGGGTTTGATGCCCATCACCTTGATCGGAAACTGGCACGGATAGGTGATCAGCGAAGCGGCTGGTGCATCGGACGGGGAGTGTTCTGGCGGGTTGGTCATGGTCGTGTGGCGGTTCGGGCTGCCGATTCGGGTGGGTTTCTACCTATAATCAAAGGCTTATCTGACAAAAGCCGAGCCTGTAAAGTAATCGTAATCTTAATGGCGACAATAGCACCTACGGGAGCACCGGGCTCTGAATCAGATGGCGAGCCGGACGATTTTGTCCCGCTGACACCTGAGCAGGCGGCAGCGATCCGTGCGGCCAACCCGTCGACATCACCCTGGTGGGTGGTGGCTGGTCAAATCGTGTTGGGTGTGCTGGTCGTTATGGTGGCCTGGCTCTGGTTTGATGAAAGAGTTGCCAAATCCGTTGCGTGTGGTGTGATGGCGGTGGTGGTTCCGGCGGCAGTGTTTGCTCGCGGGTTGACCAGCCAGTTCGCCAGGGTCAACGTGGGTGCGGCGGTGATGAGCTTCTTTTTGTGGGAGCTGGTCAAGATAGTAGTGACGCTGGGCATTCTTTTTGCTGCCCATCGTCTGGTGGCAGGTTTGAGCTGGCCGGCAATGCTGGTTGGTCTGGTTGTTACCGTCAAGGTGTATTGGTTGGCGTTGGCGTTCAGACGCAAAGGCAAGCCGGTGCTGGTTTTAACGCCTCATGGCAAAAGTAACTGATGTAAGAGTGACCGATGGCTACTGAAGAACACGCTGCACAACAAGGCCCGACCGCTGGTGAATACATTGGTCACCACCTGACCCATCTTCAATCGTCCAAGCAAACGGGTGTGATCGACATGTCCGTGTTCAACCTGGACTCCATTTTTTGGGCGGTCCTGGTGGGTTGTCTGGGTATGTTTTTCATGTGGCGGGTCGCCAAGAGCGTCACGTCTGGGGTGCCTGGGCGGATGCAGGCGGCGGTCGAAATTCTGCTGGAGATGGTTGACACCCAGGCCAAAGGCATCATTCACAACGCCGAGTCGCGCAAGTTTGTGAGTCCTTTGGCGCTGACGGTCTTTGTCTGGGTGTTCTTGATGAATTCCATGGACTTTTTGCCGGTGGATCTGATTCCGCTGATTTGGGAGATGATTTACGCTGCGGCAGGCCATGATCCGCACCATGCTTACATGCGGGTGGTGCCAACGGCTGATTTGTCCACCACGCTGGCCATGTCGACATCGGTTTTGTTGGTCTGTCTCTACTACAACGTCAAGATCAAGGGTGCAGGCGGTTGGGTGCATGAGTTGGTCACGGCGCCGTTTGGTACCAGTAAGAATCCCCTGTTCGCCATTCCGTTGGGTGTGCTGAACGTCGCGATGCAATTGATTGAATTCACGGCCAAGACGGTCTCGCACGGCATGCGACTGTTTGGCAACATGTATGCGGGCGAGCTGGTGTTCATGCTGATTGCGCTGATGGGTGCGGTTGGTTTTGGCTCTGCCACAGGTATTGCTCTCTGGTTCGGTCATGTGCTGGCAGGCACCGGCTGGGCAATATTCCACATTTTGATCGTGACGCTGCAAGCGTTCATTTTCATGATGTTGACTCTGGTGTATGTGGGTCAAGCGCACGACCATCACTAACAATTTGTCAGTAGGTTTCGTTATCTTTTTTCTTTTCAACTTGAATCCATAGGAGCTCTTAAATGGAAAACGTTCTCGGTTTTGTGGCACTGGCCGCTGGTTTGATCATTGGTCTGGGTGCTATCGGCGCTTGTATCGGCATTGGCATCATGGGTAGCAAATACCTCGAAGCCGCCGCACGCCAACCCGAGTTGATGAACGAACTGCAAACCAAAATGTTCCTGCTGGCTGGTCTGATTGATGCTGCGTTCCTGATTGGTGTCGGTATCGCCATGATGTTTGCCTTCGCCAACCCGTTTGTGTTGCAGTAAGTCCTTTGCCTTTCACTGATCTAGAGAGGTGTTGTTGTGAGTATTAACGCAACATTCTTCGCGCAGATGGCGGTGTTTTTCCTGTTGGTGATGTTCACGATGAAACTCGTGTGGCCACCGATAGCCAAGGCACTCGACGACCGCGCACAGAAAATCGCAGACGGCCTCGCAGCTGCTGACAAAGCCAAGTCCGAACTTTCATCTGCCAACCGGCGTGTGGAAGAAGAGTTGGTCAAATCGCGCACCGAGACGGCCAGTCGTTTGGCAGATGCTGAGCGTCGTGCTTTGAGCATCATCGAAGAGGCCAAGGCCAAAGCCGCGGAAGAGGGCAGCAAAATTGTTGCTGCTGCCAAGGCAGAAGCCGAGCAGCAAACGGTGAAGGCTCGCGAAGCTTTGCGTGAGCAAGTTGCCGCGCTGGCTGTCAAAGGTGCCGAGCAGATCTTGCGCAAGGAAGTCAACGCTGGCGTCCATGCTGACTTGTTGAATCGTTTGAAGACCGAGCTCTAAGAGAACAACATGGCTGAACTTGCCACTATTGCACGTCCCTACGCTGAAGCCCTGTTCAAGGCTTGTGGTGCTGATGCCAAAACGGTCCTGGGCTGGCTTGATGAGCTGGCTTGTGTTGCCGCAGAGCCTCAGTTGCTGCAGTTTGCAGACAGTCCCAAAGCCACATCGGACCAGGTGTATGGCGTGATTTCTGGTGTCATGAAAACGGCTTTGAGCGTGCATGCCCAGAATTTCCTGCGTACGGTGATCGCGAACAACCGGCTGGCTTTCCTGCCTGAAATTGCCTCGCAATTTCGCGCGCTGGCCAATGCCAAAAGCGGCTCCAGTGATGCTGTGGTGTACAGCGCCTTCCCGATCGATGGCGCCGCCCTTGCGGAAACCGCCAAGGTGCTTGAGCAGCGGTTTGGCCGCAAGCTCAACGTGTCTGTGCAATTGCAGCCCGATCTGATCGGCGGCATCAGGGTGGTCATAGGTGACGAAGTTCTTGACACATCCGTCAAGGCCCGTTTGGAACAAATGAAAGTGGCTTTAACGGCTTGAGGCTTTGCCGCAAACCGTCAGCCCATTTAATGAAAGAAGGAAAGAGTCATGCAACTCAATCCCGCAGAAATTTCTGAACTGATCAAGAGCCGTATTGAGGGCCTGTCCGCCGTAGCAGACATCCGCAATCAAGGCACGGTTGTGTCCGTCACGGACGGTATTTGCCGCATCCATGGCTTGTCTGACGTGATGCAAGGCGAAATGCTTGAATTCCCCGCCGGCTCCGACGGCCAGCCCACCTATGGCTTGGCGCTCAATCTGGAGCGTGATTCGGTGGGCTCGGTGATTTTGGGTGAATACGAACACATTTCGGAAGGTGACACGGTCAAGTGCACCGGCCGTATTCTCGAAGTGCCGGTGGGCCCTGAGCTCAAAGGCCGTGTGGTCAACGCGCTGGGTCAGCCGATCGACGGCAAAGGCCCGATCAACGCCAAGATGACCGACGTGATCGAAAAAGTGGCGCCGGGCGTGATTGCTCGTCAGTCCGTGGACCAGCCGATGCAAACCGGTCTGAAGTCCATTGACTCCATGGTGCCCGTGGGTCGTGGTCAGCGCGAGTTGATCATTGGTGACCGTCAGACCGGCAAAACCGCCGTAGCGATTGACGCCATCATCAACCAGAAGGGTCAGAACATGACCTGCGTTTACGTTGCGATCGGCCAAAAAGCCTCCAGCGTGAAAAACGTGGTGCGTTCACTGGAACAAGCTGGCGCGATGGAATACACCATTGTGGTCGCTGCTACGGCTTCCGAGTCGGCAGCGATGCAGTATGTAGCCGCCTACTCTGGCTGCACCATGGGTGAGTACTTCCGTGACCGTGGTCAGGACGCATTGATTGTTTATGACGACTTGTCCAAACAAGCTGTGGCTTATCGTCAGGTGTCGCTGTTGTTGCGCCGTCCTCCGGGCCGCGAAGCTTACCCCGGCGACGTGTTCTACCTCCACAGCCGTCTGCTCGAGCGTGCCGCTCGCGTGAACGCTGATTACGTTGAAGCCTTCACCAAGGGTGAAGTCAAAGGCAAGACTGGTTCTTTGACCGCTTTGCCGATCATTGAAACGCAAGCCGGTGACGTGTCTGCCTTCGTGCCGACCAACGTGATCTCGATCACCGACGGCCAGATCTTCCTGGAAACTTCTCTGTTCAACGCCGGTATCCGCCCAGCGATCAACGCCGGTATCTCGGTGTCCCGCGTCGGTGGTGCTGCACAGACCAAGCTGATCAAGAACCTGTCCGGCGGTATCCGTACCGACCTGGCGCAGTACCGCGAACTGGCCGCGTTTGCACAGTTTGCGTCTGACCTGGACGAAGCGACCCGCAAGCAGCTGGACCGTGGTGCCCGTGTGACCGAGTTGCTCAAGCAAGCCCAGTACAGCCCACAGCCCATTTCGATCATGGGTGCGACGCTGTTCTCCGTCAACAAGGGCTTCCTAGACGACATCCCGGTCAACAAGGTTCTGGCGTTTGAGCACGGTTTGCATGGCTACCTGAAAGACAAACACGCTGCCTTGCTGGCCAAGCTGGAAGCTGCACGCGCGATGGACAAGGACGCCGAAGCTGAACTGAGCACCGCCGTTGCCGCATTCAAGAAGTCGTTTGCCTAAAGTCACCTCGCAAACAGAAGGAGACTGATATGGCAACTGGCAAGGAAATACGCGGCAAGATCAAAAACTTCGAAAGCACGAAGAAGATCACCAAGGCCATGGAGATGATTTCCGTCTCCAAGATGCGTAAAGCCCAAGAACGCATGCGCGCTGCACGGCCGTACACCGAAAAGGTGCGCAACATTGCGGCGCATCTGGGTCAGGCCAATCCTGAGTACGTGCACCCGTTCATGAAAATCAATGACGCCAATGTCGTTGGCATGATCGTGGTGACCACGGACAAGGGGCTGTGCGGCGGTTTGAACACCAACGTATTGCGTGGTGTGACCAACAAGCTGCGTGAGGTGCAGTCTGAAGGCATGAGCACCCAGGCGGTGGCCATTGGCAACAAGGGCCTGGGGTTCCTGAATCGCGTGGGCGCCAAAGTGGTGGCGCATGTGACGCAGTTGGGTGATCGTCCTCATCTTGAACGCCTGATTGGCCCGGTCAAGGTGCTGCTGGATGCCTACGCACGCGGCGAGCTCAAAGTGGTCTACCTGACCTACACCCGCTTCGTCAACACGATGAAGCAGGAAGTGGTCATGGAGCAACTGCTGCCACGTTCGGTCGGCCAAATGAACGAGGAAACGCGTGCCAGCGAGGCGGTCAGCGGTGAAAAACACGGCTGGGACTACATTTACGAGCCCGATGCGCAGTCCGTCATTGATGACTTGATCGTCCGTTACGTGGAAGCACTGGTGTTCCAGGCGGTCGCTGAAAACATGGCGTCTGAGCACGCCGCCCGCATGGTCGCCATGAAGGCAGCCACCGACAATGCAGGCAATGTGATTGGTGAACTGAAGCTGGTTTACAACAAGACCCGCCAGGCAGCCATCACCAAAGAGTTGTCAGAAATCGTCTCCGGCGCCGCCGCAATCGCTGCCTGATCACTCTTTCAGCGAATTAGCAAGATTCAAATTTATTGGAGCAAAACCAAATGGCTCAAGAAACTACCAACACGAACGCGGCTGTGCAAGGCAAGATCGTTCAGTGCATCGGCGCTGTGGTTGACGTGGAATTTCCGCGCGACCACATGCCCCACATTTATGACGCGCTCAAGCTCGAAGGCTCTACCCTGACCCTGGAAGTGCAACAGCAACTGGGTGACGGCATCGTCCGGACCATTGCGCTGGGTTCTTCTGATGGTCTGCGCCGTGGCCTGATGGTGTCCAACACCGGCAAGCCTATTTCGGTGCCTGTGGGTACGGCCACCCTGGGCCGCATCATGGACGTGCTGGGTGCACCCATTGACGAGCGTGGTCCGGTGAATGCTTCTTTGCACATGTCCATTCACCGCAAAGCGCCGGTGTACGACGAACTGAGCCCGTCACAAGAACTGCTGGAAACCGGCATCAAGGTGATTGACTTGGTCTGCCCGTTCGCCAAGGGCGGCAAGGTCGGTCTGTTCGGTGGTGCCGGTGTGGGCAAGACCGTGAACATGATGGAACTGATCAACAACATTGCCAAGGCGCACAGCGGCTTGTCGGTGTTTGCCGGTGTGGGTGAGCGTACCCGTGAAGGCAATGATTTCTACCACGAGATGGCTGACTCCGGCGTGGTGAACCTCGAGAAGTTGGAAGACTCCAAAGTGGCCATGGTGTACGGTCAGATGAATGAGCCTCCGGGCAACCGTCTGCGCGTGGCCTTGACCGGCTTGACCATTGCTGAATCGTTCCGTGACGAAGGCCGTGACGTGTTGTTCTTTGTGGACAACATCTACCGCTACACACTGGCCGGTACCGAAGTGTCCGCGCTGCTGGGTCGTATGCCTTCCGCCGTGGGTTACCAGCCGACTTTGGCCGAAGAAATGGGCCGCCTGCAAGAGCGGATCACCTCGACCAAGGTGGGTTCCATCACCTCGATCCAGGCCGTTTACGTGCCCGCCGATGACTTGACCGACCCGTCGCCTGCCACCACCTTTGCCCACTTGGATTCCACCGTGGTGCTGAGCCGTGACATCGCGTCGCTGGGTATTTACCCCGCTGTGGACCCGCTGGACTCCACCAGCCGCCAGCTCGACCCGAACGTGGTGGGCCAGGACCACTACGAAACCGCCCGCGCCGTGCAGGGCACCTTGCAGCGTTACAAAGAGTTGCGCGACATCATCGCCATTCTGGGTATGGACGAATTGGCGCCTGAAGACAAGCTGACCGTGGCCCGCGCTCGCAAGATCCAGCGTTTCCTGTCGCAGCCGTTCCACGTGGCTGAAGTGTTTACTGGTTCACCCGGCAAATATGTCTCTTTGGCTGAAACCATCCGTGGCTTCAAGATGATTGTGGCTGGCGAATGTGATCACCTGCCGGAACAGGCGTTCTACATGGTCGGTACCATCGACGAAGCGTTCGAAAAAGCCAAGAAAATCTGATGATTTTGCGGGACAGTCTCTAGCGCTGTCCCCAACTGATTAGGAAAAAAATGAACACTATTCACGTTGATGTGGTCAGTGCCGAAGAGTCCATCTTCTCTGGCGAGGCGCGTTTTGTGGCCTTGCCGGGTGAAGCGGGCGAGCTGGGCATTTACCCCCGCCACACGCCGCTGATCACCCGCATCAAGGCGGGGTCGGTGCGCATCGAAATGGCGGATGGCGGCGAAGAGTTTGTTTTCGTCGCTGGCGGCATCCTTGAAGTCCAACCCGACTGCGTGACCGTGTTGTCTGACACGGCCATTCGCGGCAAAGACCTGGACGACGAGAAAGCCAACGAAGCCAGGCAAGCGGCTGAAGAGGCCATGAAAAACGCCAAGACTGACCTGGATTTGGCCAAGGCCTCATCCGAGTTGGCGATCATGGCGGCGCAAATCAGCGCGTTGCGCCGGTATCGCGGCAAGAAGTAAGGCTTCTGGCGCAAAACAAAAAGCCCGGTCTAACCGGGCTTTTTTGTGGGCGCTTGATCGCCGCGTGTCCCAACCTCAACGTACGGAGGGCGCGTCAGGCAACTCGTTCGGGTTGTGGGCACCCGACGCCAGGGGGAAGTGGGTCACCAGCAGGTGTGACACCTCGGCCACCGCCTGATGCAGGCCGCCTTCAAAGCGGCCCTGGCGAAACGATTCGCGCATGTGCTCAATGAGCTGCTGCCACGTTTGTGGGCTGACCTTGTCGTTGAGTCCCCGGTCGGCCACGATCTCGATGGCGCGCTCAGCCAGCAGCACATAAATCAGCACGCCGTTGTTGTCGGCCGTGTCCCACACCCGCAATTTGCTGAATTGCATCACCGCCCGGCTGCGGATGATGTCGGGCAGAGGTCCGTCGCGCCAAAGGTAAATGCTGGGCAGGCCGCCTTCGACATCGATGCGTATTTCACCGCTGTGAAGCTTCTCGCTGGCTTGTACCGCCTGCGTCAATGCGTCCAGCACCTTGGGCGGCAGCACACGGCGTGTCAGGTCGTCACCCTGCCATCGGTGTTTGAACAATCGAACAAGTTTTGTGAGCATCACCAGCCTCCCGAGGCACCACCGCCGCCAAAACCGCCGCCGCCGCCCGACCTGAAGCCGCCACCACCACCCAAGCCACCGCGCGAGCCGCCGCCGCCCCAACCGCTGCCGCCCAGGCCGCCGCCAAAGCCACCTGTGCCGCCGCCCCGGCCGGTGTGGTTGCCGCCCAAGGAAAAAAGCAGGGAGACAAATAGTGCCCCGACACCCACCAAGCCGCCAATCAACAGGCTGGTGGTCATGTCAAAAGCGATCCAGCCCGCCACACCGCCGGTGGCCACGGAACCCAGGCGCGAACCGAGGATGTTCTTGGCCACCGCGCCGATCACCGGCACAGCGACCAGGAAAAAAATGAGCAGGTCGCCCATGTCCTGGCCCAACAGGCTGCCAAACGGCCCGTCGTTGCCCGGGGCAGCCGGGGCTGGCAGGGCTTCACCCCGAATCAAACCGATGAGCCGGTCCAGGCCGGCGTCGATGCCACCCGCGTAGTCGCCCTGGCGAAAGCGTGGTGTGATCACTTCGTCAATCACGCGTTTGGCGGCCAGGTCGGGAATGGCGCCCTCCAGCGTGCGGGCGACTTCGATGCGTACCCGCCGGTCTTGCACGGCGACGACCAGCAAAACACCGTCACCGACCGCCTTGCGGCCAATCTTCCAGCTGTCGGCCACCCGGAAGGTGTAGGCGGCGATGTCTTCGGGCTGGGTCGTGGCGACCAACAGCACCACCAATTGACTGCCAGCTTGCGTCTCAAACGCGGCCAGTTTGGCGTCGAGCGCGCTGCGTGCCTCAGGGGTGAGCGCGCCAGCCAGGTCCATCACCCGGGCGGTCAGCGCGGGCACGGCCTGTTGCGCGTGTACCGCACCCAGCAGCAACCAGAGTCCCAGGAGCCCGGCCGTCAGGCGGGCCAGCAACTGCTTCATTTCTTGTTGAAATCAACCACGGGCGGGGTCGAAATGGCGGCTTCGTTCTGAACCGTGAAACCTTCCTTGGCCTGGTATCCAAACACCATGGCGGTCAGGTTGGTCGGAAAGCTGCGTGCCAGCGTGTTGTATTGCTGCACCGCCTGGATGTAGCGGTTGCGTGCCACGGTGACCCGGTTTTCCGTGCCTTCCAGTTGCACCCGCAGGTCACTGAAGCCTTGATTGGCCTTCAAGTTGGGGTACTGCTCGGACACCGCCATCAGCCGACTCAGGGCAGAGCCCAACTCTCCCTGCACGGCCTGAAACCGCTTGAAGGCCTCGGGGTCGTTCAGCGTCTCGGGGGTGACCTGGATCGACGTCGCCTTGGCGCGGGCCTCAATCACCTTGGTCAAGGTCTCCTGCTCAAACGCCGCCTCCCCTTTGACGGTGGCCACAATGTTGGGCACCAGGTCCGCGCGACGCTGGTACTGGTTCAGCACCTCGCTCCAGGCCGATTTGGTCTGCTCGTCCAGGCTCTGAAAATCGTTGTAGCCGCAACCGCTCAGCGCCAGCGCCGCCGACATCACCAAAAACCAACGTCTCATCTTCATCTCCCGGCGTAAAAACCGCAACCTTAGCACACGCACCCTGTCGCTTAGGCAGGGCGCCAGCGCTAGGCATGCCACCCGCATGTGTTTTGGCGCCCGGCGCCATCTTGCGCAAACAGGGCAAAATCAAACCTTACCTGATGGCCCACCACACATGTCCAAAGCACCCAAAAAATCCGCCACGCTGGGCGGCACCGCTGATGAAACCGAAGCCAGCTTTTACGAAGCGCTGCAAACCGGCGACATCGAGCGCCTGATGGCCTGCTGGGCAGATGACGACGAGGTCATCTGCGTCCATCCTGGCAGTCCGCGGCTGGTCGGCCTGGGCGCCGTGCGGGCGGCGTTTGATGCCGTGCTCAGCCACGGCGGTGTGCGCATCCAGATGGAAGCCTTGCGCAAACTGGAGCACATGACCTGCGCCGTGCACAGCGTGCGCGAACGCATCGACATCCTCACCAACGAAGGCTCGGTCCAGGCCTATGCCCTTGCCACCAACGTGTACTTCAAAACCGCCCAAGGCTGGCGCATGGTGGCCCACCACGTCAGTGCGGGTGGTGCCAACGAGTCCGAGGACATTTCGGACTCACCCCATGTGTTGCACTAGGTGGGCTTGGCGCCCCGGGTTGGCCAGGGAGCGCTGGTTGTGAACTACCTGGCGCCGTGGTGGCTGCCCGGTGGTCACGCACAAACCATCTGGCCAGCCCTTCACACCCGCCGCCAGCACACCGCAAAGGGCGGCAAGACGCCAGCCTATCGACGTGAACGCTGGACAACACCGGACGGTGATTTCATCGACCTGGATTGGCTCGATACCCCGGGCGCCCAGACGCTGATGGTGATGTTTCATGGCTTGGAGGGCTCATCCAGCAGCCATTACGCGCTGGCTTTTGCCGGGTACGCCCGCCAGCATGGGTTCAGTTACGTGGTGCCGCATTTCAGAGGCTGTGGTGGTGACATCAACCTGGCACCGCGCGCCTACCACTCGGGCGACTTTGAAGAAATCGGCTGGGTGTTGCACCGTCTGCGCCAATGCCATGCGGGTCGCATCGTGGCGGTCGGCGTCTCGCTGGGTGGCAACGCCTTGCTGCGCTGGGCCGAAGAAGCGGGCAGCACGGCGGACCGGGTGGTGGCAGCGCTGGCCAGCATCTCCGCGCCGGTGGACCTGGCTGCCAGTGGCCGCGCCATCGGTCACGGGCTCAACCGGCAGGTGTACACCCGCATGTTTCTGGCCAGCATGAAGCCCAAGGCCTTGCGCAAACTGGCACAGTACCCCGGTCTGTTCAACGCGCAGGCGTTGCGCGACGCACGTGATCTGTACACCTTTGACAACCTGTTCACCGCCCCGCTGCACGGCTTCAAAAACACCGACGACTACTGGGCCAGAGCTTCTGCCAAGCCGCATCTGGCCCAAATCAAGGTGCCCACGCTGGTGGTGAATGCACGCAACGACCCGTTTGTGCCTGCGGGCAGCTTGCCCCAGAGCGGCCAGGTGGGCACCAGTGTGACCCTGTGGCAACCCCATGGCGGCGGTCACGTGGGTTTTGCCGCAGGCAGCCCCCCCGGCCACGTGCGCACCCTGCCCGAGCAGGTGGGCGGCTGGCTGGCAACGCATGGAGAACCGCATGGATGACATCGTCAAACAGGCCATGGCCAAATGGCCGAATGTGCCCGACTGTTATGGCTGGCTCGGGCTGGACGCCCGGGGCAACTGGTACATGCGCGATGACCGCGCTCAGGCGGCGGGTGCGTTCGACAGCGGCCAACCGGGCGCCAAAGGCTCGTTGCTGCAACACGAGAAACTGATTGATTTCATCGGCCGCAATTACAGTGCCGACGCCAAAGGCTGCTGGTTTTTTCAGAACGGCCCGCAGCGTGTGTATGTGGAACTGCAAGCCGCGCCGCTGGTCTGGCGGGTGCAGGCGGACTTCACGGTCAAGGACCATAGGGGCCGCAGCGCGCAGGTTCAGAGCTGCTGGCTAGACGAGCTGGGCCACCTGTTTCTGGCAGCGGATACCGGTCTGGGCCTGGTGCATACCCAGGACATGGAGCGTGCGGCGGATGCGGTGGAACGTGGCCTGTGGTTGCCGCAAGACGTCGCCAGCCAGGTGCTGCCGCGCCAGTTCGGCTTTGTCAAAAGCCCCCAAGCGCTCCGAAGCCAGTAGACCCCAGCCGTCGGCCTGCAAGCGCTGGGTCACGCCCACGTCCACCCTCTTTGGGCCGGACGTGGGGACAGGTTGATGAGTCCAACGCTGGGAAGCAGCCTGGGTTGCCAACACTGACCGGTCGCAGAAACCGACAGCAGCTGCGACGAGCCGGCCACTGAAACCACCTACAATCCAGCGCTTGAGAGAAAAATGCGGCTGTAGCTCAGTGGATAGAGTATTGGCCTCCGAAGCCTATAGTCATCCGGGCTCTCTGCGAAAATGTGAATATTGGTCTTTTTTAGAGTTGCGGCTGTAGCTCAGTGGATAGAGTATTGGCCTCCGAAGCCAAGGGTCGTGGGTTCGATCCCCGCCAGCCGCACCAGTCATAAGTTTGATGCTATCAAATATGACAAATTGCCGGGAATTTGCACTGGTGTCTAATAGTCAAACAGCAGTTTGATCCGAAAAAGACCAATCGTCAGCTGTTGTTGGCGATGCCCCACTGCGCCCTGTATGTGCCACGACTGTGCCTCAGTCGAACATGACGAAACCGAAATTCAGTAAATCTTGAGTATTGGACTTGTGCCCTGGATCTTTGCACGAACTGTCGCCTTTTCTCGTGCACCCAAGAACACCATGGACGCTCACAAAATCAGCAATCCACGACAAGCCATACTTTGTGCGAGGCCACGACCGCAAAAGTGAACGTATATCCAGACCCAAAGGTGCAGGGGACGAAATTCATTTGCGTCAAACGGCAGAATTGGGAGGCAGCCCACTTGGCCAATGCATAGAGCAGGCGCACCGGTGAATGATGTAGGCAGAACGCTTGTACAAAGCGAATGTCAATTTTGCATCCTCAGAAGACTCGAGTTCAGTGGCGAGCTTCTGAATTTCATGAACAGCAACACGAAGTTGTTGCCGAAGATAAGACAGAGGTTCATGTAGGACACTGTCTCAAGAGTGGAAATTCCAATGATGAGGTTGCTTATGACCTGCCGGTTGGGAGCGACTCTGAAGTGCCCATTTCAGTCAAAGCCTTGATCGAACTCGTAACCCGAATGCGGGTATTCAAACATGGATGGGTCAATGTTCGCCGGTCGGTCACGGCTGCAGAAGTTTTTTGAGTAGTCTCCGCTGTCCTGCCCGTTACAGTTAGGGAAAATCGGACAAATTGGTGTGGCTTTTCAGGAGCCAGCCAACAATTCAGGGACTCGCCTTATGGATGACGTTTTCAACTTTCGCAACCGGCTCATTGGCGAATACAGCTCGTTTTCGCGAAGCTTTTCCAAAGTTGCAGCGCCAGACATTCTGGTCAAAGTGGAAGAAGAATATGCCCGTGGCCGCTACTGGCCTGAGCCACTGATCCAGATTAACCCTAACTACAAGCGCAGTGGCACGGTTCAGCAGTTGGCAAAAGACGGGTTGCTGCATCCAGATTGCGCACATATCTTCCAGGCTGGAAAAACCGAAGGAAAGTCCGCTGACCTGCACCTGTACGTCCATCAGTTGCAGGCTCTGGCCAAGGCTCAAAAGCACCAAAGCTTTGTCGTCACCACTGGCACAGGCTCTGGCAAATCTCTCTCGTTCTTCATTCCCATCATCGACCGCATTGTCAAAGCCAAGGCGGGTGATTCCCAGAAGCGCACGCGGGCAATCATAATTTATCCGATGAACGCCCTTGCTAACAGTCAGTTAGAGGAGCTCGACAAGTTTTTGCATGGTTACACCAAGGGCGAGGCACCCTTTACTGTTGCCCGTTATACCGGCCAAGAAAGCTCGGCAGACCGACAAGAGATTGCCAATAGCCCCCCCGACATTCTGCTCACGAACTTTATGATGGCGGAGCTAATTCTCACGCGCTTCGAAGAGATTGACCGTCAGGTGGTTGAGCATTGTCAAGGGCTTGAGTTCTTGGTGTTGGATGAGCTGCATACCTATCGTGGCCGACAGGGCGCCGACGTTGCGCTTTTGGTGCGCCGCTTGCGCGAACGATTGAAGGCCGATCAACTGGTGTGCATTGGTACATCGGCCACCATGTCTTCCACAGGTACCCAGGCTGATCGCAACCTAACAGTGGCGAGCGTTGCCAGCTTGTTGTTCGGGGCATCCATCACAGAGAACGATGTTATTGGCGAAACACTGCAACGGGTCACTAACCCCGCCAAAGACGTTCAGGCCATCAAGCAGCTGCTGAAGGCCGCACTAATGAAGGAATCACATTCTTGGATCGACTTTGAAGCCTTCAGCGACGACCCGTTAGCCATTTGGGTGGAGCTCACGCTTGGCATTGAATTGCCTGCTGATGAGCCTCCCCGCCGTGCAAAGCCCATCACACTGAAAGATGCTGCCGGTCTGCTGGCCACAGATGCGCAATGCACCTCTGATGAAGCCATGGCTGGATTGCAACGCTTCTTGGTGGCAGCCAACGATGTCAAGACACCGCAGGGCCGTGCCCCCTTTGCTTTCAAATTGCACCAATTCATCAGTGGCCCCGGCAAAGTGCTCGCCACGCTGGAACCGGCTGGCGTGCGTCACATTACTTTGGATGCCCAGCGCTTTGCACCTGGTCGGCAAGAGGAGGGTGCACAGCTGTATCCAGTTCACTTTTGCCGTGATTGCGGGCAGGAGTACCACCCTGTGTGGCGCTCGGGCCAGGCTGCGCAGGAGTACACACCCCGTGAAATTGATGACATCTCAGGCGACGAAGATGACAAAGCCCGCTATGGGTTCTTGTGTCCGTCAAGTCTGAGCCAGTCCTACAAAGGTGACATTGAGGATTTGCCCGAGTCATGGCTTGACCTGACCAAGGCTGCACCGAGAGTCAAAAGCACCTTCAAAAACCATGTCCCTGAAGATGTGCAGGTCAGCCCACAAGGTTGGCAGGGCAGCGGCGAGTCATACTGGTACATTCCAGGCAAATTCCTGTTCTGCTTGAATTGTGGCCAGACCCATGAGGTCCATGGCAAAGACATCAATCGCCTGGCCAGCTTGTCGGGGGAGGGGCGTTCATCAGCAACCACCATCCTCACGCTCAGTGCAATACGGCAGCTCTTTGATGCGAAGGACATGCCGTCCGATCAGCCTGATCCGCGAAAGCTACTGGGCTTCACGGACAACCGGCAAGATGCCGCCTTGCAGGCTGGGCATTTCAATGACTTCGTGTTTTTGCTCACTTTGCGCTCTGCATTGATTGGCGCTTTGCAAAACAACCAGGGTGTCTTGACTGAGGAAACTCTGGCAGATGCTGTTTTCAAGGCGCTTGGTTTTGACAAGACGGACTTTGGCACGCTGGCCGAATACCTGCGCACGCCTAAGCTGATGGGCCTGGCGCGCCAGGATGCGCAGCGTACCTTGCGTTTCATCATTGGCTACCGCCTCTTGCGCGATTTGCGCCGTGGCTGGCGTTTCAATAACCCCAATCTGGATCAGTTGAACCTGCTCTCCATCGCTTACCGTGGTATCGATGAGTTTGCATCGGAGGCATCACTGTTCAATGGCAGCCCAGTGCTGTCCAAGATCAATCCTGCTCAGCGTACTGTACTGGCCAGGATGTTGTTTGACAGCATGCGCCGCAGCCTGTGTCTTGAGACGCGTTACCTCGATGCAGTGGAGCAAGACAAGGCCAAGACGACAGCGCATCAGTACCTCAATGAGCGTTGGGCCTTTGCGCCGGATGAAAACCTGGAGACTGCCAAATACCTGATCTTGACCAAACGCCCCGAATACAAAGGTAAACCTCGTGCCGACTTGGTGCCGGGAGGTTCTCGCTCCCGACTCCTCAAAGACCTCAAGGCAGCGTCATTTTGGAAAGACAGCGCGGCGGCTGGGCAGGTTGTCGGCTGGAAAGACCCGCAGTGGGTGGAACTGACGGATCAGTTGCTTCAGGCAGCATCCAACTACGGCTATGTGCAGAAGTTTGATGTGGACAGCCAGGTGATTGGCTGGCGGCTCAACGCGTCTTCTATGGATTGGTTGCTGGTCGATGAATCGCAAGCGTTGGAAGACGGCAAACATAACCAATTTTTCCGCAACCTGTATCAGGCCGTGGCTCAGACCCTGCGTCAGCAAGGGCACCCCTTGTTCGACTTTGAGGCCCAAGAGCACACCGCGCAAGTGGATTCTGCCCGCCGACAGTTGCTGGAGCAACGCTTTCGCTATACAGAAAAAGACCGCAAGGACTGGCTGGACAACCCCGCGCATGAGGCACCGCTGGAGCGCCTGCCAGTCATGTTCTGCTCGCCCACCATGGAGCTGGGCGTCGACATCTCGGCATTGAATACGGTCTACCTGCGCAACGTACCCCCCACCCCTGCCAACTACGCCCAGCGCAGCGGCCGGGCAGGGCGCTCAGGGCAGCAGGCACTCGTCATCACCTATTGCGCAGCCCTTAGCCCGCATGACCAATGGTTTTTCCACCACGCCACCGAAATGGTTCACGGCATCGTCAAGCCGCCCACATTGGACCTGGCCAACCGCGATCTGATTGAAAGCCACTTGCACGCCGTATGGCTTGCTGCTGCACAAGTGCAGTTGGACACCAGCATCGCGCCCCTGCTTGATCTGGAGCAGGTAGATAAACCATTGCAGCCCGCCCTGCGTGACAAGCTCAATGCCCCAGAGGTCACCGCACGCGCTCTGCAGAGTTCCCAAGGCTTTGTTGCCCAACTTGCTTCCGTGCTCAGCAGCAGTCCATGGTTCTCCGCCGACCATGTGGCTGCCACCATTGAGCGTGCGGGTCAAGACTTCAGTGCCGCCTTTGAGCGCTGGCGGGCTTTGGTGGATGCCACCCGCAAGCAAATGGACATGGCGGATCAGGTGGTTAAAAGCTACACCACCTCGCACGCTGAAAAGCAAAATGCCCAGCGCCGTTATGGTGATGCTGCCCGTCAGTACAGCGTGTTGCTCAAGTCGGGCAACGGCCAGAACTCTGATTTTTATACCTATCGCTATCTGGCCAGCCAGGGCTTCTTGCCTGGCTATAACTTTCCACGCTTGCCTTTGATGGCTTGGATACCCGCAAAAGGGGGGGCTGCTGTCAAAGGCAAGGATGACGAAGGTAGCATGGTTAGCCGCCCGCGTTTTTTGGCATTGTCTGAATTTGGTCCGCGCAGTCTCATTTATCACCAGGGTCGCATGTACCGCGTGGTGCGTGCCAAGCTCAATGTCGGCTCGGCCGATCACATCTCGGGTAACAGCACGCTCGCCACTGTGGCCAGCCGTGTATGCAGCCAATGCGGGTACGCCCACATGGGAGAGGAAGATGGCGCCGAACCATACCAAAACTGCTGCGAAAACTGCGGCGCATTGCTCACCGACCATGATTGGGTCCGTAACCTCTACCGCATCGAGACGGTGGAAACCATCCCCGTTGAGCGCATCTCCATCAATGACGAAGACCGTCAGCGCCAAGGCTTTGAGCTGCAAACCACCTACCGCTTCCTGCCAGGGCTGGACGGCAAGATCGCACAGCACAAGTCACTTATCGGCAGTGACAGCGGTGACGATGCTCATGCCTTGGCCGCGCTGACTTATTCCCCTGCGGCGCAAATCTGGCGAATCAACCGTGGCTGGCGCCGACGCAAAGACAAGGATCAGCTCGGCTTCTACATCAACCCCATTACCGGGCAGTGGAGTAAAAAAGACGAGCCAGGTGCCACGGATGATGGCAGCAGCGATGATGGCTTGCTGGACAAGGTGCCCAACCAGCAAATCGTTCCCTTTGTGGAGGACCACCGCAACATCCTTATTCTGGCACCCAATGTGCCGCTTGATTTGGAAGCCATGGCAACCCTACAAGCCGCACTTAAGCGCGGCATTGAAATGACCTTTCAGATTGAAGAGTCCGAATTGGTGGCCGAGCCCTTGCCCAAACAGGACGAGCGCAAAGCCTTGTTGTTTTACGAAGCAGCCGAAGGCGGAGCCGGTGTTTTGACCCGTTTGGCCACAGAGCCCCAGGCCATGGCCCAGGTAGCCGCTGCAGCCTTGCGCGTGATGCACTACAGGGAACCCGCAGGATCTTGGTCGGTGGAGGATTTGAACAATCTGGAGCAAAAAACGCAGGATGGTCACAGCATTTGTGAAGCCGGTTGTTACCAGTGCCTGTTGTCATATTTCAACCAGCCAGACCATGACCACATCAACCGACGCAATACGCAAGCCATTGAAATGCTGGTCGCGTTGGCCAACGCCCAAGTAGCTGCCGCACCTGCTGAGCCAAGTCAGTCGCCCTCTGTGTCAGAGGCTGCAGGCACCCATGACGCGCTTTTTGAGCAATGGCAACAGGCGCTTCAGGCTGGTGGGCACAAGGTGCCGGATCAAACCCAGTTGCAGGTGCTCGGTGGCCAGTTGACCGTAGCGGGCCAGTACAAAGCTGCCCGAACCTTGGTGATATTGCAGCCTTTGCAAGCCTCATGGCAGGCCGAACTGACCGATAAAGGCTGGTCTGTCATCAATATGTCAAATTCAGCCCTGTGGTCAGAGCAGTTCGCCGCTTACCCTCATGTCTTTAGCTAATTTCAAACCTTTTCACGCATGACCACAGCAACCGATGATTTCCACCCCGGCAACTTGGTGCGTGCACGCGGGCGCGAGTGGGTCGTGCAAGCCGACACCCGGCGAGACGGCGGCGGCAGCCTGCTGCGCTTGCGCCCCTTGGGTGGTGCGGATGAAGACATCATTACCCTGATCCCCGATCTGGAATTCGCGCCTGTGGAGCCCGCCACTTTTGCCTGGCCTGACCCGACGCAACCCGGCAACCACGCTGCTGCCTTGCTCTTGCGTGATGCTCTGCGCCTAAAGCTGCGTGCAGGTGGCGGGCCGTTCCGCTCATTTGGGAATATCGCTGTCGAACCCCGCGCCTATCAGCTGGTGCCCTTGCTCATGGCCTTGCGTCTCTCCACCGTGCGCCTGTTGATTGCGGATGACGTCGGCATTGGCAAAACCATTGAGGCTGGCCTGATCGTGCGCGAGCTGATGGATCGTGGCGAAGTCCGCCACCTGGCCGTGCTCTGCCCGCCCCACCTGGTGGAGCAGTGGCAGGCGGAGTTGCAAGACCGCTTCAACATGCAGGCCATCGCCCTCACGTCCGCCAGCGCCAGCCGTATAGAGCGCGACTTGCCGCATGGCGTAGGCCTGTTTGACCATCACCCCATCGTGGTGGTCAGCCTGGACTACATCAAAAGCGAACGCCACCGTGAACATTTTTTAAGTATCGCTCCCGAGTGCATCATCGTCGACGAAGCCCACACCTGCGCCAGCAGCGGTGCAGGTAAACAGTTGCGGTTTGAGTTGCTTCAGCGTCTTGCCAAAGATACTGAGCGCCACCTGCTGCTGCTCACCGCCACGCCGCACTCAGGGGATGAGGTCGCGTTTTACAACTTGCTTTCCCTGCTTGACCCTGCCTTTTTGGGTCTGCAAAATCGTACCTTGGCCGACGATCCGCTGCGCGACCAGCTCGCCCGACATTTTGTGCAGCGCCGCCGCAAAGATATTGTGGAATGGCAGGCCGAAACCCAAGATGGTCGTGGCTTTGCCCGCCGAATGAAAACCGAGCTCACCTACCAGCTCACTGGTGACTGGGGCGCTTTTTTTGATGCGGTGCAAACCTATTGCCGCGAAATGGCCGAATCGGTGGAGCAAAGCCAGCATGGCAGCGCCCGCCTGATCTGGTACGCCACCTTGGCCCTGCTGCGCTGCGTCGCCTCCAGCCCCGCCACAGCCGTCAAAGCGCTCAGCACCCGCCTGGAAGGCAAAACCGAAGCCCTGGCTGCTGAGGGCGATGACGATCTGCTCGAAGACGAGCGCCTGCACGACGGCCAGGCCGATGACCTCGGCAGCAATGACTTGGAGCCCGCAGGCCAGATCAACGACCGCCTGCAAGATGCCCAGCACTTGCAAGCGCTGATTGTTGAGGCCCAGCGCTTGTCCGGCAAAGTCGGTGACCCCAAACTGGCCGTGCTCATCACCCACGTGGACGGCTTGGTCAAAGACGGCTTTGCCCCCGTGGTGTTCTGCCGTTATGTGGCCACCGCTCACTACGTTGCCGCCGAGCTGAAAAAACACTTTCCCAAAGTGCTGGTGGATGTGGTCACCGGCGAACTCAGCCCAGAAGAACGCCGTGACAAGGTCGAGAGCATGGCGGAAGGTGTCGAGGCGGATGGTGGCCGTATTCTGGTCGCCACTGACTGTCTGTCTGAAGGCATCAACCTTCAGCACCTGTTTACCGCCGTGGTGCACTACGACCTGGCCTGGAACCCCACCCGTCACGAGCAGCGCGAGGGCCGCGTAGACCGCTTTGGCCAGCTAGCCCCCGAGGTGCGCTGCACCATGCTCTATGGGCAAGACAACCCGGTGGACGGGTTTGTGCTCAACGTCATCTTGCGTAAGGGCGAGGCCATCCAGAAAGAACTGGGCGTGCTGGTGCCCATGCCAGAAGACAAACTGCGCATCAACCAGGCCATGGTGAAAGCCGCACTGATGAAGCGCAACGCGCCGCGTAACCAGCAATTGGGTTTTGACTTTGCCGAGGCCGAGCAAGTATTGGTCCCCTTGCAAACCCTGTGGACCGATGCGCTGGAAAAAGCCAAGCTCAACCGCACAAAATTCGCCCAGCGCCGTATCCGCCCCGACGAAGTGCTTCCCGAGTGGCAAAAGCAGCAGACTGCCCTGGGCAGCAGTGCCGATGTGCAGCGCTTTGTGCAAAGCGCCTGCGTCCGCCTGAATGCCCCGCTGGAGGCCGTCCGCCGCACAGCTGGCAACACCCTGTACCGGCTGCCCACCCAGCACCTGCCCGAAGCCCTGCGCCAACGCCTCACTGACGAAGGCCTGGTGCCAGACAGCGCCAAGCCCATCCTGGGCCTGAACTTTGCCGAGCTCCACCGCAGCCACCCACTTGTGACCGTGCTGGCAGACCATTTGATTGAAACCGCCTTGCAGGGCGAATCCGGCGTCACCGCACGCTGCGCCGCAACCATCACCAATGGGGTGGACATTGTCACCACCGTTTACCTTCTGCGCTTGCGTCACCAACTGGGCTACGTGCGCCGCCGCCAGCCTTACCAGATGATGGCCGAAGAAACCGTGGCCCTGGCCGTCAAAGGCCGCAGCAACCCCGAGTGGCTCAGTGACGATGCCACCGCCCAGTTGCTGGAATGCCAACCCACCGGCAACCTGCCGCGTGAGGCCATGACCCGCGAGGTAAGCCAGGCGCTGGACTTCTTGCAAGCTCACCCCCAACGCCTGCAAGACCTGGCCAACGAGCGCGCCCAAACCCTGCTGGCCGACCACCGCCGAGTGCGCGAAGCCGCCCGTGACGTGGGCCAGTACAGTGTGGCCCCCTGTTTGCCGGTCGACGTGATTGGTGTGTATGTCCTCCTGCCAGACGCTCTGTAGTTCCCAGTTATGAAACCTGTCCGAAAACATACCGCAGCGCTCAACCTGCCCACCCTGCAACTTGAAGGTGGCCTGTTCCTGCCCGACATGCTGGAAAAAGCCGCCCTGGGCCAGGCCCGCATGCAAACCGAGGCCGATTACGGCATCCCCAAAGGCCTCAAGCTCAAAGACGAATACAGCCGCTCCTTCCAGATTGCCTGCGCCCAGTGGCGCGGCTTTGCCCCGCTGCTGGAGCGGGTCGACGTTGATGCCCAGCACGCCACCACCACCTTTGTGACCGAGCTGCTGCGCGATGCATTTGGCTACACCGCCGTGAATGCCATCCCCGGCATCACCCTTGAAGACCGCCACTACCCCATCTCCCTCCTGGCCCCTCCGTCGGGGGTAGGCAGCACTGCGCACGCCATTCCCATCGTGGTAGTACCCCACACCTTGGGCCTGGACGACGCAGACACACGCTTTGCCATCCAAGGCAGCGGCAGCCGCAAGAAAACGCCTTTCCAGCTAGCCCAAGAGTTGCTCAACGCCAGCCCAGATCACCAGTGGGCCATCGTCACCAACGGCAAAACCCTGCGTCTGCTGCGCGATGCCGCCACCCTGACACGCCCCAGCTACCTCGACATTGATCTGCAAGACCTTCTCAGCGGCCAGCGCTTTGCCGAATTTGCCTACGCCTGGCGCTTGCTGCATGCCAGCCGCGCTGGCCTGGTGAGTGGCACAAGTGAGACACCCGCCCCAGTGGTGTGGGAAAGCTGGCGCGAAGCGGGTCAAGAAGAAGGCACCCGCGTGCGCGACGGCTTGCGCCTGGGCGTGACCGAAGCCCTCATCACCCTAGGCCAGGGTTTTTTGCAGCACCCCGGCAACGAGGCCTTGCGCCTAGCCCTGCAAGACGGCAGCCTGAGCCAGTCAGCCTACTTTGCCCAACTGCTGCGCCTCATCTACCGCTTTATCTTCGTCTTCAGTGTGGAAGAGCGCGGGCTCATTCCCAACGCTCCCCAGCCTCAGGACGACCCCGCCACCGCCCGCGCCAAGCTGGCTGCCGCCCAGGCCTACGCACAAGGCTATGCCCTGTCCCGCCTGCGCGACATGGCCTTGCGCCGCCGTGCCCGCACAAAGTTTGATGACCTATGGCAATGCATCAAGATCGTCTTCAAAGGCCTGGCCCAGGGTGAAACCCGCCTGGGCCTGCCCGCTCTGGGTGGCCTGTTTGCACCCACCCAATGCCGCGCGCTGGACGGTACCCAGCTCACCAACGCCGACCTGCTGGCCGTCATGCAAAGCCTGCGCTGGGCCAAGCGTGCCGGTGGCCCACTGGCCCCCATTGACTACCGCAACATGGACACCGAAGAACTCGGCAGCGTCTATGAAAGCCTGCTGGAACTGGTGCCCGAGGTGGATTTGCACGCCCGCAGCTTTGGCTTTGTCGGGATCACCAGCGTGGGCAGCACGGCGGGAAATGACCGCAAACTCACGGGCAGCTACTACACCCCCGACAGCCTGGTTAAAGAGCTCATCAAAAGCGCACTCGATCCCGTCATCACCCAGCGCCTGGCCGCCAACCCCGCCATCCCGGTGGACGCATTGCTTGCCATCCGCGTGATCGACCCGGCCTGTGGCAGCGGCCACTTTTTGCTGGCAGCCGCACGCCGCCTGGCAGAGCGCCTGGCCAGCTTGCGCTCACCCGACGGTGCCGTCACCCCGCTGGCTTATCGCCACGCCTTGCGCGAGGTCATTGGCCGCTGCATCTTCGGCGTAGACCGCAACCCCATGGCCGTGGAACTGGCCCGTACCGCACTGTGGCTGGAAGGCTTTGAAGAAGGCCGCCCCTTGAGCTTTTTGGACCACCACCTGCAATGTGGTGACGCGCTGCTGGGGCTCATTGACCTCAAGACGCTGGAGTTAGGCATTGCCAAGGATGCTTTCAAACCGCTCTCCGGCGATGACAAAGAGGTGTGCAAACAGCTCGCCAAAATCAACACCGCAGCGCTCAAGGACCTGGTTAAGAAACGCAATGCTCGCGCTTTTGGACAACTCGATGTGGCAAGCGCTGTCGGAAATGGCCTAAGACACTTGCAAGCTATCGAAGCTCTCCCGGATAACACCACTCAGGAGATTGCAGACAAAGAGGTCGCCTATCGCGCTTTTTTGGAACAGGCCAAAACCAGCCGCTTGGCACACGCTGCTGATTTGCTGGTGGGTGCTTATCTGCTGACCAAACGTGAGGGTGCTGAAGCGCATATCCCCACCAGCGCCACGCTCTACCTCACCTTGCTCGGTGATGCGTTGCCCATGGCGCAGCAAGGCGCACTCTCTGCTGCCCAAGCCGCCTGCGTTGAGGCCCGCGTGCTGCACTGGCCGCTGGCCTTTCCACAGGTATTCGCCTCTGGCGGTTTTGACTGCGTGCTGGGTAACCCACCGTGGGAGCGCATCAAACTGCAGGAAGAAGAATTCTTCGCCACTCGCCACCGCGATGTGTTTGAGGCAAAAAACAAAGCTGAACGCAGCCAACGCATTCAATGGCTCTCCGAGGGCAAGCTGGCAAAGCATCTATTCCCACAAGTGGAGCGCGCACCGCATGACTGCGAGGCCGAACAGCGCCTTTACGCCGAGTTCATTATTGCCCGCCGCACAGCGGAAGCCGCCAGCGTGTTTGCCCATGTTAAGGGGGAGGACGGCGGACGTTTCCCTCTCACCGGTGTGGGTGATGTGAATACCTATGCCTTGTTTGCTGAAACCATTAGCCAGATTACCAATACTCAAGGTCGTTCCGGCTTCATCGTACCAACCGGTATAGCGACCGACGATGGCACCAAAGCCTATTTCGCGCATCACACACAGCAAGGAAGGTTGATCAGCATTCATTCATTCGAGAATGAAAAATTCATATTCCCAGATGTCCATCATTCTTTTCGATTCTGCATGCTGACACTGGGGATGGCTGAACAGGCGGAATTTGTTTTTTTTGCGCAGAAGGTAGAGCAAATTCACGATCCGCGGCGTCGCTTTCGACTAACCCCAGATGAATTCAAACTCATAAGTCCCAACTCTTTAACTTGCCCGGTGCTCCGCTCAGAAATGGATGCAGAGCTGACCAAAAAGTTATACAGAGCGGTGCCAATACTTATCGACGACAACAAGCCGGGAGGAAATACGTGGGGATTACGCTTCCACTCAAGACTGTTTCACATGGCCGAAGACAGTCATCATTTTAGAGACTCGTCAACTCCAGAGCGTCTGGCTCTGTACGAAGCGAAGATGATTCATCACTACGACCATCGTTGGGCGACATATGGTCTTGACAGCGAAAGTCACGACGTTTCCGTCGACCAGAAGATGGACCCTAATTTCACCGTTTCGCCGCGTTATTGGGTTGAAGCCAAAGAAGTAGAGCAGCGTTTAAGTGATAGAGGGTGGAGTCGTAATTGGTTGATGGGATGGCGAGATATTACTAGCGCGCATGTGTTGCGCACGGTAATCGCGACTGTCATGCCAAGGCTGGCTTTGGGAAATACTGTGCCATTCCTAATGTCTGACCAGTCACCGAAAAAACTTGCTTGCCTGATAGCAAACCTAAGCGCGTTAGTACTGGATTTTGTTGCAAGAGTCAAAGTGGGTGGAACGCATCTGACTTATGGCTACCTGAAACAATTCCCCATCCTCCCACCGGATCGCTACACCGATACCAATCTTGCCTTCATCAACTCTCGTGTTCTTGAGCTTACTTACACCGCCCACGACCTTTTGCCGTGGGCGCAAGACCTTGACTACCACGGTGAGCCGTTTGCCTTCAACCCTGAACGCCGCGCGACACTCCGTGCTGAACTCGACGCCTACTACTCCAAACTTTACGGCCTCACTCGCGACGAGCTCTGCTACATCCTTGATCCCGCGGACATCATGGGCGAGGATTACCCATCCGAAACCTTCCGCGTGCTCAAAAACAAAGAGCAGAAAGAACTCGGCGAATACCGCACTCAACGGCTGGTGCTGCGCGAATTTGACCGTATGACCTTGGCCGATGCGTCAGGACAACTGTATCAGAGCCTGTTGGTGCCCCCGCCAGGTGAGCAGGCTCAGCACAGCTATTCGTCGCACGGTGTCATCAAGGACGAGGCCGACGCGCACCTGATCGGCCTGTTGCTCACGATGGTTCGGCAGCAGGGGCATTTACCGCGCCGTCATTTAACCGATGCCATGGCGATGGTGGCTCAGCCAGCGTCGTGGCCCAAATTTGTCGATGCACAGGGCGTTGATCTCATCAACACCCTCCAGCAGCAGCATCCAGGCATTTTTGAGGCTCAGCGGCTGACGGGTGCCCGTATCCAAAATTGGCTTCGCTACCTTGAGTCCACCGGAGCGATTCGCGTGGAGTCCCTGACTGGTGATCTTGTTGCGGTCCAAGGTGCAGCCATACCCGGCGGAGTTGTGGCGGATGAAGAAACGGGTCGTGTGGCAACTCTCTTGAACCTTGCAGCCGCCCAAATTGCAGTCAGCACCACAACCCGTGATGAGCAAACGACCGAAGTCGCGGTGAAGCGGGCCTGACCACAAGGACGGAGCGATGGAGCAGTTGACCCAGCATCTACCGACCGACAGAAGCAGTCCGCGCCTGTGGTTTGAACGTTTGGTCATTTTCGGCGAGCCGGATGAGGCGCATGTATTGCGCACAATCCCGTTTCATCGTGGCTTGAATCTGGTTTGGGCCAAAGAGCCCGAAGTAGGAAGAGCAAAGGGCACACAGGCCGCTGGTCACGGTGTTGGCAAAACCTCTTTGTGTCTGTTGCTGCGTTTTTGCCTAGGTGAGCCGTCCAATGCGGTGGCGGAACTTCGCGACGAACTGTTTGGCGAGTTTGCCCAAGGCGGTGTAATTGCGGTCTTGCACGTAGATGGTCAGCCCTTCACGCTACGTCGCTACTTCAATCCGCGTAAGGAAGGCATAGCCTGCGCGGGCGCTGTGGCTGACATGTGGGGCAGCGGCACGGAAACCAGTGACCGCGCCTTTTTGAAGAAGCTCGCAGACGACATGATGCGCCCGGTGTCGCCGCGCAACATCCCGGAAACAAAGCAGCTCATCGAATGGAAACATGTGCTGGCCTGGATCAGCCGGGATCAAGGCTCTCGCTTCAAATCTTTTTTTGCTTGGCGCGAGGGCGAAGGTACTCAATTGCAGCGCAGCCGCCAAGACCCACCCATTGTGATGCGGGCCGTGTTGGGATTGTTGGAGCAAGGCGAATCCCGGTTGATGACCCAAATTTCCGGGCTGGAGGACGACCTGGAGCAAGCAAAGAAAGATACAGAGACTTTGCTGCAAGAGCCTATGCTGATCCGCCACCGCATTGAATCGAGTCTGCGGGACAGAGGCAATCTGCCCAATGATCTACCCATCCGAATCAATGATTTTTTTGCAGACTCCGTAGAGCTGCGGATCAAGGCTGCCAATAATGAGGCGGCCGAGCGGTTGGCGCAGTGGGAGAAAAAACAGGAAGAAGCCGACCAAGCTGTGGCAGACCTGCGCGCCAACCTGAAGTTGATTCAAGGTGAACATGACACGGCTGAGGCTGAGTTCAAACAGGCTGATGCAGCCAGACGTGGCGATGATGAGGCCTTCCAAACCATTGGTGCTCAGTTACTGAAGCTCCGGCAACTGACTGGACACTGCGAGGAGGGCAATCTGCCTTTTTCGCAATGCCAACATGTGCAAGATGAAATCAGCAAGTTGGAACTGGCAAGCTTGCGGGATCTGCGAGACAGAAGGAGCCTTCAAGCTGCTATGGCTGAGTCAGCCCGTCGGGCGGTCAGATTGCTGGAACGAAAGAATGAACTGAAATCAAAGATTGATGCAATGTCGAGGCAGGGAAAGACATTGGCAGACGTTCAGCAGAAGACCCGAATAGGCAAGCGAACGGCTGAACTGGAAGCAAACAAATGGCCAGCGTTGTTGGATGAGCTGGATCGCTGGGAGCGCACCGCTGGCTCTTCACAAGCCCAGGCGGCCATAGATGCATCACGGGTGAAAAGTGCAAAGATCGAACAGGACATGAACCGAGCTCGCACGCAACTGACCGTCTTGCAGCAGGATAGGTCTGAGCGGGAAAAAGCGTTGGCCCGGATCACGGACGGCTTGACACGCCAGTTGTTGCCAGATGGCGCATTTGGTGTATTCGATCCTCGCGACGAAGCGCGGCCTTTCCGCTTGTCGATGCGCGGTGGTGAAGCCTATCGGGTGCTGGAGGTTTTGCTAGGCGATGTTGCTTGCATGCTAGACAGCGCCCGGCCAGAAAATGCGCTACCCGGCCTTTTCATTCACGACTGCCCACGGGAAGCAGACATGAGCGTAGGCCTGTACGAGAATTTTCTGACATTGATTGGTCAATTGCAAAAGACGCAGTACGCGGGCTTGGAGCTGCCGTTTCAATACATTGTTACGACAACCACGCCACCGCCAACTGACCTGCAGGATGGCACCGTGTGTTTGACCCTCGACCCCAGTTCTGATGAAGGCCTGCTGTTCGGTCGTCGGTTTGTTGGTGAACGGCAAGCGGTGTTGGGGTAGAGCAATGAAACACTGCACAAAAGTGTGGGATGCAATGGAAACAGGGAGCTGAATAACTATGTCGATTGTTAAACCCGAATACAAAACGCTTGGCCCAAGCCTGATGTTGCTCAGCGATGTCACTGTGCTGGCGCAGGCATGGAAGAAGTCGCATCAGTACATTCGTCGCCATAACTGGTACGCCGATGTGCTGGAACTGGATGCTTCAGCCATTAACCTGGAAAAGAGATTGAGCCAATGGGCTGAACTGGTTACAGATACCGAGTTCAAGCCAGCCCAGCTTCGACTAGTGCCTGCACCTAAGAACCAGACCTGGGTTTTCAACGAGTGGGAAAAGTTCAATTTGAACACTTTTCTGGACATGAATTTGGACGACATTGGAAGTGAGCCAAATTTCAATGACTGGCATCCCACGCTAACTGATGACATTGCGGTGCAGCCACTGCGTCCGTTGGCCCATGTGAACGTTCGGGACCAGGTGCTGAATACCGCTGTGATGCTGTGTTTGGCCAATGCCATTGAAACCGCACAAGGTGACCCAGGCTTGGATGCAATGGCGGCGAGGGAAGCAGGCATGGTGAGTTATGGGAACCGGCTTCATTGCCACTGGAGAGACGGCACCGTTAGTCATGCAAAGATCGCAGTTTTTGCTTGGGGCAATAGCCGCACCTATAGCGACTATTTTCAACATTACCAAGCATTTTTGGCTCGCCCCGCTCATGTGTGCCGTGAGTTGAGTGGGCAACTAGCGCATGACAAAGAACTGTTTGTGGTCAAGCTCGACATCAAGGCTTTCTTTGACGGAGTGAATCGAGATGCACTGATTTTTGAAATGAAACGTCTGGAGACGCTGTACCGTGGTAAGACAGGCGACGTTCTTGACTCAGATGACGATCAGGATTATCTGCAGTTTTGGGATGCTGTGGCCCGTTTATCCGCATGGGAGTGGTCACCCGACGATGATGTACACAAGACACTATTCAACGGTGATTCTGGTTTATTGCCATTAGGTTTGCCACAGGGTTTGGTTGCTTCCGGTTTTTTTGCCAATGCCTATTTGCAAGGCTTCGACCAATTGATGGCACAAGCAGTAAGCAGAGGCACTGCCATTGGTAGTGACGCTTGCATATTGGATTACTGCCGTTATGTCGATGACATGCGCGTAGTGGTGTCAGCGCCGACGAATGCGCGAGCAAGCGGACTTCAGGCAGTGTTAAAAAGTGCGGTCGAAGGATTCGTTGAAAAGCTGCTTAAAAAGCATTTTGACGATGTACAAAGCCGTTTTGAAAGCCAGTCTGTTGTCATTCAACCACTGAAACTAAACACGAAAAAATCAGAAATTCAGTCTTACCGTTCGATGGGACAACAGGGTGGCCTGTCTGCCACCATGCGCAGCTTGAACGCTGGGCTAAGCGGCACGTTTGATCTTGATTCACTGGTTATGGCGACAGGTGGATTGGATGGTTTGCTTTGGTTGTCAGCGCAGTTGGATGATACGAACCCAGTGAAACCTTCGCGGTTGAGGTTGGCGGCAGTAGCATCACCCGTGAATGATGTGCGCGACGACACAGTCAAACGTTTTGTCGCGACTCGACTGGTCAAGGTTCTGCGTGAACGACTCGCCATGGCCGATAACAATGCTTCTACAGACGACGGCTTGTCGCCAAGGGGGGCGGTCACCACAGACAAGACCATGTCTCATGAGTTTGAGAGGATGGCACGAAAACTCATCAAAGTTTGGTCTGAAAACCCTTCTTTGGTACTGTTGCTGCGGTGTGGTCTTGATTTGTTTCCGCATCCCAAGCTGTTGGAAACGGTCACTCAGGCACTTGAGTTAAAACTCCAACCGCCGAAAAAGGATAAGGATAAAGCCGAGGTTCAGCAACAAGTGCATGCGGCGAGGTATGTGATCGCTGATTTGCTGCGCGCAGGAGCGGTGGAAACAGGTCATCGCGGCAATGAGGCTTATCCGTCTGGGGTTGACATAACGGGATACCGGCAATGTTTAGCCGCGTTGGCCAAGCGCGTATTGGTAGAAAAGGCGTCACCTTGGTATGTCAAGCAGCAGGCCTACTTGTTTTTGTCGTCCATCGCTGATGTGTCCATGAAAATTATCATCAAGGGGGCTTCTGTCGAACTATTGCCCTACTTGAACCTGCAAAAAGCATTGCGCTATCGCGCGATAGAAGCTTCCGAATTATTGGATGCCTTACCGTTGGCATTGGTGGTGCAACAGATCAAGCCGAACCCGACCCAGTTTGCATCGTGGTTTACAGCTCAACTGGAGTTGGATGCATTTGATGAAGCTGAAGAGGCCATCGAGGTTTTGGCATTAAGTTCGCCCGACCTGCTAATGGCATGTTTGGCACATCGGTCTACAAAACAACGTCAGTGGTTTTCGCATGTTCCGTCAGGAATGCGTGAGTTCTTCAAAGAGACTGGTATGGCGCGCAGCAAAAAGCGACTTCCAGAAAAATCCACGTTACTACGCGCAATTTCCAACCACCAGAACCCCTTTGAAAATGAAAACTCGATCCTCGCTTTGGCGCGTGCGCTGCTGCTGCACATTACCAATGACGATATCGAAGGCGGTGGTAAAAAAGTTCGATGGCTCGGCGCTGGGCTATCAGCAGAGCATATCAACTTGGCAAGCAAAGATTGGGACACCATTTCCGCTTTGGGAGAAGAGACCCTGATCGCAGAGATTTTGGATCCAGGTGAGAACGTGTGGTCGTTGTACCAACCTCCACCATGGGTCAGAGAAAACCGTGCATGGCTTTATGGCCTGGGGCGTATCTTGCGCTCTGCTGTAACAGGTGAGATGGACTTCACAGCTAGAAGGTTTTTGTTATCCGAAGATATTCAAAGGTACAGCGGTCTGCGCTCTACTTGGTTTCAGCGTCGATTCGGGTTAGTGAACAATGGACGTGGTTTGTACACTGAACCCTCCCCGGTGACACCATGGTTATCTAGTTTTTTGACTGCTTTGCTGCAGTGGCCCGGTACATTCGTTCGTGGATCAGTGGCAAGTGAGATAGGTCAAGTCGGCACCCCCCATGAACTCCTGAAAATCGTTCAAACCCGTATTGCGTCTCAAAGGGCGTTGTATGGTGGGCGAAGTAAAACGCCGTTCTACGTGCTACCTACCTCTGACAGCCTTCCCCAGCATCGGGCGATGCGCGTTGCCGTAGTTCAAACATTGCGACCAGCATTGAGAGATTTTGATGCCAAAGACCCACTGCATTGGACACCTGCAGACTTGGCCGCACACCGTAGACACTTAGCGGAGATGTGCAAATTGACCCATGCAAAAATCTCGGCTTGGGCATCGTCACGCGAGAAATCGAACTCAGCAGATAGTGGCGAACCGTTGGTGGACTTGATACTCTTTCCCGAGCTCACTATTCATGAGGAGCATATTGATTTTTTACGCAGACTGTCGGACAGCGTGGGAGCCAATATTTTTGCTGGGCTTACCTTCGTGCATTCTCACAAGGCAGGGGGCATAACCAACCAGGGACTGTGGTTGATAAGAACCCAGTTTGAAGGTGACGGGCGCCAGATTGAGTATGTGCGTCAGGGCAAAAAATTTCCAATGAAATTGGAGCGACAGATGGGAGTTAAGCAGTATCGCCCCCACGTGACACTGGTTGAGTTCCCTGTGGGTCAAGGGGCACCGACGCGCGTTGCTGCTGCCATTTGTTATGACGCAACTGACTTGGACTTAGTTGCCGACTTACGTGATCGTTCTGACATGTTCATAGTGGCGGCCATGAACCAGGACGTGCAGACATTTGACAACATGGTGAGCGCTCTGCACTTTCATATGTATCAGCCTGTGATTCTGGCCAACAGTGGCGAATTTGGCGGTTCAACGGCTCAAGCGCCGTTCCCTAAGCATGAGAAAACCATCGCACAGGTTCATGGAGGCAATCAGGTTGCGGTTAGTGTTTTTGAAATCGAGCCATGGCATTTCAAAGAAACCAATCAACCAAGCCCCCGGAGGGAAGTGAAGACACCGCCTGCCGGTTATCAAGGGCGTCGAACATGAGTACCCAAATTCCAGCCAGTGAAACGCTTACCGTCGAATTCAAAAGCGACCGCAAACGCCTGTCAGACGTTGAACTGGTGGAAGCAGTCGTCTGCCTGACCAATGCAGATGGCGGTGACTTGTGGCTGGGTGTGGAAGACGATGGTAAGCCTACTGGCCTGCACCCTGATCATCAGATGCTGACCGGCTTGGCGGGCATGGTGGCTGCGCGAACGTCGCCATCCGTCAGCGTTACCGTGTCCTCCGTGGAGGCTGGCGGTGTGACTGTTGCCCGCATCAGCGTGCCCAAGGCGCAAGGCGAGGTTGCTACGCAGGGTGGGGTGTACTTGCGCCGCCGCATCAAGCACGATGGCACACCCGAATGTGTGCCGATGCTTCCACATGATCGAGTCAGTCGTGCCAGCAGCTTTGGCATGTTGGATGTGTCCGCCCAGCCGGTGGCAGGGGCAACTCTGGCTGACTTTGACCCATTGGAACGGGAGCGCTTGCGCCAGGCGGTGCAGCAATATGGTGGTGACCGCGTGTTGCTGGAGCTGGACGATGAAGCCTTGGATGGTGCACTCGGTCTGACTGCCCGCCAGCCTGATGGCCGCCGCCTGCCGACGTTGACGGGCCTGCTGCTGGTGGGGCGCGAGTCCGCGCTGCAGCAGTTGGTGCCCACGCATGAATTCGCTTTTCAAGTGCTGGCGCAGCAGTCGGTCAAGTTTAATGAATTCCGGCGGTATCCCTTGCTGAAGGCTGTGGACTGGTTGGAAACCAATTTTCGACCTTACAACCCGGAAGAAGAATTGCAAGTGGGGCTGTTTCGCGTGCCGGTGCCTATGGTGGACATGGGTGCCTTCCGCGAGGCGGTAGCCAACGCGTTGATCCACCGCGACTACCACCGCCTGGGGGCTGTGCATGTGCGTCTTGAGGATGATGCTTTGGTGGTGAGCAACCCTGGCGGCCTGGTGGACGGGGTCACGCTGGCCAATATGCTGGTGACCGAACCCCGCCCTCGCAACCGGGCGCTGGCCGATGCGATGAAGCGTATTGGCGTAGTGGAGCGGTCTGGCCGGGGCGTGGACACCATTTACCGTGGCATGCTGAAGTTTGGTCGCTCTGCGCCTGACTACACCCGCACCGATGCTCAAAACGTGGTGTTGCGCATGCCCACGGAGCCCGCCGACATGGACTTTCGCCGTCTAGTGGTGGACGAAGAACGCCGCCGCAGCTCCGAGTTGCCCATTGATTCTCTGATCGCTTTGGGAGCTTTACGACAGCTCAAACGCCTGTCGGCTGAAGAACTCGCCGAACGCATACAACGCGACGTGATTTCTGCCAAACGCACGCTGGAGGCTCTGACCGAATCTGGCTTTGTCGAGGCGCATGGTGCCACCCGGGCCCGTACTTACATGCTTTCTGCGGCTGTTTATGGCGCTGTGGCTGACAAGGCTGCCTACACGCGGCAAGCTGGGTTCGCACCCATTCAAAATGAGCAGATGGTGCTGAGTTATGTGCGACAGCACGGGCGTATCAAGCGTGCCGAGGCGAAGGAGCTGTGTCGCCTGAGTGAGGGTCAGGTAAAGGCTTTGCTCAAACGGATGTGCCAATCCGACTTGTTGGTCTTGGAAGGGGTGGGACCAGCCTCTTTCTACCGAATCGGTACATCCGATCGGATGAATTCGGATGGAATTGGATGAAATCGGATAAAGCAACCGGTTTCGGAGCTGCCATGAACCCGTTGCAACGCATCCTGGTCGAAAAAGCCGGGTATGACAATGGCTTTGAGCATGTGTTGCCAAGCGATGGATCACACGTGGGATTGGGCTCCGCCAGGCATCCCGCCCAGGTGGCTGTGACGACATCCGATAAGGTTTTTCAGGTAGCCATCCAATCCGGATCTGCCACGCTGGGGCAGGAACTGGCGCGGACTTTCCCCAATGCAGGTAGCACTGCACAGGGCTTTACCCTGCCGACTGAGGCCGCACTGGCCCAGTGGCTGCGTCGTGCCGCTGCCCTATCGCAAGCGCTGCCGAACCAAGCGGTCACAGCGTTTGAGCAGCAAGTGCAAGCCGAACTGTCGGCCATGCCAACCGCAGCCGCCCAAAATACCGAGGTGCTGCGAATGGTTCGACAGCGGGTGGGGCAACAGGCCTACCGCCAGGCCATGCTGGACTACTGGGGCAGTGCCTGTGCGGTGACGGGCCTGGCACTGCCGCAAGCCCTGCGGGCCAGCCACGCCAAGCCATGGGCCGAATGCGGGTCTGACGCAGAGCGGCTGGATGTGTACAACGGTTTTTTGCTGAGTGCGAATCTCGATGTGCTGTTCGACAGCTTCCTGGTCAGCTTTTCGGATTCGGGCGAGTTGCTGGTATCTAAAGCCATCACGCCAAGCGACCAGCTGAAAATAGGGTTTGCCGCAGGCATGTGCCTGAGATGGGTATCAGCGCAGCATGGCCCGTATTTGAATTTTCATAGGCAGCGGTTTTTGCAGATGGGGCGCTAGTTGCCTGCGCCGTTCGCTTCATTCGCCTCCGGCAAATGCTCCATCAGATCCTCCACTCGGCATCCAAAGAACTGACATAGACGGTCAATTGTGTCGGTTCCAGTGCCATAACCCTTTTGATTGAGGATTTTGGAAAGAGTGACTCGGCTTAGGCCTGTCTCAGCGGCAATGTCAGTAATGGAAAAGCGCCGACCGTCCGTAAAACGTTTCTTTTCCATCATTTCGCCAAGCTTGAATCTGATCATAAAAACATCTAAACGTAAAAAATAACTTACGGATGTATTGAAAGTTGTGCAAACATGCATAAAATGCGCTGCAGACGTAAATAAAACTTAACGTCTGTTTAGTAAATTGTATAGGAGCACTTCAATGACAGACCAAACTTACCTCACGACTGAGGAGCTTGCGGGCCGCATCAAATACGACAGCCGGACCATCCGTGACCGCCTGAAGGATAGTGTTTTACTGGAGGGGCGGCACTACTTCCGCCCCTTTGGTGGTCGCAAAACCCTCTACATCTGGGAAAACGTGCAAAAGGACATGCTGATGTACTCCAGTGGGAGTTCGGTTGGCATTCCGCTGGCAAACGGAGGCACTATCCATGGGTAGCATCCGTTCGCGACCAGAAACCGGCGCATTGTTCATGGATTTCAAGTATCAGGGGCAACGTTTGCGGGAGCAGACAACACTGTCTGACACCCCCTCCAATCGCAAACGCCTTCAAAAGGCCCTAGATCGCATCGAAACCGAAATCGCTCTTGGTACCTTCGACTATCAAAAGACTTTTGGCAAACCACTGCCTACGAAGTTGGACGTGGTTGCGACCCCAAGTGCTGAAGATTCAGCTTTGGTCAAGCAGCCGAGCTCCAGAACAGGGACGCCCCTCTTCAAGGAATTTGCTCAGCAGTGGTTTGCAGAAGCTGAGATCACTTGGCGGCGCAGCTACACGGTCACCCAGAGAGGGGCGCTGGACAAATATCTGATTCCCTTCTTTGGGGATAAAGAGGTCGGCCAAATCACCAAGTCAGATGTTCTGGCTTTTCGGGCATCACTCGCCAAAGTCACCGCCCGAAAACCCGATAGCACACTGTCAAACCGACGCATCAACTCCGTGATGAAGCCGCTGCGACAAATCCTCAACGAAGCGGCCGACCGCTTTGAGTTTACGTCAGCGTTTCGCAACATCAAGCCTCTCAAAATGAAGCGCAGCGATGTGATGCCATTCAGCATGGATGAGGTGCAGCGCATCCTGGCTAGAGCGCGTCCGGACTATCGTCACTACTTCACAGTACGGTTTTTCACGGGCATGCGCACCGGTGAGGTTCATGGTTTGAAGTGGAAGTACGTCGACTTTTCACGTCGGCTGATCTTGGTCCGCGAATCGATTGTGCTCAATGAGGAGGACGAACTCAAGACAGATGGGAGCATGCGCGACATCCAGATGAACCAGTTGGTCTTCGATGCTCTTCAGGCCCAGTTTGAAGCCACTGGCCACTCATCTGAGTACGTCTTTTGTTTAAGAACTGGCAAGCCTATCGATAACCAGAACTTTCTGAACCGGGTTTGGGCACCGTTGCTGCGACATTTGGGCATTGCACATCGCCGCGCCTACCAAATGCGCCACACCGCCGCCACCCTGTGGCTCGCCAGTGGTGAAGCCCCTGAGTGGATTGCTCGCCAGTTAGGCCACACCAGCACCGAGATGTTGTTTAGGGTCTATTCCCGCTACGTGCCCAACCTGACCCGCCAGGACGGCTCAGCCATGGAACGCCTGCTGGCCAGCCAGTTCTCCCAAGGCGCCCTCATTGAGCAGAAGATGCCCGGCTCCCAGGTGGCAGTCTTTGTTCCGGCAGCCCAGGCAGCACCGATGCCCCAGCCCAAACCACGCGGACTACCTGGCCGAGCTGCACCCATGCAGGCAGTACCACCTACCGGTGAACCCAGCCCGGCATCGGCCATGGCATCAGACCAAGCTGCAAATCCGGTGAGCGCACAGCCACCGCCGTTGAGTTGGCAGGACATGGCCAATCACTGGATGGGTGACACCACCATCCAGAGCGCAGCCGGGTAAACCACCTCGGCCAAGGCCAGTCGACCAACCCCCAGCCGACCTCAACCGTTCTACCGCATCCCCTGATTCAGCAGCACTGAAACAGGGGCAGGGCAGAGCCTTGCCCAAAAACGGCCAGTAGCACCCAAAGAACCATTCAAAAACCTATTCGCAAGGACAAACATCGTGAACACAGCGTCTTCTCTGACAACAGCACCACGTCACCTCCAAGCTCAACATCAACCGCAAACCCAGGCCAAGAAACGTGCCCTGACCTGCAGCATTCCCGGTGTGGTCAGCGCAGCTTCCTTGCTGTCAACTCAAGCGCCAGCGCTGCGAGGTCGTGCCGTGGTTGAACTCACCATCGGTACAGATCCGCAGACCTTGGTCTCACAAGCCGTGGCCAAGGTCCGGCACCCAGGACTCAACCGGCTTCTGGCCAGTTTCATGCAGGAACCGGAAATCCGCGAAGTGATGCTATGCATGCCAACATCATCAAGCGACTCCGATGCGTTGTCGGCCCCAAGGGAGTCACCATCCCGTTCAACTGCACCCATCTGGACGATCCAGCGACTGCGCCGGGCGGCCGAACTGGCGCAGTACCTGTGCGCCTTCGGTTGTGAGGAGCGCGAGGTCCTCTATGTGGCCACATTGCTGCAAGGCTGCCAGCCCCTGCTCAACCATGGCCTGCAAAGCACGGCGAGCCAGCAGGACGTCTTGCGGACCTTGGTGCGCAAGAGTCTGCAGCAATTGGAAGAACGTTATCCGCGTCAGGCCTGGCTGCTGCGCCAGGCCATGGGTTGGGGGCTGGAGGATGAGGTCGATGATTTTTACGTTCCCCGGCTTCAACAGTCGGTCCAACGGTCGTTGTCGCTGGTGGTTGAGCCACCCACCGGTCTGAAACTTCCAGACAGTTCGTCCGGGGCAGCCAATCCGTGCGAATTCTGGCACTGAGCGGGCAACTCACCATGATTGAGACTTACAAATTCAACATTGCACCTGTCAGTGCGGCGCTTGGACCGATCTTCGGCGACGGCAATCGCCATCCACAAAGCACTGGTGCGTGGGTCAAGCCGATGTTCGGGATCGACGCCCACGGATGGCTGGTCATCAGCATCTCCAACGAACTGGAAAAGGCTCTGGGCAGAACCACCTTGCAGCAGACCCGGTCTGCAACCGTGCTGTTATGCGCCCATTTCGAGACTGAGCAGGCGGTGTACCAGCTGCATGTGGCCACCCGGGTGCAGCTGAGCCTGCAGGAGCAAGGCCTTCGCCATAACAATGAATCACATCAGGGAGCCACACCATGCTGAAACTATCTGATTTACATGCTGGACATCGGACGCTGACCCTGAGTCTGACACTTCTCGGTTTCAAGACCCCTGGCACACGGCTTTGGTTCATCGTTCCGACACAAGTCATGAAGACACTGCAGTGGCCCGTCGGACAGCGACTGCGTATCAAAGTGTCCCACACCGCGTCGGTCATGACGCCGCTGCGTCAAGCCAGTGCGCTACGCAAGTCATTGCCTCGCAAACGCACAGCCGTCGATCAGCTGCGCCAGGACCTGGCCTGGCAGACTTGCCTGAAAAAGCTCCTGCGCTCAGACCAGACCAAAGGGCTCGTGAAACGAAAAAAGACCAGGCCGGTGCGAGGTGCGAATCCGACGCATCGTGCCCCTGCGCTGTCCCTGCCAACGCACACCAGCCAGCACCCGACTCCGGTTCAGACCGCTAGCGCTGGCAAGCAAGCGACTTCAGACGTTTTGGGCGGTGAAGGTCCTTTGTCGAGGTTGCGCATGTGGATCAAGCGGACGGAACTTCACTTTCTGGTGCTGCTGATCGTGTTGCTGGTGCTGGTGCTGGTCATTTTTGTGCCCCTGACGCAGTATGCGGTGCGTCATGTTTTCTGGGATGAACCCGTGCCCAAGGCGGTGCTTGTACAGAACGCAGGTCGGGTGATCTCCGTCAGCCTCAGTGGCGGGTTCTTGGCCCGGTCACTGGTGGAGACCGACCAGGGCTTCTACGCACTGATGGACGGCATCAGCCTGGCCAGGAACGAGGCGTTGACCCTGGAAATCCGTGAGGGCAGGGCGCGATTCCTGTGTGACAGCCAGCATCGCTGCCTGAGGCTGATGGGAGATGACCAGGACAGGTAGAAATCAAGGTACTGACGGCGCTGCAAAGTCGATTGAGCGTCAAGCGTCTGTGCGCCCGATCAGGCGTCCTCACTGCTGGTGGATTGGCTGCGCCAGGAGTGCCAATTTCGGGGACAGCAGGAACCGTCGGTCGGGTTCCTGACGCATTGGGAGATGTCGGTGTTGTCAGAGCGCTTGTGCCTTGCCAGCGTTTCATCGTAAGCGCCCAGCCAACCCATCTTGAATTGAGATCTCGCATCTCGCAAGATCGTGTGCACGCAACCCATCGTGCACACCATGCTCAAAGACCCAGACCCCGCCAAGTATCCGGCCCGACGCACCCACCGAACCTACACAGCCGAGTTCAAAGCAGAGCTGGTAGCGGCCTGCCAAATCCCCGGTTCTTCCATTGCAGCCATAGCCGGGCAACATGGCATGAACGCCAACGTCCTGCACCGCTGGCTCAAAGAACACCATCAAAGTGGGCGCCACCAACGCCTCGTCTGCAGCGCCACGGATCAGTCGCTGCTCACTTCACCACCGGTGCCCGCATTCATTGCCGTCAAACTGCCTGCCACTGCAACGCCTGAACCCGCGAGCAACGACCTCATCAAGGTAGAACTGCACAAAGGCGCAGTCTCAATGATCATCACCTGGCCCTGTAGCGCAGTCGATGACCTGGCGCCATGGACCCGGGCCATTCTCAAGTAATCCCTCACATGATCCGCATCGATGCCATCTGGCTGGCCACCAGCCCCATGGACATGAGAGCTGGTACCGACACCGCCCTGGCCCGCGTGATCTCAGTCTTTGGTGCGGCCCACCCGCATACGGCCTATCTCTTCACCAACAAACGAGCCACCCGCATCAAAGTCCTGGTGCACGACGGCATCGGCATCTGGCTGGCAGCCAGACGACTGCACCAGGGCCACTTCGTGTGGCCTCAGGCCAGTGCGCTCCATGGCACCAACCGTGTGACTTTGAGCCGCGCCCAACTCGATGCCCTGGTGCTGGGACTGCCTTGGCAGCGCATGGGCGACGCAGGCATCATCACCATGGTTTGAATCATCGAAATAGATAGCACTTTAGTCAATACAGATAAGCACCAATGGTACCTTTCGTTCACCAAAAATATACTGCGCGTCATGGTGATCGCCCCTGAACAGTTGCCCCACATGAGCGCAGATGAACTGCGCGAGGTGGTGCAGTCCCTGCTCAAGACCGTCACCTTCAAACAAGCCACCATCGACAAACTCACGCATGAGAACGCTTATCTCAAACGCCTGAAGTTTGCCGCCCAAAGTGAGCGCTTCAGCGCCGAGCAAAGAAGCCTGCTCGAAGAAACCCTCGATGAGGATCTACAGGCCGTCAGTGACGAGATCGAACAGATCAGTGCCACCGATGCACCGGCACCCCGGGCCAAGGAACAACCCAAACGCCAGCCCTTGCCAGCCAACCTGCCACGCGTTGAGATTCACCACGAACCCGATGCCACCACCTGTGCTTGCGGCTGTCAAATGAAACGGATCGGTGAAGATGTGGCCGAGAAGCTGGACTACCAGCCCGGTGTCTTCAGTGTGCAGCGCCACATCCGTGGCAAATGGGTCTGTGCCCAGTGCCAAACGCTGATCCAGGCCCCGGT
>NZ_JAJCTH010000010.1 GCF_020594515.1 Rhodoferax sp. U2-2l
CACGCGAGTTCTTTAGACGCCATAACTATGCACAGACTTCGCCGGACCCGAAGTCTCACTGCCAGAGGGGCTGACGGCATTCATAAACAACCATCTGCGCATAGTTGTCACCTGAGCATAGAGGCTGTTATGTAGAGATGTACATAACAGCCTAAACCGGGCACACATTTGGCTTTTTAGAGTGGTGTTTTTTGCTTAAAGTGTTAGTCTTTACTCAGCGAGTGAAATAGCGAACTTATTCCCTACTAACAGTTAGGGTCATTCAGAAGAGCTGTGAGCGGGTGTTTCGTCCGAGTCTGAACGGCTTGCCAGTGGTGGTGTTGTCCAACAACGATGGTTGTGCCATTGCCCGCTCGAATGAAGCCAAGGCGCTGGGTATCGCCATGGGTGCCCCCTGGTTCCAGATCAGACACCTGGCAGAAGAAGCGGGGCTGGTGGCCCTGTCTGCCAACTTTGCCCTCTACGGTGACCTCAGTGACCGCATGATGAGCCTGGCTGCGGGGCTTGGCCCGCACCAGGAGATCTATTCGATCGATGAGAGTTTCATTGACCTGTCGGGTGTGCGCGGCGACCTGGTGGCCCGCAGCCACAAGATCCGTTCGCGCATCCTGCAGTGGGTCGGCATTCCCTGCGGCATTGGCATCGGTGCCACCAAGACTCTGGCCAAACTGGCCAAACTGGCCAACCATGTGGCCAAGACCGCCGAGCGCAAACCGGGCATTTATCCAGACCATCTGGCGCAGGTGTGTGACTTGTCCAAGTTGACCCAGAACGAACTCGATGCCGTACTGACCGCTACGCCAGTGAATGAAGTCTGGGGCGTGGGCCGGCAGATATCCAAGCAACTGACCGCAGCCGGGGTGACCACCGTGCTGGACCTGGTACGGCTGGACCCCGCCATGGTGAAGCGCCGCTGGTCGGTGGTGTTGGAGCGCACGGTGCGTGAACTGCAGGGCACACCGTGCATTGATCTGGACCACACACCTGCACCCAAGAAGGAGATTGCCTGTACCCGCTCCTTTGGGCATCCGGTGACTGAACTGTCCACCCTGGCGGAAGCGGTGACCGAGTTCGCCAGCCGTGCCGCAGTCAAGCTGCACTGGTGTTGGTGCTCATCCGCACCAGCCCCTTTCGACGAGATCCGCAGTACAGCCGCTCCATCAATGTGCCGATTCGCTGGTCAACTTCGGATACGGCGGTCATCCTGGAAGCGGCCCTGGCAGGTTTGCGGACCATCTACCAACCTGGTTTCAACTACGCCAAGGCTGGTGTGATGTTGATGGATCTGCAATCCGATCAGGTGCAGCAAGGCGAGCTTGATTGGGACGATGACAAAACAGGCAAAGACCGTGGCAGCCTGATGTGTTCTCTGGATACGTTAAACCAGCGGTTTGGCCGTGGCACGGTGAAGATGGCAAGCAGCGGTCTGAAGGGTGAAAAGAGACTTTGGTCGATGAAACAAGAACGCCGGACTCCGGCTTACACCACCTGTCTGGCAGACATGCCCACCGCCAAGGCTTGAGAGGAAGGCCGAATGCAAGAGTCAGCAACACCCATGCAGGCACCGTCGCTGGAAGCACCCACGCTCAAACGCATCCATGCGAAAAGGCTCCGGGAGGTGTACCGCTCGGCTGGTTGGCCCAGTTTGGATGTGATCGAGATTGAACTGCTGGCTGCCGGACTGCTGGAGAGACAAAACCTTGACGGGCATGACTATGTGCGTGTGACCGATGCCGGTATCCAGTACCTGGCTCAAACCGCCCAGAACAACCGTCAGGTGATGTCAGCCCATGAGGCCCTGGTGGATCAGGTGACCCAGGTGTTGCTGCGTGAAGGCAGGTTGGTCTGGAAGAACCTGAACCTGAGGGCCTGGGTGGCGCCACAGGAGGAGACACCCGGACGCTGGAAGATGGCGATGCCTGATGTGTTCTCGATCCGCAACAGCAGTGTCCAGGCGTATCTGGAGCCCATCGTGCATGAAATCAAGGTCAGCCGGGCGGATTTGCTAGGCGATCTCAAGCGCCCGGACAAACGCGCCGCCTATCTGGATCTGGGTGGGCAGTGCTGGTATGTGCTGGGTTGTGATCGTAGCGGCCATCCGATTGCCAAGCCCAATGAGATTCCCCTGGCGTGCAGGGTGATGGTGTACCAAAACAAGCAGTCGGAGGTGATGCGGCCAGCGCCGAAGCGGGCTTGCCCGGAATTGCCGTTTGAGGTTTGGATGGCGCTGGCCAAGGCGACCCCCATCAATGCCGCAGCATCAATGGGAAGGGATCTCCCGGATCAGGCGGACTTCAGCAACATGGCTGACTGAGAGGGGTCGGCCGTTAAGTCAGTCAGGACGGGATGCTGACTGGCGGGTACCGCGTCAGGCTAGCGTGTCAGCTCCGCAATCAGTTGTCCGGGCCAGCACGTTCACTCGATGGCCGCGGCTGTCGACCCGGAAGGCGTTTAAGCTACCTGAGGCAGATTTAACTTAACAGCGGATGGCGTTTCGGCTTCTACCACCGTCAGTTTTAAACTGCCGTTGGCACCACTAACTATCCAACCTTCAGGGTGAGGCCCTCTTTCTTGGCTTCCATCACGCCAGCGGCTTTGCCATCAATATATAGAAGGTAGTCGGCAAAGCCGTAGCCGGTATTGAGGGGAAATGCGCGTAAAGCCACACCACGAGTGGCATGGATGTTGGCATCAGCCATATTGCAGAGGTGCCAACCAGTTGCAACCAACAGCGCGTCGATACTGGCTCTGGCCCTGGCTCTGGCGTCATGGGGGCTCCCTGCCGAGCATTCTGGGAGGCTTGACTGATCAATATTCTCAGGAAGAAGGATTTTGATTGAAATGCCGAATCTCTATGGTTTGGGCGCCACAGAACCGCAGGTGTAACTTCGGTGCATACTCAAACCCTAAAAAGTTCTTTGTTCTCAACTGGTTTTGAGAATTTGTTATGGCAACGTTCGATTGCCAAAAGTCGAGTTTTGAGAATTTGTTATAAATTTTGAGAATTTGTTATCAGTAACCTTTTTTGAAACATGTTCCAGTACCTCACCATTCCCGTCACCGCCTTTGATCAAAACTGTTCCCTGGTCTGGTGTGACCAGACCCAACAAGCCGCCGTGATTGACCCGGGGGGTGATCTGGATGTGATCCTGGCCGAAGTCAAGCGCCTGGGCTTGACGCTGGGCCAGATCTGGCTGACCCATGCGCACATTGACCATGCCGGGGGCACGGGCGAACTCGCTGAGCGCCTGGGCTTGCCCATCATCGGCCCGGGTGAGGGCGACCAGTTCTGGATTGACGGGCTGCCCGCGCAAAGCAAGATGTTTGGTTTTCCGCCCGCCAAGCTGTTCAAACCGACACGGTGGTTACATGACGGCGACACGGTGACGGTGGGCAACTGCACGCTGCAGGTGCGCCATTGCCCGGGCCACACACCGGGGCATGTGGTGTTTTACTCACCTGAGGCCAAGCGCGCGTTTGTGGGGGATGTGCTGTTTGCCGGCTCGATTGGCCGCACCGACTTTCCGCAGGGTGACCACGCCACGCTGATCGCCAGCATCAAAAACCGCCTGTGGCCCATGGGTGACGACACCGTGTTCATTCCCGGCCACGGGCCGGAGAGCACCTTTGGGCGCGAGCGGCGCAGCAACCCCTATGTGGCTGACGCGGTGGTGTGATCGGTCGGAATGCCGTTGGATACGCTCAAAAAAAGAGAGCTGCCAGCCCCGGTAGATAAAAAGTTAGAGGGCGATGTGTCTTAATTTCTCGGGGTTGCGGACATGAAAAAGCCCGGTTGAACCGGGCTTTTTCACGCTCAGGCGCTGTCCGTCAGATCATGCCCAACATGCGCGGGAACCACAAGGAGAGGCCGGGCCAGTAAGTCACCAGCATCAGGAACGCCAGCATCGACAACAGCCACGGCCACACCGCCACCGTCAGTTCGGTGATGCCCATCTTGGTGATGCCGCTGGCCACATACAGGTTCAGTCCCACCGGCGGGTGGCACATGCCCACCTCCATGTTCACCACCATGATGATGCCGAAGTGCACCGGGTCAATGCCCAGCTTCATCGCCACCGGGAACAAGATGGGTGCAAAGATCAGCACGATCGAGCTGGGCTCCATGAAGTTGCCCGCCAGCAGCAGGATCACGTTCACTGCCAGCAGGAAGGTGATCATGCCCAGGCCATTGCCCAGCATCCAGTCGGCCAGGGCCTGCGGGATGTTCTCGTTGGTCATGATGAAGCTGAACAGCACCGCGTTGGTGATGATGTAGAGCAGCATGGCGGCCATGTTGGCGGAGTTCAGCAGCACGCGGGGCACGTCTTTCAACCCCATGTCCTTGTAGACAAACACCGCCACGACAAAGGCATACACCGCGCTCATGGCCGCTGCCTCGGTGGGTGTGAAGATGCCCGCGTAGATGCCGCCCATCACAATCACGATCAGCAGCAGGCCCCAAGCGGAATCCTTGAACGCCTTCAACCGTTGTGGCCAGCTGGCCTTGGGCAAGCGTGGGTAGTTGAACTTGCGGGCGCGGAAGTAAGTGACCCCAGCCAACACGCAGGCCAGCGCGATACCCGGCACCACCCCGGCCATGAACAGCGCACCCACACTGGTGTTGGTCGCCACCGAATACATCACCATCACGATGCTGGGTGGAATCAGGATGCCCAAAGCGCCTGAGGTGGTGATGACGCCAGCGCCAAACTTGTTGGGAAACCCGGCCTTGACCATGGCGGGCAGCAAGATCGAGCCAATGGCCACCACCGTGGCCGGGCTGGAGCCCGATACCGCGGCAAACAGCGCGCAGGCCACCACCCCCGCCAGACCCAGGCCGCCATGCCAGTGGCCCACCATGCTGGAAGCAAAGTTGATCATGCGCCGGGCCACGCCACCGTGCGTCAGAAAATTGCCCGCCAGAATGAAGAACGGGATCGCCATGATCTCGAACTTCTCGATGCCGGTGAACAGCTTCAAGGCCACCGACTCCAGCGGTACATCGGTAAAGCCAAACAGAAAGGTCAGCACCGTCAGCCCCAGCGAGATCGAAATCGGCATCCCGGTGAGCATCAGTACCGCCAGCAGGATAAAGATGATGGCGGCGTTCATGAACGGTCTCCCTTGTTGGCTTCTTGCGCCGCAGCGCGGGCAGCGTCCGCTGCTTCTTTGGCCGCTGCCTGCTCCCGCGCAAGGCGGGTGGCTGTGTGCAAGCTGCCGTCGGGTTTGTGGTGCAGGTCGCGCGGATGCAGGTTGTCACCCATGGCGTAGGGGTTGACATCGACCGCGATCGGGTGTTCCTCGTCCAGACCGTCGACATGGCCATGATCATGGTGAGGCAGGTCCCCGGTTTTGATGAAATTTGTCAGAACCTGCAAGAACCGAAAGCACATCAGGCTGGTGCCCAGCGGGATGGCGCTGTACACCATCCAGGTGGGCCACTCCAGGTCTGGCGTGGTCGGGCCTTCGGGCACGTCCACAAGGTCCATGCCAAACAGGGTAAAGAAGTAGTGGTGGGCGCCGTTTTCCCACACAAAACGCGTGCCCAGTACCGCCACAATGAAGGTGAACAGGGCGCCCGCGCTCAAGCCAAAGATCACCGCCTTGGCGCGATTGGGGCGGGTCAAGCGGTTGATGAGCACATCCACCCCCACATGGATGCCGGTGCGCACGCCATAGGCGGCACCAAACTTGGCCATCCACACAAACATGATGATGGTCAGCTCTTGCGCCCAGGTCATGTTCAGGGACAGCAGCCAGTCTTGCACGCCAGGGATGGCCCAGCCCGCCGCATATCGGTGCAGCACCGCGACAAAGATGATGAGTGTGGCGGCACCCATCAGGAAGGTGATGAGCCACTCTTCCAGATGATTGAGGATTTTCATTCGGCTGCTCCGCTAAATATAGCTAATGGTGCCCATCCTTAGGGGCTAGATACAAAAAAACCCGCCAGGTTGAGCGCCGGGCGGGGTTCCGGACTGGCTGGACTTACAGCTTGCTGGGGTCGAAACCCGTGGCTTGGTAGATCTGCTGCAGGGTGTCTTTGCCGACGCGGTCGGCCATCTTGGTGTGCACCGGGGCCATGGCTTTCTTGAGCGCCAGACGCTCCTCGGCCGTGGGGGTGTAGATGGTGGTTTTACCGCTGGCCTTCACGCTTGCGAGTGCCTTGTCGTTCTCTTCCTGGGCGATCTGGTTGGCGTAAGTGGTGGCCTCGTTCATGGCTTGCATCAGCGGCGTGCGAACGTCGGCAGGCAGCGCCTCCCAGAACTTCTTGTTGACGATCACCGCGTAGCCCAGGTAACCGTGGTTGGTCAGGGACAGGTGTTTCTGCACCTCGTGCATTTTTTGGGTGTAGAAGTTGGAAGGCGGGTTTTCGGTGCCGTCCACCACACCGGTTTGCAGGGCCTGGTAGGTTTCACCAAAGGCGATCACCTGCGGGATGCCACCGACCGCCCGGATCTCTTCTTCCAGCACCTTGGAGGACTGGATGCGGTACTTCTTGCCCTTGTAGTCGGCCACCGTCTTCAGCGGCGAATTGGCCGAAAACGACTTGAAGCCGTTGTCCCAGTAGGCTAGGCCCTTGATGCCACGCGATTCCAGCTTGGTCAGCAGCGCAGCGCCGACCGGGCCCTGGGTGATCTTGTGCAATTCGGTGCGGTCGTCAAAGATGAACGGCAAGTCAAACGCCTCAAACTCTTTCACACCCAACGGGCCAAACTTGGCCAGTGACGGGGCCAACATCTGGACAGAACCCATTTGCAGGGCTTCCATTTCTTCCTTGTCCTTGTACAGCGCGCTGTTGGCGTACACCTCCACCTTCACCTTGCCCTTGGTCAGCTCGGCAGCCTTCTTGGCAAAAAATTCCGACGCCTTGCCCTTGGGGGTATCGGCAGCCACCACGTGGCTGAATTTGATGATGGTTTGGGCATGGACGCTCAAACCTGCGGCCAGCATGGCAGCGGCGATGACGATTTTCATTTTCATGGTGGCTTGTTTCCAGAGGTTGGGTGACTGAGGGAGCGCGAGCGTATCCCCGCCATCACGCCAAAACAACTGTGGCGTTCAACAGTAGGGTTTACACCTAAGTACCGGAATCAGTGCGTTTGGCGTGCCAGCGCCTGGTGCAAAAGCTGCAGCCATGTCGGGCCAATGCGCCTGGCCAGTTGCTGTTGCACCGGCAACACCGCCTGGCGTAGCCGATCGCGCTGCGCTGCGGTGAGCGTGTGCACGCGGGTGGTGCCCGCCTGGCGCAAGGCGGTCAGCGCGTTGTCGTTTTGCGCATCGGCAATCTGGTTGCCAAAGGCCAGCGCCTCTTGCAGGGCCTGGTTGATCAGGGCGCGGTCGTGGGTGTTGAGTTGCTGCCACAGGCGCTGGTGGGTGACCACCGCGTAGCCCAGGTAACCGTGGTTGGTCAGGCTCAGGTCGGTCTGCACCTGGTGCATGGCCTGGGTCCAGAAGTTCGACACCGGGTTTTCGGTGCCGTCCACCACACCGCTGGCCAGCGCGCGGCGCGTTTCGCTGAAAGGCAGCGTGACCGGCCGGGCACCCAGCGTGCGCATCTGCGCGGCGATCACCTGTGAGGCCTGCACCCGCATGCGCAGGCCGGCAAAGTCCTGCGGCGCCAGCAACGGGCGGTTGGCGCTCATCTGTTTGAAGCCGTTGTCAAAGTAACCCAGCCCGACCAGCCCCTGGCGCGCCAGCCCGTGCAGCAGCCGCTGGCCCAACGGCCCCAGCGTGATGCGGCGCACCGCGGCCAGGTCGTCAAACAAAAGCGGCAGGTCAAACAGCTCAAACTCGGGCAGCCCGATGCGGCCAAACTTGGACAGCGACGGCGCCACCAAATCCACCGCGCCAAACTGCAGCGCCTGCATTTCGTCGGCATCGCCATACAGCTGCGCGTTGGGGAACACCTGCACGCCAATGCGCCCGTCCGAGCGCTCTTGCACCAGCACCTTGAAGCGGTTGGCCGCCAGGCCCTTGGGCGTTTCTTCGGCCACCACATGCGAAAAACGCAGCGTGATCTCGGGGGATGACGCGGTGGCGCGGGCGGCTGGCAGCAGCGCGGCACCGGCCAGGGCAGCGGCCCTGGTGCCAGCCCCAGCCAACCAGCGCCTGCGCCCGGCGTGCACCGGCGAAGTCGGCAAGGCAGGGCGGGCAAAACGGTCAGCGGGCATGGCGATGATTATGGCCACCCGCGGCCCGAACGACGCCGCCGGTTTACGGCGCCGGTCGTTGCGGCCCGGGGCTGCGGTGGAGGTGCAGCGTCTGGGTCGGCAAGGCAAAGCTGATCTGCTCGGCGGCAAAGCTGCGCACCACCTGCAGGTTGATCGCTTGTTGCACGTTCATGTACACGGTGTAGTCGGCACTGAGCACGTAGTACACCGCTTCAAAATCGAGTGAGAACGCGCCAAAACCTTTGAAATGGGCGCGGTCAAATCGCACCTCGGACTGTGCCGCGATGGCTTGTTTGATCAGGACGGGTATGCGTTCCAGCGTGTCTGCCGGGGTGTCGTAAGTGACGCCAATGGCAAAGGCCACGCGGCGTTCCTGCATGCGTTTGTAGTTGTGGATGCGGGTTTGCAGCAGGTCGTTGTTGGACACCACAATTTGCTCGCCACCGAGGCTGCGCAGCCGGGTGGTTTTGAGGCCCACGTGTTCGACGGTGCCCATTTCTTCACCCAGGATGATGAAGTCGCCAATCACAAACGGCTTGTCGATGGCGATCGACAGCGAGGCAAACAGATCGCCCAGGATGTTTTGCGCCGCCAGCGCCACCGCAATGCCGCCAATGCCCAGGCTGGCCACCAGCGCGGTGACATTGACGCCCAGGTTGTCCAGCAGCGACAGCAGCACCAGCACCCAGATCACCATGCGCCCCAAAAAGGACAGCAGCGACAGCGTCATGGCGCGTGAGCCGGTGTCTTCTGATTCGCCCTGCCTGAAGTAATGCTTGAGCCAGAACATCAGCGCCCGCGTGCTCCAGAAGCCGACCTGCATGATCAGCGCCACGGCAAAGGCGCGGTCCACCCATTTGCCCAGCGTCTCGGGCAGCGTCAGGAAATGGCTGCCCAGATACAGGCCCAGGGCACTGGCCAGCAAGATGCGGGTCGCCGACAGCACCTCCACCAGGAAGTCGTCAATCACCGTGTCGGTGTGTTTGGCGACCCGCTGCAGGCGGTGCAAGATCAGCCGCCGCAAGGCGTGCATCAGCAACATGAAAGACGCTGCCGCCAACAAGGCATAGGCCAGGTCTTGCAGCGTGTTGTGGGTCATCAGGTGTTGGAGCATGGCTGGCCTGTCGAGGTCGTCAAGAGCGGGCGGGTCATCGGCCCCAAAGCAGCTGGCGCGCGATCCAGCCTGCGGGCCCGTCTGTGCGCTGCACCTTGACCCAGCCCGCGCGGCGCTCCAGCTGGCGCATCACGTCACCGTACTCAGCTTTGTCGACAATGCGTGCGCGCGTGTTGGGTGCCTGGCGCACGTTGGCCGTGCGCGACTTCACCACCACATAGGGCACTTGGCTGACCAACGGGCGGTAGACCCAGCCGACATCCTTTTCGAAGTCGCGCACCTTGAACCATTGGCCTTGGGTCTGCAGCACCTCCAGCGGGTAGCCCTGGGCCAGCGTCCACAGCGTGGGGTGGCCGGTGCCGGGCCCGGCGCGCATGTTGATCTCCGGCTTGGCAACGCTCACCATCTCCCTGGCTTGCAGGCCGACGGCCGATCCCAGCAGCAGCAGGGCGATCACGCCGCGTGCCCCGGTGGTGACGACCTGCGTGAGACGGCTGGGTGCCCGCGTCGGGCTCCCGTCGGGTGTCGACCCGCCAACACGGCTGGCCAGGGTCTGGATGGACCGAATCATGATGTCCTTTCTTGTGGGGCGGAGGCCCACCGGCCTCCTGTTTTGCTTTGGGTACCGGGTGCTTCACACGGTGGCGGATGCCTCTGGCGCCTTGGGGGGCACCATGGCGGCGATGATGTCGCTCATGCTGATGTTGCCCAGCGGCTTGCCGCGGCTGTTGACCACGTTGGCGGCATCTTGGCCCTGGGCACTGAGCAGGCGCGCCACCTCCTCGATCACCAGACTGGCGTCCACGCTGGGGCCTGCCACCATCACACCGGGCGTCATCAGCGTGCGGCAGCGGATGACGCGGCCCCGGTTCACGTCGCGGGTGAAGCTGCTGATGTACTCGTTCGCCGGTTGCAACACGATCTGCTGCCCGGTGCCTTGCTGGATCACCTCGCCGTCACGCAGGATGGCAATGCGGTCACCCAGGCGCAGCGCCTCGTCCAGGTCATGGGTGATGAAGACAATGGTTTTGCCGAGCTCTTGCTGCAAGTCAAGCAGCACCGACTGCATGTCGCCGCGAATCAGCGGGTCCAGCGCAGAAAACGCTTCGTCCATCAACAAAATCGGTGCGTCGTTGGCCAGGGCGCGGGCCAGCCCGACGCGCTGCTGCATGCCGCCCGAGAGCTGGTTGGGGTAGCTGTCTTCGTAACCCTTCAGTCCCACCCGTTCGATCCAGCGCACCGCCACCTCCTGGCGTTTTTTGCGCGACACGTGCTGCATCTGCAAGCCGAACTCGGTGTTTTCCTGAATCGTCAGGTGCGGGAACAAGGCAAACTTCTGGAACACCATGGCGGTGCGCTCGCGCCGGAACCGCCGCAGCTCGCCGGGACTCATGGCCATCACGTTGTGCGGTCCGGCCCACAGCTCGCCCGAGGTCGGCTCGATCAGCCGGTTGATGTGCCGGATCAGCGTGCTTTTGCCCGAGCCGGACAAACCCATCACCACCTGAATGGCGCCACCGGGCATGTCGATGTTGATGTCGCGCAGGCCCAGCACATGGCCATGGGCCTCGCGCAGTTCCTGCTTGGTCATGCCTTGTTGCACGGCTTGCAGATGCTGCGCCGGGTTGGGGCCAAAGATCTTGTACAGGTGCTTGATGCGGATGCCCACCGACTCGCTGGTTTGATTTGGCTCAGCCATGGACCACCTCCAGATGCTTTTGCAGCCGTTTGCCGTAGGTCTGCGACACGCGGTCAAACACAATGGCAATGCCCACGATGGCCAGCCCGTTGAACAAGCCCATGGTGAAGTACTGGTTGGAAATGGCCTTGAGCACCGGTTGCCCCAGCCCGGGCACCCCAATCATCGAGGCCACCACCACCATCGCCAGTGACAGCATGATGGTCTGGTTGATGCCCGCCATGATGGTGGGCAGCGCCAGCGGCAGTTGAACTTTCAGCATCTTTTGCCAGGTGGCCGCGCCAAAAGCGTCCGCCGCCTCCAGCAGGTCTTTGTCGACCAGCCGGATGCCCAGGTTGGTGAAGCGGATCACCGGCGGCACCGCGTAGATCACCACTGCAATCATTCCGGCCACCCGGCCAATGCCCAGCAGCATCACCACCGGAATCAGGTAGACAAAGCTGGGCATGGTTTGCATCACGTCCAGCACCGGGTTGAGCAGGCGCTGCAGCCGCTCCCAGCGGCTCATGGCCACCCCGATCGGCAAACCCACCACCAAGGCGACCATGGTGCAGACAAAAATCATCGAGATGGTGGTCATGGTGTCTTGCCACATGCCAAAGTAGCCCACCAGCATCAGGATCAGCACGGTACTCAAGGTGAGTTTGGTTGAGCGTGATGCCAGCCAGGTCACCAGCGCAATGCCGCCCATCACCACCGGCCAGGGTGACTGCGTGAGCAAGCGCTCGCTGGTCAACAGAAATTGGCGCAGCGGCTCAAACGCTAGCTCCACCGCCTCGCCGTACTCGCGCGAGAAGCTGCGAAACGCGCCATCAATGGTGCGCCTGAGCTGGCTCAGCCACTGGCTGTCCATGGCCGGAAAGTCGTCCCACCAAGCCATGCTCAAAGCCCTTGGCTGACTTTTTGGGCCACGTCAGGGCTGACCCAGGCCTGCCAGACGGCGGGTTGCGTCTTCAGGAAGTGCCGGGCGCCGTCTTCACCGGTGGCCTGGTTGTCGCCCATCCATGACAGCAGCTGGTTCACCGTGGTGTTGCTCCAGCTGCGCTTAGTCAGGTAATCGTTGGCCGGACCAGCGGTTTTCTTGAAGCGGTCGGTGACCACGGTGAACACTTCAGACTTGGCCCAATCGGTTTTGGTCGGGTTGTCGCAATCGGCCCTGGTGTTGCAGGTGTCGTACGCCACCTTGTCATACGGCACCCCGGCGTCGAGCTTGACCATGTCGTATTTGCCCAAAATGGCGGTCGGTGCCCAGTAGTAGCCCAGCCAGCCCTGTTGGCGCTCATACGCCTTGGCAATGGAGCCGTCCAGGCCGGCTGCCGAGCCGGTGTCCACCAGCATGAAGCCTTTCTTGTCGGCACCCCAGGCCTTGTAGGCGTTGCTGGCGGTGAGCTGGCAGCTCCAGCCGGACGGGCAGTTGAACACCGCGCCCTTGGATTTGTCAGCCGGGGCCGGGAACAGCTCGGGGTGTTTCAGGGCGTCGTCAATGGTCTTGATGTGCGGGTTGGCATCGGCCACGTATTTGGGGATCCAGAAGCCTTCAATGCCACCATCGGTCAGGGCGCGGGCGGCGTAGTGCAGGCGCCCGTCTTTTATAGCTGCTTCCAGTGGCTCACGCACGGCGTTGATCCAGGCTTCAGGGGCGACGTCGGGTTTGTCTTTTTCCATCATGGCGCTCAGTGTTGGCATGGTGTCGCCGGGCACCAGCTCAACCTCGCAACCATAACCCTTGCTCAGGATCAGCTTGTCAACGTGCGCCAAAACTTCGGCTGACTGCCAGTTCATGTTGGCCACGGTCACCCGGCCACACGACTGCGCCAGTGCGCTTTGGGCACCTGCCCATGCCAGTGTGCCGATGATGAGGGTGAGACGAAAAGAAGAGGTTTGTGGCATGAAGACTCCTTGTGGAAAAAAAACCAGCCTCCCATCGGGAGCTGGCCGCGGCGCTCACCACGGCGGGGTGGTGAAACAGGCGGTCGGGCGACATCGTGCGTGCCCAAAAGCAACGCTGAATCAGAAAAGTACTTTTGTACAAATGTATTTTAATTCAAAAAAAATGCACCTGACAAGCGGTTTTTGCCAGGCGCGGGCCCGGTCCCGCAGGCTCGGACGCGTCGCGGGGTCAGAAAAGCGTCACGGTCAGCAAACCGCCCGCCATGCTCAGACCGTGCACCAAGGCGGCTGCCACGGTCAGCCGCCAGGCCCATGGCGCGTGTTGTGGCTGCCGGGCTGCCAACCACAGCAGGCCGATTGCACCCAGCGACAGCGGCCATGACACCAGTCCCCACAGCGCCTGCTGCGGGTGGTAAAGCATCCACACGCCGCCCACCAGCCAGCCGTAAGCCAGCAGCATCAGCGCCGTGCCGAGCGCGGCGAGCCCTTTGGGGCCCAGGCCCGGGGGCGGGTTGCCCGTGGTGCGGTCAGCGGCCTGGGTGGCCCGCTGCGCCAGCGGGATGGCCGCCGCCAGCAGCGCAAAACTCACCGCATCCACCGCCGGAATCACAAAAAACTGGTGCCGCTGCACGTAGTCGGCGCCCAGCACCACCAGCCACCAGGCCAGCGCGGTCACCACCTCCGTGCCGCCGCGTGCGCCCAAACGAAAGGGTGGCGCGGCATAGGCCCAGGCCAGCAGCAGGCCTGCCAGACCCAGCAGCACCAGCCCGCCACCGGCTTTCACCGCCAGCGCCAACCCGGCCACCAGCATCAGCCCCAGCAGCGCCCACGCCAGCTGGCGCAGCTCGGTCACGGTGATGGTGCCCTGGGTGATCAGGCGCAGGCCCGAGGCCGCACCCCAGGGTTCCATCGCGTCAGCCGGTGGGGTGGGCAGACGCTGATCGCGCGGCGCCAGATGCCAGGTGTGCAGCATGTTGACCGCGGCGTGAAAGCCGCAGGCCAGCAGCAGCGCCGCCACGGCACCCGCCCAGTCCAGCGCATAACCACAACCCGCCGCCGAGCTGAACCCTAGCACACAAGCCACGGCGGTCAGGCTCAGTGAGGCCGGGCGGGCCAGTTGCCACACCGTGTGGAGGGAAATTTCGCGCACTGCAGCTTGGGACATCGCCCCGAATCTATCGGACCCGCACGCCAGCGCCGTGACACAGATCAATCGGGCCGGATGATGTGACAGACCGGGCCCGCCGTGCCCTGACTATGATGTGAACCCCAACCCGTTGCCCATGGCCCACCACCCCGCCGCTGACCATTCTCTTGACTTTGCGCTGTTGCAAACCACGGTGGCACGGCCGTCGGGGCGCAACCGCGTCACGCTGCTGTGGCTGCTGGGCCTGCTGGCGCTGCTGGTGGGTTCGGTGGTGGCGCTGCTGCTGTACCTGAACAATTTTGAGGAAGAAGAAGCCGCCCGCCGCCGCGCCGCCGATGCCCAGTGGCTGGAGCAAAGTGTGCAGTTCCACTTTCGCCGCCTGGAAGACGACCTGCTGGTGCTGGCGCGCCAGGCCGTACTGCAGGCCAGCAACGCGCAGCCGCAGGCCGACACGTCCGCGCCACAGGTGCAAGGTGGCCTGCTGTGGCGCGAGCCCGGTGTGGTGTTGTCCAGCGGCTGGATGCCCGCCGGTCAGCTGGGTCAGCTGCAGCTCGGCCCCGAGCGTTGGCAGCGCGACCGTGAGGCGCACCCTGACAATGCCGACGCCCTGACGCTGATGCAGACCACCACCCAAGGACTGCGCCGCTCGGCCTACGCCGGGCTGATGCTGCGCCCGGATGGCACCGCCACCGACGTGATCTGGCTGGCGGTGCCCTTTTTTGACGGTGGCGACTTCGTTGGCAACTACCTGGCGGCGGTGTCGCTGCAGCAGGCGCTGGCGGCGCTGGTGCCCACCTGGTTCAGCCAGTCGCACAGCGTGCGGCTGGAAAACCAGCCTGCGCCGGGGGACATGTTGACCCGTGGGCCTGAGCTGGCGGACCTCCAGGTGGACCGTGTGGCCCTGAACCTGCCGGGGGTGGACCTGTTTTTGCAGGTGGCGCTAACCCAGGCACAGCCCGCCACCGTGCCCCGTATCTTTTTCCTGGTGGCGGTACTTTTTTTACTCGGCATGCTGGTGGCGCTGTATGTCTTGCGACGCGACTTTGTCAAGCGCCAGCGGGTGCAGACACTGCTGCAGGCGCAGGTCGCGCTGCGCACCGCCATGGAAAACTCGGTGACGATTGGCCTGCGCGCCTGGGACTTGCAGGGCCGCATCCTGTATGTCAACGACGCCTTCACGCGCCTGGTGGGCTTCAGCGCGGACGAGTTGATGGGTTTGAAGATGCCGTTTCCGTACTGGCCGCCCGACCAGCACGAGCTGCTGGTGCAGGTGCATGAGGGCATCATTGCGCACGGTACCTCGGGTAACGGCGTCGAGGTGCAGTTTGCCCATCGCGACGGCCACCTGATCGACGTGCTGATCCATGAGGCGCCGCTCAACACCGCCAGTGGTCAGCAGATCGGCTGGATGAGCTCGGTGATGGACATCAGCGAGCGCAAACGCGCGCAACGCATGGCCGCGCAGCAGCAGGAAAAGCTCGAAGCCTCAGGCCGGCTGATCGCCGTGGGTGAGGTGGCGTCCACCCTGGCGCATGAGCTGAACCAGCCGTTGGGCGCGTTAAGCAGCTTTGCCAATGGCCTGCTGAACCGTCTGGGTGACAACACCATCACCCTGCCCGAACTGCTGCCGGTGGTGCAGCGCATGGCGCGTCTGGCCGACCGTGCCGGCGGCATCATCCGCCGGGTGAATGACTTTGCCCGCAGGCGTGAGCTGTCGCGCCATCAGCTGGACCTGGTGACATTTTTGACACGGGTGCTGGCCGTGCGCGGCGACGACGACGGCCCGAGCGCCCAGTGGTCGGCGCCTGCCCAGCCGGTGTGGGTGGATGCGGACGAATTGCTGCTGGAGCACCTGGTGAACAACCTGGTGGCCAACGCGCAGGACTGGGCGGCAATCGGCAGCGCTCAGCCGCAGGTGTGGATCGACCTGCGCCAGGACAGCGCCCAAGGCGTGGCCGCCTTGTCGGTGGCCGACACCGGCCCGGGTGTCAGTGAGGAAGCGCGTGAGAGCATCTTCAACGCCTTTGTCAGCCGCAAGGAAGGTGGCATGGGCATGGGGTTGGCGATTTGCCGCTCCATCGTCGAAGCGCACCACGGCCAGCTGGAAGTGGGCCGCGACCCGGTGCTGGGTGGTGCGCGTTTTACCGTTGTTTTGCCGTTGGCCCAGGTGGCGGCGGTGTTGCCTGAAGGAGCCCCATGAAGCGCCCTGAACTCCACATCGTTGACGACGACCCGGACATCCGAGATGGCCTGGCCTGGCTGTTTGACTCGCGCGGTTATGCGCCTGCCACCTGGGCCGGTGGCGAGCCGTTTTTGCAAGCCGCACGGGCCCTGGTGGGTGCTTGGGGCGCGTCGGTGGTGCTGATGGACCTGCGCATGGCACCGCTGTCAGGGCTGGCCACCTTTGAGCAACTCAAGGCGCTGGGCTGCCCCTGGCCGGTGCTGTTTCTGACCGGGCATGGCGATGTCAGCATGGCGGTGGCAGCGGTCAAGAATGGCGCTTGGGATTTTCTGGAGAAGCCGTTCCAGGACAACGAGCTGGTCGACCGCGTGGCGCAGGCACTGGCGGCGGCCAGCGCGATGCAGGTGGGTGACGCCGAGGCGCAGCGCCTGCGCCAGGCCTTGACCTCGTTGAGCCCGCGTGAGCGCGAGGTGCTGGACGAACTGATCCGCGGCCACTACAACAAGAACATCGCCGACCACCTGGGCATCACCGCCCGCACGGTGGAGTTTCACCGCGCCAATATTTTCGAGAAGATGGGCGTGAGTTCGGCCATTGAGCTGGCCCACAAACTCGGTCGCTTGCAGCCGATGGGGTCTGCGTGACAGGTGACGTGTTTGGGGTGCTTGCTGTTTGGGTACGCCCGGACTCAGGACGACGCGGCATTCAGCTCCGCGGCTGTCCCCCGGCCCTGCGGGCCTCCTCCTTGATGCCGCTGCGCTGAATGCCACGCCGTCCTGAGTCAGCCAACGAAGGGCGAAGTGTGAAGAATTCAGTCTGGGCCTACCCACAGCGCTGGCGACCGATGAGACTGGGGTGAATGGTGCAGCGGCATCAAGGAGGAGCCCGCAGGGCGGGGGACAGCCGCGGAAGCATTCGCCCCAGTCTCATCGGTCATCACCGACCAGTCCCCCCAACGATGCAAGCGGTGCACGAACACGATGCAACCCGCCCCACCCTCCCAGCGCCAACCGAACCCGCAGGTCAAATGGCTACAAAAGTTATAGCTAGCCATACGCATGTCGACATGACTTGGTACCTCTTTCTCCCTGCGAAAACTTGTTTCAAGAATGTAACTTTCAGCAGACTGACACCCAAGTGCTTGCGGCACAATTCATGCATCAGTCCAAAGACCTAGTTTTATTGAGGCCCTCCCATGAAAAAACCTATCAAACGCATTGCAGTCTGCACCGGCGGCGGTGACGCCCCCGGCCTGAACGCCGTGATCCAGTCGGTGGTCATCGCTGCCGACAACCTGGGTTGGCAGTGCTACGGCATTCGCGATGGGTTCAACGGCATCATGTTCCCGGAGCGTTATGCCGAGGGCGGCGTGTACCGCCTCACCCGCGACAAGGTGCGTGGCATTGGCCACCTGGGCGGCACCATTCTGGGCACCACCAACAAGGGCAACCCGCTGCATTTCCCGGTGAACATGCCCGATGGCACGGTGCGCGAGATCGATCGCTCGGACGAGTTGCTGACCTACTTTGCCACCCACGAGATCGATGCGCTGGTATCCATTGGTGGCGACGGCTCGCTGACCATTGCCGACGCCCTGCACCGCAAGGGCTTGCGGGTGGTGGGTGTGCCCAAAACCATTGACAACGACCTTGACAAAACCCTCACCACCTTCGGTTTTGACACCGCCGTGGGCTTTGCCACCGAGTGCATTGACCGACTGCATTCCACCGCCGAGAGCCACCAGCGCGTGATGGTGGTCGAGGTGATGGGCCGCTACGCCGGCTGGATTGCCCTGCACGCCGGAATTGCCAGTAACGCCCATGCCATCCTGATCCCGGAAATTGGTTTTGACATCGACAAGGTGACCGCCAAGCTGCGCGAACGCGAGGCCGATGGCCATCTGTACTCCATCGTGGTGGTGGCCGAGGGTGCGCAAGCCAAAGACGGCCACCGCGCACTGGTGGCCGCCGCTGAAGTGGGCCACGCCGAACGTCTGGGCGGCATCGGCGAGAACGTGGCCCACGCGCTGGGCCAAGCCACGGGCAAGGACACCCGCGTGGTGGTGCTGGGGCACTTGCTGCGCGGCGGCAGCCCCACATCGTTTGACCGCCTGGCGGCCCTGCGTTTTGGCGCCGCTGCCGTGCGCGGGCTCGATGCCGGCCAAAGTGGTGTGATGGTGTCGCTGGGCGTGAACGGTGTGGACTATGTCGGACTGGAAGAAGTGGCGGGCCACATCCGCAATGTGCCGATGGATTGCGACACCCTGCAAACCGGGCGTGACCTCGGTATCTCGTTCGGCGACTGAAGCAGCACGACACGAAGCCCCTGCCATCATTTGCCAAGTACCGGGTTGGTGGCTTGTCCGTCGCAGCCTGAAAAGGCCTATGCGGGGCCTGTGGACAGGCCATTTTGCTGACAGGGTGTGCCGCAAGTTGGCTACACTCTTTTGGCCGTCACAACGCCAATTTTGTATCGGCGTCGGCGCCGGGAGTGGGTCAACCAGCATGTTTATCACACATAAAAATTGCCCAATGGTTTCTGGGAGGTTGTGGCATCGGGCCATCATCGGCGCGATCGTGTGCCTGGGCCTTGGCACCCCCGCCTTGTCCGCGGCGCAGGGCCTCACCGCCCTGACCGACCCGCCTGATCTGCCAGACGTCAGTCTGCATGGTTTTGGCACGCTGGGCCTGACCCGTTCCAACGATGACAACGCGGAGTTTGTGCGCGATCTGTCGCAACCCAACGGTGCGCGCACACGCTGGACGCCCAAGGTGGACAGCCTGGTGGGCCTGCAGGCCAACGTTCATTTCAGCCACAGCACCGAGGCTGTGGTGCAGGTGGTCTCCCGCTACCACGCCGATTCAAGCTACCGGCCCGAGTTGACCTGGGCCTTTGTGCGGCACGATTTTTCACCCGACTTCTCGCTTAGGGCGGGCCGCCTGGGCACCGAGTTCTACATGCTGGGCGACTCCCGGCTGGTGGGGTATTCCAACCTCAGCCTGCGCCCGCCACCGGATTTTTACGGCTCGCTGGTGTTTTCATACATCGATGGCCTGGATGTCACCCTGACCCGGCCCGTGGCCTCGGGCTTGCTCAAAGCCAAGCTGTTTGCGGGGCGGTCGCCTGAAAAGACGCCTTATGCGCCTGGACTGACCTGGGATCTGTCGGGTTCGACCCTGGTCGGTGGTTACCTGGACTACCAACATGGCCCGTGGCAGTTGCGAGCGAGTCACGCCCAGGTGCAGTTCCATCATGAGATGCCGGTCAATGCGTTGACCGGCCTACCTTATCTGTCTGCAGTGCCTGCGATGGCCATGGCGGGTCAGTCTGTGCGTTTCAATTCCCTGGGGCTTGTGTATGACCAAGGGCCACTCAATGTTCAGCTTATGCTCAATCAGATCAAGCATGACGGCTTGGCCTATGCGGACTCCAAGGCGGGCTACGTGATGGCTGCGTATCGATTGGGGGCGATCACTCCCTACTTGGGTGTGTCTCGCAGCTCGTCTGATGTGGAGCAACTCCCGGTGATCGGCAACGACTTTATTGACAAGGTGTTAACCCCTTCACTGGTTGCGCAAAGTGTCGCAGACCAGCACACCTATACCGTCGGTGCGCGCTGGGACTTCCAGAAAAATCTGGCGGTGAAAGCTCAGGTCGACCGGATCAAGGGCACACCTTCTTCTGTTTTCCTGCTGAAGGGCACCGAGCCAGGCCGCTGGGACGGCCGCATGACCGTCTTCAGCCTGGCGCTGGACTTTGTCTTTTAAACCGCCATGAAAGCACTGCTGTTCACCCTGTTTCTGGTGCTGTCCGGCCTGGGCAGTACGGCACGCGCTGAGCCGGTGGTGGTGGTCAGCGCGGCAAGTAGCCTGCGTCAGCTCAGTCAGGACGAAGTGGTCAATATCTTTTTGGGTCGTTACCGCCGCTTGCCCAATGGTGACACCGCGTTGCCCATTGACCAACCCGAGTCCAGCCCTGTGCGCGCCGATTTTTATCGGCGCCTGGTCAACAAGGATCTGAATGAAATCAACGCCTACTGGTCACGGCTGATCTTTTCCGGCCGCACTTCGCCGCCGCTTCAGGCATCCAGCTCGGCCGACGTGATAGTGTGGCTGCTCGGGCAGCCGGGCGGTGTGGCTTATGTGGATCGCACGCAGGTGGACAAGCGGCTTCGCATCGTCATGGAGTTTCCGCGATGAAGCCGCCGCACCAGGCCTTGTCGGCGTCCTGGCGACCCACGGGGCTGCTGCTGCGTTCGACACTGGCGGTCATTCTGGCGTCGCTGCTGGCCGCGGTGGTGGCCGTGGCTTACACGGCACAGGCCACCAGTGAACGCGCGCACCAGACCTCACAGACGCGTTTGAACGAGTTGCTCGACACCATCGAGAGCACACTCGCGGTGGCCTGTTTTGCCAACGACCAGACGCTGGCGGTTGAAGTCACGCAGGGGCTGCTGAGCAACTCCGATGTGCTGGCGGTCAACATCACCACCGACCAAGCGGTACTTGCCGACGGTCGGCGCGACGGCACCAACGTGGCCCAGACCGACGGGCAGCTCAAGCGGCTGATTTATTCGCCGTTTGATGCCTCGAAGCAGGTGGGCCAGATTCTGCTGACCCCCGACCCGCAAGTGATTGAAGCGCGCATCCGCGAAGAGGTCTGGCTGGCCGCGGTGCAGTTGAGCTGGCAACTGGGCATGGTCACCTTTGCCGTCGTGGTGATGATGTTGCTGTTCATCGTGCGTCCCATCAAGGCCATGTCCGACCGGCTGCACCGCATGGACCCGACCCGCGGCGAGCGGCTGGCCACACCCAAACGGCATGCGCGCACGGAGATTGGCCAGCTGGTGGCGGACATCAACGCGCTGTCTGATCGCCTCACCGATACCTTGGCCACCGAGCGCGAGTTGCGCCTGCAAGGCGACATTGACGAAAAAAAATACCACACCATTTTTGACAATGCCGAGTCCGGGCTGTTCCTGATCGACCATCGCGGGGTGTTGATGTCCTGGAACCCGGCCTTTGCCCAGCTGTTTGACATCGACCGGCAGCCGCCCGGCCAGGCGCTCACCGCGCTCAACATCAACCAGTTGCCGTGGCAAAACCCGACCCAGATCGATAAGTTGGTGCAAAACGCCTTGCGCCAGAGCGCCGCCGTGACCAAAGACCTGCAGATTCTGATTCCCGGCGTTGAGCGCAGCTGGACCAATGTGGTGTTGCGCTCGGTGGGCAACAACCTGCTGCAAGGCGTGGTGCACGATGTCAGCCACCTCAAGGAGTCGGAGGCCAATGCCCGGCAGCTGGCCATCACCGACCCGCTCACCGGCCTGGCCAACCGCCTCGGGCTGGAGCAGCGCCTGCACACCCATGTGCAGGAATACGCGGCGACCAAAACGGGCGGGTTTGCACTGTTGCTGGTGGACATGGATGAGTTTCGTCGCATCAACGAAGGCATGGGTTTGCCCGCGGGTGACAGCATCCTGCAAATCACCACGCGCCGCCTGTCGGCCTGCCTGGGCAGCGAAGACACCCTGGCGCGGCTGGCAGCAGACCGGTTCTGCATCATCCTGAACCATATCACCCAGGGCGACGTGGTGGACCGGGTGGCGGGGCGCATCACGCTGGCCATTCGCCAGCCCTATTTTGTCGACGGGTCACCGGTCAACCTGCACGCCAGCATTGGCATCGCGCTGTTCCCGAGCGACGGGTTCGATGTGCCCTCGCTGCTGCGCCAGGCTGAGCTGGCGATGGACAACGCCAAGTCCACCGGCGGTGACGGCCACGTCTTTTTCAACCCGGTGCTGACCGAGGCGGCCGAGCAGCGGCGCCACCTGGAAAGTGACCTGCGAAGCGCCATCCGCAACCACGAATTTGTGCTGTTTTACCAGCCCGTCATCGATCTGCGCACCCTGCGCCTGTCCGGGGCCGAAGCGCTGATCCGCTGGCGCCACCCCACCCGCGGGCTGGTGCCGCCCGACAGTTTCATTCCGCTGGCGGAGAAAACTGGGCTGGTGGTGGAGATCAGCCTGCTCATGCTCGATACCGCCTGTGCGCAACTGCAGACCTGGCAAAACCAGGGCCTGGACTACACCTTGTCGCTGAATGTCTCGGGCCGACAGATTCCGGACGGGCTGTCGCCGGCCACCTTGCATGAGGTGGTGTCGCGCTACGGCATTACTCCGGACAAACTGGCGCTGGAGATCACCGAGGGCGTGATGCTGCGCGACATCGACAAGTCGCTGGCCTGGGTCAACGCGGTGCACGCGCTGGGTTTTCGGGTCTATCTGGATGACTTTGGCACCGGTTATTCATCGTTGTCGTACCTCAAGATGTTCCCGGTGGACACGCTCAAGGTCGACAAGTCGTTTGTCAAGGACATGAAGGACGACGGCAACGAATTCACGCTGGTGGGCGCCATCATTGCCATGGGCCGCAGCCTGGGCCTGGACATCGTGGCCGAAGGCGTCGAGCTGGAAAGCCACCTGCTGGCGCTGCAGCGCATGGGCTGCCACTATGCGCAGGGTTATTATTTTTCGCCGCCTGTGCCTGCGCAGGAGTTTGAGGCCGTGGCCGCCCGCGTGACGACATTGCTGGTCCCGCCAGCACCTTGATATTTTTTGTGATCTTTGCCCCATGCCGACTTCTTCTGACCTGACACCGGATGCCCTGTGGGTGGTTTGCCTGTGCGCCCAGTGGTGCAACGTGTGTGAGCAGTACCGCCGCAATTTCGCGCAGGTGCAGGCCAGTGTGCAGGCAGACCACCCCACGGTGCGGTTCCTCTGGCTCGACATCGAGGATGAAGCCGAGGTGCTGGACCCGCTGGACGTGGAGAACTTCCCCACCGTGTTGCTGGCCGTGGGGGACACCCCGCGATTTTTTGGCACCATCACCCCGCAACCGCAGACGCTGGAGCGCCTGGTGCGCAACGCGCTGCAAGACCCGGCCTCGGGCGCTTTGGCTGACCCGGGTGTGAAAGAACTGGTGGGCCGGGTTCGGGCCTGGCGCTCCCGCACGGCTCAGCCTGAGCGCTTGGCTTGAGGCTTCGGTCCGTGGCGCTGGCTCAGATGCCTTCGCCCTCGGCCACAAACACCCGCGCGCGGCGCGGTGTCAGCAGCACGGTGTCACCTTCCTTGAAGCCTTGCTCGCGGTAATGCTGGGCAGGAATGTGGGCTTCGATCAGGGTGCCCTGGCCCGCGGCCGAGGCGTCCAGCGGCAGCAGTTCGAGCCGCGCAATCGGCCCCACCACCATGGCGCGCGTCAGCTTGGCCACCAGGCCTTGTGACGGCGCAGCCAGGTTGGCACCGGCCACGTAAGGTGTGACGTCCAGATCATGCGGGCGCACATAGGCGAAGGCCTTGGCGTCCTGCACCGCGCTGTGCTCTGGTGTGGTCAGACGCAGGCCCTGCTGGTCTTCGCCGATCAGCATCTCGCCCTCGTGCGCGCGGCCGTGGAACAGGTTCACGTCACCCAAAAAGCCGTACACAAACGGGCTGGCTGGGTGGTCCCACACCTCTTGGGGTGAACCAATCTGCTCGACCTTGCCGGTGTTCATCAGCACCACCCGGTCGGCCACCTCCAGCGCTTCTTCCTGGTCGTGGGTGACAAAAATGCTGGTGACATGCAGGTCGTCATGCAGGCGGCGCAGCCAGCGGCGCAACTCCTTGCGCACCTTGGCGTCCAGCGCGCCAAACGGCTCGTCGAGCAGCAGCACCTGCGGCTCCACGGCCAGCGCGCGCGCCAGGGCAATCCGCTGGCGCTGCCCGCCGGAGAGTTGTGACGGGTAGCGGTCGGCCAGCCAATCCAGCTGCACCAGGCCCAGCAGCTCATGCACTTTCTGCTTGATCACGGCCTCGGACGGGCGCGTGGCCTTGGGTTTCATGCGCAGGCCAAACGCCACGTTGTCGAACACGCTCATGTGGCGAAACAGCGCGTAATGCTGGAAAACGAAGCCGACATTGCGCTCACGCACGTGGGTGTCGGTGGTATCAGCGCCGTTGAACAGGATGTGGCCGCGGTCGGCGGTTTCCAGCCCGGCGATGATGCGCAGCAGCGTGGTTTTGCCGCAGCCCGACGGGCCCAGCAGCGCGACGAGTTCGCCGGATTCGATGTCCAGCGACACGTCACGCAGGGCGTGAAAGTTGCCGAAGTCTTTGCTGACGTTGCGAATTTCAATGCTCATGGGGATTCTCTAAAAAAGGCAATGTTGATATCAGCTGCGGCCAGGCCAGAAACACCGTTGAACCGGCTTTGCCGGGCCACGGTTGTTGCCCCTGCAAGGGGGTGGCGTAGCGACACGGCGTGCGCGAAGCCTGGGGTGTGTGTCATATCGTCGGGCGCTCCGGCGGCAGGGCAGCTGCGGCCTTCTGGTCGCGTTCAAACTGCCACTCGACCACCGACTTGATCAACAAGGTGAGCAGTGCCAGCAGCGCCAGCAGGGATGCCACGGCAAAAGCCGCGACCGACTGGTACTCGTTGTACAAAATCTCCACATGCAGCGGCAGCGTGTTGGTCTGGCCACGGATGTGGCCCGAGACCACCGACACCGCACCAAACTCGCCCATGGCGCGTGCGTTACACAAAATCACGCCGTAGACCAGGCCCCACTTGATGTTGGGCAGCGTCACATGCCAGAAGGTCTGCCAGCCGGTGGCACCCAGCACAATGGCCGCTTGTTCCTCATCAGTGCCCTGCGCCTGCATCAGCGGGATCAGCTCGCGGGCGATGAACGGGAAGGTGACGAACACCGTGGCCAGGATGATGCCGGGCACCGCAAACACGATCTTGATGTCATGCTCGGCCAGCCACGGGCCGATCCAGCCCTGCGCGCCAAACATCAGCACATAGATCAGGCCAGCGACGACGGGCGAGACCGAAAACGGCAGGTCGATCAGCGTCGTCAAAAACGCCTTTCCCTTGAACTCGTACTTGGCCACGGCCCAGGCTGCGGCCACACCAAACACCAGGTTCAGCGGCACCGCCACGGCGGCAGTGAGCAGGGTCAGGCGGATCGCGCTCCAGGCATCGGGCTCGTGCAGCGCCTCTAGCGCGGCGGGCAGGCCTTTGCGCAGCGCCTCGGTGAACACCGCCGCCAGCGGCAGCAGCAAAAACAGGAACACAAAGCCCAGCGCCAGGCCGATCAGGGTCCAGCGCACCCAGGTCGGCTCGGTGGTACCCGCGCGGGCGTTACGAACGATGGCGGTGCTCATGATTTGCCTCCGGCACGGCGGCGCTGCCAGCTTTGCAGCGCGTTGATGACCAGCAGCAGCACAAACGAGATGGCCAGCATCACCGTGGCCACGGCGGTGGCACCCGCGTAGTCGTATTGCTCGAGTTTGCCGATGATGATCAGCGGGGTGATTTCCGACACCATGGGCATGTTGCCGGCAATGAAGATCACCGAGCCGTATTCACCTACGGCGCGGGCAAAGGCCATGGCAAAGCCGGTTAGCAGCGCCGGGGCGATGCTCGGAAAAATCACATAACGAAAGGTCTGGAAACGTGAGGCACCCAGGCAGGTGGCGGCTTCTTCGAGTTCTTTTTCAGCATCTTCCAGCACCGGTTGCACGGTGCGCACGACAAACGGCAGGCTGATGAAAATCAGCGCGATCACGATGCCGTTGCGGTTGAACGCCAGCTGGATGCCCATCGGCTCCAGGTATTGGCCGAGCCAGCCGTTGCCCGCCAGCAGCGCGGTGAGTGAGATGCCGGCCACGGCGGTGGGCAGGGCAAACGGCAAATCCACCAGCGCGTCGATGATCTTTTTGCCCGGAAATTCGTAACGCACCAGCACCCAGGCCAGCAGCAGCCCGGCAAACACGTTGAACAGCGCTGCCAGGAACGAGGCACCGAAGGTCAGGCGGTAGGACGCGAGCACGCGCGGGCTGGCCACGGCGGTCCAGAATTCGGCCCAGGTGAGCGTGAAGGTTTTGAACAGCAAGGCTGACAGCGGGATCAGCACGATCAGGCTGAGGTAGAACAGGGTGTAGCCCAGCGTCAGGTTGAAGCCGGGCAGCACGCGCCGGGTGGCACGTTTGGGTGGCGCGGCGGCGGATCCCAGCGGGGCAGAGAGAACGGCAGCGGTCATGAAAGTTGTTGTCTAAAGTGGATCGTTGTAGAACGCGTGTTTGCCATGTGGGCTTGAACCGCCATCCAGGGTTGGTTTCAGTTTGTTGGTTTGAACCCGCAGCGCACGCCGGGTATCCGACTCCGCGAATGTCCCCCGGCTCGGGCTACGCCCAAGCCTCCTCCTTAATTTCGCTGCGTCAGACACCCAACGTACACTGCTAGACGCTCTCATGGCCGCTCACTGGTTTGCCAGGTTGATGCATCGTTAAGCAGGAAGTTGCAGACAGTACGGACGGCCCCCGGTGGCGCGTTGCAACAACGTTTCGGATTGATGTGCGTGGTGGTTTATTTGACGGTATAAATCTTGTCAAACTGCCCGCCGTCGTTGAAGTGCACCTTTTGCGCTTCGGTCAACGAGCCAAAGTAGTCACTCACGGCGAACAGCTGCAGCGGTTTGAAGGTGCTGCTGTACTTGGCCAGGATTTTGGGGTTGCTCGGGCGGATGCCGTGTTTGGCGGCAATCTCCTGGGCTTCGTCGGAGTACAGGTAGTTCAAGTAGGCCTTGGCGACTTCCGCTGTGCCTTTTTTGGCCACCGTGCGCTCCACCACCGCCACCGGGTTCTCGGCAATGATGCTCACCGACGGGTGGATGGCATCCACCTTGCCGGCGCCAAATTCGCGGTCCACCGACACGACTTCCGACTCAAACGTGATCAGCACGTCACCAATGTTGCGCTGCAAGAAGATGGTGGTGGCGTCGCGCCCGCCCTTGGCCAGCACGGGTACGTTTTTGAACAGCTTGCCGACAAACTCAGCCGCTTGGGCGTCGGTGCCGCCGGTTTTGCGCACATAACCCCATGCCGCCAGGTAGGCCATGCGGCCATTGCCGCCGGTTTTGGGGTTGACCACGATGACCTTGATGTCGGGCTTGATCAGGTCGTTCCAGTCCTTGATGCCTTTGGGGTTGCCGTTGCGCGTCAAAAACAGCATGGTCGAGCTGGTGGGTGCGGCGTTGCTTGGGAAACGTTTGGCCCAGTCCTTGGCCACGATGCCGGTGCTGGCCAGAAAGTCGACGTCGGTGGTGGTGTTCATGGTGACCACATCGGCATCCAGGCCGTCGTTCACGGCGCGGGCCTGGGCGCTGGAGCCGCCGTGGGACTGGTCGATCTTGACGTCTTTGCCGGTGGTCTTTTTGTAGTTGGCCACAAAGGCGGCGTTGTAGTCTTTGTAGAACTCGCGCGCCACGTCGTACGAGGCGTTCAACAAGGTGGTTTGTGCGGACACAACAGTTGTGGCGGCCAGACCAAAGGTGGCCAGGGCCAGGGTCACGGTTTGCTTGAATTTCATGAGATCTTCCTTGAGGCGATGAGGGTAAAAAAGGGGTCGGTGGTCGGGTCAGGTCGTGGCCATCTCGGGCTGTGCCAGGCCTTGTGCCTGGCCCATCAGCGACTGCAGCAGGGCCAGGCCTAGCGGCCAGGGGCCAAAACCTGCCTCCAAGTTGATGTGGCCAGCCTCTTGCAGCCGGACAAACTCGCTGCCCCAGGCGCGCGCATAGGCCCCTGCGGTGCGCACCGGGCAAAACGGGTCGGTGTTGCTGGCCACCACGATGTTGGGGTAGGGCAGCTTGTGATACGGCACCGGCGCAAAGTCGGCCAGCACGCCGCGGCGTTCCGGGTCGGCCGGGGCCACCAGCAGGGCGCCGTGAATGTGCGCCGCCACCTCGGGTGGCAGATGCGCGGTGGCAATACAACCCAGGCTGTGCGCGGCAATCACCACCGGCTGGTGTTGTGCCAGGATCGTGCGGCTGATGGACGCCACCCAGGCGCTGCGCGAGGGCACCATCCAGTCGTCCTGCTGCACCCGCACCGCGCCCGGCAACTCGGCCGCCCAGAGGCTTTGCCAGTGGCCGGGCGGCGAGTCTTGCCAGCCTGGAATGATGATGGGAACCATGTTGGGGTTTGCCAGAAGGTGAAAAAAGGATCTGAGCTGGATTGTTCAGCAAGCTTGTTAAAACACAAACGACTATATTTTCATTTGCTTATTTGAATATAGGCATATCAAACGACGCAGACCAGCGGCCGCCAGCGCTCACCGCCTCATTCCATGGCCATATCAATCCGACACGTTGTTGCAACGCCATGCCGTACGTTTGTACTGTCTGCGGCTTCGCGCTTAGTTGCGTATCGATCTGGAAACGGAATCAGTTGGGGCGGACCCTGTGTCAGACGGGATGGTGCCCCGCCAGGTCTGGCGCACGCGGGGCCTGCCTGGCGCTTCTCGGCCAGAGTGTTCAAGGATGGGGAAGCAGTGTGCAGCCAGCCGGTGCGATCCCGGTGGCCGTGGGTGTGGCTGGCGTCCATGTCACCCGCCATCCGGGGCTTGGCATGACCCCCCGGGCTTGCTACCCCAGCGCGTCGTTCACCTGTTCGTGAAACTCCGCCAGATTCACGGCGGCGTTGACTTCACGCGGCAGGGCGTCGCGCACGCTGAACACGCCCAGAATCTTGTGGCTGTCGGCCATGACCACCGGCAGGTGCCGAAAGCCGCGTTCGATCATCATCAACACCGCGTCAGCCACCTTCATCTCGGGGTTGACGCAGTGGGGGCTGCGCGTCATCACTGTGGCGATCGGGGTCTGTTGCGGGTCCAGCGCCTTGGCCAGCACCCGGGTGATCATGTCGCGCTCGGTGACGATGCCCAGCATGGTGTTGCTCGCGTCGATCACCAGCACACTGCTGCTGTTGGTGCGCGTCATCACACACGCGGCGGCGTACACGGTGGCCGTTGGCAGCACACTGATGACATGGCGCTGCGCCATCGATTGAGAAACCGTGCGTTCGGACATGGAAGGCTCCTTTAACAGCGTAAGCGGTGGATTTTGAGAAGGTTGAATGCGGGTTGTGGGTTCTCAGCGTAAGGCCGCGTTGATCTTATCGAGCGCCTTCTGGCCCGGGTTGAGCTGGCGGGCGTTCAGCGTATTGAGCGGCGCAGCGGTGGTGTTGAGGGCGGTGTGCAGGTCGGTGGCCAGCGGGTCGATGTAGAGCAGGCCGGTCAAAATCTCACCTAAGGCCGCGTGGGTCTGCATGTAGCTCATGGCGGCGTAACGGTCGGTGGGGTCGTAGTCGGTGTGCAACTTGCGCAGGCGCAGCATCGTGCCGTCGTGCTGCTCCACTTCCACCAGCGAACCGGCGGGGTAGTCGGCGGTGATTTCCTTGCCGGGCACCATGAAGTCGATGCGGCTCACCGCCTCGTTGTGCTGGCGCACGTAGTCATAACTCTTGGTGCTGCCGCTGTGGTTGTTGAAGGTCACACAGGGGCTGATCACGTCGATGAACGCGGCGCCGCCGTGCTCCATGGCGCCCTTGATCAGCGGCACCAGCTGCGCCTTGTCGCCCGAGAAACTGCGTGCGACATACGTGGCACCCAGTTGCAGCGCAATGCCGACCAGGTCCACCGGGCTTTCGCTGTTGACCACACCCTTTTTGCTTTTGGAACCGCGGTCGGCCGTGGCCGAGAACTGGCCCTTGGTCAGGCCGTAGACACCGTTGTTTTCGACGATGTAGGCCATGCGCACACCGCGGCGCATGGCGTTGGCGAACTGGCCCAGGCCGATGGAGGCCGAGTCGCCGTCACCCGAGACGCCCAGGTACAACAACTCGCGGTTGGCTAGGTTGGCGCCGGTGAGCACACTGGGCATGCGCCCGTGCACCGTGTTGAAGCCGTGGGAGGCGCCCAGAAAGTAGTCCGGCGTCTTGGAGCTGCAGCCGATGCCGGATAGTTTGGCGACGCGATGCGGCTCGATGTCCAGGTCCCAGCAGGCCTGGATGATGGCGGCCGAAATCGAGTCGTGGCCGCAACCCGCGCACAGGGTCGAAATCCGCCCCTCGTAGTCGCGCCGGGTGTAGCCGACCTTGTTGGTGTGCAGCGTGGGGTGATGCAACCGGGGTTTGGCGATAAAAGTCATACAGCCTCCTTGGCCACGCTGTTGTGGATGGTGCGGATGATGAAACGTGCGGTGATCGGCGTGCCGTCGTAATGCAGCACCCGGATCAGTTTGGCCGGGTTGATCTCCAGCTCGTTGATCAGCAGGGTGCGCATCTGGCCGTCGCGGTTCTGCTCGGCCACAAACACCTTGTCGTGCGCGGCAATGAATTGGGACACCGACTCGGGGAACGGAAAAGCACACAGCCGCATGGCGTCCACATGCACGCCGTTGCGGTCCAGCACGTCCAGCGCTTCACGCATGGCCGGGCTGGTGGAGCCGTAATAGATCACCCCCAGCTTGGTGGGCTGCTGCGCCGGGCGAAACACCGGTTGCGGCACCAACGTGGTCGCGGTGATGAACTTGCGCAGCAGGCGCTCCATGTTGTAGATGTAGTCGGCCCCGGCCTCGGAGTACATGGCCTGCGGGTTGCGCGAGGTGCCGCGGGTGAAGAACGCGCCCTTGGTCGGATGCGTGCCGGGCAGGGTGCGCCAGGGGATGCCGTCGCCGTCCACATCGCGGTAGCGGCCAAAGGGTTTGCCCGCTTCCAGCTCTTCGGCGGTCATGATTTTGCCGCGGTCGTATTCCTTGGCGTCGTCCCAGACAAAGGGTTTGCACAGGCGCTGGTTCATGCCGATGTCCAGATCGGTCATGACAAAAATCGGGGTCTGCAGGCGCTCGGCCAGGTCCAGCGCCGCCGCGCAGTGGGTGAAACACTCGTGCGGGTCTTGCGGGAACAACAACACATGTTTGGTGTCGCCGTGTGACGCGTAGGCGCAAGAGAGCAGGTCAGACTGCTGGGTGCGGGTCGGCATGCCGGTACTCGGCCCGCCGCGCTGCACGTTGATGATGGTCACCGGAATCTCGGCAAAGTAGGCCAGGCCGATGAACTCGGTCATCAGCGACACGCCGGGGCCGGAGGTGGCGGTAAACGCCCGGGCGCCGTTCCAGCCGGCGCCAATCGCCATGCCAATCGAGGCCAGTTCGTCTTCGGCCTGCACGATGGCGTATTTGTGCTGGCCGGTGGCCGGGTCCACACGGAACTTGTCGCAATACTTCTGGAATGCCTCGGGAATCGAGGTGGACGGGGTGATCGGGTACCAGGCGGCCACGGTGGCACCGCCATACACCAGCCCCAGCCCGGCGGCGCTGTTGCCGTCGGTGAAGATCTGGTCACCCACGTTGTCGGCGCGTTGCACCCGAATGCCCAGTGGGTAAGCCATGTGCTCTTTGACGTAGTCACGCCCCAAGTGCAGCGCCTGCACGTTGGACTCCAGCAGCCGCTCCTTGCCTTTGTACTGCTCGGCAAACAGTTTTTCGAACACCTCGGCTTCCACGTCCAGCAGCACCGACAGGGCGCCGACGTAAATGATGTTTTTGAACAGCTGGCGCTGGCGCGGCTCGGTGTAGGCGGCGTTGGCGATGTCGGTCAGCGGGATGCCCATGGTAAACACGTCGTCGCGGAACTTGGCGGCGGGCATGGGCCGGGTGCTGTCGTAAAACAGGTAGCCACCCGACTCGATCTCGGCCACGTCGGCGTCCCAGGTTTGCGGGTTCATGGCGACCATCATGTCAACGCCGCCGCGCCGGCCGTGGTAACCCTTTTCACACACCCGGGCTTCGTACCAGGTGGGCATGCCCTGGATGTTGCTCGGGAAGATGTTGCGCGGGCTCACCGGCACGCCCATGCGCATCACCGCCTTGGCAAACAGCTCGTTGGCGCTGGCCGAGCCCGAGCCATTGACGTTGGCGAACTTGATCACAAAGTCGTTGACGGCTTCGATGCGTTTCATGCGATCTCCTTGGCGGCGCTGGCGGGCTGGGTGTCTCGGCAGCGTGGCCCGGCCTGCGTGGTGTTCAGCAAAAATTTCTGCATGTCCCAGGCGCCGGTGGGGCAGCGTTCGGCGCACAGGCCGCAGTGCAGGCAGACGTCTTCGTCCTTGACCATGATGCGCCCGGTTTTGAGTTCGGCCGACACGTACAGGTCTTGCGACGTGTTGGTGGCCGGTGCTTTGAGCCGGGTGCGCAGCTCGGCTTCTTCCCCGTTGGCGGTGAAGGTGATGCAGTCCATCGGGCAGATGTCGACACAGGCGTCGCATTCGATGCAGGTGCCCCGGTTGAACACCGTCTGCACATCACAGTTCAGGCAGCGGCTGGCTTCCTTGAAGGCGGTGGCGGCATCAAACCCCAGTTCCACCTCGACCCGGATGCTGGCCAGCGCTTTCTCGGCAGGCGCCCAGGGCACCACAAAACGCATGTCGTTGGAGACGTCGTTGCGGTAGCTCCACTCGTGGATGCCCATCTTTTGCGACATCAGGTGCGTCATGGGCGGCGGTCGGCGGTTGACATCTTCGCCATTCAGCAGCCGGTCAATCGACACCGCCGCCTCATGCCCATGCGCCACGGCGGTGATGATGTTTTTCGGGCCGAAAGCGGCGTCACCACCAAAAAAGACGTTCGGCACGGTGGACTGGAAGGTGCCCTCACCCAGCACCGGCAGGCCCCATTTGTCAAAGGCGATGCCGCAGTCGCGCTCGATCCACGGGAAAGCGTTTTCCTGGCCGATGGCCACCAGCACCGTGTCGCATGCCAGATGGACGTCGGGCTCGCCGGTCGGGATCAGGCTGCGCCGACCCTTGGCGTCGTATTCGGCGCGGACGATCTCGAACGTCATGCCGGTGAGTTTGCCGTTCACATGCTCCACCGATTTGGGTACGTGGTAATTCAGGATCGGAATGCCTTCATGCTGGGCGTCTTCCTTTTCCCAGGGCGAGGCTTTCATTTCCTCAAAGCCGCTGCGCACCACCACTTTCACGTCTTTGCCACCCAGGCGCCGCGCCGAGCGGCAGCAGTCCATGGCGGTGTTGCCGCCGCCCAGCACAATCACGCGCTCGGCCACGCTCTTGATGTGGCCAAACGACACGTTGGCCAGCCAGTCAATGCCGATATGGATGTGCGCCGCGGCTTCCAGGCGGCCGGGCACGTCCAGCTCGCGCCCGCGTGGGGCACCGCAGCCCACAAACACGGCGTCATAGTTTTCGGCCAGCAGCGCCTGCATCGAGTCCACCCGCTGGTTGCTGCGGAACTTGACGCCCATGTCCAGGATGTAGCCAGTTTCCTCATCAATCACCTCTTCGGGCAGACGAAAGCGCGGGATCTGGGAGCGGATGAAGCCGCCGGCCTTGGCTTCGCCTTCAAAAATGGTGATCTCGTAGCCCAGCGGCGCCAGGTCACGCGCCACCGTGAGAGACGCGGGCCCGGCGCCCACGCAGGCAATCCGTTTGCCGTTGGCGGGGGCGATGGCGGGCATACGCGCTGACACATCGTCCTTGTAGTCTGCGGCCACACGTTTGAGGCGGCAAATGGCCACCGCTTCGGGTCGGGTGCCATTGTTTTCCTCGACGCGGCTGCGTCGGCAGGCGGGCTCGCAGGGGCGGTCGCAAACGCGGCCTAAAACACCCGGAAACACGTTGGACACCCAGTTGACCATGTAGGCGTCGCTGTAGCGGCCTTGTCCGATCAGGCGGATGTATTCGGGCACGGGGGTGTGGGCCGGGCAGGCCCATTGGCAGTCCACGACCTTGTGAAAATAGGCCGGGTTGGCGGTGTGGGTGGCTTGCAAAGTTGTCTCCTTGCCCCGCTTGCAGGCGGTGGGTGCCAGAGCGGGTGCCGATGATGGTACGCCAAGCGCTGTTGCCTGGGTTGGCGGGGGATGGCGAATTGCAGAAAACATGACGTAAATCAAATGACATCCCGGCGTCAAATCAGCGAAACTAGGTCGTCGTTGCCGCTACAGTCGCACTAAACGTCTCAATCTTGATATCTCAAAAGGAGTAAGTGATGAAGCCAGTGTCCCAACCCGATCGTTTTCAAGCCCTGGACGAGTGCCACCAGCAAATCCATGAACACCTGGCGGCGCTGACGGATGTGCTGGAGAAGCTGCAGTCGGGTGCTGACGAGAGTCAGTACCGTGACCAGATGCGGGTGATCGAGGCATTTTTCACTGGCAACGCGCTGCAGCACCACTTGGACGAAGAGAAAAATGTGTTCCCCAAACTGCTGGCCAGCGACAACGCCGAGCTGGTGCAGGCGGTGCGCACCCTGCAGCAAGACCACGGCTGGATTGAGCAGAACTGGCGCGAACTCTCGCCCATGCTGCGGGCCATTTCCGAGGGGGAATCCGGGGTCGATCTGACCGAGTTGCAGCACAACGTGGAGGTGTTCCTGGCGCTGCTGCACGACCACATCGTGCTCGAAGAAACGCTGATTTATCCCGAAGCCAAGGGCCAATTTGCCGTTGAGCTGGCGGCCCGCAAGCAGCGTCTGGCCAGCTGATCCAAGAAAAACCGTGTCTTTGGCCCTGATGGATCAAGGGCCGGCAGCCAGCCACGGCTGAGCCATCCCCAAGGCTGCCAAAGAGCGGCCAGCGCCCCTCACCGCAGGCGGACGATTCGCCTGTCGGCCATGACAGATGCATCCATCAATCCCCGAGGACGACACCCATGAAGATCCACCCCCACACCCTCCCGCATGGCATGGCCCTGCTGCAAAACCCGCTGCTGAACAAAGGCACGGCGTTCACCGAGATGGAGCGCGATGTGTTGGGGCTGCGTGGCCTGTTGCCCCCGCATGTGCAGACCCAGGACGAGCAAGTGGCGCGTTTTCTGGAAAACATGCGCCGCCTGCCGGACCCGATCGACAAATTCATGGCGCTCAGCGGTTTGCATGACCGCAACGAGGCGCTGTTTTTCCGGGTGGTGTGTGACAACCTCGACGAGATCATGCCGCTGATCTACACCCCCACCGTGGGGCTGGCCTGCCAGCGCTTCGGGCACATTTTTCAGCGCCACCGGGGCATGTTCATCAGCATCCATGACCGGGGCCGTGTGGCCGACATCCTGAAAAACTGGCCCAACAAGGCCGACATCATCGTGGTCACCGATGGTGAACGCATTCTGGGTCTGGGTGACCTGGGTGCCAACGGCATGGGCATCCCGGTGGGCAAACTGTCGCTCTACACCGCCTGCGCCGGCATTGACCCGGCCATCTGCCTGCCGGTCACACTCGATGTGGGCACCAACAACGAAACCCTGTTGGCCGACCCGTACTATGTGGGCCTGCGCCGCCGCCGTGTCACCGGCGCGGCCTATGACGAACTGGTGGACGAGTTCATCACCGCCGCGCGCGAGGTGTTCCCCAATGTGATCATCCAGTTCGAGGACTTTGCCAACCACAACGCCTTCCGGCTGCTGGAAAAATACCGCGACAAGATTTGCACCTTCAACGACGACATCCAGGGCACCGCCGCAGTGGCCCTGGCAGCGGTGCTGTCGGCACTGCGCGTCAAGGGCACCCAGCTGGCGGACGAAAAATTCCTGTTTCTGGGCGCAGGCGAGGCGGCCACCGGCATTGCCGACCTGTTGGTGGCGGCCATGGTGGCGCAAGGCGTGGCGCCCGAGCTGGCGCGCCAGCGCTGCTGGCTGGTGGACTCCAAAGGCCTGGTGGTGGCATCGCGCACCGGCCTGGCACAGCAAAAACTGCCCTACGCTCACCCGCATCCCGAGGTCGCCAGTTTCCAGGGTGCCTTGCACGCCCTGCAACCCACCGCCATCATTGGTGTGGCGGCGGTCGGTGGCGCCTTCACCACCGAGGTGCTGCAGGCCATGGCCGCCCTCAACGCCCAGCCGATCGTGTTTGCCCTGTCCAACCCGACGTCCAAAGCCGAATGCACCGCCGAAGAGGCCTACCAAGCCACCGAGGGGCGCGCGCTGTTTGCCTGCGGCAGCCCGTTTGCGCCGGTGCAGTACAACGGCACAACGCTGGTGCCACGCCAGGGCAACAACTCCTACATCTTCCCCGGGCTGGGGCTGGGGGCCATCGCCTGTGGGGCCAGACACATCACCGACGAGATGTTCTTGGCCGCGGCGCAAACGCTGGCTGCCTACGTGACACCAGAGGATTTGCAACAGGGCAGCCTGCTGCCCCCGCTGACGAGTGTGCGCGAGGTGTCGGTGCACATCGCCGTGGCCGTGGCCGAGGTGATTTTCGAGCGTGGCCTGGCCACACGGTCACGCCCGGAGAGCCTGCTGGACCTGGTGCGCGGGCACGTGTACGACCCGCGCTACACCTCCTACGTTTGACGGTAGGGGCCAGCCAGCTGCTGCAGCTGGTTGGCGGCTTCCTGGAAGCGCAGCGTTTTCACCAGATCGGCTACCTCCGCCAGCGGGGCGCTCAGCGCGGTGTTGGCGGCCAGCGCCTGCAGTGTCTCGAAGTGGGCGATGGCGTCAAATTTGTTCAGTGCCAGCAAGGGCATCAGCTGCGCCAGCGCGGCCTCGAAACGCGGCCAGTCCAGCGGCTGCAGCGTGGCCTCAGGCGTTGGCAGGGCGCCGGGGCCAGCTGACGGGGGCAACCATTTTTGGAGTGCCGCACCCAGTGCCGTGATGGCGATGGGTTTGGGCAGAAAGTCGTCCATGCCACTGGCCAGGCAACGCTGGCGGTCTTCTTCAAAGGCGTCAGCCGTCAGCGCGATGATGGGTGTGCGTGCCAGCCCGTGGGCGGTTTCCCAGTGGCGCAGCGCGCTGGTGGCGGCGTAACCGTCCATCACCGGCATCTGCACATCCATCAGGATGGCATCGGGCCGATGACCCCCGCAGACGTGGTCCAGCGCCTGTTGGCCGTCGTTGGCCAGCGTCACCGCCAGGCCGAGTTGCGTCAGCATCCCCTCAATCACCATCCGGTTGACGGCATTGTCTTCCACCACCAGCACGCGGCCGCTGAGCGGGCTGGCACTTGGGGTGGCCGGACGGGCCGTGTCCAGCGGGCCTGCAGGCGCCAGGGCGGTGCTGGGGGCGCTGGCCAGGCGCTGCAGGCGCACCCGGAACCAGAACCGTGAGCCCGCGCCGGGCACGCTCTGCACGCCGGTGTCACCGCCCAGCAATTTGGCCAGGCTGTGCACGATCGACAGCCCCAGCCCGCTGCCGCCAAACTGGCGCGTGGTCGTGCTGTCGGCCTGCGAAAACGGGATGAACAACAGCGCCAGCTTGTCGGCGGCGATGCCCACGCCGGTATCCGTCACGGCAAACTCGACCACCGCGCCCTGGTCGTCGTGGTCCACCTCGCGGGCTTCGATGTGGATGTGTCCCCGGTGGGTGAACTTGATGGCGTTGCCCACCAGGTTGTTGAGCATCTGGCGCAGGCGATGGAGATCGCTGCGGTAGCGCCGGTCCGGCGGGCCGTGCCAGGCCACCTCCAAAACCAGCCCCTTGTTTCGGGCTGCGCCGGCAAACAGCGCCCGCGATTCGGCCAGCAGCGCTTGCGGGTCCACTTCGGTCAGGTCGAGCTGGAACTTGCCCGCTTCGATTTTGGACAGGTCCAGAATGTCGTTGAGCAAGCTCAAGAGCGACTGGCCGGAACTGAGCACGGTGTGGGCATAGTCCAGCCGGTCATGCTCACTGAGCTGGGGTGCCAGCAGTAACTGCGCCATGCCCAGAATGCCGTTCATCGGGGTGCGGATCTCGTGGCTCATCACCGCCAGAAAGCGGCTTTTGGCCAGGTTGGCCGCTTGCGCTTCCTCGGTGGCACGCACCAGGTCGGTGATGTCGACGCGAAAACCCACATTGCCGCCATCGGGCAGTTGGCGCTCGATGATGCGCAGCACCTGCCCGTCGTCCAGATGTTGTGTCAAGGTGCTGTCGGCGCGCCGGTGCTGCGCCAGGCGCTCGGCCACCCAGGCGTCTTCGCGACCCAAGGCCTGCGCGTATTGGCCGCGCCGCGCCCCTTCGCGGATGATGTCTTCAAAACGGGCGCCCGGCACGATCAGATCGGCGCAGGTGGCGTACGACTCGCGGTATTTGTCGTTGCAGAACACCATGCGGTCATCGGCATCAAAGAGCACAAAGGCCTCGTCAATCGCCTCGATGGCGGTGCGCAGCAACTGGGTGCTGTGCAGCAGCTGCGCCTCGGCGAGTTTGCGCTCGCTGATGTCGATCATCACGCCGATGTACTGGACGATGCGACCCTGCGGGTTGCGGCACGGCTTGATCGACTCCCAGGCGGTGTAGTCGTGGCCGTCCTTGTGGCGGTTGGTGCGCTCACCCTGCCAGGCGCCTCGGGTCAGGATCTCGCGCCACAAGCTGCTGTAGGACTCGGCCTGGTGGGCCGCTGAGAGCAGCACGCGCGGATGCTGGCCGATCAGCTCTTGCGCGCTGTAGCCGCTGATGCGGCTGAGTGCCGGGTTGACATCCACAATGATGCCGCTGGGGTTGGTGATCATGATGCCCTCGTGGGCGTGGGTGAACACCGCCGTGGCCAGGCGTGCTTCGCGGTCGCGCTCGTAGCGCAACATGGCATAACGCACCGCCTTGCGCAGCGCGGCGCCACTGCCCCCCTTGACCAGGTAGTCCTCGGCGCCCGACTCGATCACGGCGCGGTTGGCGGCCTCGTCGTCCAGTGCGGTGAGCACCACGATCGGCGCATCCACCAGCGCCCGGCAGCGCTCCACCCCGGCCACGCCGGTCGAGTCCGACAGGTGCAGGTTCAGCAGCACCACATCGGGGAGGAAGCCATGGGTGCCTGACAGCGCCTGCACCTGCGCCAGGTTACGCACCCACTGCACCTCAAACACCTCGCTGTGGCTGCCCTGCAGTTGCTGGCTGATCAGGCGCGCATCGTCAGCGGCGGGCTCCACCAGCAGCACCCGTTTGTGGCGCAGCGGCTCTGGCGCCGCTGGCGGGTGAGGCGAATCGGTCATGCCATCCCTGTCAATGGACCCAGGCCGGGTCGGGGCGCCACTGCGCCACCCAGTCGGGCACGGCGGCAGCCGGCATGGGCCGGGCAATGCCGTACCCCTGTGCCAGGTCGCAGCCCATCTCCAGCAGGCGCGTGCCGTGGGCGATGGTTTCCACCCCTTCGGCAATCACCTCGCGGCGAAACGCGCGGGCCAGCCCGATCACCGCTTCCAGAATCGCCAGGTCGTCCGCGTCAACGAGCATGTCGCGCACAAAACTCTGGTCCATCTTGAGCAGCGACACCGGCAGGCGCTTCAGGTAAGTGAGGGACGAATAACCGGTGCCAAAGTCGTCCAGCGCAAAGTCCACGCCCAGGTCTTTGCACTGGGCAATCACCAGCGACACCCCGGCCAGGTCTTGCAGGGCGCTGGTTTCCAGCACCTCGATGGACAGGTCACCGCGCTGGATGTCGGGGTGGGCGGCCAGGGTGGCGCTCAGCCGGGTGACAAAGTTGCTCTGCTGCAACTGGCGTGCGCCCACGTTCACACTCACCGGGAGCCTCAGCCCCTGGCTGCGCCATTGGCTGATCTGCCGCAGGGCGGTCGCCATCACCCACTCGCCCACCTCGTTGGCCAACGGGCTGTCTTCAATCAGCGGCAAAAAGCTCGCCGGGGGCAGCAGGCCTTTGTCGGGATGCTGCCAGCGGATCAGCGCCTCCACCCCCGTCACCGTGCCGGTGCGCATGTTCACCTGGGGTTGGTAATACAACACCAGCTCGTTGGCGTGCAGCGCCTGGCGGATACGCTCCAGGCTTTCGTGGCGGCTGCGCAGGCCGCTGTCATGCTGGGTATCAAAGACCTGAAAGCGGTTTTTGCCGGCCAGTTTGGCCTGGTACATGGCCTGATCGGCCTGGCGCAGCAGCTGGTCAGCCTCCACCTCGGTGTCCTGCGGGAAAAAGGTGACGCCCATGCTGGCCGAGACCTGGAGCTCCAGCCCACCAAACAGGGTCGGCTGGGACGCGGCTTCCAGCAGGCGAGCCAGCATCGGGACACTCACCGCCGTGTTGTCCAGGTCCGCCAGCACGGCGACAAACTCATCACCACCCAGCCTGGCCAGCGTGTCGCCTTCGCGCAGCGATTTTTTCATGTTGCGGGACACGGCCATCAGCAACTGGTCGCCCGCCTCATGGCCGTAGCGGTCGTTGACCAGCTTGAAGCCATCCAGATCCAGAAACACCACCGCCAGCAAACGCCCGTGGCGCTCGGCCTGGAGCATGCCCTGTTGCAGGCGATCGGCCAGCAGCACCCGGTTGGGCAGGCCGGTCAGCACGTCGTAGTGCGCCATGTGGCTGAGTTCGGTCTCGTGCTCTTTGAGGGCGGTGATGTCAGAGAACACGGCCACATAGTTTTGGGCCTGGCCGCTCTCATCACACACCGTGGTGATGGTGAGCATCTCGGCATACACCTGGCCGCTTTTGCGCCGGTTCCAGATTTCGCCATACCAGTGGCCTTTGCTCAGCAACTCCTGCCACATCGTCTCGTAAAACGCTTTGCCCTGCAGGCCGGAGCGCAGAAAACGCGGGTTCTGGCCCAGCACCTCCTGGCGCCCATAGCCGGTGATGCGGGAAAACGCATCGTTGACATCGACGATGGTGCCGGTGGTGTCGGTGATGACGATGCCTTCGCGCGCTGTGGTGAACACGCCCGCAGCGAGCTTGAGTTGGTTGGCACTGGCCTGGCGCTCGGCCAGTTCCTGGGTGAGTTGGTCGCGCTGCAGCGCCACCTGTTTGCGCAGGCGCTCGTGTTCGAGCAGGTTGCGGATGCGCTGGCGTGCGGTGTCGACCTGGATCGGTTTGGTGATGTAGTCCCAGGCGCCCAGCGCCAGCCCCTTGAGCTCAAATTCCTGTTCATGCAGGGCGGTGACGAACACCACCGGAATGTCTGCCAGCGCGGGTTCGGCCTTGAGCCGGCGGCAGGTCTCGAAACCGTCGATGCCGGGCATCATGATGTCCAGCAGGATCAGATCAGGCGGGTTTTGCCGCGCCAGCTCCAGGCCCATTTCACCCGAGGTGGCCATCTGCAGGTCAAAGTCGTGTTTGAGGGTGGCGCCCAGCGTCAACAAATTGACGGGGGTGTCGTCAATGGCCAGGATGGTGGGTTTGGCGGCGGTCATGTCTCGGCGAAGGCGGGGTGAAATTATGCGCTTTGGGGCAGCCAGGGTTGCAACGCGGCACGCAGCGCCTGCAGGGCAATCGGCTTGGTCAGAAAGTGGTCCATGCCGATCGTCAGGCAGCGCTGGCGGTCTTCGTCAAAGGCATCGGCGGTCAGCGCAAGGATGGGTGTGCGTGGGCTGGCGCTGTCCGCTTCCCACTGGCGAATGGCGGCGGTGGCGGCATAACCGTCCATCACCGGCATCTGCAAATCCATCAGGATCACGGCAAATCGCCCGCCCGTCTGCACCCGCGTCAGCGCCTGCTGTCCGTCGTGCACGGTCTCTACCGCCAGCCCCATCTGGGCCAGCAGGCCTTGCACCACCAGGCAGTTCACCACGTTGTCTTCCACCACCAGCACCGGCAGGGCGGGCAGGGCAGCGCTGGCGGGCGCAGCGGGCGGTGTCAGATTGGCTGGCGTGGGGCTCACCGGTGCGGGTTCAGGCTGCGTGGGTGGCAGGGTGGGGGCATCGGGCAGCAGAGCGGCGTTCACCCGCAACCAGAAGCGCGAGCCCTGGCCCGGGTGACTGTCCACGCCAACCTCGCCACCGAGCAGCTGGGCCAGGCTGCTGACGATGGACAGCCCCAAGCCACTGCCACCAAACTGCCGGGTGGTGGAACTGTCGGCCTGCGAAAACGGCTTGAACAGCAGGGGCAACTTGTCTGGCGCGATGCCCACACCGGTGTCGCTGACGACAAACTCCAGCACCGCGCGCTGGCCGTCTTGCGAGATCTCGCGGGCCGTGACCTCAATCTGCCCGCGGCGGGTGAACTTGACGGCATTGCCCACCAGGTTGGCCAGCATCTGGCGCAGCCGGTGGCTGTCGCATTGGTAGCGCCGCGCGGGCGGGCCTTGCCAGCTGCAAGCCAGTGCCAGCGACTTGTTTTTGGCCGCGCCGGCAAACAGCGCCTGGATGTCGGTCAGCAGAGCGCTCGGGTCCAGCTCGGTCAGGTCGAGCTGGAACTTGCCCGCCTCGATCTTGGACAGGTCCAGGATGTCGTTGAGCAGGCTTAAGAGCGACTGGCCCGAGCTGAGCACGGTGCGCGCATAGTCCAGGCGCTGGCTGTCGGTGAGCTGGGGGCTCATCAGCAACTGCGCCATGCCCAGGATGCCGTTCATGGGGGTGCGGATCTCGTGGCTCATGGTGGCCAGGAAGCGGCTCTTGGCCACGTTGGCGGCCTCGGCCTCGTTTTTGGCCAGGCGCAGCTCTTGCGAAGCCGCAGCCTGCGCTTGCAAGGCCAGCAGGTGACTGTTGTAGCCTTGGATCAATTGGGTAATTTCTTCAGGCACGTTGTCCACCGGCAGCGGTTTGGGCGTCGCGGACTGGCTGGCAATCTGGCCAAAACCCGTCGACACCGCGCGGATCGGCGTGACGATGGTGCGGGCAAAGGCCCAAGCCAGCGTCAGCACCGCCAGCAACGCCAGCAGCACCAGGCCAAAGGTGAACACGGCCAACTGGTTGACTTGCTGGGTCAGTGGGGCACGCGGCTTGATCATGACCAGCAGACCTTGCTGGCCTGAGGCGGGCAAAACGTGCATCAGCACCTCTTGCCCGTTGAGGGTGAGCCGGGTCACCGGGGTGGGCGCGCGCATCAGCGCCAGCAGCTCGGGCTGCACCGGCTGGCCGAACTGGCCGGGGTCGGAGTGCAGGGTGATGTTGCCCTGCCGGTCCACCCCCATGAGCTGGCTGCCCGGCTCCAGCGGCATGCTTTGCAGAAAGCTGTTCATGATGTCGTTGTTGAGGCTGATCACCACCACCCCCACCACCTCGGATTTGCCGGTGAGGGGGGAGAAGTGCTGGATGCCCCGTGTCACGCCGACGACCTTTTTCTGGTCAGAGTGGAGGTTGAGGTTGTCCATCGCGCCGCGCCACAGCGCCGGGGTGTTGGCGGCACTGGCTTCCTGCAGCAAGGTGTCCACCGCCTGGGGGCCGATCAGGCTGGCTTCCAGTGTCTCGCCCACCTGGTAGCGCGCGCCGCCGCGTGAGAACACGTTGAGCGACACCAGTCCCTGGGCGCGCACATAACTGTTCAGGATGTAGCCGATGCGGGCGCGCAGGTCCAGCGCATCAAAGGTGTCGGCCGATTGTTCGTCAGCGCGGCGCAGCGCCTGCCCGATCTCGGCGTTGCCGGCCACGCTGGCCGCCAGGTCTTCGATCTGGCCCTGGTACAGCTTCAGGTACGAGGCAAAACTGGCCAGCAGCCGGGTGTTGTCGGCCTCGGCCTGGCTGATGACGATGCGCTTGGAGGTCTCGAACGCCACCACGCCGAGCAATATCACCGGCAGCACCCCTGCTGCCAGCAGGTAGCCCAGCAGCTTGGCCGTGATGCTGGCGCGTTTTTTCACGCTGGGTTGCGCGGTCAAGGCAGCGTGGCAGCGGTGATCAAGCGGGTGTCGATGAGGGTCACCGACGGCACCGCGCTGCCCTGCGCCAGCCGCAAGGCCAGGGCCACGCCCTGGTAGCCCTGTTCACCGGCCTGCTGGTCCACCGTGGCGGCCAGGCGTTGGCTGCGGATCTCGGCCAGCGCCTCGTCAAGCGCATCAAAACCGGCCACCTTGACGCCCTTGCGGCGGCTTTCCTGCAGGTATTTCAGGGCGCCGATGGCCATCACGTCGTTGGACGCCACCAGCAGCTTGATGCGCGGGTGCTGTTTGAACAGTTGCCGGGTCACGGCGTAGGCCTCGTCAATTTTCCAGTTGGCGGTTTCCGAGGCCACCAGTCGGATGTTGGGGTTTTGCGCCAGGCCGCGGCGGGCCCCGGCGGCGCGCTGTTTGGCGTTGTCGGCGCTGCGGATGCCCTCCAGAATGGCAGCCTCGGTCGGCACGGTGATGCCCTGGGCCAGGAACTGGCCGACCTTGAACGCACCAGCCTCGTTGTCCACACTGACGAAGGGCACCGGCGCCAGGCCGGCCTGCTGCACCGCTTCGGGGTCCAGCCGGTTGTCGATGTTGACGATGCGGATGCCTGCGTCATGCGCTTTTTTGAGGGCTGGCACCAGCCGCTGCGAGTCGCCCGGGGCGATGACGATGGCGTCGACCTTGGCGGCAATCAGGTCTTCGACCAGCTGGATCTGCTGCTCGATGGAGGTTTCCTGGGCCGCGGTCTTGACGGTGAGGTTGACGCCGAGGTCTTTTTCAGCCCGCCGGGCGCCTTTTTCCATCTCGACAAAAAACGGGTTGGTCAGGGTTTTCATGACCAGCCCGATCTCTTTTTTGACCACCGGCGCGGGAGCGGGTGCCACCGGCTCGGGCGGTGTGTTGATGCTGGGGCCGGCGGATGGGCCACAACCCGCCAATCCCAGACTCAGGGCCGCGGTCAGTACCAATTGAAATAGATGCATCGACTTATTTTAGGAACTATGTCTGGGCCAACGACAGCCGCGCACGCACTATAAATGAAGCCAAGTCGCGGCTCGGACCCGTGCTGGCACCCAGCCGCAGCGCAGGGAGGCGCCCTGATCAAGTCTGGGGTGAGGTCGGGTCGGCGCCCACTTCAGCGGCTGATCCAGCTGGTTTGCCCGGGCCGCCCCGGCAGGTGCAACTGCGCGGCCACCGGGGCCGTCTCGGCCAGCAGCTGGCCGCGCCGCCACACCTTGAGCCGGGTGGCGCGCAGGCGCAGCGCTTCCACCGGGTTGCGGGCTTGCAGCAGCACCAGATCGGCGTGGCAGCCGGGGGCAATGCCATAACCCTCCAGCCCCATGACCTGGGCCGCGTTCACCGTGACCGCGTCAAAACACTGGCGCATGGCGGTCTGGCTGGTCATTTGCGCCACGTGCAGGCCCATGTGGGCGACTTCGAGCATGTCGCCACTGCCCAAGGAATACCACGGGTCCATCACGCAGTCGTGGCCAAACGCCACGTTGATGCCGGCCGCCAGCAGCTCGGGCACGCGGGTCAAACCACGGCGCTTGGGGTAGCTGTCAAAGCGGCCTTGCAAGGTGATGTTGATCAGCGGGTTGGCCACCGCGTGAAGCTGGCTCTCGGCCATCAGCGCGATGAGTTTGGAAACAAAATAGTTGTCCATGCTGTGCATGGAGGTCAGGTGCGAGCCGGTCACGCGGCCTCTCAATCCCAGGCGCTGGGTTTCAAAGGCCAGGGTTTCCACATGGCGTGACAGCGGGTCGTCCGACTCGTCGCAGTGCATGTCCACCCGCAGGCCGCGCTCGGCGGCGATCTCGCACAGCAGCTTGACGCTCTGTGTGCCCTGTTCGTAGGTCCGCTCAAAGTGCGGGATGCCACCCACCACATCCACCCCTTTGTCCAGGGCACGCTTGAGGTTCGCCAGGGCGGTGGGTGCGCGCAACACACCGTCCTGCGGGAAGGCCACCAGCTGCAGATCAAGGTACGGCGCCACCTGTTGTTTGACTTGCAGCAGCGCATCCACCGCCAGCAGGCGGTCGTCGCACACGTCCACATGGGTGCGAATCGCCAGCAGGCCTTTGGCCACGGCCCAGTCGCAGTAGGCCAGGGCGCGCTCAATCAGCGCCTCAGCCGTCAGCAGCGGTTTGAGTTCGCCCCACAGTGCAATGCCCTCCAACAGCGTGCCGCTTTGGTTGATGCGCGGCAGGCCGTAACTCAGCGTGGCGTCCATGTGGAAGTGCGGATCGACAAAGGGCGGGCTCAGCAACTGGCCCTGCGCATCCAGCGCCTGGTGCGCGGGCGCCTGCAGACCGGCGCTCACTTCGACGATGGTGCCGTTTTGCACGGCGACCGACATGGCGGTGCGCCCGTCGGGCAGGGTGGCGTTGTGAATCAGCAGGTCAAGCATGGTGATGTGGGGTCAGGTGGTGATGTCAAAAAAGGCAGCAGGGCGTCATTTCAACACCATCTGCTGGCCGGAGGCGGTCAGCGCTCACCCTTGCGGTACGGCTTCATCAACGCCTGCGGGTAGCTGGCCTTGCGCGCCACCAGAATCAGCGCCACGATGGACAAGATGTAGGGCAGCATCAGGTACAACTGGTAGGGCAACACCGCCTCATTCATCTGCTGCAGCCGTAGTTGCAGCGCATCAAAAAACGCAAACAGCAGCGCCCCCAGCAGCGCCTTCCCCGGTCGCCACGAGGCAAACACCACCAGCGCCACACAGATCCAGCCGCGCCCGTTGACCATGTTGAAAAAGAAGGCGTTGAACGCCGACAGTGTCAAAAACGACCCGGCCACACCCATCAGCGCCGAGCCCGCCACTATTGAGCCCGTGCGCACCCGCGCCACCGACACACCCTGGCCTTCGGCTGCCTGCGGGTTTTCGCCCACCATGCGCACCGCCAGGCCGACCGGCGTTTTGAACAGCACATAGGTGATGAGTGGCACCGCCAGCAGCGCCAGCAAAGTCATGGCGGTCTGCTGGGCCAGGATGGGAACGGGCAGCCAGCTCATCTCGGCAAACGGGGTGATGGTGGGGGGTGTGGTCACTTTCGGAAAACTCACCCGGTAGCCGTAATAACTGAGCGCCGTGGCCAGCAGGGTGATGCCCAACCCGGACACATGTTGTGACAGCGCCAGCCCAACGGTCAAAAAGGCGTGCAACAGGCCCAGCACCGCGCCAGTCAGCGCCGCCACCGCCACACCGGCCCACAAGGGTGCGCCGCCGTACACCGCCAGCCAGCCGGTGAACGCCCCGGCGACCATGATGCCTTCAATGCCCAGGTTCAACACCCCGGCGCGCTCACACAGCAGCACGCCGAGCGTGCCCAAAACCAGCGGCGTGGCAATGCGCAGCACCGCGACCCAGAAGGCGGGGTTGGTGAGGATGTCGAGGAATTCAGTCATTTCCACCGCACCCGGTACTGCGTCAGCAGCGTGGCCACCAGCACCGCAATCAGCGAGGTGGCCACAATCACATCGGCGATGTAGGTCGGCACGCCGACGATGCGGCTCATGCTGTCGGCGCCCACCAGCACCCCGGCCACAAACACACTGCCCAGCACCACACCCAGCGGGTGCAACCCGGCCAGCATGGCGATCACGATGCCGCTGTAGCCGTAACCGGGCGACATGTCCAGCGTCAGGTAACTGGTGCGCCCGGCCACCTCGATGGCACCCGCCAACCCGGCCAGCCCACCCGAGAGCAGCGCCACCAGCACCACGGTCCGCGTGACCGACACCCCGGCAAACGCGGCAGCGCGCGCGTTGGCCCCGACAGCGCGGATGTCAAAACCCGGCACCGTGTATTTCATCAGCGCCCAGATGGCGAGTGCCAGCGCCAGACCCCACAGCAGGCCGGTGTGCACGCGGGTTTGCGGGATCAGTTTGGCCAGCTCCAGCTCAGGCAGCAGCGCCACACTTTGCGGCCAGCCCAAAGCGGTGGGGTCTTTCATCGGGCCGTCCAGCATCATCGAGACAAACAGCAGCACGATAAAGTTCAGCAGCAACGTGGTCACCACCTCGTCCACACCGAGCTTGGCTTTCAAGAGGGCCGGACCCAAGAGTAGGGTGGCCCCGGCCAGTGCCGCCGCCAGCATCATCAACACAAACAACAGCGCCGGTGGCAAATCAAAGCCGGTGCCGCCATGCAGACCACCCACCGCCACCGCCGCCAGTGCCCCCACATACAACTGGCCCTCGGCCCCAATATTGAACAGCCGCGCCTTGAACGCCACCGCCGCCGCCAGCCCGGTGAGCATCAGCGGGATGGCGCGGGTCAGCGTCTCGGACAACGCAAACACCGAGCCGAAACCGCCTTGGAATAACAGCCCATACGTCTGGCCGACCGGTGCACCAGCCCACAACACCAGCAGTGCGCTGATCAATAAGGTAAAAACCACCGCCCCCAGCGGTGCCAGCGCCAGCGCGGCGGGGGAGCTGTGGCTGCGTTTTTCGAGCCTCATGAACGCACCTCGGCCACACCCGCCATGGCCAAGCCGATGGCTTCGCGGGTCCAATCCAGCGCGGGCCGGGCGGCGGTCATCTCGCCGGCGTGCATCACCGCCACCCGGTCGCCCAGGGTCAGCACCTCGTCCAGGTCGTCCGAGATCACCAGCACGGCGGCACCGGCATCGCGCGCGGCGATGAGTTGCGACTGCACATAGGCCACTGCGCCAATGTCCAGCCCCCAGGTCGGCTGGTGCGCAATGATCAGGCGCGGCGGGGTGCCTTCTACTTTTGAATGTGTAGCTTCTGATCTAGGATTCATAAGGGCCCGGCCCAGAATCAGCTTCTGCATGTTGCCGCCCGACAAGGCGCGTGCCGCCACCAGCGGGCCGCCGCCGCGCACGTCAAAGGCGTCGATCACCTGTTTGGCAAACGCATGGGCACTGGCGCGGCGCACCCAGCCCCAGCGTGAGAAGGTCGGGCTGCGCAGCCGTTCGGAGGCAGCGTTTTCCCACACCGGCAGGTCACCCACCACACCCACGGCGTGGCGGTCTTCAGGGATTCGGGCCACGCCCAAGGCCACCAGCTCGGCCGGGTGCGGCGGCAGCGGCTGGCCCAGAAACGTGACGCTGCCCGAGGTGGCGGCGCGGGTGCCGCATAACAACTCGGCCAAGGCCACCTGGCCGTTGCCAGACACCCCGGCGATGGCCACGATCTCGCCCGCGCGCAAGTCGAGCGACACGTTGACCAGCCGCTCCCGCCCCGGCGCGGTGCTGACTTGGTTGAGCACACACACTGCGCCACCCACCGCCTGGGCCGGGCGGCGCACCGGTGCGTCAATCGCGTGGCCTACCATCCACTGCGCCAGCTGGGCTTGTGTGGTGCCTTGGGCCGGAGCCTCAGCCACCAGTTGGCCGCCGCGCAACACCGCCACCCGGTCAGAGACGCGCAGCACCTCACCGAGCTTGTGGCTGATAAAAATGATCGACAAGCCCTGCGCCACCATTTGGGCCAGCACCTCGAACAGGCTTTCAGATTCCTGCGGCGTCAGCACCGCCGTGGGCTCATCCAGAATCAGGATGCGCGCGCCCCGGTACAGCGCCTTCAGAACCTCCACACGCTGGCGCTCGCCCACCGACAGGTGGCCCACTTTGGCTTTGGCGTCCACCGTCAGGCCAAACTGCAGCGCCACCGCGGTGAGTTTGTCGATGGCCTCGGCATGGCGGGTGAAGGGTTGCCACAGCGGCTCAGAGCCCATCATGATGTTGTCAAGCACGCTCAGGTTGTCGGCCAGCGTGAAGTGCTGGTGCACCATGCCAATGCCTGCGGCCAGCGCGGCTTTGGGGTCGCCCGGCGGCAGTAACTGGCCTCGCACACGAATCTCACCCTCGTCCGCGGTGTAGTGGCCAAACAGGATCGACACCAGCGTCGACTTGCCCGCGCCGTTCTCCCCCAGCAGCGCCAGCACCTCGCCGCGCCCAAGTTCCAGCGAGATGTTGTCATTGGCCACCAAATCGCCGAAACGTTTGGTGATGTGGGAGAGGGTGAGGACGGGTTGGGGCATGCGCGTCAAACCAAGGCTCCCGGATCAGGTCCGGGAAAACCGCTTGATCATCGTCTTGATTGCCAATTACTTGGCGGTGGACTTGGGCTGGCTGTCGTCTACCTTGACGCTGAACTTGCCCGCCACGATGTCGGCCTCTTTGGCCCGGACCTTGGCCACCACGTCGGCGGGCACTTTTTTCTCAAACGTGCCCAGCGGGGCCAGTGACGAGCCCTTGTGCTTCATCATCGAATACTGGCCGTAGTCCTCGGCGGTGAACTTGCCGTCTTTGACCAGCTTGATGGCACGGTCAGCCGACGGCTCAAAGTGCCACAGGGCCGAGGCCACCACCGTGTCAGGGTACTGCGCCTGGGTGTTGATCACGTTGCCAATCGCCAGCTTGCCTTTTTCCTTGGCGGCATCTGACACGCCAAAACGCTCGGCGTACATCACGTCGGCGCCCTTGTCGATCATGGCGAAGGCGGCTTCCTTGGCTTTGGGCGGGTCAAACCAGCTGTTGATGAAACTCACGCTGAATTCCACCTTGGGGTTGACCTCTTTGGCGCCCATCATGAAGGCGTTCATCAGGCGGTTGACTTCGGGGATGGGAAAACCGCCGACCATGCCGATCTTGTTGCTCTTGGTCATGCCGCCCGCCACCATGCCGGAAAGGTACGCGGGCTCCTGGATGTAGTTGTCAAACACGCTGAAATTGGGTGCCACCGGTTTGCCACTGGACCCCATCAGGAACGAGACCTTGGGAAAGTCTTTGGCCACCTTGCGCGCGGCCGTTTCCACACCAAACACTTCGCCCACGATCAGCTGGCTGCCACCGGTGGCGTATTCGCGCATGACGCGCTCGTAGTCGGCGTTGCTGACGTTCTCGGACGCTTTGTACTCGATCTCGCCCCGGGCTTCGGCCGCTTTGAGCGCCTGGTGCAGGCGGCCGGCCCATTGCTGCTCAAACGGCACGGTGTAGATGCCAGCTACCTTGAGCTTGGCCTGGGCGAAAGTCAGGCCAGGGGTCAGGGCGACCAAAGTGGCAGCCAGGATGAGGGATTGACGGCGGGAAAACGGTTTCAACGACATGGGTTTCTCCAGGTTAAGAACACTGCAAAATAAAGAGCTATGGCTGTCAATGAGGTCGGCGTTGGCGCCTTATTTTGACCTTGTATTTACAAGCAGAATATGTGCCATTCTGCAAAGCATCAAGCGGGGTTTTTCATTCAACACCGCTTTGGCATCCTGTTGGTCACCACCCTCGAGTTCGAGTTGGTCGGGCGCCAGGATGTTGCGCAAGGCCAGCGTCTTTGTCACGAACCGTTGCCAGCTGGCCGAACATGCTGTCAGCCCGCCACCCCGGCCCGCTCCAGCATGGCGTGCAGCAGCACATTGCAGCCAGCGGCGATGTGTTCGGGCGTGGCGGATTCGATCTCGTTGTGGCTGATGCCGTTCAGGCAGGGGATGAAGATCATGCCGGTGGGGGCGAGTTTGGCCATGTAGACCGCATCGTGCCCGGCGCCGCTGACCACCGGCATGTTGGAATACCCCAGCTTGGCCGCTGCGCGTGCCACGGCACCCTTGCAGTCGTCATGAAAAACCTGCGCCGGGTAGCTCGACACCAGTTCAATCTTCACGTCCAGCCCGGTTTGGGTGCTGAGACTGACCGCAAAGGCTTTGACCTCGTCAGCCATGGTGTCCACCAGTGCATCAGAAGCGTTGCGCAGGTCGATGCTGAATTTGACCCGCCCCGGGATCACGTTGCGGCTGTTCGGGAACACCTGCACCATGCCCACCGTGCCGCGCCCGTGCGGTGCGTGGCGCAAAGCCGTGGCCACCACCTCCTGCATGATGTGCGTGGCGACCTGCATCGCGTCGCGGCGCAATGCCATCGGCGTGGGGCCGGCGTGGGCTTCCATGCCGGTCACGGTGCAGTCAAACCAGCGGATGCCCAGCACGCCTTGCACCACACCAATCGTGACATCGTTGTCTTCGAGCACCGGGCCTTGTTCGATGTGGGTCTCAAAAAACGCGCCGATCGGGTGGTCGCCAGGCTCCTGATCACCGATGTAGCCGATGCGTGCCAGCTCCTCACCCACCGATTTGCCATCGATGTCTTTGGCAGCATAGGCGTGTTCCAGCGTGAAGGCTTTGGCAAACACGCCCGAACCCATCATCACCGGCACAAAACGCGAGCCTTCCTCGTTGGTCCAGAAGCTGACCTCCATCGGCGCTTCGGTCTCGATCCCGTGGTCGTTGAGCGTGCGCAAAACCTCCAGGCCGGCGAGCACACCGTAGTTGCCATCGAACTTGCCACCGGTGGGCTGGGTGTCGATGTGGCTGCCGGTGACGATGGGTGGCAGGGCGTTGTTGCGGCCCGGGCGGCGCATGAAGCCGTTGCCGATTTTGTCGATGGTGACGGTCAGACCGGCTTCTCTGGCCCACTTGGTGACGAGGTCGCGGCCCTGTTTGTCCAGGTCGGTCAATGTCAATCTGCAAACGCCGCCTTTTTCAGTCGCGCCGATTTTGGCGAGTTCCATCAGGCTGTCCCAGAGGCGCTGGCTGTTGATGCGCAGGGTGGAGAGGTCGGTTGCTGTGGTGGTCATGTCATCTTCCTTGGTGAATGGGTTGTCATCTGTTGCAAGTGGTGTGCCTGCATTTCGCTTGGTTCTGCTGGCGTGGGCGGGTCGGCTGGCTGCCGCTGGCCGGGTTTCGCCCCGGCGGGCGAGTTACTTTCTTTTGCTTCGCCAAATGAAAGTAACCAAAGAAAAGGCGAGCCGACGTCCGGGCCGCTGCGCGGTGCCTTGCGCTGCTCACGTCAGGCGGGGTCTGGCTAAACTCGCTTCGCTCAAACAACGCCAGCCCTGATCCGCCTGCCGCTGCGCTGCTCAGCCCGGCCTCAACGGCGGGGAGAGTTACGGCACTTTGCTTCGCTCGTGCCAGGCTGCGTGTTGCTGTAGCGGAATTGGGGTCAGAGCCCAATTCGGGGTGGGAAACTTGCCTGGTCCAACAGGTTTTGCCCCGAATTGGGCTCTGACCCCAATTTTGCGGTGTCACGCCAAAACGATGGTCTTGGCTTTGGTTTTTACTGTTGGTGAGCCAACACCGCCCGTTGTCGCCGGAGAGGCAATGGCCGGGGGCCGATTTCTGGGCCTTTGACAGTATGAGGCCCCCGGCCGTGCCCTCTCCGGCAGGCACGCGGCCTGCGCGCGGGAAACTATGGTTCGCCGAGTAGCTCATTCTGAATACCGCTGCAGCCGTTGCGCCAGCGTACCCGTATGAAGTTCAAAGAGGTGGTTGTCGAAGTCGTAAAAGTACAGAGACTGACCTTCACCTTCCACACGCGGACGCGGTGGTTTGATGTCAACGCCCAGGTGACGGAGTCGCTTCTCGAATTCAGACAGGGCTCCATCGGGCACCTTGAAGGCCAGATGTGAGTAGGTTTTCTGGTCAGGGGCATCGCCTTGCATGGCCGCTATCCAGGTGCCGCCAACCAGGAAGAACATTTCATGGGAGACAGAAAAGTTCTTTTTTGCGCTGTTGTACACCTCCTGGCCACCCAGTCCCTCACACAGCAACCTGGCCATTCGTTCCAGATCCCGGACGACGAAGGTGACATGGCTGATGCCTTCAATGTTCATTTGATGTCAGGCGATATCTGCCGGTTTGGCTTTGCGCGGCCGCCCACCCAGGCGTCCATTGGCGCGAGCGGCGTTGGACTTGGCTTCGGTGCTGGCCTTGCCGCCGCGCTGACCCATGCGGGCGGCCATCCAATTTTTGGAGCCGAGAAATCCTTCCAGCAGCCCGGGGATGTCGATGTCTGCATCCAGCTTCGGAAAGTGCACGCCCAGGCCGGACGGGCTGATCTGGGCATCCACCAGATCAGATGGGCGGGCATGCTCAAGTCCTTGCGCATCACGCGGTGAAAACGTCACATCCAGGCCTGTGCTCAGCGAAATCACGACGCGCGCAATGCGCCGGTCGTAGCGCACTGCCACCACTGCCGGGAAAGCGGCCTGTTTGGCTAGGCCGCGCTGGTTGGCGGCTTCAAAAACGGCATCAGTCAAATCCATGAATCATCCTCCAGGCGTTACAAAGCGGCACCAAATGGTCTTGCAGTGCGCCAGCAATACGGCTCAGCTCCTTTTGAGAGAAGCCGTAGTTCTCACGCAATTCAACGGGCCCTTGGGGGCAACCCAGATTGAACACCGCCTCACACCCATTGCCCTGCACGTGTACATGGGCGGGGCAATGGTCGTTGGGATAGACCACCACGCGTAAACCGAAGATCATCAAAACCGTCGGCATTCTCTCATAAACCTAAACAGCTTGGGTTTATTTTGTGGCTACAGATCAAGGTTCAGCGCTTCACCGCCCCCACCGCCATCACATCCGCCCTCAACTTACTCGCCGTGAAATTCGCATTGAACGCCGGGCGTTTGATGTACCGCCCCACACCACGCTCGGCGCGCAGGTCGCCCTGCACAAACACCAGCTTGCCCTGACTCAGCGTGTGGCTGGGGATGCCGCGCACGGTGCGGCCTTCGAAGATGTTGAAGTCGTTTTTGCTGAAATGCGTTTTGGCGGACAAGGTTTTGGTGCCCGCCGGGTCCCAGACCACCAGGTCAGCGTCGGCGCCTACGGCCACGCAGCCTTTTTGCGGGTACAGGTTGAACAGCTTGGCGGTGTTGGCCGAGGTGATGGCGACAAATTCAGACGGCGTCAGGCGGCCGGTATTGACGCCTTCGTCCCAGATCACCGCCAAACGTTCTTCCACGCCGCCGCAGCCGTTGGGGATCTTGGCAAAGTTATCCAAGCCTGCGGCTTTTTGTGACGCGCAGAAGGTGCAGTGGTCGGTGGCGGTGGTGTGCAAGTTGCCGCTTTGCAGACCGCGCCACAGCGCTTCCTGATGGGCTTTGGGTCGGAACGGCGGGCTCATCACGTGGGCGGCGGCCTTTGCAAAGTCGGGGTCGCGGTACACGCTGTCGTCTATGGCCAGGTGCCCGGCCAGCACCTCGCCATAGACGCGCTGGCCGCGGGCGCGGGCGCGGGCAATGGCGTCGGCGGCTTCGATGCACGACACGTGTACGATGTAGATCGGCACGTTCAGCACGTCAGCGATGGCAATGGCGCGGTTGGCGGCTTCACCTTCCACCACCGGTGGGCGCGACAGCGGGTGGCCTTCGGGACCGGTGATGCCACGGTCCAGCACCTGCTGTTGCAGCAAAAACACCAGTTCACCGTTTTCGGCATGCACGGTGGGCATGGCACCGAGTTCGAGCGCCCGGCTGAAGCTGTTGACCAGCGTTTCGTCGTCACACATGATGGCGTTTTTGTAGGCCATGAAGTGTTTGAAGCTGTTCACGCCTTCTTGCTGCACCAGCGTGCCCATGTCGCGCTTGACGGATTCGTCCCACCAGGTCACTGCCACGTGAAAGCCGTAGTCGGCAGCAGATTTTTCGGCCCAGCCGCGCCAGGTTTGGTAAGCCTCCATCAACGACTGTTTGGGGTTGGGGATGACAAAGTCGATGATGCTGGTGGTGCCACCGGCCAGGCCAGCTGCCGTGCCGGTGAAAAAGTCGTCCATGGTGGTGGTGCCCATGAACGGCAGCTGCATGTGGGTGTGTGGGTCGATGCCGCCGGGCATCACATACTGGCCACCTGCGTCGACAACTGTTGCGCCCGCCGGGGCTTGGAGGTCAGGGCCGACCGCGATGATTTGGCCGTCTTGCGTCAAGACGTCGGCTTGGAAGGCGTGGTCGGCGTTGACCACCGTGCCGCCGCGGATCAGGATACTGCTCATCGGTTACTCCTCTGTCTATGAATGGCTGTTTGCTCTGTCGTGTTCAGGGCGTTGAGGTGAAAAAACCGTTTGTGATGCTCGCGCATTCACAGCGCTTACCCGCAGCCGACATGCAGTGTCTGACTCCGCAGATGTCCCCCGGCTGGGCGCAAGCGCCCAGCCTCCTCCTTGATTCTGCTGCGTCAGACACCGCATGCCAGCTGCTAGTCGCCGTCAACATGTCGTTCATCGTCCTACGCCGCCACCCGAGCCGGGTTGTTGGGGTGCGTGGTCCAGTCGGCGTGTTCGCTGCTGACCACTTTGCCGGTGCGCAAATCAATTTCGCCGGGTGCCAAGGTGCGCAGGGTGATGCAGTCTGGCACCGGGCAGACCAGGGTGCACAGGTTGCAGCCGACACATTCGTCTTCCTTGACCTCGAAGTGGCGTTTGCCGTCTTTCTCGAAGGTGATGGCCTGGTGGCTGGTGTCTTCGCAGGCGATGTGGCAGCGGCCGCATTCAATGCAGCTGTCCTGATTGATGACGGCCTTGCTGATGTGGTTCAGGTTCAGGTGCTTCCAGTCGGTCACCGTGGGAACGGCGCGCCCTTTGAAGTCGTCAATGCTGGTGAAACCCATCTCGTCCATGTAGTTGGACAGGCCGTCAATCATCTCCTGAACGATCTTGAAGCCGTAGACCATGGCGGCGGTGCAGACCTGTACGTTGCCCGCGCCCAGGGCGATGTAGTCCACCGCGTCGCGCCAGGTGGTGACACCGCCAATGCCCGAGATCGGCAAACCAGCGGTGAGTGGGTCGCGCGCAATTTCAGCCACCATGTTGAGTGCAATCGGTTTGACTGCCGGGCCGCAGTAACCACCGTGCGAACCTTTGCCGCCGGTGCTGGGCACCATGGTCAGGCTGTAGGGGTCCACACCCATGATCGAATTGATGGTGTTGATGAGTGACACCGCGTCGGCACCGCCGTGTTTGGCGGCGCGGGCGGGCAGGCGGATGTCGGTGATGTTGGGCGTGAGCTTCACAATCACCGGCAGCTTGCAGTACTGCTTGCACCAGTGGGTCACCATCTGGATGTATTCGGGCACCTGGCCCACCGCCGCGCCCATGCCGCGTTCACTCATGCCGTGGGGGCAGCCAAAGTTCAGCTCAATGCCGTCGCAGCCGGTGGCCTCCACGCGCGGCAGGATGGCGCGCCAGGCGTCCTCGTTGCACGGCACCATGATCGACACCACCACCGCACGGTCCGGCCAGAGGCGCTTGATCTCGGTGATTTCCTGGAGGTTCAGCGCCAGGTCGCGGTCGGTGATCAGCTCGATGTTGTTGAAGCCGGTCAGGCGCCGGTCGGGCGTGAGCAGGCCGCCGTAGCGCGGGCCGTTCACGTTGACGATGGGCGGGCCGTCCTCGCCTAGCGTTTTCCAGACCACGCCGCCCCAGCCGGCCTCAAAAGCGCGGTTGACGTTGTAGGCCTTGTCGGTGGGCGGGGCGGAGGCCAGCCAGAACGGGTTGGGGCTTTGGATGCCGATGAAGTGGGTTGTCAAATTGGCCATGGTGTGCTTTTGAGTTCTTGAGAGGCTTCGATAGTCAACGGGTGTTGCGGTCTGTGATGCCGAACGGGGTCCGGCAGCCATCGATTCGCGGCCATGGATGGCGGGTCGCGCCCGCCGTGACAGCCAAGGGAGTGTGCTGGACGAGCGGCAACATGGCGACTTAGGCCGTCAACCGGACGTGAATCGCCTGCGCCGACAACTTGCCGTGCTGCACCGCTTCCACCGTCAAATCCAGTCCACCGGCGCGGCAGTCGCCACCGGCCCACACCCCAGGCTGGTTGGTTTGGCCGTTGGCATCGGTCGCGATACGACCACCCTGCAATTCAAAACCGGCCTGCGCCAGCAGCGGGTTGCCCAGCGTCTGGCCAATGGCCTTGAGCACCATGTCGGCTTCCAGCACCAGCGTCTCGCCGGTCGGCACCAGCTTGCCGTCGGCCATTTTTTGCCGGGCAAAGCGCACGCCACCCACGCATGGGGGCTTCAAACTGTTGGGCAGTACCGCCACCGGTGCCAGCCAGTGGTGAATGACCACCCCGTTGGTCATCGCCCATTCCTGTTCGGCCTGGGAGGCGCTCATTGCCTCGGGGCCGCGCCGGTAGACCATGTGCACGTCTTGCGCGCCCAACAGTTTGGCCTGTACGGCAGCGTCCACGGCGGTCATGCCGCCGCCGATCACCACCACTTGGCGGCCCACGGGCAGGGTCGATAAATCGTCAGACTGGCGCAGCTGGGCGATGAAGTCCACCGCATCTTGCACGCCGTAAAGCGCTTCGCCGGGCACGCCAAGCTGGTGCGTGTTGGGCAGCCCCATGCCCAGAAACAGGGCGTCGAAGTCGCGCCGCAGTGCGTCGAGCTGCGCCAGGCCGTCGAGCCGCCAACTGTGCCGAAGCTCAATACCGCCGATGGACAACAACCACTGCACCTCGGCCTGGGCAAAGTTGTTGGGGGTTTTGTAGCTGGCCAGGCCGTATTCGTTCAGACCGCCGGCCTTGGGCTTGGCGTCAAACACCACCACGCTGTGGCCCAGTTTGGCCAGCGTGTGCGCGCAGGCCAGCCCGGCCGGGCCGGCGCCGACGATGGCGATTTTTTTGCCAGTGGGCGCGGCGCGGCTGAAGAGCTGCGGCTGGGCGCTCTCCATCAACGCATCGACCGCGTGGCGCTGCAGGCGGCCAATCGCCACTGGCTTGCCCTCTTGGGTGGTGCGCACACACACGGCTTCGCACAGGTTCTCGGTGGGGCAGACGCGGGCGCACATGCCGCCCAGCGGGTTGGCTTCCAGAATGGCACGCGCGGCGCCACGCAGGTTGTCGTTGCTGATGCGTTGGATGAACGATGGCACGTCAATCTGCGTCGGGCAGGCGTTGGCGCACGGGGCGTCATAACAGTACAGGCAGCGCTCGGCTTCCAGCACGGCTTGTGCATGGGTCAGACGCGGCGTGGCGTCGGCAAAACGCTTGGCGTATTCAGCAGCGTCGAGCCGACCGGGACGCAGATCAGGGGCAAGGGACAAGGACACGCGGGCAACTCCTTTTGGGTAAATCTGACCGTTTGGTCAAGTTCAAATTCATGCTAGCAAGCCACGTGCCACGCTGTCTCTAGGGGTTAACGTGAAAGATGTGGGCTGTTCTTCGGTGACACCCAACCGCATGCGCCTAACCCAGTCGCCCTGCTGTGCGTGGATGCAGTCCATGTCAGCCCAACACGTTGATTGGCACACCGCAAGCGCACAGGGCTAAAAAAAATGGTGTTTAAACGCCCTGATCTGAAAAGGGCGGATAGCTATCGGTTCAAGAGCAAACTAAAGCACCGAATCCACCGGCGCAGCCCACACCGGATTGGCTTGCCAGCGCGCCGCCCAGGCCATCACCTCGCCTGCGGGCATGGGGCGGGCGATGCCGTAGCCTTGGCCCAGTTCGCAGCCCAGTTGCAGCAGGCGCTGGCCGTGGGCGGCGGTCTCCACACCCTCGGCAATCACCTCGCGGCGGAAGGCGCCCGCCAGGCCGATGATGCCCTGCAAAATGGCCAGGTCGTCGGCGTCCACCAGCATGTCGCGCACAAAACTCTGGTCGATTTTGAGCACTGCCACCGGCAGGCGCTTGAGGTAGGTGAGTGACGAATACCCGGTGCCAAAGTCGTCCAGCGCAAAGCGCACGCCCATGTCGCTGCAGTCCTGGATCACCCGTGACACGCCCTGAATGTCCTCCAGCGCGCTGGTTTCCAGCACCTCGATCTCCAGCTGACCCGGGGGCACGGTGGGCTGCGCCACCAGCAGCGCACGCAGCCGCGCGACAAAGTTGGGCTGCTGCAACTGGCGCGCCCCCACGTTGACGCTGACCGGCAGGACCAGCCCGGCGGCCCGCCACTGGGCCATCTGTGCCAGCGCGCTGGCCAGCACCCATTCACCCACGTCCACCGCCAGCGGGTGGCCTTCAACGGCGGGCAAAAAGCACGCCGGGGCCAGCAGGCCCTGTTGCGGGTGCTGCCAGCGGATCAAGGCCTCCACGCCGATCAGTGCGCCGCTGCGCATGTTGACCTTGGGCTGGTAAAACAGCACAAACTCACGCCGCGCCAGCGCCTGGCGGATGTTGGCCAGGGTTTCGTGCTGGTCACGCGCCTGGCGGTCTTGCGCGTCGTCAAAAAAGTGGTAGCGGTTCTTGCCCGCGAGCTTGGCCTGGTACATGGCCTGGTCGGCCTGGCGCAGCAGCTGGTCGGCTTCCAGATCTTCAGCCTGCGGATACAAGGTGACACCCAGGCTGGCCGAGATTTGCAGCACCAGCTCGCCGTGCTGCACCGGTTCCGAGGCCGCGTCCAGCAGGCGCTGCAGCAGCGCCATGCAGCTGTGGCTGTCTGCCAGGTCCAGCAGCACGGCGACAAATTCGTCGCCGCCGATGCGCCCCAGCGTGTCGCAGTCGCGCAGCGCGGCTTTCATGCGGGTGGCCACGGTCACCAGCAGCTGGTCACCCACCTCGTGGCCGTAGCGGTCGTTCACGGCTTTGAATCCGTCGAGGTCCAGGTACACCACCCCCAGCTGCTGCTGCTGGCGGGTGGCCAGGGCCATGGCCTGGTGCATGCGGTCGCCCAGCAGCACCCGGTTGGGCAGACCGGTGAGCACATCAAAATGGGCGATGTGCTCCAGCTCGCTCTGGTGTTGCTTGAGGGCGGTGATGTCGGAAAACAGCGCCACGTAATTGCGCGTCTTGCCCTGCGCATCGCGCACGGCGGAGATGTTGAGCATCTCGGCAAACACCTCGCCGCTCTTGCGGCGGTTCCAGACCTCGCCGTACCACTGGCCGTTGGCCAGCAGCTCGCGCCACATGTCCTTGTAAAAGCCGGGCGGGTGGCGCCCCGAGCTGAGCAGGTTGGGTGTTTTGCCCAGCACCTCGTCGCGGCTGTAGCCGGTGATGCGGGTGAAGGCGCCATTCACGTCCAGAATCACACCGCGTGCGTCGGTGATGGTGATGCCCTCGCGCGCATGGGTGAACACGCTGGCGGTCAGCAGCAGCTTGTCTTCGTCGGCGCGGCGCTCGGTGATGTCTTCGGAGATGCCCAGCAGGTATTTGGGCTGTCCATCCGCACCGCGGATGCTGACCTTGCGGGTGTGCAGCAGGCGCTGGCCCTGGTGCGCGGTCTGGATCGGTTCCTCAGGCGTTTCGACCACGCCCAGCGCTTGCAGCACCTCGCGGTCACGGGCGATGAAGTGGGCAGCCTGCTCGGGCGGGAAAAAGTCCAGGTCGCTCTTGCCCAGCAGAGCCTGGCGCTGATAACCCAGCAGCTCTTCACCCGCGCGGTTGAACAGCACGAAGCGCAGGTCTTGGGCCTCTTTCAAGAACACCATCATCGGCACGTTTTCGATGATGGCGTCGGTCAGCTCCTTGGCCTCGCCCAGGCTCTGCTGGGCCCGACGGCGCGCACTGATGTCGCGGCTCACGCCCAAAGCGCCGGTGAGCTTGCCGCTGGCATCGCGCAGGTCGGTGATGGTGGCCTCGGTCCAGACGGTGCCGCCGTCTTTGCACTGCTGCTCCAGCTCCAGGCGCAGACCCGGGCGGTTCCGCACCTGCATGTTCACGGCATCTTGCAAGTGCCGTTGGGCAAGTTTCAGTGAGTCTGGACACAAGGAGTCGGCCATGGTTTGCTGCATCATCTCTGTGGCGCTGAAGCCAAGCAGCTTTTCCACCGAGGGGCTGACGTAGCTGAAGCGGCCGTCAGGCGTGAGGGTCCAGATCACGTCAGAGACGTTGTCGGCCAACATGCGGTGACGCCACTCACTGTCGCGCAGGGCCTGTACGGTTTGCAGCGCCTGCGCCTGGCTGGACAGGATCTTGCCGATCAACACCGTGATCAGCGGGAAGGTGAGCAGCATCGGCAGCGCCACGTTGTGCAGCGTGTCACGCGCGGCTTGTTCCGGCAAGGTGACGGTCAGCAGCGGCCAGGTGGCATGCACACACAGCCCCAGCGTGAGCAGGCCCCGGGTGGTGATGGGTTGGGCGCGGCGCTGCCAGCGCTGGCGCCAGTACAGGCCCCACATGGCTGACAACACAATCGTCAACATGCCCATCAAAACGCCCGCACCACCCACATGCAGCCGGTAGGGCAGTGACACGGCCGCCGAGACCAGCGCCGCCAGCGGCCCGAAATACAGGGCGCATACGCTGATCATGACCGAGCGGCCATCAAAGATCAGCCCTGGCCCGAGCACCATCGGGCGGTACATGCCAATCACCGCGGCCAGACCAAACAGCAGGCCCTGCATCACGGCCTCACGCGTGGTGCTGTCCTCTCGCTGGCGGATGAAGCCCGAGATCAGGGTCAACGCCACCAGGATGGCGATGTTGAAGACCAGCTCGATGGCGGCAGATATCACAACGACCTTTAAAAATGGGTGCAAGCCAGGCGCTCAGTTTGCCCGGTCCTGCCAAGTGTTCTCAGACGGGCATCTTATCCCGCACGGGGGCCGGCGGGCGCGTTGCAACCGGGATGCGCGGGTGGCGCGCGCTGGCCAGCGAGGTGATGGCGTTCGCATCGGTCAGGCAGATCAAAAACTGCGTTGGCGTCTGTGCTGGCTGTTTACAGCCTGGGCACATGCCTCTACCATGCGCGTCCACCGGGCCGGTTGGTGCCCGAACAAGGAGTATTTTTTGAAAATTTGTCTGGTAGGCGCCGGGGCGCTGGGGTGTGCCCTGGGTGGTTTGTTGACCGAGGCGGGCCACGAGGTGTGGCTGGTCAACCGGGGGCTGGCGCCGGTGAATGCCCTGCGCGCGCATGGATTGCATCTCCGGGTTGACGGCGTTGACCGGGTGGTGCCGGTGCGCGCCACCACGGACTATGCCGACATCCTGGCCAGCAGCGGCACCATGGACCTGGTGATCGTGCTGGTCAAGTCCTTTCACACCCGCGAGGCCATCGCCGCCGCGCTGCCGGTGGTGGGAGAGCACACGGCGGTGCTGTCGCTGCAAAATGGCCTGGGCCACGAGGACGTGCTGGCCGAGGTGGTGGGGCGGCACAAAGTGCTGGCTGGCAAAACCTATGTGGGCGGGGTGCTGCTGGCGCCGGGGCACATCATCGCCGGTGTGGCGGGCAAGGAAACCCTGATTGGCGAGCTTGATGGCAGCTTGAGTGAGCGGGTGCAGCGCATCGCCGACGTTTTCAACGCCGCCGGACTGCTGACCCATGCCAGCCAGAACATTCTGGGCGCCATGTGGGACAAGCTGCTGGTCAACGTCGCTACCGGTGCCCTGAGCGCCATCACCCGCCTGCCCTACGGCGAGTTGTACCAGGTGCCTGCCGTCCAGGCCTGCGGTGTGGCCGCCGTGGCCGAGGCCATGGCGGTGGCTGCGGCCAGCGGCATCACGCTGCAAACCACCGATGCGCCGCAAGCCTGGGCCAAGGCCGCTGTCGGCATGCCGTTCGAGTTCAAGGCATCGATGCTGCAAAGCCTGGAAAAAGGCTCGGTGACCGAGGTCGATTTTGTCAACGGTGCTGTGGTGCGCCAGGGCGCCTTGTGCGGCGTGCCCACGCCGGTGAATCAGGCGCTGGTGGCTTGCCTCAAAGGGATCGAGCGCGGCTTGTTGGGCGCACCCCGGGTGTGAGGCAAGACGCACGTTGGCATCCAAACACCCCAAGGCGGCGCTGAACAGGAACTCACCATGACCGACCGCTACGCCGTCATCGGCAACCCCATTGCGCAAAGCAAGTCACCCCTGATTCACGAGCTGTTCGCCCGTGCCACCGCGCAAGACATGACCTACGCCAGGCTGGAAGCGCCGCCGGGCGGCTTTGCGGCGGCGGTGGACGCCTTTCGGGCGGCTGGCGGCCGCGGGCTGAACATCACCACACCGTTCAAGCTCGACGCCGCCGCCTATGCCACCGAGGCCTCGGCACGGGTCAAGTTTTCCGGCGCTGCCAATGCCCTGAAGTTTGAAGGCAACCGGGTGCTGGCGGAGAACTTTGACGGCATCGGCCTGGTGCGCGATGTCACCTACAACCTGAACCAGTCGCTCAAAGGCCAGCGCGTGCTAATGCTGGGTGCCGGGGGGGCCTGCCGGGGGGTGTTGCTGCCGCTTCTGGCGCAACAGCCCTATGAGCTGGTGATTGCCAACCGCACGCTGCAAAAGGCCTGTGACATCGCCAGTATCGGCGCGCAGTGGGGGCATGTGCGCTCCAGCAGCTACGCCGAGCTGGTCGGCCGCACCTATGACGTGGTGGTCAACGCCACGTCGGCCAGCATGCGTGGCGAACTGCCGCCCGTGCCTGCCAACGTGTTTGCGCGCTGCCACCTGGCCTACGACTTGAGCTACGGCAAAGGCTTGACCCCGTTTTTGCGGCTGGCCCTCAGCGAGGGCGTGCCAGCACTGGCGGACGGTGTGGGCCTTCTCACCGAACAGGCGGCTGAGGCCTTTGCATGGTGGCGCGGCGTGCGTCCCGACACCCAGGCCGTGCGGCATCTCCTGACCGTGCCGCTGGTCTGAGCCCGGCCGAAGGCTGCGGCCATGACGCAGCCACCCATGAAAAAAAGTCGCTCGCCCCCAGGGGCTTGTACCTATACTTTGAAAATGAACGATCTGGTCCATTTGGAAAACACGGCACCCGGCAAAACCACCACCCGCACCAACGATCCCGAGCGCACCATGGCCGGCATTCTGGAAGTGGCCACCAAAGAGTTTGCCGAAAAGGGCTTGAGTGGCGCCCGCATCGATGCCATTGCGGCTGCCACGCGCACCAGCAAGCGCATGATTTACTACTACTTTGGAAGCAAAGAAGGCTTGTATGTGGCGGTGCTGGAGGATTCTTACCGCCGCATGCGCGAGATCGAGGCCGCGCTGCACCTGGAAAACCTGGAGCCCGTGGCAGCGCTGAAACGGCTGGTGGAGTTCACCTTCGACCACCATTGGGGCAACCCGGATTACATCCGTCTGGTGATGAACGAAAACATCGAGCGCGGTGCTTATCTGGCGCAAAGCAAAAGTATCCAGGAGCTCAATGTGCCCGCCATTGCGGCCATCCAGGCGCTGTATGACCGCGGTGTGGCGCAGGGGGTGTTCCGTCCCGGGCTGGACGCCACCGACATCCACGCGTCGATCTCGGCGTTGACGTTTTTCAACGTCTCCAACCAGCACACCTTCGGCTTGATTTTCAAGGACGCCGCCCAAGGCGAAGCCGCCCTGGCAACCCGGCGCGCCAACATCACCGAGATGGTGGTGCGGTTCCTGTTGCGCTGAACCGTGCATGGCGGTGCGGATGCCTTGGCTCAGATGACCAAGGGTAAATACCGATTTTTTAAAACTAACCAGTTCGTACATTAAAGCGCAACTAAGTTGGAGACACGGCATGGTGCAAAAGTTGATCGGCAGGTATTGCCAGTTGCTGACGGCGATCATCGTCATCTGCTTGGCGCTGATGGTGTTCATGGTGTTTGGCAACGTGGTGATGCGTTACGCGTTCAACTCAGGCATCACGGTCTCCGAGGAGTTGTCGCGCTGGTTGTTCTTGTGGCTGATCTTTTTGGGCGCCAGCGTGGCGGTGCATGAGCAAACCCACATGGGCAGCGACATGGTGATGGAAAAATTGCCGCCCAAGCTGCAGAAGGTGGGCGTGGTGATCGGTCAGTTGTTGATGTTGTGGGCCACCTTTTTGATTCTCAAAGGCAGTTGGGCGCAGACTGCCATCAACTGGGAGGTGCAGGCGCCGGTCACGGAATGGTCGATGGCCTGGGTCTACAGCACCGGGGTGGTGTTTGCCGTGGGCACCGGGCTGATGCTGCTCAGTGACCTGTGGTACACGCTGCGCGGTCAGATGACCCCGACCCAAATCCGCAAGGCCCGCCATGCCTTGGAGCGTGCCGAGATGGAGCGTGCCTCGACCGAGGCTGCGCAAGCCGACATCCGCAACACCAGCGCCAAATAACCCGGGCCCCCAACATGACGATCCTGATTTTTATCGCAGCGCTGATGGGGGCAGTGGCGCTGGGCATTCCGATTGCCTATTCCCTGCTGCTCTCGGGCGTCGCGCTGATGGTGCACCTGGGCAACTTTGACGCGCAAATTCTGGCGCAAAACGTGTTGGAGGGCGCCAACAGCTTCCCGCTGCTGGCCGTGCCGTTCTTCATGCTGGCCGGTGAAATCATGAACGCGGGTGGCTTGTCGCGCCGCATTGTGGACCTGGCCATTGCCCTGGTCGGCCATGTGCGCGGCGGCTTGGGTTATGTGACCATCGTCGCCGCCTGTTTGATGGCGTCGCTCTCGGGCTCGGCGGTGGCAGATACCGCCGCGCTGACCGCGCTGCTGCTGCCGATGATGGTGCGGGCCGGTCACCAGAAGGCGCGCTCGGGCGGTCTGATCGCCTCGGCCGGCATCATTGCGCCGATCATTCCGCCATCCATTCCGTTTGTGGTGTTTGGGGTGACCGCCAACGTGTCGATTGGCAAGCTGTTCATGGCCGGGATCGTGCCGGGGTTGATGATGGGCATCGCCTGCGCCATCGCCTGGTGGATCACCGCCCGCACGGAAGCTGTGGTGACGCCGCCGCGTGCCACCCGCGCCGATGTGCTCAAGGCGCTGCGTGAATCGTCGTGGGCGCTGGTGTTGCCGTTCATCGTGCTGTTCGGCTTGAAGTTTGGTGTGTTCACGCCCACTGAGGCCGCCGTGGTGGCGGCCATGTATGCGTTTTTTGTGGCCACCGTGGTGTACCGTGAACTGTCGCTCAAACAGTTGTACGAGGTGTTTGCGGCGTCGGCCAAAACCACGTCGATCATCATGTTCATGGTGGCAGCCGCTTCGGTGAGTGCCTGGCTGATTGCGGTGGCCGACCTGCCCGGTCAACTGATCGCCGTGCTGGAACCCTTCATGCAAAGCCCGACCACCTTGTTGTGCCTCCTGATGCTGGTGCTGCTGCTGGTTGGCATGGTGATGGACCTGACGCCCACCATTTTGATTTTGGCGCCGGTGATGGTTCCGGTGGTCAAGGCCGCGGGTATTGACCCGGTGTATTTTGGTGTGTTGTTTGTGCTGGTCGGCGTGATTGGCCTGGTGACACCGCCGGTGGGCACGGTGCTCAACGTGGTGGCGGGTGTGGGCCACATGAAGATGGACCAGGTGGCGCGCGGGGTCATCCCCTTCATGATTGCCGATTTGATTGTGCTGGCGCTGCTGGTGGCTTTCCCGGCGCTTGTGCTGGTGCCGCTGCAGTTCTTCTACAACTGATTTTTCTCGGGTTGATGGGGTGCTGGGCACGCCGCCACATCAACCGTTTTCAACGGCGTCCCGATTGCACCGTAGATGGAGACACACATGAAACGCTTGGTCCTCAAATCCCTCGTCGCCGCCGTGGCGCTGGCCGCTTTCGGCATGGCTGGTGCGCAAGATATCAAAGAGCACACCTTCAAGTTCGCCACCAACGGCGCGGGCGAGCACCCGTCGGTGGCCGGCATGAAGAAGTTTTCTGAACTGCTGGCAGCCAAATCTGGCGGCAAGATGCAGGTCAAGATGTTCACCGGCGGCATTTTGGGCAGCGACCAGGCCAATGTGTCGGCCATTCAGGGTGGCACGCTGGATATGGCGGTGATGAACACCGGCATTCTGGCCAGCGTGGCCAAGGAAATGGCGATTTTTGACTTCCCGTTCCTGTTTGCCAACGAAAAAGAGTCTGACGCGCTGGTGGACGGCCCGGTGGGCAAGCGTTTGCACCAAAAGCTCGAAGCCAAGGGCCTGATTGGCCTGTCGTACTGGGAACTCGGCTACCGCCACATCACCAACAGCAAGCGCCCCATCGTCAAGGTGGAAGACGCGGAAGGCCTGAAGCTGCGCGTGATCCCGAACCCGATCAACGTCGCCTGGGTCAAGGCGCTGGGCGCCAACCCGACCCCGCTGCCGTTCCCCGAGGTGTACGCCGCGCTGGAGCAAAAAGCCATTGACGGCCAGGAAAACCCGGTGTCGGTGATTGCCACCAGCAAGTTTTATGAAGTGCAGAAGTACATGACGCTGACCAACCACCAGTACAACCCGCAGTCGGTGATCTTCAGCAAGAAGGTCTGGGACAGCCTGAGCCCGGCAGAAAAGAAGATTGTTGATGAAGCGGCTGACGAAGCCACCAAGTACCAGCGCCAGCAAGCGCGTGCCGCCGTGGCCGTCAACATGGACGTGCTGAAAAAAGGGGGCATGACCGTCACCGAACTCAGCGCCACGGAAGTGGCCAAGCTGCGCGACAAGATGAAGCCGGTGATCGCCCAGTTCAGCGCCAGCGTGGGTGACGAGACGGTCAACGATGTGATGGCCGAGCTGGCCAAGATGCGCAAATAAGTGGCGCCCGGGTGACCGCTGGCCGCGCCGGGCCCGCTGTCACCGGCCGCGTGGCATCGACCCCGGCAGCGGGGCCAAGCGCAGCGCTTGGCCGGGTTGCGTTCTTTGATAAAAATAATAGCTGCAGGTCATTGTTTCATCTGGGCTAGAGCCCATTCTGGTTGACAAAATCATGCAAATCGACGGCAACACCGAGATCATCGCCCACATCGGCTTTCCCACCCATGCGTTCAAGGCGCCGCTGATCTACAACCCCTGGTTCGAGACCGTCGGTATCAATGCCATCGTGGTGCCCATGTCGTGCCAGGTGGAGCCCTTTCCGCGGTTTTTGCGCTCGCTGTTTCACCTGGGCAACCTGCGCGGCGCACTCATCACCATGCCGCACAAGGTGAGCACGGTGGGCCTGCTCGACGAGGTGTTGCCTACTGCGGCCATCGCTGGCAGCTGCAACGCGGTGCGCCGCCTGGCCGATGGCCGTTTGCAGGGCGACATGTTTGACGGCGAAGGCTTTGTGCGCGGCATCCGGCGCAAGGGCTTTGAGCCAAAGGGTCGGCGCGCGCTGGTGGTGGGGGCAGGCGGTGTCGGCTGTGCCATTGCCGCGTCACTGGCGGCGGCGGGTGTGCTGGAGATGGGCCTGTATGACGTGAACAACGCCGCAGCCCAAGGCCTGGCCAACCGCCTGTTGCAGCATTACCCGGACATGCGCATCCAGACCGGCAGCAACGACCCGGCCGAGGTGGACCTGCTGGTCAACGCCACGCCCATGGGCATGAAAGACGGCGACCCGCTGCCGGTGGACATGGACCGCGTGGACGCCACGACGTTTGTGGGCGAAGTGGTCATGAAAACCGACATGACCGCCTTTTTGAAAGCTGCGCAGGCACGCGGCTGCCGCATCCAGATCGGCTCGGACATGTTGTACGAGCAGATTCCGGCGTATCTGGAGTATTTCGGCTACCCCGTGCCCACGCCCGAAGAATTGCGCGCGGCGGCCCATAACGTGTGAAGCGCATCCGCTGCCACGACCCGCAACCCAGGGCGCCGAGGCATCGATCCCGCGTGCTGAAACCCCGGACTTGATCCGTGGCCGGGATGACCGCCAAAACCGTGCCCGTTACCCCTGATCCAAGCGGCGCTTTTTGCCAACCCAGTCGGAGTATGTCCATGAAACCAGCAGAAGTTCTCATCAGCGAAGTGGGCCCGCGTGACGGCCTGCAGTCCGTCAAGGCCACCATGCCCACGGCCGACAAATTGCGCTGGATTGACGCACTGGTGGCCGCTGGTCTGCGCGAGATCGAGGTGGGCTCGTTTGTGCCGCCCAAGCTGCTGCCGCAGATGGCCGATGCGGCTGAGGTGGTGCGCCATGCGCTCACCCACCCCGGCGTGACCATCATGGCGCTGGTGCCCAATCTGCGTGGGGCCGAGGCCGCGTTGCGCTCAGGGGTGCACAAGATCACCATTCCGTGCAGCGCCAGCGAGGCGCATTCACTGGCCAATGTGCGCAAGAGCCGCCAAGAGATGGTCGAAGAAGTGCGCGCCATCGTGCGTCTGCGCAACGACATCGCCCCGGGTGTGAAGATCGAAGCCGGTTTGTCCACCGCCTTTGGCTGCACCCTTCAGGGCATCGTCAGCGATGACGACGTGGTCTGGATGGCCGAGCAGGTCGTCGGGGCGGGCGCAGATGAAGCGGGCCTGTCCGATACCACCGGCATGGCCAACCCGGCTCAGGTGCGCCGCCTCTTTCACAAGGTGCGCGCCGCCATTGGCGACAAAACTGGTGCCGCGCACATGCACAACACGCGCGGGTTAGGTCTGGCCAACTGCCTGGCTGCCTACGACGTGGGCGTGCGCACGTTTGACAGTTCGCTCGGCGGCCTGGGCGGCTGCCCGTACGCGCCCGGTGCCTCGGGCAACGTCGTCACGGAAGACCTGGTGTTCATGTTTGAGGCCATGGGCATTGCAACCGGTGTCGACATCGACATGCTCATCGCCGCACGCGCGCCGCTGCAAGCGGGTTTGCCAGGGGAGCCGCTTTACGGCATGACCCCACTGGCCGGGCTGCCCAAGGGCTGGGTTTGACCGGCGCCGGGCCGCTCAGACAGCTGCGCAGCTGATCTCAGTTTGCGCGGCGCTCATCGCGGCGGCCTTGGCGGCGTCACCCATGGCCAGACCTTCGGCGCGAACAATGCGCACGTCGGTGATGCCAAAGAAGCCGAACACCACCTTCAGGTAACTCTCCTGGTGCTCCATGGCCTGACCGCCATCGCTGGTGGAATAAGCGCCACCGCGTGTCGAGGCCACGATCACCGTCTTGCCGGTGGCCAGACCGGTCGGACCTTTGTCGGTGTAGGCGAAGGTGCGACCTGGCTGGGCCAGACGGTCAATCCAGGCCTTGAGCTGGGTCGGGATCGAAAAGTTGTAAAACGGTGCGCCCACCACAATCACGTCCGCCGCCAGGAACTGGCTCACCAGCTTCTCGGACAGCGCGTTCTCGGCGCGTTGTGCCTCGGTAGGCTCCGCTTGGGCCACACCTTTGATCGCCAGCGCATCGGCGCCGAAATGGCCAATCGGGTTGGCCGCCACATCCAGGTACTCGACTGTGGTGTCGGGGTGCCCCTTGAGCCACTGCGCCACCACCTCGGCGGTGAGCTGGCGCGAAGAAGAGTAGGTGCCCAGGATGCTGGAGTCAACGTGCAGTAATTTCATGGTGATGTTCTCGGTGATGTGGGAAGTCAACACGGGCTGCGTTGACCATGGATTGATTCTATTTTTGGCGTGATGTCTTGATAAGCTGGCCTTATCGGGAAATACTGTTCCAGATTCAGAACAATCAGACCCAGAACCCGCCCAAGCGTCTGCCTATCGACCACAGCCAACATGATGACTGGGTGTTACGCAGGCACCTGGGCCAGCGCCGTTTGCAGCATGTCGATGAAGACGCGGGTTTTGATCGGCATCAGCTTGCGCTCGGGAAACACCGCCCACGCCACGTGGCTGGGCAGGCACCACAGCGGCAGCACCCGGCGCAGGGCGCCGCGGCGCACTTCGGAGGCGGCAAAGTAGTCGGGCACGGCGGCAATGCCCGCGCCGGCACAGGCCAGCTTGATCAGCAGTTCAGGCGAATTGGCGCTGGCTCGCCCGGGTGGCACACCTTGCCAGTGTTGTTCACCTTGGGCCAGGTTCCAGCGGGTGACCTCGCCATTGGTTTTGAGCATCCGGATAGCCTCGTGCTGCACCAGATCATCGGGCTCCGCCGGTTCGCCGTGTTCGGCCAGGTAGTTGGGCGAGGCGTACAGGCCAAAAGAAAACACCGCCAGCCGCCGTGCCGCCAGCGAGGCGTCGTCGGGCAGGTGGCCCATGCGCACCGCCACATCAAACCCTTCGCCCAGCAGATCGACCCGGCGCGGCGACAAGTCCAGCTCCAGCTGGATCGCCGGGTACAGCGCCACAAACGCCGCCAGCGTGTCGGCCAGGATCAGGGTTGCAAAATCACTCGGCATGGACACGCGCAGGCGCCCGCTCGGGGTGGCCTGACGACGCTCACGCAGGGCGGTGACGGCCTCGACCTCGGCCACCACCTGACGCGCGTGCTCCAGCAACTGCAGGCCGAACTCGGTCAGGGTCTGGCGTCGGGTGGTGCGCAGCAACAGCTTTTCGCCGAGCTGCTGCTCCAGGCTGGCCAGTCGGCGTGACACGGTGGATTTGGGCAAGCCCAGGCGCTCAGCCGCGCGGCTGAAGCTGCCGAGCTCGGCGACCCGGGCAAAGATCAGCAGATCGTTGGGGTCAACCGCGGTAGGGGTGAATAATTGTTCCATCTGGACAACAATCATATCCAGATCAAGGGATTTTCAAAGCGATTACAGGGGAATACAGTTCAACCAGCACACGACAGCGTGTTTGCCACTTCTTTGAAAGGAATCCACCATGGCCACCTCAGTTCAACAGCCAACCCAGCCCGACAGCACCCCCAGCGTTGAACACGCACGCACGGTGGAGCGGCTGATCACCGGCCAGGCCACGTCCGATGGCGCGGGCGTCAAGCTGACCCGCGTGCTGACGCAAAACCTGCAGCACCGGCTGGACCCGTTTTTGATGCTGGATGCCTTTGGCAGCGACCAGGCCGACGACTACATCGCCGGGTTCCCGGACCACCCGCACCGTGGTTTTGAGACCATCACCTACATGGTTGCCGGGCGCATGTTGCACCGCGACAGCGCTGGCCATGAGGGTCTGCTGGAAAACGGCGGCGTGCAGTGGATGACCGCCGGGCGCGGCGTGATCCACTCCGAAATTCCGCAGCAGGAAGAAGGGTTGATGGAAGGTTTTCAACTCTGGTTGAACCTGCCCCGGCAAGACAAGATGAACGCCCCCTGGTACCGCGATTTCAAAAACGCCGATCTGCCAAAGTACCTGACCGACGCCGGTGTGGCGGTGACGGTGATCGCCGGTGAGAGCCATGGCGTGACCGGTGCGGTGACGCGCGGCGGCACCCAGCCGCTGTACCTGGACGTGCATCTGCCCGCTGGCGCGCGGTTTGCGCAAGCCTTGGCGCCCGGTCACAACGCCTTTGTCTACGTTTACCGGGGTGAGGTGGCCATCGCCGGTCAAGCGGTGCCGCAGCAGCGCATGGCGATCTTGGCCAATGAGCCTGGAGCCGACGGCGTGGTGATCGAGGCTGGAAGCGATGCCAAACTGCTGATCGTTGCTGGCAAGCCGCTCAAAGAGCCGATTGTTCAGTACGGCCCGTTTGTGATGAACACCCAAGAAGAGATTTACCAGGCCTTGAGTGACTTTCGGGACGGGCGCCTGGGCGAGCGCCGTTGAGCGCGGCCTGCGGCTAGGGTAGATTCGGCCGCAGGACGGCTTGCACCCCGTGCGCCGCCTGCGTTTGTTTGACCCGATTGCCCCATGTCACAAAGGATCACTGTGGACCTTCCCTTGCACCAACTTTCCATGACCGTGTTGATGACCCCCGACACCGCCAATTTTTCTGGCAACGTCCACGGCGGCAACATCCTGAAACTGCTCGACCAGGTGGCCTACGCCTGCGCCAGCCGTTACGCCGGGCGCTATGTGGTCACGCTCAGTGTGGACCAGGTGATGTTTCGCCAGCCGATCCACGTGGGTGAACTGGTCACGTTTTTGTCGTCAGTGAACCACACCGGCTCATCGTCGATGGAGGTGGGCATCAAGGTGATTGCCGAAAACATCCAGGACCGCGTGGTGCGCCATGTCAACAGCTGTTTTTTCACCATGGTGGCGATGGACGACGAGCGCAAGCCCGCGCCGGTGCCGCCACTGGAGCCCGCCACACCGGATGAGAAACGTCGCTACAGCGCAGCCATCATGCGCAAAGAAATGCGCCGCGAGATGGAGCGGCGCTTTGCCGCCACGCGAACAGCGGCGCAGTGAGCACCGTTAAAAAATTCGGCAGGATGGAGACCGTTGCCCGCGTGGCACCGGGCCGGTCAGCCTCTCTTCACCGCGTTATGTCGGCCATCCCCGTCAACGGGTCAGCCACAGCAGCGCGCTCAAAGTGAAAAACGACACCACGGTGGTCACCAGTAGCGCGGCGGCGCCCAGCTCCTGCTTGCCATAAGACTGCGCCAGGATCGGGTAGATGCCCATCATCGGCATGGCCGCCATCATCACCGCAGCCAGTTGCAGTGACGGCTCCAGGGGTGGCAGCCCCAGCAGCGGCAGGGCCAGCGTGGCCAGGGCCACCGCTGCCGGGAACACCAGCAGTTTTCCCACCACAATCGGGGCGATGCGTCGGCCCATGCCTTGCAGCGGCAAACCAAACAGCGTGCCGCCAATCACAAACAGCGACAGCCCGGCGCTGGCCGCGGCAAACAGGTTGACACTGCGCAACAGCGGCGCGGGCAGCTCCCAGCGCATCAAGGCCACCAGCAAACCCGCGGCCAGGGCCACGATGAGCGGGTTTTTGGCCAGCTGCCGCACGGTGCGCACCAGCACCTCCCGCCCGTGGCCGCCGTGGCCCAGGCCGCGCTCGGCCAGCACCAGCAGCAGCGGGATCACCACCAGGTTTTCCACCATCATGTTCAGCGCCAGCGACACCGCTGCCACCGGCGCCAGCGTCAGCAGCAGGATCGGGTAGCCCATGTAACCGCTGTTGGAGCAGCTCATGCCCATCACCGCCATCACGTTGTCGATGAAGGGCAGCTGCTGGCGCTTGCCCCACCACAAGCCCAGAGCGATCACCAGCAGCGAGCCGAGGGTGTAGGCCAGCAAATAGGTGGTGTTGAGGATCTCGGCCAGGTTGCGCGAGGCCACCGCGTTGAACAGCAAGGCCGGCAGCGCCACCTTGACCACAAACTGGCCCAGCACCCGCATGTCGGCCTTGCTGAACCAGCCCAGGCGGGTGCAGACGTAGCCCAACGCAATGGCCAGATAAATCGGGCCGGTGATCCCCAGGATATCGGACACAGTGGCTAGTGCGTCAGCACCCTTCTCAGCCGGATCTGGTTGGGCAGCGGCACCGAGCGTTGCAGCACGTCCTGCCCCAGCCACAGCGCGGCGCGCCAGGCCCGGTCTGCCACGCCGGGCGCGGGCAGGCTCTGGTAGTCGGTATTGCTCAGGCCCAGGCTGTAGTCGCCCCGGTAACCCAGCGTGTGCAGCGTGCTGACAAAACGGGCCAGCTCGGTGCGGCGCACCCCTTCGCCGGGGAACAGGCGCGCCTGCGGGTCGGCCAGGTCCAGGCTGTCGGCCAGTTGCACCAGAAACAGTTTTTCGGCGTCCAGCATTTCCAGGTCGTTGTCGGTGCAGGGGCTGGCCAGGGTTTGGGTGGCGTCCAGGCACAGGCCCAGATTCGGCATGTCAGCCATACAAACGAGGTCCCAGGCCTGGCCAAAGTCACGGATGCTGTGGGCGCCGGCGTGCGCCCGGTAGGCGATGCGGATGTTTTTGGGAATCGCCAGCATGGCCAACTGGCGCAGGTGGCGCACCAGGGTGGCGTTGTCGCTGGCAGCACCCGGCAGGGTACTGGCGTTGAGCACCAGTTGGTGGCAGTGCACGGCCTGGCACATCTCCAGCAGGGTTTTGGCCACGTCAAGTTTGCAGGCGTGCAAGGGGCCGCTCAAGCCCTCAAAGTCGTTCAAGGCATCAAACGCGCTCACCCGCAGGCCGCTGCCCAGCACCTCGGCCACGGCGGCATCCACACCGTGCGCGTGGTGGCTCAGGTCGCTGGCGTGCAGCGTGATCTGGTTGAAGCCAGCCTCGCGCGCAGCGGCCAGGCGCCCGGCGAGCGAGCCCGCCAGCGCGCCGCTGTCCAGCCCAAAGTCGTCCATGTTGACACTGAAGGGGCTCATGGGGGTCAGGCCTGCTGGTTGTGGACGATCTCGAAGCTGACGCTGCCCATCAGGGTCTTGGTCAACGCGCCGCGCGCTTCGGTGTGCACGCTGCCGGATTCGACAAACTCCACGCCTCGCTGCGAGAGTTCGGCCACGGTGGCCAGCACGTCGGCTGACCCCAAGCCAATGCGGTGCAGACCTTCGTCGTCCTCCACGTCCAGCACGCTGGCCTCAGGCTCGATCAGCTGGATGTAAAAGCGCGACGCGCTCGGGCACGGGCTGCGCATAATACGGCCCTTGGGCAGGATGCCAAAACGCTGCTCGGGCGGCAGGTCGGTAAAACCAAACAGTTCGCGGTAAAACTCGGTCCAGTCCTCGGTGCGGTCATTGCCGATGTACTGCACCACGCCAAAAAAGTGCAAACCGGCGGTGGCGGGCGGCTGCTGATCCACCCCCGGAATCGGCGTGAAATCCACGTCGTAAATCGAAAACACCTTGTGCCGATCGACAAAATAAATGCGGCTGGTGCCCACGCCATGCACGGCGGGAATGTTCAGCTCCATCACCTCGACTTGCGTGGCCACGCCCCAGGCGCCCAGATCGAGCGCCCGGTGGTAGGCGGCAGCAGCGTCGCGCACGCGCAGCGCAATGGCGCTGATGACCGGTTTGTCAGGCAGCGGCGTGCCTTTGGCATGGGCGTTGATGATGAGGTTGATGGCGCCCTGGCGGTACAGCAGCACCTCGCGTGAGCGGTGCCGCGCCACCAGTTTGAAGCCCATGTTTTCCAGCACCTGGCCCAGCGCCTGCGGTTTGGCGGTGGCGTATTCGATGAACTCGATGCCGTCCAGCCCGATCGGGTTGGGTGCATCGGGAATGGCCTCGCGGTCGGCCCCAGAGGCGGGTGACGAGGTACTGACTGCAACCATGATGGCGTCCTTCACGAATGATTCACAGCGATTATGCCGAGGCGGTCTGCCCATCTGATGCGATTTTGCCGCGTTGTGTGCGCTGAGCGTACGCAAACAAGCGATGATTGAACGGTTTATGTGACCCACCCGCACCGGAGTTGCCACCATGCCCCCTGCCACCAGCCCACGTCAGCCCAGCGTCACCAGCCCCACCCTTGACAAGCGCGACTGGATCGCCGGTCTTGAAAAAGGCCTGTCGATCATCGAAGCCTTTGACGACGCCAACCCGCGTATGACCGCCAGCCAGGCTGGCGTGCGCTGCGGTTTGACGCGCACCGCCGCGCGGCGCTACCTGCTGACGCTGACCTATCTGGGTTATGTGGCCACCGACGGCAAGCTGTTCTGGCTCACCCCGCGCGTGTTGCGGCTGGGGCAGAGTTACCTGGAATCGGCCCGGCTGCCGCGCATCGTGCAGCCGTTTTTGCAGCGCATCACCTCCGGCACGCAGGAGATCGCCTACATGAGTGTGATGGACGGCGACGACGTGGTCTACATCGCCCGCAACGGCTCATCCCGGGCCATGAACACCGGCATCGTGCTGGGCTCGCGGGTGCAGGCGCAGGTGACCGCCGCGGGCCAGCTGATGCTGGCCCTGCGCGACCCCGAGTGGCTGGACAACTGGCTGGCGCACCATGAGCTCAAGGCCTACACCAGCCACACCATCAACAACAAGGCGCAGCTGCGCCAGGAACTGGCACGCATCCGCCAGCGCGGCTGGGCGGTGTCGGAGCAGCAGTTGGAGCTGACTTACCGCGGTGTGGCTGTGCCGCTGATCAACCACCGCGGCGACCTGGTGGGCGCTTTGAACGTGACCATGCCCATGGGCCACGAGAGCACCGAAGACGCGGTGGCCCGCGTGTTGCCCGTGTTGATGGAGACGGCTCGCGCGCTGCGCAATCTGATTTGACGGCGCAGCTGCCGCAGAAACCTACTTCACACCCATGGCCTGGTTGACAATGGCCAGCACGGTGTTGAGCTCTTCGATGGGCACCTGACCCGGGGCCGAAGCGGCGGCGCCCACGGCAAAGCTCAAGCTGGAGCCAAACGCGCCGCCAATCATGCGGGTGATGGCGCCCAGCGGGCCCATGGACATGCTGATCAGCGGAATGCGCAGCTTTTTGCTCGCCTCCCGGGTGGCGGTCAGCAGGGTCAGCACGTCGTCCATGTCGCGCGGCATCACCGCCACCTTGGCCACGTCGGCGCCCAGCTGGTCGGCGCTCAGGAACTTGCCCACCAGGCTTTCCAGACTGGGCGTGTAGGAGAAGTTGTGGAACGACAGCACCAGCTTGATGCCGTGCGACCTGGCGGCGCTGCGCACGCGCACGATGTTGGCCGGGTCGTTGGCCATTTCGTAGTCGATCAGGTCGATGCTTTGGCTGGCGCACACCGCCTCATACAGGCTCAATACCTGGCCTTCGTTCAATGCAATCTTCTCACCACCTTCCAGGGTGGATCGGCGGGTGAACAGCACCGGGATGCTGCCGGCTCGGGCCTTGATGGCACGTGCGGCTGCCATGACGGCGCCAGCGTCACCGATCTGCTCAAAAAAATCGACCCGCCACTCCAGCACGTCGGGCTGTTTGGGCAGCACCACGTCCAGCTCGGCCAGCAGCTTGTCCAACGTGCGGCCCACCAGCGGGGTGCAGATCAGCGGGAATTTGCCACCCGCGATGGGTTGGCCATGGAGATCGATCGTTTTGGGGGTTTGCATGGTGAGAGTTCCAAATAAAAAAACCTGCCAGCGCCTTGGGGCGCATAGCAGGCACTTTACGCCATGTTGGGTGTCGTTTTAGCAGGCGCTGGCCATGTCATCCGCGGTGAAGCTGCCTTCTTCCAGCGCCGGGTCGTAAAAGTCGCCAAACAGTTCCTGGTCGGAGGGTTTGTCCTCCTTGATCGGTACCGACACCCAGGTGGTGTTCATGTAGTGCTTCAGGCTGACGTTTTCGCTGATGATGTTGCCGCCCCAGGTGCCGCAGCCCAGGCTGCTGGTCATGGGCATGCCGTTGTTGAAGGCACCGGCGTTGGCCTTGCTTTGCGGCTGGCGCACCATCATGCGGCTCACCGGCGCGGCCAAAGCCAGCTGGTGGATGTGCTCGGGGTTGAACGAGTAGATGCCGCAGGAGTGGCCTTTGCCGCCCACCTCGTACACGGCGCGCATCATGGTCAAGGCGTCGTCAAATGTGCCGTACTTGTAAACCGCCAGCAGCGTGGTGAGTTTTTCACGCGAGAACGGGTGGTCTTTGCCAATGCCGTCGCCGTGCACGATGATGAATTGGCGGTCTGCGGGGATGCTGAAGCCCGCCGCTTCGGCCAGTTTTTGCGGCGCCACGGCCACGGTGTCGGCCAGGCGGTGGCCTTCGTCGTCCCACATGGCTTGGCGCAGCGCGGCTTTTTCCGCGTCGTTGGCGATGTAGCCGCCTTCCTTGACCAGTTGCGCCAGCAGCGCGTCAAAAATGCCTTCCTGAATGATCAGGTTGCCGTCGGCCGAGCAGCCCGAGCCAAAGTCGCTGGTCTTGCTCAGACGGGTGTTCAAAGCCGCTTCTTCGATGTTGGCGGTTTCGTCGATCACCATCGTCGAGTTGCCCGCGCCCACGCCGTAAGCCGGGGTGCCCGAGCTGTAGGCGGCGCGCACCATCGGCTGGCCGCCGGTGGCGATCACCAGGTCGGCCTGGGCCATCAGCGCTTGCGACATCGGGATGTTGACCTTGGTTAGGCACTGCAGCAGGTCGGGTGGTGCGCCTTCTTTTTCCAGCGCTTCGCGCATCAGGCGAACCGTCTCAAAACTGGTTTTCTTGGCGCGCGGGTGCGGCGAAAAGATGACCGCGTCACGCGCCTTGATGGCGTAAATGGCGTTGCCAGCGGGCGTCAGGTCGGGGTTGGTGGTGGGCACGATACAAGCCACCACACCGGCGGGTTTGCCGTATTTGACGAGGCCTTTTTCCGGGATTTCTTCGATGATGCCCACGCTTTTCTGGCGCAGTGCGTCTCGCAAAATGCCGCGAATTTTCATGCGTTTGCCCATGCGGCTGTCCGGGTCGCCCAGGCGGCTTTCGGCAATGCCTTGTGCTACCAGGCGGGTGAAGGTTTTTTTGTTCGACACGGCCCAGGCCACGGCCTGGCACAGGCGGTCCACCCGCGCCTGGTCATAGGTTTCGATGATGGCCAGCGCGGCGCGGGCCTTGGCAAAGGCGGCATCCAGCTCTTCGCGTTGCTCGGCATTGATCTCGGTCTTTTGGAGTTCGGGCGGGGTGGGGTTCATGCGGTTGTCTCCTGGCGGGTGTTGGTGTCAGTGGTGGTGTTGGTGGCGGGGTCGGTATCCAGATGCTGTTGGGCGGTTTGCAGGATGTGGCGCGCCCAGCCTTCAAAACCGATTTCGGCGCAGACCGGGTCGTTGGGAATCTCCAGCACGTAGGTCAAATCCTGCGGCATGGCGGCCAGGATGTTGGCCACACCAAAGTCGCCTTCACCCGGCGCCACGCGGCAGCTGCGGGCTTCAAAGAGTGTCGCGGCCAGGTCAGCGGGCATGGCCGCCGGGCCATCACACAGGTGGGCGTAGTTGAACCACTGGCGCGGCAGCGCGGCCAGGTCAGCCAGGCTGGAGCGCGAGCGGACAAAGTGCAGCATGTCCACCAACATCCCCGCGTTGGGCGCCTGGGCGGCTTCGAGTACGGCGGTGGCGGTGGCCAGGTTGCCGGTGTCGGTCCACCACGGGAACTCCAGATTCACCGTGATGCCCAGCGGCGCGGCCAGTTCACACAGGCGGGCAAAGCGGTCGTGGGCGCGCGCGCGGTCGGGGTCGGGCAGCTGGGCGATGATGTGGCGTGCGCCCAGCTCGGCGGTGGCGTCCAGCAGCGGCTGGTACATCTCGGGCGTGTGGGCGGGGTCCATGCGAGCCAGTTCCACGTCCCACACACGCACACCGGTTTGGGCCAGTGCCGCTTTGGTGGCCTGCATGGCCGCAGTGCTGGTGATGATGGGGTACAGCGGCTCGGTGTCAGTCACGCGGGTCAGGCGCAGGCCCACATAGTCGTAACCGGTGCGCGCGGCCACCTCGATCAGGTCCACCGGCGGCAGGCTGATGGCGCTTAAATGCGCCAGGGAATACAGGTGTTTCATGTTCTGGCCCTCTTGTTGGTGACGCTTCAGGCTCTGTTTTGCAGTGCGCTGGTGTCGGCGTGGTGGACCTTTTTGCCGGGCGAGTAGATGTCCATGATGTTCCAGTGGCCCGCGGTTTCCACCGGGGCGTTTTGCATCGCCACGTCGATGACAAACGGGCGGTTGGCCGCCATGGCTTGTTCCAGCGCGGGTTTGAATTCAGCCGCGCTGGTGACGCGCACGCCTTCGGCGCCGTAAGCCCGGGCAATGGCCGCAAAGTCGGCCTGGAACGGTGCGCCGTCTTTCATGAACAGCGTGCCGGTGGTGGTGCCGAAGTGCGCCAGTTGCAGCCCGGCAATGGTGCCAAAGGCGCAGTTGTTCATGATCACCCAGATCACCGGCACGTTGCTCTCGACCGCGGTGGCGAGCATGGCCGGGTTCTGGCCGAAACCGCCGTCACCCACCAGGGACACCACCACCCGGTTGGGGCAGGCCAGCTTGGCGCCGATGGCCGCCGGGGCGCCAAACCCCATGGTGGCAAAGCCGCCCGGGGTGAGGATGCTGCCGGGGGTGAAGATGTCAAACTGTTGGCCGACGCCGTTTTTGTTCCAGCCCACATCGGTGGTGATGATCACGTCGCGCGGCAACACGGCGCGCGCGTCGGCCAGGATGCGCTCGGGGCGCATCGGGAAGGCGTCGCTTTGTTGGGCAGCCACCAGTTTTGCTTTGAACGCGGTGCGGTTGGCCGCCATCTCAAGCTTCAGCGTCTCGTTTTTGAAACCTTCTGGGTAGAGCTTCTTGGCGACACGGTTCAAGACCTTGAGCGCCTGCTTCAAATCCGCCACGGCGCCGATCTGCACCGGGTAATTGCGGCCAATTTCGCTGGGGTCGATGTCGATGTGGATCAGCTTGGTCTGGCTGAAGTCAAAGGTGTAGTCCTTTTCCCAGGAGCTGCAGTCGGCTTCGGCAAACCGCGTGCCCAGGCCCAGCACCAGGTCGGCGTTCAGGCATTTGTCGTTGATGAACTTGGTGCCCCAGAAGCCGGTCATGCCCAGAACAAAGGGGTGGTCGTCCGGCAGCACACCCTTGCCCATCAGGCTGTGTGACACCGGCAGGCTCATGTGGTCAACAAATTCCTGCAGCTCAGCGGTGGCATCGGCCAGCACAATGCCGCCGCCGACATGCAGCTGCGGTCTTTTGGCGGCCACCAGCGCTTCAATGATTTGCGTCGCGACGTCATCGTCGATGCTCGGGGTATGCAGCTTTTTGGTGTGCGCCTTGAGCTTGGCGAAAAGTTCCACATCCACTTCTTTGGAGAAGATGTCCATCGGCACCGACAACAGCACCGGGCCGGGGCGACCTGTCTCGGCCAGCTGGAAGGCTTTTTCAATGATTTCCGGGAACAGGTCGGGCCGCTCGACCCGCCAGACGCGTTTGCAGAACGGGCGATAAATCTCGCTTTGTGAGGCGTCGCTGTGCAGGTTCACTTCCTGGTGCGGATGCTTGCCGTAGTAATGGCTGGGCACGTCACCGGCAATCACCACCATCGGGATCGAGTCGAGCGCCGCGTTGGCCACACCGGTGGCGGCGTTGGTCAGCCCGGGGCCGAGGTGGCTCAGCACCACGGCGGTGGTTTTTTTGGCGCGGGCGTAGCCGTCGGCCGCGTGGGCGGCGACTTGTTCATGGCGGGTGTTGATGAACCGGATGCTGCTGCCTTCCAGCGCGGTCAGCACCGCAATGTTGGTGTGGCCGCACAAGCCAAACAGATGTTCAACGCCGCGGTCTTCGAGGTATTTGACCAATTGGTGGGAAATCAGTGCTTGCATGGTGTCTCCAGGGGTGGGTGCCTTTTCGGCTAAAAGGCTGTGGCCGGTCGCGCAACGGGGCGTCTGCGAATCCGTGTTTCTGCGGTATCGGTGGCGACTTTAGCGAGCGGGCCTGGTTTTGAGAACCCAAAATTGCGTGTTTTGCGCGTTAATCGAACGTCAATGAGCGATTAACGTACGTATTGAGGGTTTGTACTGTTTGGTACAAAACGCGCTGGAGACGGTCCGAGGCAAGCAACCGGCGTCGCCAAAGCGCTCAAGGCCTGACAGACGCTACAACACCTGGCGCGGAGATGGCAAAGCCCACCGCCACCCGGCTTGCAGCCGGGTTGGCTCTAGGGGCGTCTGAGCCTTCCGCCCGCCTGGACGGAGGCCTGTCGGCCGGGTGGATGGCCCAACTTGGTTGTCCGCTCCCCCATCGGCGGACGCTCTGGCGCACGTTGCAACGTGGCCAGCTGGTGTTCAGCGGCGCGTCAGCAAGCGCACCGGCGCGGCTGCGGGCGCCGCAAGTTGGGCATCGGCCATGGGTGCGTTGTTGTCCAGATGGAACACGGCCATGGTGTTGACCAATTCGTCGGCCTGACTTTGCAAGCTGCTGGCAGCGGCAGCCATTTGTTCCACCAGGGCGGCGTTTTGCTGGGTCACTTGGTCCATCTGCGAAACCGCTTGGTTCACCTGGTTGACACCCAGGGCCTGTTCGCTGCTGGCGGCGCTGATCTCGCCCATGATGTCGGTCACCCGCTTGATGGCGTTGACCACCTCAAGCATGGTGCTGCCCGCCTGATCCACCAGCGCCGAGCCCTCATCGACCCGCTGTTCGCTGGCGCCAATCAGCCGCTTGATCTCTTTGGCCGCCTCGGCCGAGCGTCCGGCCAGGCTGCGCACTTCACTGGCCACCACCGCAAAACCACGACCCTGTTCCCCGGCGCGGGCGGCTTCCACGGCGGCGTTCAGGGCCAGGATGTTGGTTTGAAACGCGATGCCGTCAATCACGCCGATGATGTCCGAGATCTTGCGCGAGGCATCGTTGATGTCCTTCATGGTGGTGATCACCTGGTGCATCACTTCACCGCCTTGGACAGCGACCGTCGAGGCGTTCAGGGCCAACTGGTTGGCCTGGCGCGCACTGTCGGCGTTTTGTTTGACGGTGCCGCTGAGCTGCTCCATGGAGGCCGCCGTCTGCTGCAGCGCGCTGGCCTGGCTTTCGGTGCGCGAGGACAGGTCGTGGTTGCCTTGGGCGATTTCTGCACTGGCGGTGGCCACGCTGTGTGAGCCTGCGCGCACCTTGGTCACGACGCGAGCCAGGTTCTCTTGCATGTGTTTGAGTTGCGCCATCAGGCTGCTGGTGTCGTGGGCGGCCAGGGCGATGGGTGTGTCCAGATGGCCGTCAGCGACCCGTGCGGCGATGTCGGCGGCAGACGATGGCTCGCCCCCCAGCGGGCGCAGCACCAGCCGGTTGATCAGCACATTGAGCCCCAGGGTCACCACCAGCACGCTGAGCAAGCCCAAGCCGGCAGCAATGTAGCGCAGCTGGTGCACCCCGGCCAGCGCTTTGTCGTCCGGCACGGTGGCGGCAAATGACCAGGAGGTCTTGGTGGCCCCCACCTTCACCGGCACATAAAAGCGGGTCATGTCGGTTTGCAGTTGGTCGTCGAAAAAGTGCAACTCGTGGGTTTCACCCGCCTGGATGGCCGCTTTGGTGGCCAGGTCGGTGGCCGTTGTTCCCAAGTCTTTGCCGACATTTTTGTCGTCCACATCAGCGACATACAGGCCGCTGTTGGAGATCAGCGAGGCAAAGCCGGTGTCATAAGGACGAATCTTGCGCACCTCAGCCTGGAAACCGTCCAGCGGCAGGTCGACGCCAACCACACCAACAAACTTGCCGTCCACCTGGATCGGCACCACCACCGAGGTCATGAGCACGTCCTTGCCCGCGATCTTGTAGGCATAGGGTTCGATCAGGGTCTCATCGCCGGATTGTTTGGCCAGCAGGTAGTAGTCACCCACACCCGGCTTCTCGTAGTCCACCAGGGGTTCGATGGCAAGGTTGCCCGCGCCCCGGTTCCAGTAGGGGATGAACCGGCCGGTGGCATCATGGCCGGGCGCGCCGGCAAAGTCGGCATCTTTGCCGTCAAACGCGTCGGGTTCCCAGCAGGTCCAGACGCCCAGAAAATTCGTATTTCCCTCCAGCACACTTTTGAGCATGGCCTCGGTGGCCGTCCGGTCGGTCAAACCGACCGATTTGATACCGCGCAGGGCATGCGCCATGGCGCGGGCCGAATCCAGGGCCATCTCGATGCGCGCCGAGGTCTGGCTGGCATGGGTACGGGCCAGCTGTTCGGTGTAACGCAGAACCACCGCTTTTTGCAGTGTGCTGGCCTGGTAGGTCAGCAAACCAATGGTCAGGGCGAAGGCCACCAGAACAATGGCCGCAATCAACGGCAAGACTTTCATTCGAAGGGAAACGGATGTCCGGGCTGGCATGAAGCAACTTTCAAAGGTCAAAGAAGGGTACACGGCAAGAGTAACACCAGAAAAAAGCACAGTCGCATCTCTGCCATGGGGCTGCCGGTTGCCTGCCGGTCCATAAGGCTTTCTTGACAACGCATCAGTCCGGCCTTGAATCAGGCCGTCGCCGAGACGTTCCCCTGTAAGCCGCAGCCGCGCAGCAACAGCGACACCACATGGTCGGTGGCGCGGGTCTGGTCGGCGGGGGTGAACTCGGTGTGTCCCAACACGGCGGCTACCTGCACCTCAAAGTCAGCGTAGGTCTGGGTGGCGGCCCAGATGGTGAAAAACAGGTGCACCGGGTCCACCGGCGCCATGCGGCCCTGCGCCACCCACTGGGCGACGACTCCGGCCTTGGCCAGTACCAGCTCGCGCAGGTCGGTGGCCAGCAGGGTTTTGACCACCGGTGCACCGTGCAGCAGTTCGTTGGCAAACACGCGCGAGGCGTGTGGGCGCGTGATGGACAGGGCCATCTTGGCGCGGATGTAGGCCTCGATGGCTGTTTGGGGGTCCGCATCGGGTGTGATGACATCGGTGGGCGCCAGCCAATCTTGCAGGGTTTGCGCCAGCACCGCGCGGTACAAATCCTGTTTGGCGCCAAAGTAATAGTGCAGGTTGGCCTTGGGCAGCCCGGCCGCTTCGGCAATGGCGGCCATGGTGGCACCGCCAAACCCGGCACCGGCAAACACCCGCTCGGCAGCGGCCAGGATGCGCGCCTCGTTGGCCTGGCGGATCTGGCCTTTGCTGGCGTCGTCAACCTCGGGCGTGCGCTGACTGCGTTGGAGTGGTGTCATGATGAAACAAGGGCCTCACCCGTCAGGACAAGACCCTTGGGGTTGGGGGTGGCCGTTTACTTGGCCGACGCTTCCCACACCACGTGGCTGTAGGCGGCTTTGCCCGGGTCTTTCTTGATCACTGGCGAGCTGCCAGCGGCCAGCAGCACCTTCACCGTGCGTTCATAGGCGGCCGGGTCCAGGTAGCCCATCTTGGCGGTGCTGGCGTTGGTGATCAGCTTGGCCACGTTTTCCATCTGGCGTTGCTGCACTTTTTCAGAGGCGCTGCCCGACATGTCGTTGGCCACCACAATCTTGGCGGCCTCGGCCGGGTTTTTCACCGCGTCGTTCCAGCCCTTGAAGGTGGCTTTGAGGAACTTGCCCATCTTGGCGACAAAAGCGGGGTCTTTGAGTTTGGCTTCCATCACATACAGGCCATCTTCGAGTGAGGCCACGCCTTCTTTTTCATAGAAGAAGGTGACCAGATCGCTTTCTTTGACACCTGCGTCCACCACCTGCCAGTACTCGTTGTAGATCATGGTCGAGATACAGGCGGCCTGGTTTTGCAACAGTGGGTCGACGTTGAAGCCTTGTTTGAGGATCTTGATGTCGGTGCCGGGTTTGTAGCCGAGCTTGGCCATCCAGTTCAGGAACGGGTACTCGTTGCCGCCGTACCAGACACCCAGCGTTTTGCCCTTGAAGTCTTTCGGGCTGCTCACACCGCTGGCCTTTTTGCAGGTCAGCATCAGGCCGGACTGGTTGAACACCTGGGCGATGTTGACCAGCGGCACACCGGCTTCACGCGCGGCCAGCGCGTCGGGCATCCAGTTCACCACCACGTCGGCGCCATTGCCGGCAATCACCTGCACGGGCGAAATGTCGGGGCCACCGGGTTTGATCGTCACGTCCAGCCCCTCGGCCTTGTAATAGCCCTTGCTTTGCGCCACGTAGTAGCCTGCAAACTGGGCTTGCGGCAGCCACTTGAGCTGCACGGTGACCTTGTCGGCCGCGCTGGCGCTCATGCTGGCCGTGACGCCACAGACCGCCAGCACGGCAGCCATCAGGCTGCTGGAGAACTTAAAAGAACGAGTCATGGGGGAAGCTCCTTAGGGTTGGTGGACAAACAAACAGACCGGTGACAAAAGGGGTGACACGCTACTTGCCTCGAACCGAGGGGTGCCAAAACGCCGCACGCCGCTCCAACTGGACCAGCACCGCATAAGCCAGCGAACCGGTCACCGCAGCCACCACAATCGCTGACCACACCAGCGGCATGTTCATGCGCGAGGCTTCGGTCGAAATCCGGAACCCCAGCCCGGCCGTGGGTGAGCCAAAAAACTCCGCCACGATGGCCCCAATGAGTGCCAGCGTGGCATTGACCTTGAGCGCCCCAAAGATGAACGGCAGCGCAGACGGCAGGCGCAGCGCCAGCAGCGTGCGGGTGTAGCTGGCGGCGTAGCTGTACATCAGCTCGCGCTCCAGCTTGCCGGAGGCCTTGAGCCCGGCCAGGGTCGAGACCATCATCGGGAAAAAGGTCATCAGCACCACCACCGCGGCCTTGGACGGCCACTCAAAACCAAACCACATGACAGCGATTGGCGCCACCGCCACCAGCGGCACGGTGCTGGTTAGGGACGCCAGCGGCAGCAGCCCGCGCTGCAAAAACGGCTGCCGGTCAATCGCCACCGCCACGGCAAACCCCAGGCCCGAGCCCAAGCCCCAGCCGATCAGCACCGCTTTGAGCACGGTCTGCACAAAGTCACCCCACAACACCTCACTGTGCTCACCGAGGGACTGCAGGATCAGGCCCGGCGGTGGCAACAACACCCGCGGCACGTCAAACGCCACCACCAGCAACTGCCAGAAGTAGAGGACCCACAGGCCAAACAGCGCCGCCGTGGCCAAACCCAGCCAGCGGCGGCCATCCAGCGCGGCCAGCCGACGTACCGACTGCACGGCCAGCGCGGCGATCACAAGCGTGGCACCCCAGAACAGAAAGCCCGGCGAGTCGCCCTCAGGTAACGCCCCCTGTGCTGCCGGATGGATGAACACCAGACACGCCCCCGCCAGGCTGCACACCGCAAAGACCAGGGCTTTGACCAATGGCGCTTTCAAACCTGACCTCCACGGCGGCTCAGCACCAGTTTCTCCACCCCCGCCACGGCCAGGGTGAGTGCCAGACCGAGCAGCGCCGACATCACCAGCGCCGACCAAATTTGCACCGTGTTGCCGTAATACGAGCCGGTGAGCAGCCGCGCGCCCAGGCCCGCCACCGCGCCCGTCGGCAGCTCGGCCACCATGGCGCCAACCAGCCCAGCGGCAATGCCCACGCGCAAGGCCGGAAACAAAAATGGCAGGGAGGCGGGCAGCCGCAACAGCCACAAAGCTTGCCACTTGCTGGCGGCATAGGTGTGCAGCATTTCGGTTTCGATCTTCTGCGGCGAGCGCAGGCCCTGCACCATCGCCACCGTCACCGGAAAAAAGCACAAATACATGGCAATCACCGCCTTGGGCGCCACGCCCGAAAAACCCAGACTCCCCAGAATCACCAACACAATCGGCGCAATGGCCAGCACCGGCACACTTTGCGAGGCCACGATCCACGGAAGCAAGGCGCGGTCCAGCGTGCGCGAATGGACGATCAGCACCGCCAGCACCAGCCCCAGCAGCGTGCCCAGCACAAAACCCCACAGCGTGGATTCAGCCGTGACGGCCACATGGAACAGCAGGTTGCGCGGTGAGTCAATCGGCCAGTCGACCAGGCTGCTCCAAAAATCTTTGGCCACCTGATGCGGCGTGGGCAGCACCGGGCGCTGCATGTCCATCGTGGCCGCCACCAGCTGGGGCCAGGTCCATGGCGCATCTGACGGCAACACGCGCTCAATCGCGCCCGCCGCATTCATCCACACCGCACCCACGTACCACAGCGCCACCACGCCCAGCAGGATCACCAGCACCGGCACCACGTCGCGCTGCAGGCGTTGCCAGGTGCCGGGGGAAACCACTTTAGTCATGGTGACCGTCTGCCAGGGCTTCGCGCACTTCATGCGCCACAGCCATGAATTCGGGCGTGTCGCGCAGGCCCAGGTGCCGCTCGTTGGGCAAGGGCGACTCAATCACCTTGACGATGCGCCCGGGGCGCGGCGACATCACCACAATCTTGGTCGAGAGGTAGACCGCCTCAGCAATCGAGTGGGTGACAAACACCACCGTGCGGCGTTCGCGCTGCCAGAGCTGCTGCAACTGTTCGTTGAGCCGGTCGCGGGTGATTTCATCGAGCGCGCCAAACGGCTCATCCATCATCAAAATCTTCGGCTCAAACGACAAGGCGCGGGCAATCGACACCCGCTGCTGCATGCCGCCTGAGAGTTGCCACGGGTATTTGTTCTCAAAGCCCTTGAGGCCGACGCGCTCCAGGTGTTCGATGGCGATGGTTTTGCTGTCGGCCTGGGGGCGGCCCTGAATCTGCAGCGGCAGCGTCACATTGGCCAGCACGGTGCGCCATGGGAACAGCGCCGGGGCCTGAAACACATAACCGTAAGCGCGTGCCAGCCGCGCTTCATGCGGCGTGACGCCGTTGACCAGCACTTGGCCCGCGCTGATCGGCTCCAGATCGGCAATCACCCGCATCAGCGTGGTCTTGCCGCAGCCCGAGGGGCCGATCAGCGAGACAAATTCACCCTCGTGGATCTTCAGATCGATGTTGTCCAGCGCATGCACCGGGGCATCGGCGGTGGGATACACCACGCTGGCCTGGCGAATGTCGATGGCCAGTCGCCCACCGGCAGGCGGCTGGAGCTTGGACAGAATGGACGTGTCTTCAGGGTGGTTCATGGGCACAGATAAAGGGAGAGTTGCACCAAAAAGCGGCCTTGCCCACAAGAAGCTAACCAATTGGTCAATTTATTCTAGGGTTCAAAGCGAGTTTCGTGCCAGAAAATGGGGTGGCCGCGGGTTAACCATGAGAGGCGGTCTCGGTGACAATGCCGCACTTTCACCGCGACGGATTGGGGCCTGCCATGTCACTGTTTGCACCGCACAGGCGCTCGCGCACCGGCTATGGGCTGGTGCTGCTGCAGTTCGGGCTGCTTGCCGGGTTGGGGTTTTTGGCGCTGCCGCTGTTGCGGCTGGGTCAGGTGGGACTGACTTGCTGGCTGCTGCTGGGGCTATCGGGTGGGCTGGGTGGCTGGACGCTGCTGCACAACCGGCTGGGCAACTTCAACGTGCACCCGCAGCCCAAGGCCGGCGGTGTGCTGGTCACCAGCGGGCCCTATCGGTGGGTGCGCCACCCGATGTACAGCACCGTGTTGCTGGCGGCCGCGGCTTTGGCCTGCGTGAGCGCGCAGGGGCTGGCATGGGGGGTGTGGCTGGCGCTGTTTGGCGTGTTGCTGGCCAAGGCCATGGTGGAAGAACAAGGCTTGCGTGAGCACTACCCTCAGTACGCTGCGTACTGCCGGCAGTGCAAACGCTTTGTGCCCGGGGTGTTTTAGGCTGAAACGCCCGTCGCCGGGCTGTGCCGCCGAGGCGGCGTGCGGTTACTTCAGCACCTGGTGGTAGCCGCGCAGGATCAGCGACGACAGTTTCAAAGGGGCGTTGCGCACGGCGCTGGGCAGCCAGCCCGGAGAATTCAGCGACACCCGCGTGGCCCAGCGCGTGTAGGGCCGCAGCCAGCTGGTTTTTTCGACAAAACGGCGCGCGTCCCGTGGGCGTTTGGGTGGGGTGTTTTGGCAAGACATGGCCTGCGATTGTGATGCGGTGGCGATAACCTGGTGGCCGTGGTGTCAAACCCGCGGGTTGTGGCCTGGGTCAGCCGCGCCGTCAGGCCACGCCAGGGGTGGGCTCAGTGCGCCCCCGCTGCCGCCTTGGCACCCGCCGCCCCAGCGCGCACATGGCGCGTGAGGTAGACCAGCGGAATCATCGCCAGAAAGGTCAGCGCCGAGGCAAAAAAGATGTCATTGGCGGCCAACATATAGGCCTGCTGGTTGGTCAGCCGGTCCACCACGGCCAGCGCCTGCTGCGGTGTGTAGCCGCTTGCCGCCAGCCCGCTGAGTGCGTCTTGCGTGGCGCTGCGACCCGCGTTGACGTAGTCGCTGAGCTGCGCGTGGTGCAGCGCGGCACGGTCTTGCCACAGGGTGGTGGCGATCGAGGTGCCAAAACTGCCCGCCGTGATGCGCACAAAGTTCGACAAGCCCGAGGCCGCGGCAATCCGGTCCGGCGACAGGCCCGAGAGCGTGATGGTCATCAGCGGGATGAAGAAAAACGCCATCGCCACGCCCTGGATCAGCGTCGGAACCATGATGGTGCCAAAGTTGGCCTGGGTGTTGAAGTTCGAGCGCATCCACAGCACCAGGCCAAACACCATGAAGGCAAAGGCGGCAAAGTGGCGCGGGTCAAACTTGGCGATGTTTTTGCCCACCAGCGGTGACAAGATCAGCGCCATCAGCCCCACCGGCGCCAGAATCATGCCGGCCTGGGTGGAGGTGTAGCTCATGTACTGCTGCAGCCACAGCGGCAGCAACACCACATTGCCAAAAAACAGCCCGTAGCCCACCGACAGCGCCAGCACCCCGGCCCAGAAGTTGCGCCGCTTGAACAGCGTCAAGTCCACCACCGGGTGTTCCTCGGTCAGTTCCCAGATCAGAAACGCCAGAAACCCCACCACCGCCACCACGGCCAGGGCCACCACCTCGCCCGAATGGAACCAGTCCAGCTCCTGCCCCTTGTCGAGCATGATTTGCAAGGAGCCGACCCAGATCACCAGCAGCGCCAGACCCACCGAGTCAATCGGCAGCTTGCGCGTCTGGCTTTCGCGTTTGTGAAAAATGCGCCAGGTGATGAAGGCTGCGCCCACACCCACCGGAATGTTGATGTAAAAAATCCACGGCCAGGAGATGTTGTCGGTGATCCAGCCGCCCAGCAGTGGCCCCAGCACCGGGGCGATCAGCGTGGTCATGGACCACAGCGCCATCGCCACCCCGGCCAGCGCGGGCGGGTAGCTGGAGAGCAGCAGCGCCTGCGACAGCGGAATCATGGGTCCGGCCACCAGACCCTGCAACACCCGAAAGATGATCAGTGTGGTCATGTTCGGGGCCAGCCCGCATAACCAGGAGGCCAGCACAAACAGGATGACGCTGGTGACAAACAGGCGCACCTGGCCAAATCGCTGCGCCAGCCAGCCGGTCAGCGGCACGGCAATGGCGTTGGCCACGCCAAAGCTGGTGATGACCCAGGTGCCCTGGTTCGGGCTGACCCCCAGGTCGCCCGCGATGGCGGGCAGCGACACGTTGGCAATGGAGGTGTCGAGCACGTTCATGAACGTGGCCGCAGACAGCGCCAGCGTGCCCCACAAGCGGGCCGAGCCGGTCAAAGGTGGCGGGTGACGGTAGTCTGCGGCGGGGGTGGCGTGTGACATGGGGTGGTGATAATCACAGTTTGGGATGCGACTTGGCCCCACCCGCGGACCCCAGATGGGCCGCAATCACCCGCTGCACCAGCGCATTGGCAGCGTCATCCGTCGGCAAAGCGGCAGGCGGTGCCACCGCCACGCGCGGCACATCGGCCAGCGCCAGGCCATCGGTCTGGCGCACATCCACCTCGGCCGTCATCGACAAACCCACACGCAGTGGATGCTGGGCCAGTTCCTTGGCGTCCAGCGCAATGCGCACGGGCACCCGCTGTACCACCTTGATCCAGTTACCGGTGGCGTTTTGCGCGGGCAGCAGCGAAAACGCCGCACCCGTGCCCGCACCCAGCCCGCTCACCGTGCCGCTGTAACTGACTTTTTTGCCGTATTGGTCGGCCACCAGCGTCACCGGCTGGCCGATGCGGATGTTGCGCAACTGCACTTCCTTGAAGTTGGCCTCCACCCAGACCTTGTTGAGCGCAATCACCGACATCAGCGGCGCGCCTGCGGCGACGCGCTGGCCCAGTTGCACCGTGCGTTTGGCGACATAACCGTCGACCGGCGCCAGCAGCGCCGTACGTTGGGTGGCCAGGAAGGCTTCGCGTAACCGGGCGGCGGCCAACTGCACACTGGGTTGCTGTTCGACGCTGGCGCCTTCGGTCAGCGTTTGATTGCTGTTGAGCTGTTCACGTGCGGTCACCACACCGGCCTGGGCGGCGGCCAGGGTGCTCTGGGCACTGACCAGCTGCTGTTGGGCGTGTTGCAGTTCTTCCTGTGACACCGCGCCGTTGCCGCTGAGCGACTGGCGGCGTTTCAGGTCGTCGCTGGCGCGCTCGACCTCGACCTTGGCTTTGCTGATATCGGCCTCACGCAGGGCAATCTGGGCCTGCAGCGTGGCGTTGTTGGCGTACAGCGTGCGCGCCTGGCGCACCGCCTGCGCCAGCGCGGCCTGGGCTTGGTCAAGTGCGACCTTCGAGTCCGCCGGGTCCAGCTGCACCAGCACTTGCCCGGCTTTGACGAAGTCGGTGTCGTTGGCCAGAATGCCCTGCACCGTGCCGCCGATTTGCGGGGTGATCTGGATCACGTCGCCTTGTACATAGGCGTTGTCGGTGTCTTCATAGTGGCTGGCCACCAACCATGCGTAGGCGGCCCAACCCAGGCCTGCAACCACCCCCACGGTGGCGAGGATGGTCAGCCCCTGTTTGCGTTTGGGGTTGCCGCTGGCGCTGGCGGGGGTGCTGGGTGTGTGCGGGGGGGTGGATGGGCGGTCGGTCATGCTGTGGTGTCCTGTCGGTATCTGGTAGGTGGCATATGCCGTTCGGCCGGTGGCGCTGGTTGGATCAAGGCCATGGCTATTCAAGAGCGGGCAATGGAGCGGGCAGTTCGCGGGTGTCTGGCGCGGTGTGGGCGGTGAAGCCCCCGCCCAGTGCGCGGGCCAGCGCAACCTGGTTGTGCAGCGCGCGGGTGGCCAGGTCAGCGTTCTGGCGGCGCTGTGTCAGTATCGCCGTCTCGGCATTGAGCACCTGCAGGGCGTTGAGCAGGCCGCTGCGGTAGCGCTGCTGTGCTGCCGCGTAAGTGGCTTGCGCGGCCAGGGCGGCTTGCTGTTGTTCGGCCTGCTGGCGCGCAATGGCCTGGCGCGACGCCAGTTGGTCGGCCACATCGTGGATGGCGTTGATCACCGTGGCGTTGTAACTTTCCACCGCCGCGTCGCGCTCGGCGGTGGTGGCGCCCAGGTTGGCGCGCAGGCGGCCACTGTCAAACAGCGGCAGGCTCAGCGCCGGGCCCACGCCCCACTGCTGGCTGCCCGATTGCAGCAGCTGGCCCAGTCCGATGCTGGAAAAGCCGACAAACGCGGTGAGGTTGATGTTGGGGTAGAACTGGGCTTTGGCGCTTGCCATGCCGTGCTCGGCTGCTTGCACACGCCAGCGTGCCGCCGCCACATCGGCACGCTGGCCCAGCAGGTTGGCGTGGATGGCCGTCTCCAGCGGCAGGGGATGCAAGGCTTCTTGCCCTTTGAAAACAAGCGCCAGAGGTTGATTGGGTTCACCAACCAGCGCGGCCAGCGCGTTGTGTGTCAGGGCGATTTGTTCGTCCAGCAATTCAAGTTGCAGCCTGGCCTCGGGCAGGGCGCCCTGGGCTTGGCGGAGGTCCAGCGGGGTGTCCAGTCCGGCGTCAAAACGCGCTTGGACCAGTGTCAGGGTTTCCTCGCGCTGGGCCAGCATCCGCTTGGCAAGGCTGCGCTGCTCGTTGAGTCCAACCCAACTGAGGTAAGTGTGCGCCACCTGACTGGTCAGCAACACGCGGGCCGCTTGGGCATCGGCTTGGGCGGCGCGTGCGTTGCCCAGCGCGGCTTGCAACGCGGCGTGGTTTTTGCCAAAAAAGTCCAGCTCCCAGCTGCCGGCCAGTTGTGCTGTGCCACCGCTCTCCACCGCACCGGCCAGCGGTGGCGGGATGGCACCGTTGGCGGTGTAGCGCTGGCGGGTGGCGTTGAGCTGCGCGCCGAGTTGCGGCCGGGTGGTTGATTGGCTGAACTGCGCAGCGGCTTGCGCGGCGGCGATGCGGGCTTGGGCCAGCTTCAGGCTGGGGTTGGCCTGCAGCGCTTGTGCCTGCAGCTGGTTCAGCGTGTCGTCACCCAAGGCGCGCCACCACTGGGCGTCCAGCGGCGCGGCGGCTGTGGTCAGCCCCAACGAAGCCACATCGCGCAACTGCGCCTGCGGTTGGATGCCGGAAAAGTCGGCGCAGCCTGCCAGCAAGCCCGCGATCAGGGTGGCGGCCAGTGTGCCGGCGGATGCCCGACGCACGGCAAAAGAGGAGGGGGTGTTATGGCGCATGCTGGTCTTTGGCGTCACGCAGGGCTTCGGCGGTGGTGAGAACGCGGCGCAGCAGGCCTTGGAGGGTGCGCCATTCGTCCGTGCTGAAGCCCGCCAGGTGGGTGTTTTGCACCCGGCTCAGCACGGCGGGAATCTGCTTGGCTGCGGCTGTGCCCGCGGGGGTGAGCTCAATGTGGACCACGCGCCGGTCGTCCAGCGAGCGCACCCGGCGGCACAGCTGCTTGGCCTCCAGCCGGTCAAGCAGGCGCGTCATCGAGCCCGCGTCCAGATCCGACTCGCGCGCCAACTCGGCCACGGTGGAGCCACAACCCAGGTGCAGCTTGAACAGCGGCACCCATTGCGCGTTGGTCAGGCCCAGCGGCTCCATCTCGCGGTCCACTTCGCGTGAGATGTGGTTCACGATGCGTCGCATCATGAACCCCACGCTCTCGCTGGGCCGGTAGTCACTTGCCTGGTAAAAATCCACCGCCGCGCCGGGGGCGGTGGGGTCGAAGGAAGAAGGTGGGGTGGTGGTGTTCACACCCCGAAATATACTTGCCTATGCAATCATTTGTCAGACAATAGTTGCAATGACAATTTTTGGCATAGGGTTTTTACCGATGCCCGCTCAAACCCAGCTCGGTCAAGGCACCGGCCAAGGTGGCCACGGTGTCGTCCACGTTGCGCAGCTTGTCCAGGCCAAACAGCCCGACCCGGAAAGTCATGAAATCGGCCGGCTCATCGCACTGCAGCGGCACACCGGCGGCGGTTTGCAGGCCGATGGCCAGAAACTTCTTGCTGTTCTGGATTTCCGGGTCGGTGGTGTAGCTCACCACCACGCCCGGTGCCTTGAAGCCATCGGCCGCCACGCTGGCCAAGCCCCGGCTCTCAAACAATGCACGCACCTTCTGGCCCAACTCGGCTTGTTGGGCGCACACTTTGTCAAAGCCGTCGGCGCGGGTTTCCAGCATCACGTCGCGCAGGCGCACCAGCGCGTCGGTGGGCATGGTGGCGTGGTAGGCGTGGCCACCGCCTTCGTAGGCTTCCATCATCTGCAGCCACTTCTTGAGATCGCAGGCGTAGCTGCTGCTGGTGGTGCCATCGATGGCGGCGCGCGCGCGCGCACTTAAGGCAACCATGGCGCAGCAGGGTGAGCCGCTCCAGCCTTTTTGCGGCGCAGTCACCAGCACGTCGATGCCGGTGGCTTCCATGTTGACCCAGATCGCACCCGAGGCCACACAGTCCAGCACCATCAGGCCACCGACCTCGTGCACGGCGTCGCTCACGGCACGCAGGTAGGCGTCGGGCAGCATCATGCCGCTGGAGGTTTCCACATGCGGGGCAAACACCACGTCAGGCTTGTTGGCGCGGATGCTGGCCACCACCTCGTCCACCGGGCACGGCATCCAGGGCGACTGGCGGCTGTCATTGACCCGGCGGGCTTTCAGCACGATGGACTCGGACGGAATCTTGCCCATGTCAAAAATCTGTGTCCAGCGGTAGCTGAACCAGCCGTTGCGGATGACCAGCACCTTCTTGCCGGTGGCAAATTGCCGCGCCACTGCTTCCATGCCAAAAGTGCCGCTGCCGGGCACCAGCGCCGTGCTTTGGGCGTGGTAGACCTCTTTGAGCGTGGCGGAGATATCACGCATCACGCCCTGAAAACGTTTGGACATGTGGTTCAAGGCGCGGTCGGTGTAGACCACAGAAAACTCAAGCAGGCCGTCGGGGTCAATGTTGGAAAGCAAGGCTGGCATGGGAAGCGCTCCTGTCATTTTTGGGAAAATGCTGCCAGCTTAGCACGGGCATGTGGGTTGGCGGGCGATCCGCCGCTGGCTGTATGACACCTGTATCCCTGCCATGCCAGTTAGCATGCAGCCATCCACTTTTGCTCACCCTTTCAGGAGATCACCCATGGCCAAAGCGTCCTTCAACTGGCAAGACCCTTTTTTGCTGGAACAGCAGCTCAGCGATGATGAGCGCATGGTCAAGGACGCCGCAGCTGCCTATTGCCAGGACAAATTGCAGCCACGCGTGATCGAGGCCTTTCGCCACGAGCAGACCGACCCCACCATCTTTCGCGAGATGGGTGAACTCGGTATGCTGGGCCCAACCATCCCCGAGGCTTATGGTGGCCCGGCGCTGAACTACGTGGCCTACGGTCTGATCGCCCGCGAAGTCGAGCGCGTGGACAGCGGCTACCGCAGCATGATGAGCGTGCAAAGTTCACTGGTGATGGTGCCGATTTTTGAGTTTGGCAACGAGGCCACGCGCCAGAAATACCTGCCCAAATTGGCTACTGGTGAGTGGATTGGTTGTTTTGGCCTGACCGAGCCCAACCACGGCAGCGACCCGGCCAGCATGCTGAGCCGTGCGGTCAAGGTGCCCGGCGGCTACAAGCTCAGCGGCAACAAGATGTGGATTTCCAACAGCCCGATTGCCGACGTGTTTGTGGTCTGGGCCAAAGAGGTGACGGAGAACGGTACGGTGGGGCCGATCCGTGGTTTTGTGCTGGACAAGGGCGCACCAGGCTTGAGCGCCCCGGCCATCCACGGCAAGGTGGGCTTGCGGGCCAGCATCACTGGCGAGATCGTGATGGACGGTGTGTTCTGCCCCGAAGAAAACGCTTTCCCCGAGGTGCAAGGCCTCAAAGGCCCGTTCACCTGCCTCAACAGCGCCCGCTACGGCATTGCCTGGGGTGTTTTGGGTGCGGCCGAGGATTGCTGGCTGCGTTCACGCCAGTACGTGCTGGACCGCCAGCAGTTTGGCCGCCCGCTGGCTGCCAACCAGTTGATCCAGAAAAAGCTGGCTGACATGCAGACAGAAATTGCGCTGGGCCTGCAGGGCTGCCTGCGCCTAGGCCGCATGAAGGACGAGGGCACGGCGTCGGTCGAGATCACCTCGATCTTGAAGCGCAACTCGTGTGGCAAAGCACTCGACATCGCCCGTCTGGCGCGCGACATGATGGGTGGCAACGGCATCAGCGACGAGTTTGGTGTGGCGCGGCACCTGGTGAATCTGGAGGTGGTCAACACCTACGAAGGCACGCACGACATCCACGCCCTGATTCTGGGGCGGGCGCAGACGGGGATTCAGGCGTTTTGCTGAATAGGGCGGCCGTTTGGGAACTGCCAGACACCCGACCGTGAGGACGCGGGCACCTGTGGTGGCAGCGGGTGGGCTGTGGGCCCCCGCCTCAACGCGCTGCGCTTTGCGAAGTCGGCGGGTTCCCACAGCCCGCCCGCTGCTGCATGTATTGCAGGGTGCGAGCTTTCAATACCAAGGCAGTCAGCCAATGCGTCACCGGTGTATACGTCACCCCAACACCCTAAGACAGGGCCAAACAACACCGTTAGTCCGCCTGCATCTGGTTTCCTGCTCGACGAACCCTTCCGCCGTTCAGGCCATGCGGGTTTGGGCAGGGGGCCGACTTCGCAAAGCGCAGCGCGTTGAGGCACCCTGCCCAAGCCCGCGTGGCCAGCCACAAACACCGATCCGTCAACGGCTGACCCCCTGACTTCAAACCCAACAACAAAACCATGACAACCCAAGCCGCCCTCAGCCACCTCAAAGTTCTGGACCTCTCGCGCGTGCTGGCCGGCCCCTGGTGCACCCAAATGCTGGCGGACCTGGGCGCCGATGTGATCAAGGTGGAGCGTCCAGGCGCCGGTGACGACACCCGCCACTGGGGCCCGCCCTTCCTCAAGGATGCCGACGGCAACGACACGGCGCAAGCCACCTACTTCACCGCCTGCAACCGCAACAAACGCGCCATCACGCTGGACATGGCCCAGCCCGAAGGCCAGGCGCTGATCCGCCAGATGGCCGCTGGCAGCGACATCCTGGTCGAGAACTTCAAGGTGGGCGGCCTGGCGCAATACGGGCTGGACTACGAGAGCCTGAAAGCCATCAACCCACGCCTGATCTACTGCTCGGTCACCGGCTTCGGCCAGACCGGCCCGTATGCCGAGCGCGCCGGTTACGACCTGATGATCCAGGCCATGAGTGGCCTCATGAGCATCACCGGCCACGCCGATGAGCAACCCGGCGGCGGCCCGATGCGTATGGGTGTGGCGTTGATCGACGTGTTGACCGGCATTTACGCCTGCAGCGCCATCTTGGCTGCGGTCGAAGCACGCCACAAAACGGGTGCTGGCCAGCACATCGACATGGCCTTGCTTGATGTCGGCATGGCGGTGCTGGCCAATCAGGCCGCTGGTTACCTGAACACCGGCCAGGTGCCGCAACGCCAGGGCAACACCCACCCCAGTCTGGCGCCGTACCAGACCTTCGACACCCTGGATGGCAGCATGTTGCTGGCGATTGGCAACGACGGCCAGTTTGTGCGTTTCTGCGACGCTGCGGGTCAACCTGGGTGGGCGCAGGACGAACGTTTTCGCAGCAACACCCTGCGGGTCAAAAACCGGGAAGCCCTGGTGGCCCTGATGCTGCCCGTCACCCGCACCCGCAGCACGGCGGACTGGACCAGACTGCTGGAAGACAAAGCCGTGCCCTGCGGCCCGATCAACACCCTGGCCCAGGCCTTTGCTGACCCCCAGATTTTGGCCCGGGGTTTGGTGCTGAATCAAACACTAGGCATGTCACCAAAACGTCTGGAAGCCACCGATAGCGCAGCTTTTCGAAGTGCATTGCCCCCTGCGGCGGCCGCTGGCACCGCCACCCAGGTGCGCACCGTGGCCAACCCCATGCGCCTTAGCGCCACGCCCACGGTGCTGCGCCGTGCACCACCCACCTTGGGTCAGCACACGCAAGAAGTGCTGGCAGAATTGGGGCTGGATGCCGCACAGATTGCTGGCCTACGCAGCCGCAACGTCATTTAAAAACAAGCCATCGGCATCCTTCAGGGGGATGCCATGGATCGAACCGAACGGTTCTACAAAATCAGCGAATTGCTGCGCGCCAACAAGGTCATCAGCTTTGCCACGTTGTTGGCCACGCTGGAGACCTCCCGCTCCACCCTCAAACGTGATCTGAAGTACCTGTGCGACCGCCTGCACAACCCCATCGTCTACAACCGCCAACGCGGCGGCTACCAGCTAGCGGCCCCTGACCCAGCCGACAAACACGCGCACGAGTTGCCCGGGCTGTGGTTCTCTCCCACCGAAATCCACGCCCTGCTGACCATGCAGCAACTGCTGGCCGGGCTGGACCCGGGTGGGCTCCTGACCAGCCACATCGCCCCGCTGATGGCGCGTCTGAACGCCCTGCTGGGGCCAGAAGGCAATGCCGAGGCTACCGAGCTGCGCCAGCGTGTGCGCATCATCCGCCTGGCGCAACGCGGCGTGCGCCCGCGCCACTTTGAGCAAGTCGCCACCGCCCTGGCCCAGCGCAAGCGCCTGCACATGGCCTACACCGCACGCGGCAACGGCCACACCACCGAGCGCGACATCTCGCCCCAGCGCCTGGTGCACTACCGCGACAACTGGTACCTGGATGCCTGGTGCCATTACCGCCAGCAATTGCGCAACTTTGCGCTGGACGCCATCACCCGGCTGGAGCCGCTCAACGAGCCTGCGCGTGAAGTCAGCCCCGCGCAACTCAGCGCCACCTTCGGCCCCGGCTACGGCATTTTTTCAGGCGGCAAGCTGCGCTGGGCCCGCCTGCGCTTTAGCCCCGAGCGCGCCCGCTGGGTGGCGCAAGAGCAGTGGCACACCGAGCAAAGCGGCAAGTTCGAGAGCGACGGCAGCTACCTGCTGCGCCTGCCCTACACCGACCACCGCGAGCTGATCATGGACATCCTCAAACACGGCACCCACTGCGAAGTGCTGGGGCCGCCCTCGCTGCGCAAAGTCGTCGCGGAGGAGGTGAAAAAGCTGGGTGAAAAATATTTCTGAGGGGGTGAGCAGAGGGTCATCTGGTGGACCTTTGGGCGGGTAAGCTGGCTGCAAATCAACAATATTCGCGGGGGAAGTCATCGTGTCAGACGCATTGGCTCATTCGGGTGGGCACTTGTTGGCCATGCATTTGGAAAAGGTTGCTGAATTGGCGGCCGAGTTTTCCAAGGCATTTGATGCTGCCGAACCCGCATTACGCTGGGCTTATCTGGCGGGCTTGTGGCATGACCTTGGCAAATACCGCCCTGGTTTTCAGCGCTATGTTCGGCTGGCAGATAACCCGGATGCGCACATCGAAGGCAAAGTAGGTGGGCGCGAGAAGACCCATTCAGCTGCTGGCGCACTGTGGGCCATGCAGCAATTGCCCAAACCCTACGGCAACGTCCTTGCCTACCTGATTGCGGGTCATCATGCGGGGTTGGACAACTGGGATGGAGAGGGTGGTGGGCTCGCGTGGCGTTTGCAAGGTGAAGATGCACAAGCCGAGTTAAGTACGGCTCTAAAAGCTACCCCACCCGCCAGCATTTTGAGTGCTGGTACCTTCATTCCTGACTTGCGTTACTTACCCGGTGGCGCAGCAGGCTTTGCCTTGTGGATGCGCATGCTGTTCTCATGTCTGGTCGATGCTGACTTTCTGGACACCGAAGCGCACTTTGATGCTGGCAAACCCGCCCGCCGCGAAGGCTTTCCCACGCTTGCACAAATGCGCTTGGTCTTTGATGCCCACATGGCCGCGTTGCCGGTGGTAGACACCCCCGTCAACACTTTGCGCGCCAACATCCTGCGCCAGTGCCGTGCCAAGGCGGCACTGCCAGCGGGTTTCTTCTCGCTTACCGTGCCAACGGGCGGTGGCAAGACGCTTTCCAGTCTGGCGTTTGCGTTGGAGCACGCCCAAGCCCATGACAAGCGCCGCATCATTTACGCCATTCCCTACACCAGCATCATTGAGCAGACGGCAGATGTATTTCGCAACGTGTTCAAAGCACTGGGCGACGAGGTGTTGATTGAGCACCATAGCCAGGCCGATGCCGCAGAGAAGGACGAAACCATGCGCAGCCGCCTGGCCTGCGAGAACTGGGACGCACCGCTGGTGGTCACCACCAATGTGCAGTTGTTCGAGTCTCTGTTCGCCGCCAAGACCTCGCGCTGCCGCAAGCTGCACAACCTGGTGGGCAGCGTCATCGTGCTGGACGAAGCGCAGCAACTGCCCCCCGAGTTCTTGCAGCCGATCCTGGACGTGCTTAATCTGCTGGTGGCGCATTACGGCGTGACCGTGGTGCTGTGCACCGCCACCCAGCCCGCGCTGAGCAGCACCACCTATTTCGATGCCAGCAAGAACTTGCGTGGCTTGGAAAACGTGCGCGAGATCATCGACGACCCCGACGCCTTGTTTGATGCGCTCAAGCGCGTCCATGTGGTGCTGCCACCTGACTGGACCACCCGCACCGCCTGGGCCGACATTGCCACACAGCTCAGTGCCGAAGACTGCGTGCTGGCCATCGTCAACACTCGCAAGGCCGCTCGCGAATTGCAGCGACTGATGCCTGTTGACACCTTGCATTTGTCCGCCTTGATGTGTGGCGCACACCGCAAAGACGTCATCACCCAGATCAAAGAACGCCTGAAGGCCAAGCGTGAGGGGCGCGACCAGCGGCCTCTGCGCGTCGTCTCGACCCAGTTGGTGGAAGCCGGTGTGGACATTGACTTCCCGGTGGTCTACCGCGCCTTGGCCGGGCTCGACTCCATCGCCCAGGCGGCTGGCCGCTGCAACCGCGAAGGGCGCATGAACGGCAAGGGCCGCGTGGTGGTGTTTGTGCCACCAGAGCGGCCGCCCCTGGGTCATCTGCGCAAGGGTGCCGATGCCTGCATCTCCATTCTGAACGGTCAGGCGCACGACCCGCTGGCTCGCACCTTGTTTGATCGCTATTTCAAAGAGTTTTACAACTCGGTGGATTTGGATGCCAAGGGAGTAGTCAGACTACTCACGATCAACGACCGCAAAACCCTGAGTGTCCAGTTCCGCACTGCAGCTGAAGCGTTTCGCCTGATTGACGACCAAGACAACGCCACGGTGGTCGTTCGCTACGCAGAGCACGGTGACGAGATTGAAAAGCTACTTCTGAAATTGGCGGCTGAAGGCCCGCAGCGCTGGCTGATGCGCAAGCTACAGCGTTACACCGTCAGCATCCACAAACGGGTGGCAGACAAGATGCTGGTGCAAGGTAGTTTGACCTTGCCCATGCCTGGGCTCTATGTGCAAGTGAACGCTGAGAATCTTTATGACCCCATGCTCGGTTTGAATCCGATTGACGCTGTTTTCAACCCCGGTGGCTTTGCTATTTGAAGGAAAACCATGCCCAGTTTTTGCCTCGAAGTCTCAGGCCCTTTTGCCTGTTTTACCCGCCCGGAGATGAAGGTGGAGCGCGTCTCTTATGACGTGATGACCCCGTCTGCCGCCCGCGCCGTGTTTGAGTCCGTGTTGTGGAAGCCAGCCATCCGATGGCGGGTGCATCGCATTGAGGTGCTCAAACCCATCCGCTGGATCAACTTGCGGCGCAATGAAGTCAGCGCCGTGGTGTCCATCCGCAATGTGCAGCATGCCATGACGGCAGGCAGCGGCACGCTGGGGCTGTACATCGAAGACGAACGCCAGCAACGTGCAGGCTACTTTCTGCGCGACGTGGTCTACCGCATCCATGCCAATTTGTCGCTGGCCCCGGGCTGCACCGAGCCTTTAATGAAATACACCGAGATGTTCACCCGCCGGGCCAGCAAAGGCCAGTGTGTGAACCAGCCGTATCTGGGCTGCCGTGAGTTTGCTGCGGACTTCCGTTTGGTCACCGCTGATACGCCCCCCGCTACGCCGATTGGAGACACCCGCGAGCTAGGCTGGATGCTGCATGACCTGGACTTCGCTCACCCCTCTGACCCGCAGCCCCGCTTTTTCAATGCCAAGCTGGACAAAGGTGTGGTGCAGGTTCCCCCATTTGAGGAGTCACGCGGATGATTTTGCAAGCCTTGACCGACTACTACCGCCGTGCGGAACTTTCACCACCTGGATGGGAATTAAAGGCGATACCGTTCTTTATCGTTCTTGATCTTGATGGTCAAGTGGTTAGCGTGATATCGCGCGCTGATCAAGCCAATCCACGTGGCAGTCAAATTTTGGTTCCTCAGTCGGAGATTCGATCGGGGAAAAATGCTTGGGCACAGCCCAATCTACTTTGGGATCACTACGGATTTGTTTTGGGTGAGCCCAAGCGAAAACCTAACGGGGACATTGACCCAATAGATTCATATGAGAAGGCGGCAAAGCAGCTTGGTGCATTCGTTGCGCGCATTCAATCACTGCTGGTGAGATATCCAGAGTCGAGGGGGTTGGCCTCGATATCAAAGTTTTATGCGAGTGGTGAATACAAGAAAGTCTTTGCTAGGCCTGATGCTGTCGAAATTGTGAGGATCGCAGGCGCGAACATGACGTTTCGGCTGGTGGGTGAAATCGAGCCGATCCTTCATGAAAAATGGGTACGAGACATTGTTTCGACGAGCGCCACTGCAGATGAAGATGCTGAAGATTTTGTTGTACCAAAGTCAGCCATGTGTCTAGTTACTGGTGATCTCGCAGAAATTGCACGATTGCATCCAAAAATCTACCGAGTCTGTTCAAAACCGACTGCGCTTGCTGCAGCCAATTCAAAGGAAGCGCAAGCCTATTCTTCATACGGTAAGGATCAAGGTTTCATTTTTCCAGTTGGGAAACCTGCTGTCTTCGCGTACACCACTGCGCTAAACCACCTGCTGCGCAAGGACTCGCCCCAACGCATTCAGGTGGGAGATGCGTCCACGGTGTTTTGGGCTGAGCGTGATTCGGACTTTGAGACGACCGTCGTTGATATTTTTGGTGACCCACCCAAGGACGACCCAGACCGAAGTACTCGCGCGGTACAGGCCGTGCTGAATGCGGTGCACAGTGGCAAATGGGGTTCGTCTGATGAAAACACGCGCTTTTATGTCTTGGGTCTGGCCCCCAACGCGGCGCGCATCAGCATCCGCTTTTATCACTGCGTAACCCTGGGCGAGCTGGGCCAGCGCATCGCTCAGCACATTAAGGACTTGGAACTGGCGCGAGGGTCGTATGACCCGCAATATCCAAGTTTGAAGCGATTGCTTCAAACGGTTTGTCTAGCCACCAGCAGTCAACCCTTTGGCGACATTGACCGGCTTCCCCCGAACTTGGGCGGTGCCATTGTGGACGCTATTTTTGAGAGTGAAAACACTCCGTATCCGGCGTTGTGGCTTAACGCGGCGGTAGGTCGCTGCCGCGCAGAGCAAGCGAAGAAAACGCAGCAGGGAACGCAAGCTCAAAACGTCCCATACGCCCGGGCCGCGGTGATTAAAGCTTGTCTCAATCGACAAATACGCAGAACAAATCTTTCAGCACCCGACCACTTACATGAAAAGGAGTTCCTACCCATGCTTGATCTCACAAATACCAATCCGGGATACCTTTTAGGTCGGCTGTTTGCTGTCCTAGAACGATTGCAAGAGACCTCCGCAGGTGGCGGTGGAAAGTTGAATTCAACGATTCGAGATAAATACTACGGTGCGATGGCTAGTTCGCCTGGGATAGTTTTTCCAACGCTGGATAACCTCAAAACCTCGCATTTAAAGAAGCTACCTTGGGCACAAAAGGAGTGGTTTGACAAGTTGATTGGGGGGATTCTGAGCGAGCTACCCGATATCCCAAGACAGCTACCACTCCCAGACCAGGGCCGCTTTGCGCTGGGCTACTACCACCAGCGACAAGACTTTTTTACCAAAAAACCTGACGACTCCATCATCACAACTGCCTCCAAGGAAGGAACCCCAGCATGAGCACCGATAAAGCACTCGCCAACCGCTACGACTTCGTTCTGATTTTTGATGTGAAGGACGGAAACCCCAATGGTGACCCCGATGCAGGCAACATGCCGCGTCTGGACGCGGAGTCAGGTCATGGACTGGTGACCGATGTGTCGCTCAAACGCAAGGTGCGTAACTTTATTGGGCTCGTCAAAGGCGAACAGACTGGATTTGATATTTTCATTAAAGAGAAGGCGGTATTGAACCAACTTATTGAGCGTGCTTATGAGAAGAGCCCAGAAGTGCAATCTGCAATGGAGGCATGGAAGGCTTGGCAAAAGGATAAGAAAAAGAATCAAAAACCTCCTAGGCATTACGAAGACATCGCTCGTGATTGGATGTGTCACAACTTTTTCGACGTGCGTACATTCGGTGCCGTCATGAGTACCGGTGATGAGGATGCAGAAAGCAAGTTGAAAAAAACTGCTGGGCAGGTTCGTGGACCGGTTCAATTGACTTTTGCACGATCAGTCGAGCCGATCGTTGCTCTGGAGCATTCCATTACCAGGATGGCCGTTACTAACGAAAAGGATTTGGAGAAAGAGCGCACCATGGGCCGCAAGCACACCGTGCCCTACGGCGTGTATGTGGCCCACGGTTTTGTGTCGTCGTTCCTGGCCAAACAGACCGGGTTTGGTGAGGATGACTTGGAACTGGTGTTCCAGGCCCTGGCGCAAATGTTCGAGCATGACCGTTCTGCCGCTCGCGGCGAAATGTCCACCCGTGGGCTTTACGTGTTCAAGCATGACAGCGAGCTGGGCAACGCCCCGGCCCACGCTTTGTTTGACCGCCTCAAGGTAGAACCCAAGTCCGAGGGCGAAGTGGCCCGTAGCTTTGACGCATACGCCGTGGCGTTTGATGGTCAGAGTCTGGCGGTTGGGCAATCCGTTCAACCTGCGCCTGGCGTGACTTTGACTCGGCGCTGCTGATTGGAGCGAGCATGAAAATCCTGCCCACCGACTTCGACGGTCAGTCCATCCGCCGCGTGTACGACGAAGACACCGAAACCTGGTGGTTTTCGGTGATTGACGTGGTGCAAGTGCTCACGCAGCAAGTGGATGACCTGACCGCCAGAAAGTATTGGAACCAGCTCAAACGGCGGCTTGCCAATGAGGGGAGTCAACTGGTGACAAGTTGTCACCAGTTGAAAATGCCCGCTGCCGATGGCAAGCAGCGTCTGACCGACGTAGCCACCGCCGAAACCCTGCTGCGCTTGGTGCAATCTGTCCCCAGCCCCAAAGCCGAGCCCATCAAACTCTGGCTGGCCAAGGTGGGTTACGAGCGCATGCAAGAGCTGGCCGACCCGGCCTTGTCGCTCGACCGCGCCCGCCAGACCTGGCAGCAGCATGGCCGCAGCGACAAGTGGATTCAGCAGCGCATGACTGGGCAGGAAACCCGCAACAAGCTCACCGACTACTGGAGCGCGCACGACATCAAAAAGGGCAGCGAATTTGCCATCCTGACCAACATCATTCACCAGGAATGGGCGGGCTTGAGCGTGGCCGAGCACAAAGGCATGAAGGGTCTGACCAGCCACAACCTGCGCGACCACATGAGCGAGGCGGAGCTGATCTTCACCGCGCTGGCCGAACTGTCCACCCGCCAGATCGCGCAGAGTGTGGAAGCCATTGGCATGGCAGAAAACAAGACGGCTGCCAAAGCGGGTGGGCGCATTGCCCGCCAAGCACGTCACCAGTTGGAGAGCCAAACCGGTAAGTCCGTGGTGTCCGGCGAGAACTTCTTACCAGTTACTGCAAAAAAGATAGTTAAAGGTCAAGATTAGACAAGGGCTAGAGGCACAAATCTCTTATGGAAACGGCAGAACCCATTCCCTTGTCCGCCCTGCAGCACTGGCACTACTGCCCGCGCCAGTGCGGTCTGATCCATCTGGAGCAGGTGTTTGACGACAACGTGCACACCTTGCGTGGTCAGGCGGTGCATGCCAAGGCGGATCAGCCCGGCGTGGAAACCGCCAAGGGTGTGCGCGTGGAGCGCGCCTTGCCGCTGTGGCATGACGCGCTGGGGCTGATCGGCAAGTCAGACGTGGTGGAGTTTTTGGCCGGTGGTGTGCCCTACCCAGTGGAATACAAACACGGCAGCCGCAATAAAGCCGCCGACATTGCCGCGTGTGACGACATCCAACTGGCCGCGCAGGCCCTGTGCCTGGAAGCCATGACCGGCAAACCGGTGAACGAAGGTGCGCTGTACTACGCCACCTCTAAGCGCCGCCGGGTGGTGCCGATCACCGTGCAGTTGAAGACTGACGTGGCACAAACCGCGCAGGCCATCCGCCAGATGCTGGCCAGCGGCACGCTGCCACCACCCCTGAGCGGTGAGCAAGCCGCCAGACGCTGCAAGGCGTGTTCGCTGCAAGAGCGTTGCCAGCCGCAAGCCACCCATGCGGGCTTGCTCTCTGCCCGCGCCGCCTTGTTTGACCCTGACGCATAGCGTGGCCTGAAAGCCTTTACCCATGCAACTCCTCAACACCCTGTACGTCACCACGCCCGACACCTATCTGCGGCTGGACAACGACACCCTGCGTGTGGAGGTAGACCGCGAAACGCGGCTGCGCGTGCCGCTGCACCACCTGAGCGCGGTGGTGTGTTTTGGCCACACTGGTTTGTCGGCCCCACTCATGCACCGGTTGGCAGAGAGTGGCGTGGCACTGGTGCTGCTTGACGACAACGGCCGTTTCAAAGCGCGTCTAGAAGGTGCTGTCAGTGGCAATGTGTTGCTGCGCCAGGCCCAGTTTCAGCGCGTAGCCGACCCTGCCTTCACGCTCGACATGGCCCGTGCCAGTGTGGCGGGCAAGATCAAAAACACCCGGCAAGTCTTGCAGCGCGGTGCCCGCGAAGCGAAGTCTGAGGATGAGGCCAAGGTCTTGACACGTTTAGCAGATGATCTGGCCGCCAGCCTGCGCGCCTTGCCCGAGGTCACCAACCTGGACAGCTTGCGTGGCGTCGAAGGTGAAGCCGCACGCCAATACTTCAGCGGCCTGAACCTGCTGGTGCGCCCTGACCAACGCGCTGCCTTTGCCATGGATGGCCGCAGCCGCCGCCCACCGCGAGATCGCTTCAATGCCATGCTGTCGTTCATGTACGCCATGTGGATGAACGATTGCCGCAGCGCGCTGGAAGCAGCAGGGTTGGACCCGCAGGTGGGCTTCTTGCACGCTTTGCGGCCAGGCCGCGCCGCTTTGGCGCTGGACTTGATGGAAGAGTTCCGCCCCTGGGCCGACCGGCTGGCCCTGACCCTCATCAACCGGGGCCAGTTGAGTGCGGACGATTTTGTGCTGCGCGAAGGCGGTGGCGTGTCGCTGCAGCCCGATGCTCGCAAGGCCGTGGTGGTGGCCTTTCAGGAGCGCAAAAAGGACGAAATCAACCACCCGCTGCTGGCGCAATCCGTGCCGCTGGGTTTGGTGCCGCTGGTGCAAGCCAGGCTGATGGCTCGCGCCCTGCGTGAAGACGGCGCACCCTATGTGCCCTTTGTGGCGAAGTAAAGGGCCATCATGCTGGTACTGGTTTGTTACGACGTGAGCACCGAAACCAAGGCCGGCCGCCGCCGTTTGCGCCGCGTGGCGCGGGTGTGTGAGAGCACCGGGCAGCGGGTGCAAAAGTCGGTGTTTGAGTGCCAACTGGACGTGGCCAGGTTTGAAACCCTGGAGCGCGAGCTGCTGGCCGAAATCGATCCCAGCATGGACTGCCTGCGGCTGTACCGCATTCCCGGCACACGCGGTTTTGAGGTGATCGAACACGGCACCTTCAAGGCCGTGGATTTTGACGGGCCGCTGGTGCTTTAAGCGCCGTTCACCAGGGCCCATGCCAGTTTTGCCATGGTATGGTTACCTCCGCGAACCCCAAGTGATGGCTTTGTCACCCAGAGGTTCGCGCCCTTTGCAATTCTTTGTTTTGAATGGTTTTTTGATTTTTTTGAGGTTGAATTTTTTGCAGACACATGTCGTCATCGCCAGGTCCGCGGAAATGCACGAAAAAATCGTTGACCAGTAAGGCGTTGGATGCGCGGAGGTTCGCCCGCCAGCAATGGCGGGCGTGGATTGAAACTCGCTGGTCAGCACCCAGTCCCAGACCTTGCGAAGGTTCGCCCGCCAGCAATGGCGGGCGTGGATTGAAACCTCACCCGCCTTGGCCTTGGCTGAGTTGATGGTTGGTTCGCCCGCCAGCAATGGCGGGCGTGGATTGAAACATCCATGCTGCGCGAGACTTTGGGCACCAACGGAAGGTTCGCCCGCCAGCAATGGCGGGCGTGGATTGAAACGATGTCGGCGTCTTGCCGTCGCGGGCTGCGCGTGGGTTCGCCCGCCAGCAATGGCGGGCGTGGATTGAAACCATCTTCACGCCAAAGTCCGCTACGGCATAGGCGGGTTCGCCCGCCAGCAATGGCGGGCGTGGATTGAAACAGGTAGCCCATGGCGGCGTTGATCGCAGCGGTTCGCGGTTCGCCCGCCAGCAATGGCGGGCGTGGATTGAAACTTCTGCGCGCCCGGTCAGGTATTTGCCGATGTCGGTTCGCCCGCCAGCAATGGCGGGCGTGGATTGAAACTACTGGTGGTGATTGGACTCACGCAAACATCCGGCCGGTTCGCCCGCCAGCAATGGCGGGCGTGGATTGAAACTTGATGATGTGGCGTCTAAAGGTGGTTGGCCGTCGGTTCGCCCGCCAGCAATGGCGGGCGTGGATTGAAACTATCAATCTGTAACGCACTGGCCGCACTGTTTGCGGTTCGCCCGCCAGCAATGGCGGGCGTGGATTGAAACTATTGATCTACCAATGTTGATTGCAAAAGCAAAAGGTTCGCCCGCCAGCAATGGCGGGCGTGGATTGAAACAGTCGTTCGCCATCAAGAGCTATCACGGTGGTGGGGTTCGCCCGCCAGCAATGGCGGGCGTGGATTGAAACAATCAAGAAACGGCCTGTTCTTGATCGGCTCCTGGGTTCGCCCGCCAGCAATGGCGGGCGTGGATTGAAACGACCAAAATTCTGGGCGTTAATCCGGGGTGATGTAGGTTCGCCCGCCAGCAATGGCGGGCGTGGATTGAAACAATTCGGATTGTGCGAGGTCCATGCTACCCGCAGGGTTCGCCCGCCAGCAATGGCGGGCGTGGATTGAAACCGGTCTTTGACCGAAGCCATAGAAACAGAAACCCCGGTTCGCCCGCCAGCAATGGCGGGCGTGGATTGAAACCTTTGGCGGCTATGGTGTTGCCAATGGAACAGGTAGGTTCGCCCGCCAGCAATGGCGGGCGTGGATTGAAACAAGAGCTCACCGATGCCATCGCCAGCAAATCAGGGGTTCGCCCGCCAGCAATGGCGGGCGTGGATTGAAACATCGTCTGGCACATCATCAAGCGTTTTGCAGCCAAGGTTCGCCCGCCAGCAATGGCGGGCGTGGATTGAAACACACCGTAAGCAACAAAAAGATTACGATCTGGAGGTTCGCCCGCCAGCAATGGCGGGCGTGGATTGAAACCCTCAAACGTCATCCGCTTTGAGCCCCGCACGCGGGTTCGCCCGCCAGCAATGGCGGGCGTGGATTGAAACTGGCTGACCCATGGATTCAACCGTGCGGCACACGGGTTCGCCCGCCAGCAATGGCGGGCGTGGATTGAAACGGCAACTGCTGTCGGTGTTTCGATGGGCTTGGAGGGTTCGCCCGCCAGCAATGGCGGGCGTGGATTGAAACGCTCGATTATGCAAACTGGTCTAGATCGCTTGCGGGTTCGCCCGCCAGCAATGGCGGGCGTGGATTGAAACCCTCAAACGTCATCCGCTTTGAGCCCCGCACGCGAGGGTTCGCCCGCCAGCAATGGCGGGCGTGGATTGAAACATACCAGTGGCGCCCGAGCCAACCAGTGTCACGGGGTTCGCCCGCCAGCAATGGCGGGCGTGGATTGAAACTGGAGCTCATCGGTAACGCCAAGTTGCCGGGCCGTGGTTCGCCCGCCAGCAATGGCGGGCGTGGATTGAAACACGCGCCTGGGGTCGTAAATGATCAACCTGTTGAGGTTCGCCCGCCAGCAATGGCGGGCGTGGATTGAAACACCTCAAACAGGGAGACGTCCCACGTATCAGGGAGGTTCGCCCGCCAGCAATGGCGGGCGTGGATTGAAACAATGCACCGGCACTACAACGTTGACGTCCTGCTTAGGTTCGCCCGCCAGCAATGGCGGGCGTGGATTGAAACAGCCTCTCGGTGAATGCTCTGGCCTGTTGCGCTTTGGTTCGCCCGCCAGCAATGGCGGGCGTGGATTGAAACAGTCACGACCCGGACAGTTACCAGCTGTGCCGGGGTTCGCCCGCCAGCAATGGCGGGCGTGGATTGAAACTGATGGAGTAGCGGCCATGACCGACTACGCTCTCGGTTCGCCCGCCAGCAATGGCGGGCGTGGATTGAAACTGAGAAAAAGAACTACAGCGGTTGCGATCCAGGCGGTTCGCCCGCCAGCAATGGCGGGCGTGGATTGAAACACACCAAGCAGAAACGCAAAATCCCCGGCTTGGTGGTTCGCCCGCCAGCAATGGCGGGCGTGGATTGAAACGGGATGTGGGGGGAAGGTTTGTAAAGGTTCGGGTGGTTCGCCCGCCAGCAATGGCGGGCGTGGATTGAAACATTGCCGGGCCAGTTGCATCAGGAGCAACGCCGAAGGTTCGCCCGCCAGCAATGGCGGGCGTGGATTGAAACATCGTTTTTGCTGTCATCGCTGGCGTGATGGCCTGGTTCGCCCGCCAGCAATGGCGGGCGTGGATTGAAACTGCCTAATACTGATCCGCAGCAGTGGCGCACGCCAGGGTTCGCCCGCCAGCAATGGCGGGCGTGGATTGAAACGCCAGTAGAAAGGAAAACCGGAGAAAAGAACTGTGGGTTCGCCCGCCAGCAATGGCGGGCGTGGATTGAAACTTCAGTTGGCTCTCCAGCCACTGAATCGCCTGAGGGTTCGCCCGCCAGCAATGGCGGGCGTGGATTGAAACTTTTACGATACGTTTATTGATCTTGACGACTGTCGGGGTTCGCCCGCCAGCAATGGCGGGCGTGGATTGAAACTGATGGAGTAACAGCCTTGACCGACTACGCTCTCGGTTCGCCCGCCAGCAATGGCGGGCGTGGATTGAAACCCCCAGGTAGTAGCAGTGCAGGTCGTGAAGGGCTGGTTCGCCCGCCAGCAATGGCGGGCGTGGATTGAAACATTGATCTTGACGACTGTCATTTTCAGCCAAAACGGTTCGCCCGCCAGCAATGGCGGGCGTGGATTGAAACATCCTGCTTGGTGCGAGAGGGGGCGATTGATGGGGGTTCGCCCGCCAGCAATGGCGGGCGTGGATTGAAACTCCGCCAGCTGGTTGGTCGGGTGGCTCGCAAGCCGGTTCGCCCGCCAGCAATGGCGGGCGTGGATTGAAACGTCTATTGATGGTCCAACAAAAATCACGGATCATGGTTCGCCCGCCAGCAATGGCGGGCGTGGATTGAAACGGCCTGGGCTATATCGGGGGGTATCTCCAATGAAGGTTCGCCCGCCAGCAATGGCGGGCGTGGATTGAAACCTCTACGTGTTGTGCCGTATGTATAACCTTGGTGGGTTCGCCCGCCAGCAATGGCGGGCGTGGATTGAAACAAATTGGCAGCATGGGTAACAAACCCACAAAACGGGTTCGCCCGCCAGCAATGGCGGGCGTGGATTGAAACCAGGTAGCTGTCTTGCAGTTCCCATACCTGGGGGGGTTCGCCCGCCAGCAATGGCGGGCGTGGATTGAAACACTGTGGCCTGCAAAAACGTCATTGAGTGTGGCCGGTTCGCCCGCCAGCAATGGCGGGCGTGGATTGAAACTTTGAAAATCAGGCAACTTAGCCGCGTTTACTTGGGTTCGCCCGCCAGCAATGGCGGGCGTGGATTGAAACAAGCCCTTTCGAGTGAAACTCGGAAAAAGGGCGCGGGTTCGCCCGCCAGCAATGGCGGGCGTGGATTGAAACCACAAATCGTACAGGCGAACGGCGTTCCGCTGATGGTTCGCCCGCCAGCAATGGCGGGCGTGGATTGAAACCGTATATTGATGCAGCTTTGTTGATTAATAAATTCGGTTCGCCCGCCAGCAATGGCGGGCGTGGATTGAAACAGGAGTTTGTCGATTCCGTTGCCGCTAAATCCGGGGTTCGCCCGCCAGCAATGGCGGGCGTGGATTGAAACCCCTTGAGAGGCAGCAGGCTCAGCCAGGACGCGGGGGTTCGCCCGCCAGCAATGGCGGGCGTGGATTGAAACGATATGAAACTGCGTACTTATGGCCTGATGGCCGGGTTCGCCCGCCAGCAATGGCGGGCGTGGATTGAAACCACCCACCAAGCCGGGGCTGTCTCGGTGATCTGGCGGTTCGCCCGCCAGCAATGGCGGGCGTGGATTGAAACAAAACCGCAGGATTCGCCCGCGTTGTTGTCGGCGGTTCGCCCGCCAGCAATGGCGGGCGTGGATTGAAACCAACCATCAGCAGAAGGGTGGTGCAAAGAGCTTGGGTTCGCCCGCCAGCAATGGCGGGCGTGGATTGAAACGGATTTGTGCGGCTGACGGTCCAAAACTACAGCAGGTTCGCCCGCCAGCAATGGCGGGCGTGGATTGAAACCCCCACCTGAGCGTCGACAAGTTCCTGCGCAAAGGGTTCGCCCGCCAGCAATGGCGGGCGTGGATTGAAACCTCTTCGCGCCGCTGGCGGCGCCGGGTGGCGCGGCGGTTCGCCCGCCAGCAATGGCGGGCGTGGATTGAAACAACCGCATAGCCCGGGAGCGGCGCCGTGGTGATTGGTTCGCCCGCCAGCAATGGCGGGCGTGGATTGAAACTCTCGGGCCTGTTACGTCAGGGTGCCGGACAAGCCTGGTTCGCCCGCCAGCAATGGCGGGCGTGGATTGAAACCCGGTCCCCCTGGTTTCCAAGGTCGGCGCAACCAAGGTTCGCCCGCCAGCAATGGCGGGCGTGGATTGAAACGGCTCAGTCCAATATGTATAACACGGCGCAACGGGGTTCGCCCGCCAGCAATGGCGGGCGTGGATTGAAACTATGCCGTGCTGGCCCGCGCCATCGCGCCGCGCCGGTTCGCCCGCCAGCAATGGCGGGCGTGGATTGAAACCGTTTTAGTGGTGTTGTTCGTAACGTTTTGCGTGGGTTCGCCCGCCAGCAATGGCGGGCGTGGATTGAAACCCTTTGACTGGATGGCGCGGCGTGCTGGCACCAAGGTTCGCCCGCCAGCAATGGCGGGCGTGGATTGAAACATTGACGGGCCAGACGCTGGAGGTGGCACCCCGAAGGTTCGCCCGCCAGCAATGGCGGGCGTGGATTGAAACAACACCGTGGGCGCGATGACGCCCGTGTGGGTGGTGGTTCGCCCGCCAGCAATGGCGGGCGTGGATTGAAACCAATACAGCGATGCTGAACGGCACCTGCCAATCTGGGTTCGCCCGCCAGCAATGGCGGGCGTGGATTGAAACCCACCTTCGGGGATCAAAAAGGGGACATTTCGGCTGGTTCGCCCGCCAGCAATGGCGGGCGTGGATTGAAACCCGAGTTGGCGCATAAAGGTGATCCAGTCCGCATCGGTTCGCCCGCCAGCAATGGCGGGCGTGGATTGAAACCCCAACAGCGCCAACTGTTCCGGGTCGTGACTGAAAGGGTTCGCCCGCCAGCAATGGCGGGCGTGGATTGAAACGTACAGGTCTTTGATGTACTCGGTCAGCTTCTCGGGTTCGTCCGCCAGCAATGGCGGGCGTGGATTGAAACTTCAGAACCATGCGCGTGCCCACCGAGCCATCAGTGGTTCGTCCGCCAGCAATGGCGGGCGTGGATTGAAACAATATGCCCGCCAGTGGTGCCGTTGCCATCGGTGGGTTCGTCCGCCAGCAATGGCGGGCGTGGATTGAAACGCGTCAGCTTCGAGGCCCTACGCACCGGGCAAGGCGGTTCGTCCGCCAGCAATGGCGGGCGTGGATTGAAACTGCTGTGGCTCAAGGGAGTGACCTTCCCGCCTCTGGTTCGTCCGCCAGCAATAGCGGGCGTGGATTGAAACATCTGGTACGTCGCCGCGATGTGTTATTTCGCTGGGGTTCGTCCGCCAGCAATGGCGGGCGTGGATTTAAACGACAAGGACATACTGCTTTTGGACCGGGCGATCAAGTTTCTTTCGCCAGTAATGGCAGACACCGATTGAAACAATTCAACCCTCTATGCCCTGATGTCAAGCGCATCTTGCAGGGTGTGCCTCAGACGCTGGATACGAACCTGCGGTTGAGCTCGCATCCAGCCAGTGCTTCAGGTGCCCAGCCGCCTTGCCTGAGCATCCCGCCGCTCCACCACCTTCAACCCCAGCAGCAACCCCGTCCCCAGCGCCATCACGCCGGCGGCAAAGTACAGTCCGGCGTTGTAGCTGCCCAATCTGGCGGCCACCAGGCCGGTGATGGCCGGGCCGATGATCTGCGCCACGCCGTAGCTCAGCGTCATCTTGCCCATCATCTTGGCCGGTTTTGTGGGGTAATAGCGCCCGGCCATGCTCAGCACCAGGCTGACCATGCCGATGAAGGTGCCGCCAAACAGCAGCGCGCCACACAGCGTCGGGATCAGCCCGCCCACCAGTACCGGCAGCAGGATGCCGACAATTTGCAGCACCGCCGCCAGGATCAGGGCATTCAGGTCGCCGGTGCGCCGGGCGATCAGGTCCCAGTTGATGCAGGCCGGGGCGGCACCCAGGCCAATCGTCAGAAACACCAGGTTGCCCTGGCCCGCCAGCCCCGGCAGCTGGTTGACGATGGCCACAATGAAGGTGGCGCTCACCACATAGCCAAAGCCGGCGCAAAAGTAGGCTGCCATGAAGACGCGCAGGTACAGCTGGCTTGGCGGGTTGTCCACCATCTTGTGGCCGCTGGTGGTCAGCCCGCTGGTGTCGGGGCGCGGCAGCCAGGCCAGCGCGGGCACCAGCAGCAGGCAGCCCAGGGCGGCAAAAGCCCACCATTGCTCACGCCAGTCCAGCGCCGGGTGCATCAGCATCACCGCTGCCGAGCAGCCCGCAATGCCCAGCCCGATGCCCGAGAAGTGGATGCCCAGCTCGCTGCGGTGCTGGTGGCGGATGAGCCAGTTCAGAATCAGGCCGGTGCCCAGCAGCATGCCCGCGGCGCTGCTCAGCCCGGCCACATACCGTGACAGCGCCCACACCACCACGTTGGTGCTCAGCCCCATCACCACCGTGCTCAGCACCGCCAGCACCATGCCGATGCGGTACAGCTTGTCTTTGAGCACCAGATCGCTGATTTGTGAGGCCAGAAGCGCGCCGCTCAGGTAACCCGCGTAGTTGATGGCGGCCAGCCAGCCTGCAGCCGCCACGCCCAACCCGGCTTGCTGCTGCATCAGCGGCAGCAGTGGGGTGTAAGAGAAGCGCGCCACCCCCAGCACCAGCACCAGGCTGAAAATGCCCGCGCCCAGCACCCGCAGGCGCGCCAGCTGGCGGGTCAACCGGCGCCTTTTAACCAGCGCGTCAGCGCACGGTTCAGGTTGGGCAGGTCAATCGGCTTGGTCAGGAAGTCGTCCATGCCGGCCTCCAGGCAGCGCTGGCGGTCCTCGGCAAAGGCGCCGGCGGTCAGGGCAATGATGGTGGTGGGGGCTGCGCCCGTGTCGCTTTCCCACTGGCGGATGCAGCGGGTGGCCTGCTGGCCGTCCATCACCGGCATCTGGATGTCCATCAGGATCACATCAAAGCGCGGGCCTTGCCTGACCGCTTCAAACGCGGCGTGGCCGTTGTCGACAAACTCGGCCTGCATCGCCAGGCGTTGCAGCAGGGCCTGGATCACCACGCGGTTGACCGGGTGGTCTTCAGCCACCAGCACGCGCCCCTGCAGCGCCCCGTTTTGACCGGCAGCGCGTGCGGCAACCTTCGGCTGGGGCGAGTCGGCGGTGACGTCTGCTGGTGGCAGATGCGCTGGCACGCGAAACCAGAACCGCGCGCCTTGCCCCGGCTGGCTCTGCAGCCCGGTGTGGCCGCCCATCAGCTCGGCCAGTTTCGCCACAATCGACAAGCCCAGACCGGTGCCGCCAAACTGGCGCGTGGTGGAGCTGTCTGCCTGGGTAAACGGCTTGAACAACAGGGTCTGTTTGTCAGGTGCAATGCCGATGCCGCTGTCGTGTACCGCAAACTCCAGCCAGACCACGCCTTGGGGGTCGGTGAGGTGGGCCACGTCGACCCTCACATGGCCGCGATGGGTGAATTTGATGGCGTTGCTGACATAGTTGCCCAGCATTTGCTGCAGGCGGTAGGTGTCGCCCACGTAGGTGTCGTGCGGCAGGCTGGCGCTGCTGATCTGCAGGTCCAGGCCTTTGCTTCGGGCCAGCTGCTCGAACACGGCGGCGGTGGCGCCCAGCAGTTGCCGCGGGTTGAACGGGCTGCTGACCAGATCGACCTTGCCCGCCTCGACCTTGGACAGGTCCAGCACGTCGTTGAGCTGGCTCAGTAGCGTCTGGCCCGAGCTCAGGATGGTGTTGGCGTGGCTGCGCAGGTCGGCTGGCGAGAGGTCGGGCATCAGCAGCAGCTGCGCCATGCCCAGAATGCCGTTGAGCGGTGTGCGCAGCTCATGGCTCATGGTGGCCAGAAAATCGCTCTTGGTGCGGGTGGCGGCTTGCGCCAGGTCGAGCGCGATTTTCAGCTCCACCTCATGGCGTTTGCGCTCGCTGATGTCCACGTAGGCACCCACTACCCGCACCGGCTCGCCCTGGGCGTTGCGCTCGGCCACCCGGCCACGGTCCAGCACCCAGATTTCCGAGCCGTCCTTGCACACCATGCGGTGCTCGGAGCTGTAAAACTCGCCCTGGCCATCCAGCAACTGGCGCAGCCGCTGCCACACCATCGCCCTGTCGTCGGGGTGAATGCGCTTGGAGAACGCGTCCACGTGGCCGGTGATCTCGCCGTCTTCAAAACCCAGAATGCGGTACCAGCGCTGGTTATGCACCACGCGGCCACTGGCCACATGCCAGTCCCAGATGCCTTCTTGTGTGGCGGCCATCACCTCTTGCAGGCGCTGCTCGCTTTGGGCCACCTGCTGCTGGGCCCGCACCACATCGGTGATGTCGTGCGCAATCACCAGAATCTGGTTGCGACCGCGGGCGTCCTTGAACGGCCGCTTGATCGACTTGAAGTGCCGGATCTCACCGGTGAGTGCGTTGCGGCTGTCTTCAAACACCACCTCGGTCTCGCCGCGGGCCATGATGCCCAGCACATTGGCCCGGTAGCCGTCGGCCAGTGCCTTGGGCACCCCAAAATCACCGTCGTGTTTGCCCACCATGGCCTCGGGCGTGGTGTTGTACAGCCGGGCCAGCGTCTGGTTGCACAGCAGGAAGTCGCCCTGGGCGTCTTTCAGCACGATGACATCGGGAATCTCTTCAAACACGGCCTCAAAAAGCGCCAGCCGATCCCGGCTTGTGGCCAGCTCGGCGGCGTCAGGCAGCGCACGGTCGTCAAACATACGGGCACTCCATTGCATCTACGGACATCGGCACAGGATCCTGGTCGGATAAAGAGGCACATTATTCACCGCAATGTCGCCATCAGCCAGTGAAACGGGGCGCAGGCTGCCGTTCAAGTCAAATTAATTGAACATAACCAACAATCCAGTTGAATCTGTTTGCATTCATCGGTTTCTAAACTACCTGCCATATCCGGCCAGCCTGCCGGGACCCACGCTTTTTGGAGTCTTCTTGTGAACCTGCCCTTGTCCCCTGATCTGAGCCGCCCGCCCCGTTACACCGGGCTCGCCACCGCGATGCACTGGCTGCTGGCCATGGCCATCCTGGGCCTGTTCGGGGTCGGTCTGTACATGACAGATTTGCCGTTTTCGCCAACGCGTCTGAAGCTGTACAACTGGCACAAGTGGGCCGGTATCGTGTTTTTGGCGCTCACCGTGTTGCGCCTGCTGTGGCGCCTCACACACCGCCCGCCTGCCTTGCCGCAAAGCGTCACGCTGGCCATGCCGGGCTGGCAGATGCAGGCTTATCACGCCACCCATCACCTGATGTACGCGCTGTTTTTTGTGGTGCCGTTGCTGGGTTGGGCCTACAGCTCGGCCGCAGGGTACCCGATCGTGCTGTTCGGGGCGATCCCGTTGCCAGACTTTGTCGGCCCCGACAAGGCGCTGGCCGAGTTGATCAAGCCCTGGCATGGCTGGGCGGCCTGGACGCTGATCGGTCTGGCCGTGCTCCACATAGCCGCCGCGCTGAAACACCACTGGATCGACCGTGACGGCCTGATGCTGCGCATGCTGCCCCAACGCTGAAGCACGCGCACCCCTTGGCCTGCGACTTGTCTTGAACTTTTGCGACGATTTTTCCCCCAAATATTTTTTTTGAAGAACCCGCCCATGAAAACCACCTTGTTGACCGTTGTCTTGACCACCGCTGCGCTGAGCGGCCTGTCCTCAAGCGCCCTGGCCGAGCAAAAGCTGCTGCCTGCCCAAAGCGAGCTGAGCTTTGCCGCCAAACAGATGGGTGTGCCGGTCAGCGGCCACTTCAAGAAGTTTGACGCCAACATCAGTTTCGACGCCGCCAAGCTGGCCACCAGCAAAGTCACCTTCACGGTGGACATGGGCAGTGCCACCATGGGCAGTGCCGAGGCCGACAGCGCCTTGCCCACCGCGCCCTGGTTCAATGTGCCGAAGTTTCCGCAGGCCACCTTCACCTCCAGCGCGTTCAAGGCGCTGGGCGGCGGTCAATATGAACTGGCCGGACAACTCAGCATCAAGGGCCAGGCGCAACCCGTGCGGGTGCCTTTGAGCATGACCCAAAGCGGCGCGGTGACCGTGGCCACCGGCGTGCTGCCGATCAAGCGGCTGGCCTTCAAGATTGGCGACGGCGACTGGGCCGACACCTCGATGGTGGCCGACGACGTGCAGGTCAAGTTCAAGTTTGCGCTCGGCGGTGTTGGCAAGCTGTAAGCGCCCGCTCTGTTTCTTTTGTCGATTTTTCAACCCTTCAGGAGTTTTTCATGCGTTTGTCCCTTATCCCCGCCGCCGCTGCCGCCGTCTTGCTCGCCAGCACCGTGTCTGCCCAGGCTGCCAGCTACGCCATCGACCCGACGCACACCTTCGTGACGTTTGAGATCAGCCACTTTGGCACCACCACCAACCGGGGCCGCTTTGACAAGAAGGAAGGCGCGGTGGAATTTGACCGTGCCGCCAAGACCGGCAAGGTGACGCTGACGGTGGACACCACCTCCGTCAACACCGGCACCGCCGCGTTCAACAAGCACCTGCAAAGCGCGGACCTGTTCAACGCCGAAAAATTCCCCACCATGACCTTTACCGCCGACAAATTTGTGTTCAACGGCGACAAAGTGGCTGAAGTGGCCGGCACGCTGACCCTGCTGGGCAAAACCAACCCGCTGACCCTGAAGGCCACCAACTTCAACTGTTATCAGAACCCGATGCTCAAGCGCGAAGTGTGTGGCGGCGACTTTGAAGCCACGCTGGACCGCACCGCCTACGGCATGAACTATGGCATCGACTGGGGTTTCCCGAAAGACGTGCGCCTGGTGGTGCAGGTGGAAGCCGTCAAACAGTAACTTTTTCTGTTTCAGGGATGAAATAGGCTACCAGCCCTCGTGAATAAAGGGCTGGTAGCTTTTTTTTTGGTCGTGAAGGACGGTTGAAAAAATCATGGCGCCAGCAGTTGCTGCTGGCCCATGAGGCCGCGCAGCCGATACTGCTCGCGGTCAATGTCCTGCAACTGCTGGCGAATGCGGCGCTTCTCGTCGTCGCTGGTGGCTGACTCCAGCTTCTTGTGCAGGCGGTTGATGTCCTGGGTGTTGTTTTGCATGCGCTGACGGGTCTGGTACACCTGCAGCCCCGCGTTGAGGGCGCGCGCAAACCCCTCATGACCCGGCTGGCCAGCGCACACCGCGCCCTTGCTGCTGCGACCCTGCAGCCCTTGCTGCCAGCCGCTGGCCGGGGTGCAAAACCGCTGGATGCCCACATCCCACCCCTGACGGTAGGCCGCTGCGTCGGGAACCACCCCGGATTGGCCGCAGTCTTCGGTGTAAGCCGCCAGTTGGCGCTCGGGCTCGCCACGGGCACCATCGTTGTGTCCCACGCGGCCCCAGTCGGCCACCCGGCATTCGGACTCGGACATCGACGCGCATCCGCCCAGCAGCAGCGGTGCAAGCACCAGCGCAAGGACACACGGTTTGAACATGGCCGCAGCGGCGACAGTGCGGGGTCGCGTCGCCAACGGCGGTGTCATGGCTTGGTAGGGCTGGGGAGCGGCAGCGCACACACTTGGTGCGCAAAAGCTTCCACCGCGGCCCAGTCGGTGAATTCAAACGCCTGGGTGATGTCGGTCGGGCCTTTGGTGATGAGCATGATGAAACGGATCATCTGCTTGTCCACAAAACCCAGCGCCGGGTAATTCAGCCGCCCGGCAAACACACCGGCCAGCTGCGGCTTCCAGGCCAACTGTTTGAGCAGTTTGACCATGTAGGGGTTGGTGTGCGGCTGGTTTTTCTCGGGCTTGCGCGCCACCACGTTGACGGAAAACAGCGCGTTGGCCTTGCGCGCCAGCAGCGCCTGATGTTTCTGGATGAACTCGGCCACCTGCGGGCGGTGTTTGCCGTAGCGGATGCTGGCGCCAATGACGATGCGCTCGAACTTGTCCAGGTTCAGGCTGTGCGCCTGGTCCAGCGGCGCCAGGGTCACGTTCTGGCCGAGTGCGGTCATGACGAATTTCATGCGCTCGCAAATGTGCCGCGTGTGGCCGTCAACGGTGGAGTAGATGAGCAGGGTGTGGTGGGTCACGGTGGCAAAGAGAAGTTGAAAAGTCGGCGCGATGCTACCGCTGTGCGTCGACGGGTGGTGTGACAAAAGTCATCAATCGTCGTTCAGGTTGCCGGGCTTGAAGGCACTGGCCAATTTGGCCTGGGTGTCGTCGTTGACCTGCGCGTAATGCGAGAAGGTCAGGCTGTACGAACCCTGGCCGCCGGTGAGGGATTTGAGGCGGCTCTGGTAGTCGCCCAGCTCGGCCAGCGGCATCTGGCCGGAAATCGCCACGGTGCCCATCGGGCGCGGCTGGGTGCCGGTGATGTGGCCGCGTTTGCTGGCCAGGTCGCCGGTCAAATCCCCAATGGCTGATTCGGGTGCCACCACTTCGATGCTGACCACCGGCTCCAGCACGATGGGTTTGGCCGCGCGCACCGCTTCCAGCGTGGCCTTGCGAGCCGCTGCCACAAACGCCACTTCTTTGCCGTCCACCGCGTGGGTTTTGCCGTCAAACACGGTCACGCGCAAATCGTGCAGCGGGAAGCCCGCCACCGCGCCTTCCGCCAGCGCCTGCAACACGCCTTTTTCCACCGCCTGCATGAACACGCCGGGAATGGCGCCGCCCTTGACCACGTCTTCAAACTCAAAACCGGCGCCGCGCTCCAACGGCTCGACCCGCAAAAACACCTCGCCAAACTGGCCCGCGCCGCCGCTTTGTTTCTTGTGGCGGCAGTGGCCTTCGGCCTTGCCGAGGATGGTTTCACGGTAGGCGATTTGCGGCTCGCTGGTGTCAAGCTCCAGCTTGAACTGCTGCTGCATGCGCAGCATCTTGGCGCGCAGGTGCATGTCGCCCAGGCCGCGGATCACCGTCTCATTGGTGCCCGGGTGGCGCTCCACGGTGAAGCAGGGGTCTTCCAGCTCCAGCTTGTGCAAGATCTCGAACAGGCGCTGCTCGTCACCCTTGCGCTGGGTCTGCACCGCCAGGCCCTGCATGGGTTGTGGGAAGGCCAGCGGTTTCAGGTGCACGTTGTCCAACGCGTGGGAGTCGTGGATGACGCAGTCAAACTCGATCTCTTCCACCTTGGCCACCGCGCCAATGTCGCCCGGCACCAGGGTGTCCACTTCCACATAGTCCTTGCCCTGCAGGCGGTACAGGTGGTTGACCTTGAACGGACGTTTGCCCGAGCCGGCGAACAGCTGCGCGTCTTTGCGCACCGTGCCCTGGTGCACCCGGAAGATGCCCAGCTTGCCGATGAAGGGGTCCATCACCACCTTGAACACATGCGCCAGCACCGGCAACGCGTCGTCGGGCTGGGCGGCGTAGGCCTCTTCCACGCCGGCCTCGGTCTTGAAAAACGGTGGCGGGTTGCCCTCTGACGGGTTGGGCGCCAGTTTGACCAGCGCGTCCAGCAACTGCGGCACACCGGCGCCGGTTTTGGCCGAGACAAACAGGATCGGAATCAGGTGCCCGGCGCGCAGCGCTTTCTCGAACGGGGCGTGCAATTCGTCCGGGCTGGGGTCGGTGCCGTCTTCCAGATACCGCGCCATCAGGTCGTCGTCTTCTTCAATGAGCTGATCAATCAGCGCGCGGTGCGCGGCGGCCACACTGGCAAAGTCGCTCTCGCCGTCGTCATGGCCCAGCAGCTCCACCACATCCTGGGCGTGGTGCGCAGGCAGGTCCAGCAGCAGGCATTGTTTGCCAAAACGTTCGCGGATGTCGTCCACCAGCGCAGCCAGGTCCAGGTTGTCGGCGTCGATCTTGTTGATGAGGATCATGCGGCACAAGCCACGCTCACCGGCCAGGTTGAACATGCGCTCGGTGGTTAGCTCGATGCCGGTTTGGGCGCTGACCATGATCAGCGCGGTGTCGGCGCCCGCCAGCGCGGCAATCGCCTGGCCAGCAAAGTCGGGGTAACCGGGGGTGTCGAGCAGGTGAATGCGGGTGTCGGCACAGGTCAGGCTCACCACGGCCGATTGCAGCGAGTGGCCCAGTTGTTTTTCAATCGGGTCAAAGTCACACACGGTGTTGCCTTTTTCCACCGTGCCACGGCTGGCAATGGCGCCGGTGGCGGCCAGCAGGCTCTCCACCAACGTTGTTTTACCGACAGACCCGTGACCCACCAGGGCCACGGCACGGATGTTTTCAGAGGGTTGGAGGCGCATAGTTGGCTCGCGATAGGAAGTTGTGAGCCTTGAGTTTACGCCGCAGACAAGTTTTTCGACAGATGTTTTCAGGCCCAATCAAACGTCAAATTTTGCGCCGTTCAGCCCGGGAAAAGCTCGGGATTCTGCGCGATCACCCGCTGCAGGTGCGCCAAGCAGGTGGCGTCAATCGCCGTACCCACGCTGTCTTGCATGATGGCCAGGGTTTGGTCGACCGGCACCGCGCCGCGGTAGGGCCGCTCGGCGGTGATGGCGTCAAAAATATCCGCCGTGGTGATGATGCGGGTTTCCAGGCAGATGTCTTTGGCCAGCAGGCCGCGCGGGTAACCCTTGCCGTCCAGGCGCTCATGGTGCGCGGCCGACACCCGCGCCAGCTCGTCAAAAATGCGCACCCGGCCCAAAATGGCTTCGGTGTAGCTGGCGTGGCGCTGCACTGCGTGCCATTCGGCCTCATCCAATTTGCCGGGCTTGTCCAGAATGCTGTTGCTGACCCCCAGCTTGCCCACGTCGTGTAAGAGCGCGCCGCGTTTGAGCCAGCGCCGACGCGCCTCGGGCACGCCCAGCGACTCGCCCAGCAGCGCGGTGTACAGGCCCACGCGGGCGCTGTGCCCGGCGGTGAACGGGCTTTTGGCGTCCACCACCTGGCCAAAGGCTTCGGCAATGTCGTCCAGGTAGTCTTCGTCCAGGGTCACCTCATGGCCGCCAGGCTCCAGCGCGTAGACAGCGCGCTCCAGCGTGGCGGGCACGCCGCTGAGCACCTGCCAGAAGGCTTCTTCCTGCGCCACGGCCTCAAACGCGGCCACCAGATTGGGGTCAAACCAGCTGCCAGCGCGGGCTTTGATCTCGGCCAGCGCGGTTTGGTGCCCCTGCGAGGCCTGGTGCACATCAATCACCTGCGCCAGCAGGGCAATGCGCGCCTGCACCGGAATGGCGCTGCCCGCCAGGTGGTCGGGGCGGCCCTGGCCGTTCCAGTGTTCGTCCAGCGCGTGGATGCCTTGCGCCACGGCTTCGGGAAAACGCAGCTGGCGCGCAATGTCGGCGCCGCGTGTGCAGCGGGTGTGGATGAGTTCCTGGGCAATCGCGTCGCCGTGACTCAGGATGCCGCCCAGCGCCTTGAGCCGGTCACGCAGGCCCACCGCCGGGCCGGTATGGCGCAGCACAAACCGCAGCACCTGTGGCAGGCTGCCGTCCACCCACTTGAAGTCACGCTTGAACTGAAGGTCGTCGGTGACATACAGCTCGCAGATGCGCGCGGCGTTGCTGGAGCAGCCCAGGTCTTTGAGCAGCAGCGTGTAGTACAGCGTCCACAAGTCGTCGTTGCTCAGGCCGATTTTTTGGCCGATGTGCATGCCGATCCAGCAGCAGCGCACGCAATGGCCTTCGGGCTGGCCCTCGGTGATGTCCAGCGCATGGCTCAATGCGGCCATCAGTTCGGCGAGTTTCAAGGACTGCACCTCAGGCCCCCATGAAAATCACCGCGATGACCGCCAAGGCCTGTCATGACCAGCTGTCACAAAGGGTGCTCGGTATAAAACTTGCCCCCGTGGTACAGCAGCGGTGAGGCACCGGCGCGGTGGCTGCAGGATTCCACCTCGCCGACAAAAATCACATGGTCACCTTCCACATAACGGCTGCGGTTGAAACACTCAAAGGTGGCCACGCTGCCGGTGATCAGCGGCGCGCCGCTGCGCCCCTCGGTGAAATCCAGATCCGCAAACCGGTCCACCCCGCGCGTGGCAAACCGCAGCGCCAGCGCCTGCTGGTCGGCCGCCAGAATGTTGATGGCGTAGTGCGAGCCCTGGCGGAATGCGTCCATGGTGCTGGCCGCCTGCGACAGGCTCCACAACACCAGCGGCGGGGTGAGTGACACCGAGTTGAACGAATTGGCGGTCAGCCCGACCAGATCGCCCGAAGGCGTGCAGGCCGTGACGATGGTCACGCCGGTGGCAAACATGCCCAGGGCGGTGCGGAACTGGGTGCTGGAGAAATCGGGCGCTTGCGCCTGGAGATGGGTTGAGCTTGAAAACATCGCGCTGAATCTAACCGAAATCGCACCGAGTCCGTGCGTGACGGGTCAACGCCATGAAGGAAGCGCCCGCCCCAACCCATGAAAGAAGGCCGTCATGGCGGGCCACGAGCCACCAACCCTGAACGCCAGATGCCTGAATCGCCCGGGTCGTGGCCCGGGGTTGACTCCTCACGTCCAGGATGGCCGCTGATCGCGAAGTCAAGGGTTTACCCCTAGATGTCAAATGCATTTGTTCAAATACACTTGCCCCGCAGTTCTCCTTCTAGCAATCGGGATTGCAAGCGAGTTTGGAGCCTTTCGGGGCTCCTTTTTTTTAGCCTGCCGGGGGTGTGGCAGGCGGCAGGCGCTGCAACTGCAGCTGCGCCATGGCCTGGTACAGCGGCACACACAGCAGCCGCGACACCCCGCTGGCCACCATGGCGGTGGCCATCAGACTCAGCACCAGCGCATGCCCGTCCACCATTTCCATGACGATGATGAACGCGGTCAGCGGCGCCTGCGTCACCGCCGCCAGAAACCCGGCCATGCCCAGCGCGATCAAGGTGGGCGCGTTGGCGTAGTGGGTGAGTTGGGCGATGTCGTTGCCCAAGGAGCCGCCAATTGACAGCGCCGGGGCAAAAATGCCGCCGGGCACACCGGCCCAGGCGGTGATCCAGGTGGCCAAAAATTTCAGCAGCGTGTACAGCGGCTCGGGCTCGTGCTGGCCGTCGAGCATGGCGCGGCTGGCCGCATAGCCGGTGCCAAAGGTGCTGCCATGGCTGACCAGCCCGATCACCGCCAGCACCAGCCCGCAGGCGGCGGCAAACGCCACCGGTGAGCGTTGGCGCCAGCGGCTGAAGCGGTCGGCCGAGTCACCCCGCACCGAAATCAGCAACACCCGGGCAAACAGCCCGCCCACCAGGCCACACACCACCGCCAGCAGCAGCCCCGGCCCCAGCAACGACAGGCTGAGTTGGTCCACGTGGATGCGGCCAAAGTAGGTGCTGTTGCCGTAGACCGACACCGCCATCAGCCCGCTGAGCACAATAGCTGCCAGCAGCAGGCCGCTGTTGCGCTGCTCGGGCTTGCGCGACAGCTCTTCAATGGCAAACATGATGCCGCCCAGCGGCGTGTTGAACGCCGCGGCAATGCCGGCGGCGCCGCCTGCCATCAGCAGGCCGTGCTCCGACACCTGCGAGCGTTTGGGCAGGTAATGCCGGGCGTGGTGCATCACGCCGGCGGCAATCTGCACCGACGGCCCTTCGCGCCCCAGCGACAGACCGCCCAGCAGGCCCCAGGTGGCCAGCGCCATCTTGGCCACGGTGAGTTTGAGCGACACATACAGGCTGCGCTGCGCCGGGGCCACGCCTGCGTCCAGCGCGGCCATCACCTGCGGAATGCCCGAGCTGGCGGCACCGATGGCATACCGGCGCATCACCCAAACGATGGACGCGGCGCACAGTGGCGTCCAGATCAGCGGGGCCCAGCCATAAGCCCCGTGCAAGCGCTCAAACCACCCGAACGCGTGCTCGGTCATCCAGGTGAAGGCCACCACGGTCAGGCCGGCCAAGGCGGCAAAACCGATCACCACCGCGCGGCCCGCCCACACCTGCCAGTCGTTCAGGTCGTCGCGAATCGCGTCAAGCAGGGTGGCGCTGCCGTCGTCAATTTTCATGCGGGCTGGCGCCGGTCGCAGCGCCCGCCACGCGCTTGGGCTGAAGATGTGAGAAGTACATTGAACCAAATGCAATTTGCTATATTGGGCGCACTGTAACGCGAATTGAGCGCGTCCCGAAACATCAGGAGGAGAGCAACATGATCAAAGTCGGTTTGGTGGGTTACGGCAAAGCCGGGCAGGCGGTGGCGCAGGTGCTGCAGTCTGATCCGCGTTTCGAGTTGTGCTGGGTGGCCCGCAAATCTGCCTCGCAGGCCGCCACCGTGCCTGACACGGCCATCCCGCTGGTCAGCCTGGCGGCCGAGGACTGGGCGCCCTGGCTGGATGCCCACCCGGTGGATGCGCTGGTGGATTTTTCCCAGGCCGACAGCCTGCACGCCTATGGCGAGGCGATGGCGCAGCGCCAGATCATGCTGGTGAGCGCCATTTCAGCCTACAGCCCGGCTGATCTGGCCTACGCGCGCACGCTGGGCCAACGCACCCGGGTGATGTGTTCACCCAACATCACGGTGGGCATCAACTTCCTGATCATGGCGGCCAAGCTGCTGCGCAAGATCGCCCCGTTTGCCGATGTTGAAATCCTGGAGCAGCACTTTCGGGACAAGCCCGAGATCTCCGGTACGGCGCGCAAGATCGCCCAAAGCCTGGAGGTGCATGATGAGCGCATCACCTCGCTGCGTCTGGGCGGCATTGTCGGCCACCATGAGGTGATCTTCGGCTTTCCGTACCAGACGGTGCGGCTCATCCACAACTCGATCGAGCGGCGCGCCTTTGGCACCGGCGCCGCTTTTGCGCTGACCCAACTGGCCGAGTGTGAACCCGGGTTTTACACCTTTGAGGACCTGATGAGCCGGCTGGCGCGCCGCGAATTGCTGTCGGGTGACACCCAGTTGGCCTGACCGCTGCACCACTCGCCAGCACCCGGCGCCGCACTATGATGGTGCCATTTTTGTCTTTGAGGTCTTATGACTACCCCAAGCCCTGTCAGCCAGCCAACCGCACAAACGGCGGTGGTCTTGCGCCGCTTTCGTGTGGTGTTCAACGCCGTGCGCACGCATTTCAAGCAGGTGGAAAAACAGGTCGGTCTGGGTGGCGCGCAGGTGTGGGCGCTGAGCCTGATCCGCGACCAGCCCGGCATTGGTCTGGGCGATTTGGCACGCGGCATGGACGTGCACCAGTCCACTGCCAGCAACCTGGTCAAGGGGCTGCTGCAAAAAGGCCTGATCCGCGCCGATAAGGGCAGCACCGACAAGCGCCAGGTGCAGCTGGTGGCGCTGCCCGAAGCGCTGAACCTGCTGGTGCAGGTGCCCGGTCCGTTTGAGGGCGTGTTGCCCGAGGCGCTGGAGAAACTGCCTCCGCAGACGCTGGCGCGGCTGGACCGTGATCTGGCCGAACTCATCACCCTGCTCCAAGCCGACGAGGCCACCGGCAGCATTCCGCTGGCACAGCTCTAAGCTGCACGGGTGATGCTGTCATCCCGGGCTTGATGAGCCTGCCCCGGGCCACGACCCGAGGGGACCCATGACTTAAGGCGGCATGGTTGGCGGATCGCCGCCCGCCCTGACAGCCCGATGGCATATTTGGTGGCGGCTTCTCCGGCTTCGCCAGTCAAGCGGCGGGGTTGCCCAGAATTTCCCAGCGCTCCAGCGCGGCCAACAACTCATCATCAATCTGGGCACTGCGGGCGGCGAGTTTCAGGGCGCGGGCGTTGTCCACCGCGTACAGGCTGCCGTCGGCCAACAGGGCGGCGGCCTCGGCTTGTTCCGCTTCCAGGCTGGCAATCAGATCAGGCAGGCCGTCGAGTTCGCGCTGTTCCTTGAAGCTGAGTTTGCGCGTCTTGGGTGTTGGGATTGCGGTTGCAGGCGCTGGGGCAGGTGCCTCAGCTGCCTTGGTTTGCTGCGTTTTTGAGAGCTGTTCGCGCTCATAATGAAAGGGCTTAGGGGCTTTTTGGCCCTTGCTCTTGGCGATCTCGGCAGCGCGTTTGCTCTGCACCAGCCAGTCGGTCACGCCGCCTTCATACTCGCGCCACTTGGCATCGCCTTCATAAGCGATGGTGCTGGTGACCACGTTGTCGAGGAAGGTGCGGTCATGGCTGACCAGAAACACCGTGCCGTCGTAGTTTTGCAGCAGGTCTTCGAGTAATTCGAGGGTGTCGATGTCCAGGTCGTTGGTCGGCTCGTCCAGCACCAGCACATTGGCGGGCCGGGCAAACAGGCGCGCCAGCAGCAGGCGGTTGCGTTCACCACCACTCAAAGAGCGCACGGGCGAATTAGCCCGCGCCGGGGAGAACAGAAAGTCGCCCAGGTAACTCTTGACGTGTTTTTTCTGGTTGCCAATCTCGATCCATTCGCTGCCCGGGCTGATGAAGTCTTCGAGTGTGGCGTCCAGGTTCAGCGCGTTGCGCATCTGGTCAAAGTAGGCCACCGAGATGTTGGCCCCCTGGCGCACCGTGCCCCAGGGGCTGTGGCCGGGCTCGGGCGTGGGGGAGTTGGCGGGTGCCGGGTCGGCTTGGAGTTCACCCAGAATCAGTTTGAGCAAGGTGGTTTTGCCCGCACCATTGGGGCCGAGCAGGCCGATCTTGTCACCACGCAGGATGGTCGCTGAAAAATCATCCACGATCTTTCGCTCGCCAAAACTCTTGGAAACATGGGTGAGTTCCGCCACCAACTTGCCGCTGGCACCCCCGGTGACCACATCCATGTTGACGCTGCCCACCGCTTCGCGGCGCGCCTGGTGTTTGGCACGCAATTCCCCCAGGCGCACGATGCGGGCCTGGGCGCGGGTGCGGCGGGCTTCCACCCCTTTGCGAATCCAGATTTCTTCCTGCGCCAGCAGCTTGTCGGCACGCGCGTTGATCACCGCCTCTTGCGCCAGTTGCTCCTCTTTTTGAACCAGGTAGGCAGCGAAATTGCCGGGGTAGGAGAGCAATTTGCCCCGGTCCAGCTCGACGATGCGGGTCGCCACGTTGTCCAGGAAGGAGCGGTCATGGGTGATACAAATGATGCTGCCCTTGAACTCACACAGCAGGCCTTCCAGCCACTCGATGCTGTCCAGATCCAGGTGGTTGGTCGGTTCGTCCAGCAGCAGCACGTCGGGTGCGGCCACCAGTGCCTGCGCCAGCGCCACACGTTTTTTGTTGCCGCCTGAGAGCGTGCGCACAATCGCATCGGGCGCCAGATGCAGGCGGTGCAGGGTTTCACCCACGCGTTGTTCCCAATTCCAGCCGTCCAGCGACTCGATCTCGCTTTGCATCGCGTCCAGATCGCCATGGCCCTCGGAATATTCATCAATCAGGGCTCTGACCCTTGCCAAACCTTCGCTGACAGCTTCAAAAATAGTAGCGTCTGCGTCGAGCTGCGGCTCCTGCGCTACATAGGCAATGCGGATGTTGTTCTGTACCTGCGTGGTGCCATCATCGGGTTTGTCCAGACCACCCAGGATCTTGAGCATGCTGGACTTGCCCGCGCCATTGCGACCAATCAGGCCAACGCGCTCCTGCGTTTCAAGAGAAAAATCAGCGTGGTCGAGCAGGGCCACGTGCCCGAATGCCAGCTGGGCGTCTAGAAGTGTGATGAGTGCCATAGGGGCGGGATTATCGGCGTACCTGTTGGTTGTCATTGCGGACGCGATCCGCAATCCATGCCGAACAAGTGTTCAGCTCTTTTTTTCCGGGAACCAACCCATCCAGGCTTTGCGCATCAGATGCGGTACCACCAGATGAAGTGGCATGCGCAAGCGGTGTGATCGCACGTAAATTAGCCACTGGGCAATCGCCACAGTGGGGTCGGTACCGTTGCGCCGTTGCTGGTCAAGCGCCAAATCAAACGTGGCCAGCAACCATGACGCGGGTCGTCTACCGCCTTGCGCTTGTGTCAATGCGTCATGCACGAACGCGGGTATGGGCGTGCCAAAGACTTTTTGCACCAATGCCAGCCCCAACCCCACCGGCCCTGCCAAGTCGTTGCCCACGGCAATGCCTGCCAGCCTGGCCCAAAAACCCGGCATGGGACCGAACTTTCGCAGCATGCTGTCAATGTCATTGAGATCGCGCAGCCCGTTGTGCAGCTCACCTTCATGCATCAAATGAACGATGCTGTGAATGACCAGGTCCACCTGACAAGGTACCCGGATCATGGGCAAGCCCGGTTCTGACACCGGTAAGGCCCGCGCAATGATTTGTTGAGGGTCTGGTTTGTGGCGCGAAGTCAGGGGAAGAATGGTGTGGTGCACATCGATCACGGTGCCACGCCGGATGTGGCTCATCGGCGGGATTTCATGCATCCACTGGCGGTAGTACCGCTGATCGTAGGCGCTGGTCTTGGCGCTTACCCAACCGTGAAGCATCAATTGACTCTCCACGTCACCCAGGGCGGATCGTGGCACCAGGATGTCGATGTCGCCAAACAGGCGGCCAACGCCCACGCCGTCGTTCGACATGACATAAGCCGCGCCTTTGAGCAGCACCACCGGAATGTCCAGCTCGCACAAGGCCTGCTGCAATTGGTGAACTTCCCAAAGAACCGATCGGTGTTGACGTTCACTCAGCTGTTGAGCGCCTTTTAAATGCCGCAGCACCTGGGGAGGTACTTCAACACCTGCGTCCTGAATCCGGACGGCCAGCGCGCCCAGCAGATTGGCTTGGCGAGCCGAGGCGACCAGACCAGACCACTGTGCAGCGCTCAAAGCGTTGGCGCGCTGCGGTTCAGCCAATGTGGCGATCAGCGCCGTGCCCTCTGTGCACTGGTTCATAGGTGGGTGATGTCGCGAATCAATTGAAGCCCATCGGCGGTTGATCCATAGACGATCTGATAACAACGGACATTGTTCAGCATCTGGCACAGAGCATCAAAGCCGACCTCGCCCATCCGCTCCCGATTGAAGGACTGTTCTGAAATCAATGAAAACGCTTCCACGCGGCTGATTTCTTCGCAACTGGGCGTGCTGCCGAATTCAAAGCGGGGAAAGACCACCCATTCGACCCGGGCCGGATCGCCAGATGCCGCAATTGACGCAGGAGGGCACGCCGCGTGCGAAATCGTGCCCTTTCGGGTGTCGTGGTAGACGCGGCCCAGTCGGGTTTGTGGAAAGCCGCTGGCAATGTCAATGGAGGCGTTTTTCAGGCAGATGGGTCGTGCATGTGGCTGCATCAAACCAGACGCGGGGTCCAGAATGGCCAGTTCATCCGACAGCAGCCGCCAGTCTTCCAGCAAACAAAGCGACGCAGACAGTGTGCTTTTACCCGCACCCGGAACACCTGGCATCATCAAAGCGCGCTCACCTCGTGCCAGAAGCCCAGCATGCATGACCAGATAACCAAGTGGTCGACTGGCAATGCACCAGTTCAGACCCCACTCCAACATGGGAGCCGCCTGGTCAGCAGGCAACGGAAAAAAAGACTCGGTGTCGTCAAGCAACAAACGTACTTGTGGATGCCACCACCGGCGCAGCCCCTTGCCGTGCAAGATCTGAAGGTCAAAGTCTACAAAGGCGTCTGAACCACAGCGCGCATGGCTCTGGTAGAAAAAATCCAGATGCTCTGCCACGCCCGTTAATGTTGAACGGACCCGGACATTGAACGGGGAAATGTGTAAGACGGTGTCGATCAATCTGCAGCGCCGTTGTGAAAATCTTCTGCCGGGGCTACTCAGTTTACCGCTTGCAAGAGAGAATGATCCGTGAGGCTTTGAAGCGTCAATGTGAGTGTGGCCCGCCGCCCTTGGCCGCCGGGAATGAGCTCACAAACGGTTTGAACCGTCATTTGACCGTGGGTCTGAAACAGTTTGAGCAGGCTTGAGCCCAACAAGGAAACCACCCAGTAATCACCCGATTGCGTGTCAAAAACCACTCTGGCGTCCGAACAAGACCAGTCAGGTGCAAACTTCAACACCCTGCCGTCAGCCAGTGCATACCGATTGTTTGCCGAGCAGCTTGGTGAGCCAACCATCTGATACACCTCCGTCGGCCTTAACCTGCTGCCCAACGGACTGCAAGAGAACGCTTATTTCCCGCCCTTAGTGCATAGCTGCGGATCAGCAACATCTGAGTTGAAGTCATAGAGGCTCTCGATGTACTCGATAACCTTTGCTGGGGTCCAGCGCTGACTTTCGCTGCAGGACATGCTGGCCGGGCAGTAAGTGCCACCGCTCTTGGTGGCGTTCCACATAGCGATGATTTCCGTCTTAGTCAGAGGGTACTGGGCTGCATTGGATTGAAAGTACCCTGCGTTGAGCCAAGCTGAAGCTAGATGTCGGAGCAATTGCCCACCTTCTCCACTCTTTGGAAACGCCAGGGCCGCCCAAACGCTTCCAGTGGCGCCAGCGAAGCCAATATTAGTAAGTAGCGTGCCCGGGGTTGCTACGTTATCCAAAGTCAGACCTTTCATGCCAGAGGCGCATTCATAGACATCAGACTTGAAAGTCGGAGGTGTTGCGCCTGTTCCTGCCCAATACTCGAATTTCTGAGGCACCTTCCAAAACCCGGGTGACCGTCCCCCCGAGCAGGAGATCCCGGTGTCAGGGCGCTGGCTCATATTGCCGCTGATCATGGCTGATGGGCTGCGACAATCCACCAAATTCCCACCCAGTGCTGTCTTGGCCTGAACCGCCATGAGAACACCAACCCCGCCGTAAGCACCTTTGAACAGCTTGCGGCGCAACATGTTGGGTGTTGCATTCGGTTGTGGTTTTTCGGTTGACATCATTTTCTCCAATCAATTTGGCGTCTGAGCACCGACATGCCGTTCTCTCGCCAAATCATAGCTGACGATCAGCCTGTGCGTAAATTTGGCCCCCGTCTTAGCGTTTATACGATTTAGCGGGTTCATACCAACACAAAGTAAGCAAATTTCGAGCCAACAAATTGATTCACTCTAAGTCTTTGATTTACAAAACTTAAAAATACACCAGTGAAGCCAAGCGGATGAAAGATGGATGATTTGTAAAATAAATCGACACTCTTACAACCCCTTCAACAACTCCGCCACCTCTTTCTGCTCCCCAAACTTGTCCCCCAACTTGGCCAACTCGTCCAGTTGCACCCGGGCCAGGTCCTTCTTGCCGCCCTTAATGTGAATCTTGGCCAGGTTCAGCTTGAACACGGGGTTGTTCGGTTGCAAGGAGACCACCTTGGTTTGGAGTTCCAGTGCCTTGGCGTAGTCGCCTTTGTCGGACAGCAACACTGCCAACGTATCCATGAAGGCGGGCTGGTTGGGTGCCAGGGCGTTGGCTTTTTCGGCCAGGGCGATGGATCCGTCCTTGTTCAGCCGGGCGGTGACCCAAGCCAGGTTGTTGAAGGCCACGGCGTTGTTGGGTTGCAGTTGGGTCACGCGGCTGTAAAGCTTTTCGGCACCGGCGTAGTCTTTGCGGGCAATCGCGCCGTCGCCCAGGTAAAGCAGAAAGATGGCGTCTTTGGGCTGCGTGGCCTGCCATTTGGCGGAAAATTTTTCAGCCTCGGCCGTTTTGCCGGCCGCCGCCAGCACTGAATGCAATTTGACGGCCAGTTCTGCCGAACTGATTTGTTTCAGTCCGGTCTGGTAGGCACTGGCTGCGGCGTCCCAGTTTTTTTGCGAGGCGTTGATGTCGCCTTCCAGCACATAACCCACGGCGCCCTTGGGGTCCTGCTTTTGCATGGTTTTGGCGGTAGCCAAAGCGCCGGGGATGTTTTTGCCATCCATGTCGAGCAGGATGGTGCCGCGCTGGGCTTGCTGCAGGTCGGGTTTGATGTCCAGGGCTTTGCGCAGGCTGGCGGCAGCGGCGGCTTTGTCCTTGTTGGCCATGTGCACGTCGGCCAGGCGCAGGTAGGGTTGCGGTGACAGGGGTTGCATACCGGCCAGCTTGTTGAAGCTGGTGATGGCCTGGTTGAATTCACCCGCGGCTAGCTGGGTGCGGCCCAGCGCGTCCAGCAGTTCGGGGCTGTCGGGCAGGGTGGCGACCGCGTCCTGGGCGGTGGATGTGGCTTGTTTCACGTCCTTGTTGCGCAGGTGGAAGTCAATCAGCAGCAGGCGCGGCGCGGCGTCAGTGGGGTTGGCGCTGATCGCGTTGGCCAGCAGTTTGCTCACCTCTTCCTTGCTGGCGCCGGTTCTGGCGGCCAGCTCGGCTTGGGCCAGCAGCGCCTGGGCGTTTTTGGGGTCTTTGGCCAGCACGGCGTCAAAGCGGGCTTTGGCGTCTTGCGGCTTCTTGTCAGCCAGGTCCAGCCCAGCCAGGCTGGCCACCGCCGGGAAAAACAGCGGGTCAATCTGCAAGGCGCGCTCGAAACTTTGGCGCGCACCGGCCTGGTCGCGCTTGGCCAGCAGCACGCGCCCGCGCAGGTTGGCGGCCAGCGGTTGGTCGGGTTGTTTTTTCTCCAGGCCGTCGATGGCCTTGAGCGCCTTGTCCAGGTCCTGGCGGCGCAGGTGGGCGCTGATCAGGGCCATGTCGGCGGTGGTGCCGGTATCTGAGGCCGCAATGTCCTGCAATTCACCAAACGCGCTGTCCACCTGCCCGCTGATCAGGTGGGTCAACGCCAGCGAGGTGCGGTTTCTGGCGTTTTGGGGGTCTTGCTGGGTGGCCTTGGTGAAATATTCCTCGGCCTTTTTGACGTCATTGTTTTGTAGATACACCTCACCGGCTACCGCGTACAGGGCGGGATCGACGGTGCTGCCGGTCAGGCCGGGCGTCAGCGTGGCCAGCGCCTTGGCGGGCTGGCCGGTGCGCAGGTAGGACATGACCAGCAGGCGCCGCGCCAGCGGCAAGCCGGGCGCGGCTTGCAAGGCCTTGCTCAGATAGGTCTCGGCCTGAACCGGCGCATTGAGCTGCAGTTCAATGGCACCGGCCAGTTGCAGGGCTTGCACGTTGTTGGGTACGGTGCGCAAGACTTGCTGTACCAGCTCGCGCGCACTCTTCAGGTCTTTCTGCTGATAAGCCAGATTGGCTTGCAGGAATTTGGTTTGCGGGTGGTTGGGGGCCACTTTGACCAGCTGCGCCATTTGGGTTGCTGCGTCGGTGAGGTTGTTTTGCTGCAGCAGCAAGATGATCACCGCGGCTTGGCCGGCCAGAAATTCAGGGCCGATCTCCACCGATTTGCGATAGGCCGCCAAGGCTTCGGTGGGCTGGTTCTTGGCATAGAGCAGCAGGTCGCCCTTGAATTTCCAGGCCTCAAGGCTCTTGGGCGTCTTGGTGATGACGTCTTCGGTGATCGCCAGCGCACCGTCAAAATCGCGTTGGGCACCTTTCTGGCGGGCCTGGATCAACCGGGCTGGGGCGTAATCTGGGGTGGCAGCCAAGGCGGCGTCCAGGGTGGACTGCGCTGCGTCGTTCTGGCCTTGCATGGCGTAGGCGGTCGCCAGGGCGGTGAGAAAGACGCCTTGGGCGGTTTTGTCGGTCAGGGTGGTTTTGCCAAATTCGTCGGTGATTTTTTTGGCCTGACCTTGCGCCAGCAAAGCACTGGCCAGCGGCGGGACGACCTGGTCTTGCGGATGGTTGAGCGCCAGCGCCTTGCGCAACTCGGTTTCGGCGCCGGCCGCGTCGCCGCTCTCCATCAGCGCTTTGCCGAGCAAATAACGCGCCTCGGGCAGATCCGGATTTTTTTGCAACGCGTTCTTGATCTGGATGACGGCGGCCTTGCTGTCGTTCTTGGCCAGATAGTCTTTGGCCGAGCTGATCATGTCCTCGGGCTTGTCGCCACAGGCCACCAGCAGCAAGGACACCAGCAGCGCAGACAGCGCCACACGCGTCGGATTTTTTTTGAATGACATGATCAACCCTTGGATAAAACTAATTGGAACGACAAACTTATTTCAAACCGAGCCGGTGCATCAAATCGTACAGCGTGGGGCGGCTCACGCCAAGCAGCTCGGCGGCTTTGAGCACATTGCCATTGACCCGGCCCAGCGCCGCCAGAATGGCGGTTTTTTCGGCGTTGTCGCGGATCACACGCAAGTCCAGCGAGGTGTCCAGCGCGTCGCTGGCGGCCTTCAGGCCCACATCGTCGCGGGTGATCTGGTTGCCATCGGCCATGATCACCGCGCGTTTGATGCAGTTTTCCAGCTCGCGGATGTTGCCGGGCCAGGGGTGCTGCTCAATCGCCTTGACCGCGTCGTCGCTCAGTGTCAGCGAGCCGCGGTTTTGCTCTTGTGCAAACCGGCGGACAAAGGCGTGCGCCAGCAAGGCCGAGTCGCCCACGCGGTCGCGCAACGGCGGGATGTTGACCACAATCTCGGCCAGACGGTAATACAAGTCCTCGCGGAACCGGTTCTCTTTGCTCAGTGCCATCAGGTTTTGGTGGGTGGCGCAGATGATGCGCACATCCACCGCAATCTCTTGCCGACCGCCCACGCGCTCGATCGTACGTTCCTGCAAAAAGCGCAGCAGCTTGGCCTGGAGCTGAAAAGGCAGATCACCAATTTCATCAAGCATCAAAGTGCCACCATTGGCGGTCTCGATCTTGCCCAGCGTGGTTTTGGCAGCACCGGTGAAGGCGCCTTTTTCGTAGCCGAAAAGTTCGCTCTCCAGCAGGTTCTCAGGGATCGCGGCGCAGTTGATGGCGACAAATTTCTCACCCCGCCGCGGTGAGGCCTGGTGCAGCCCGCGTGCCAGCACCTCTTTGCCGGTGCCGCTTTCGCCCAACAACATGACGGTGGCGTTGCTGCTGGCCACTTTTTCGATGGTGCGGCAGATGCGCATCATCTGCGGGTCGCGTGTGGTCAAGCCAGCCAGCGCGTCAGGCTGGTGCAGCTCGCGCAGGCGCTTGTTTTCAGCCTGCAGCTCAAACAGCCGGAAGGCGCGCTCCACCGTCAGGTTCAGCAGCTCCGGCTCGAACGGTTTGGCAAAAAAGTCGTAGGCGCCCATGGCCACCGCGCGCAGGGCGTTGGCTTGGTCGTTCTGGCCGGTGAGCACAATGACCTTGATGTCAGGGTCAAAGGCCATGATCTGTTCCAGCAGCTTGAAGCCTTCCGACACCGAATCGGCGTCGGGGGGCAGCCCCAGGTCCATCGTTACCACCGCAGGCAGGCTCTTGCGCAGTTGCAGCAGCGCGCTTTCGCGGTCGCTGGCGGTCACCGTCTCAAAGCGGTCCAGCGACCACTTGATCTGCTTTTGCAGCGCCAGATCGTCTTCCACGATCATCAAAGGGCGGGATTTGTCGGAGGTCATGGGCTTTCCACGGAATGTAGGTCGGAGGTCTTCTGGGTTTCAAACAGCGGCAACAGCAGTGTCACGGTGGTTCCACGGTTCACTTCACTCTGGACGTCGATCTTGCCACCTAATTCCTGCACATATTGGTAACTTTCATACGCGCCAATCCCCATGCCGGCCTGTTTGGTGGTCTGGAAAGGTTTGAACAGCCGCTCGCGGATGAAGTCCTGCGTCATGCCCTGTCCGGTGTCCTGCACCACAATACGGGCCTGGCCGCCCGCGCGCGCCAGTGTCAGCCGGACATGTCCACTGGGGTCGGTAGCGTCAAAGGCATTTTGCACCACGTGGCCAATGATGCGTTCCAGCCGCTCTTCATGCCCACGGGCGTCGACCGATTCAAGCGCCTGCACCTCCAGCACGCGCCCGCGTGCCGCCGCCACCGCCTGCACCCTTGTCACGATGGCGCTCAGGTTGACGCCAAACGCGGTGCCGGGCGGCTTGGCGCCTTCGCGCAGCTGCAACATCAGCTGGCGCATGCGCTCCAGCGAGTTCTCCACCGTCATCAGCATGTCCTGCTGAAACTCGGGGTTGCCACTGAGCCGTTTGGCGTTTTTCATCATCAGCGAGAGCTGGGTGACGATGTTTTTCAGGTCATGCACCACAAACGCCGACATCTTGTTGAAGGCATCGAACTTGCGCACTTCCAGCAAGGCCTCGGTGGCTTGCATTTGCGCCAGGTAGCTGGCGGCTTGCTGGCTAGCGGTTTTGAGCAGGTCGTTGACCTCCCAGTTCACGTCAAACAGCGTACGGGCGCTGGCCAGCACCACAAAACCGATCAGCTCGTCGCCCACCATCAGCGGCACCACCAGCCAGGCCTGGGGCAGTTCCTGCAGCCAGACCGGAATTTTGAGCGTGCCGTAGCGCCGGGAGAACGAGCGGTAGTCTTCCAGGTTGATCAGCTTGCCGCCGTCGGCCAGGTACTGGCACATGGGCGAGTCGATGGCTTCCTTGTCGTCCGCCTGCCCGATGTTCCAGCGGGCGGTCTGGCTGAAGACCGGCTCGCCCTTGACGCGCAACCACAGGCCACCGCCGGGGCTTTCCACCATCTCGGCCAGACCGCGCACCACCTGCTGGCCCAAGGCTTGAGGAGAGTTTTGCGCCGATAAAGCGCGGGTGAATTTGAGCCACTCTTCCCGGTAGTCATAGCGGTAACGAAAGAAATGTTTGCCCAGAAAAATCCGCAGCTTGGCGCGCATGGTGCCCGAGAGCGCCAGGATCACCAGCACGATCAGGGCCAACACCACCAGCCCCAACTGCAGCGCGCGGCCCCACTCGCCGCCAAAGTAGCGCACGTAGTAGCCCACCCCGGAGATGAAGATCAGGTAAATGCCGGCGATCAACAGCGTGGCCGAGTGGAAGGCCGCCTTGGGCGAGAGCTGGATCTTGGCAATCCAGTCGCTGCGCCGGTTGCTGGAGAGCAGCAGCAGCGGCATCATCAGCGCATGCACGCCGCCGCGAATGCTCAGCGCGTCTTCATCAGGCCGGTTGAACAGCACGGCCTGCGAAAACAGGTACAGGTCAAACAGAAACGCGCCGGCCAGGCCGAGCGACAAGGGCTTGATGTTCCAGCGCGAATCTTCTGTGGCGTTGCGGAACACCTGCTCCAGCAGCACCAGCGCAAACACCGGCATGGCCATGGCACTGAACAGAATCCAGCGCGCCGGGTCGCCCAGCGCGCCCACCTCCAGCACGGCCAGCCCCAGCGACAGCGGGCCCGAGGCCGCCAGCAACACCGCCCACAGCACCAGCGTGTGGGTGCCGCGCACACCCTTGACAGGCCGGTTGCTGCGCAGCAGGATCAGCAGAAAAGCAAACCAGGCGGCGTAGCGCAGCTGGTCCGCCAGCGTGGTCACCAGCAGCGCCAGGGCAGATGGCCGCAGCACCAGCAGCAGCATGGCGCCACCCCACACCGCGCTCAGGGCCACCGCCGCCAGCAGCGTCCATTTGGTGGCCTCGCGCGGGTGCTTCAGGTACCCGGCTTGCAGCAGGCGCAGCGCAAACACCGCGTAGCACACCCCTGCCAGTCCACCGCTCCAGGCGGTCAAATCGAGGTGGCCGCTGTTCATGATGGCAAGCGACGCTATTGCGCGCCCTTGCGCATCACCACCACACCCACGGTCTCGAACATCACCACGATGTCCAGCAGCAGCGAGTGGTTTTTGACGTAGTACAGGTCGTACTGCAGCTTTTCAGCCGCATCTTCCACCGAGGAGCCATATTGGTAGCGCACCTGTGCCCAGCCGGTCACACCTGGCTTGACGCTGTGGCGAATGGCGTAGTACGGGATTTCCTGCGTCAGCTTGTCGACAAAAAACGGCCGCTCGGGGCGCGGCCCCACCATGCTCATCGAGCCCGCCAGCACACTGAACAACTGCGGCAGTTCGTCAATGCGCAGCTTGCGGATGAAGCGGCCCACCCGCGTGACGCGGTCGTCTTTGGCCGATGCCCAGCGTGGTTTGCCGTCTTTCTCGGCATCGGTGCGCATGCTGCGGAACTTCACCACATTGAACAGGCGCCCGTTCTGCCCGACACGTTCCTGAAAATACAGGATCGGGAAACCATCTTCCAGCATGATCAGCAGCGCCGTAACCAGCATCACCGGCAAGGCCAGCACCAGCAGGATGGTGGCGGACACAATGTCAAACAGCCGTTTGACCAGCGCCCGCACCCACCCGGTCCCAAAACCGTCACCAAAGATCAGCCAGCCCGCTGACAGCGACTCCAGCCGGATCTGACCCAGCGTGCGCTCGAAGTGGGTCGCAATGTCCACCACCTGGACGCCCTGCAGCTTGCAGTCCAGCAGCTCACGCAGCGGCATGCTGCCGCCACGCCGCTCGGTCAGGGCCACCACAATTTCGTCCACCTGCTGGTCCTTGACGATGTCGGTCAGCGAGTTGGTCATCGACAGCAGGCCCCAGGCAGACACCAGGGCATCCTGTTCATTGGGGCCGGCGTAGTAGCCGATCAGGTCCACGCTGGGGTCGGATTTGAGCAGTTCGGTGCCGACCATGCGCGCTCGCGCGCCGGTGCCAAACACCAGCACCCGCTGGCGCATCAGGTTGCGTGGCGTGAAATGCATCACATACACCCGCAACAGCAACATCAGCGAAATGGCCGCCAACAGGGTCAACGCAAACGACTTGGCATCCGCATAGTGGCTGGCAATCAGCAAAATCACCGGTGACATGCACAGCAGCGCCAACACCGCGCGCGCGCTGGACTGGCCCAAGCTGCGGTTGTGCACCCGTTGGTAGAAGCCCAGGCCGGCGCTCAGCACCATCATGCTGCCAGCCAGCAGCAGAAACGTGATGGTGGTCCCTGCAGCAAACGCGGATGGCCGTGTTTCATGCGAGGTGGTGGTGATCAGCGCAATCATCAGCAACAGCATCAGATCGAGCCCGATCTGGAACAGTGTCCGCTTGTGAAAGTAATGGTTGAATAGTTTGATCATGGGTTCCTGCTTGGCGCTGACCGGTGGGCGAGGACGGGCCTAGCGCCCAATCGCCCAATACTCAAAACCGATATCGCGCACCATCTTGGGGTCGTACAGGTTGCGGCCATCAAAAATGATCGGCGCCTTGAGTTGGGCCTTGAGGTTGTCAAAGTCAGGGCTGCGAAATTCCTTCCACTCGGTGACGATCACCAGCGCATCGGCGCCGGCCAAGGCCGCGCTCTGGTTGTCGGCGTAGCTCAAGCCGGGCTCGTTGGGGAAGCAGTGCCGGGCCTCCGGCATGGCCACCGGGTCATAGGCGGTGACGCTGGCACCGGCCGCCAGCAAATCCTTGATCACCTCGCGGCTGGTGGCTTCGCGCATGTCGTCGGTGTTGGCCTTGAAGGCCAAGCCCCACAAGGCAAAGTGCTTGCCGGTCAGGTCAGCGCCAAAACGTGCCTTGATCTTGTGGCCCAGCACGTGTTTTTGCTGGTCGTTGGCGGCTTCCACCGCGTGGAGCACCTTGAGGTCGATGCCGGCCTCCACGCTGGCCGTCTTGATCAGTGCCTTGACGTCTTTCGGGAAACACGAGCCACCATAACCAGCACCTGCGTACAGGAAGTCATACCCAATGCGCGGGTCCGAGCCAATGCCGCGGCGCACACTCTCAATATCGGCGCCCAGCTTTTCGGCCAGGTTGGCCAGCTCGTTCATGAAGCTGATGCGGGTGGCCAGCATGGCGTTGGCAGCGTATTTGGTGAGTTCGGCGCTGCGGATGTCCATCACGATGAGGCGGTCGTGGTTGCGCTGGAACGGGGCGTACAGGGCGCGCATGTTGTGCGCGGCTTGTTCGTCCTCGCAGCCGACGATGATGCGGTCAGGCTTCATGAAGTCGTCGATGGCCGCGCCTTCTTTCAGGAACTCGGGGTTGGAGACGACGCTGAAAGGGGTGTTGACCCCGCGCTTTTGCAGTTCTTCGGTGATGGCGGCGCGCACCGCGTCGGCTGTGCCCACCGGCACGGTGCTTTTGTCGACCACCACTTTGTAGTCGGTCATGTACTTGCCGATGTTGCGGGCGGCGGCGATGACATATTTCATGTCGGCCGAGCCGTCCTCGTCAGGCGGGGTGCCCACGGCGATGAACTGCACGGTGCCAAAGTGGGCGGCGCGTTCGATGTCGGTGGTGAAGTGCAGACGCCCGGCAGCGACGTTGCGTTTGACCATGTCCTGCAGGCCGGGCTCGAAGATGGGGATGCCACCGTCTTCCAGAATCTTGATCTTGGCGGGGTCCAGGTCCAGGCACAGGACATCATTGCCCACCTCTGCCAGACAGGTGCCAGACACCAGGCCAACGTAGCCGGTGCCAACGACGGTGATTTTCATGAGCGATCCCTAAAAGTATGGTTTTTTTTACACATTATCACAACAAACATGGCGGTTCAAGGTGGCTTGGTTTGCTGATGGGCGGTTGACCTGGCGCCTTCCAGCGACACAAAAAGCAGCAGAAAGAAAAGAAACGCCACACGCGGCACATCCATCACGCTGCTGACCAGCCCCACCACCAGCACCGCCACCAGCGAGGCGGCCAGGTACGGTGCCAGCGGCGTCAATCTGGCCTGCCCCAGCACCAAGTGCCACAGGGCGTACCCCACCAGCACCAAACATGCCAACAAGCCCAGCACCCCGCGCTCCACCAGCATTTCAAGAAACAGGTTGTCCAGGTGCCAGGGCACAAAGTAAGACTGCGCGGCCGGGAACCAGTGCGACAACCCGGCAGAAAAGTCGCCATTGGTCGCCAACGCTTGCCCGCGCCAACTTGTCAAGGCGATGTTGTCCACATCGGCCTGGCCCCCGGCGTCAATCACCGAGATGGAGAACATCATCAAGCGCGGTGCCCACCAACGGCCCTGGCTCAGGGCTTGGCCCTGCAGCGGTACCGTCAGGTGTTGCCAGGTGCCCGATGCGTTGGGTTGGACCCGGACAAACGCCGCCTGGCACGCCCGGTCATACAACAGGTGCCGCTCGCACAGGTACAACTCGAAACGCGAGGTCTGCGTGACCCGGACATCCATCCGCACCCGGTAGCCCGCAGGCTCGGTGACGTCCACACGCTGCGTCAGCTCATAAACACCCCCCAGCCTGGGCTGGGTGGCGGGACCGTAGAGCGTGACAAATTGCTCGGTGGCCGCGCCAGTTTGGACAATCCGATGCCTGGCATCGCCGGGAAACTCTTCGCCAGGCACCTGTGCGGCGTAGTGGGCGGGCAAGCGCCCCAAACCCTTGCCAAACCACCAGTCTGCCGGGCCTTTGAGCAGGCCCACGCCGTTTTGCCAGTGCTCCACCCGGCTCGACAGGTCTTGCTCGGCACTGGCCAGTCGCTCCTGCATGAATGTGCCGCCTTCCAGCACGCCCACCACCTCCAACACCAGCGTGACCGACAGCAGCACACTGGCTTTGAGCCGCCAGCCGGGCGCCGCGCTCTGATGGCGCAAGCCTTGCCAGGCGCTGCGGCCATGGCGCGCGTGGTTTTGCAACCACAGCAAAAAAGCCAGCAAGGTCAAGGGCGCCACCACCGCCAGGTAGACCCCCCGGGCAAAGGTGGTGAGGCCGGTATAGGCTGCCAGAATGGCCAGCACCGCCAAGACCGCCCACAGCACCGGGCGCCGCGTGGCGTACAGCGCCCACACCACAAACGGTGCTGTCATGGCGAGATACGCGTCGATGGCGGCGCCACCCACATGCATTTCCCAAAACAGCGCCACCGTGCGGTAATGCGCCGAAAAATCCACCAGGCCCGGAAAGGCGACCCGCTCCCACAACGTGGCCAGCACCACCAGTGCCAGGCCACTGACCACACCTGCGGCCAGAAGCGCCGGGGCGCGTTGGCGGTCATGGCGCATCTCGCGGCGAAGCAAGGGGATGAACAGCGCCGCCAGGGCCAGGCTCTTGAAGACACGCCAGCTGTTGAGAGCATCGCTGTAGTTGGCAAACCAGTCAAAGCGCAGACCGCCCGCATCGGCCACACCACGCCACAAGCCAAGTACACCGGACAACAACACCAGTGCCACCAGCCACGTGGCCGTGCGGGGCCGCGGCGTGCCCGGCTCAATGGGCCGGGCTGCCCAGGCCAGACGGGCGTAGCCGCCCGCCAGCGTGCCCAGCAGCAGGATGTCGAATTCTTCAAACACCAGCCAACCGGTCCAGGGCGAAAAGTTCAGCCACGGCAGGCAGATGGGCACCAGCCACAGCCACAGACGCGGCTGCCAGGCGGCCAGGCAACTGGCCAGGCACACCAGCGTCAGACTCAGCAAGGGCGAAACCGGGTGAAACCACGCCATGGCCAGCCCTGCTGTCAGGCACAACGCGGCGACCAGCCAGGCCAGGAAGCCGACGGCATGGATCCCGGGGCCATGCCCGGGATGATCGCCTGTGACGTTCACGTCAAACGCCATGGCAACCATGCCATCCCGAAGCATGCAAGCGGGCGGTCATGGCGTGCCCTTGGACCGGCATGACAAACCTGCTTTTCCACGCTAAACCAGCACCTCAACACAGGCCGGGTGCGCCAGAAACTGGTGCGGGCTGGCGCTGGCACCGTAGGCGCCGGACTGGAACACCACCACCAGATCACCCACCTGGGCTTCGGGCAGCAACAAGTGCTCAGCCAGCACATCCAGCGGCGTGCAGGACGGGCCGACCACCGAGGTGACTTGGCTGGCGGGTGCATCCATCTTGTTGCCAATGGCCACAGGGTAGTTTTTGCGCAGCACCTGGCCGAAGTTGCCTGTGGCCGCCAGGTGGTGGTGCAGCCCGCCGTCGGTCACCAGGTACAGCTGTTCGCGCGAGCGCTTGCGGTCCACCACCCGGGTCACGTAAATACCGGCCTCGGCCACCAGATACCGCCCGAGCTCCAGCGCCAGGGTGGCGTGTGGCAGATCGGCCTGGCCGAGTTGCAGCAGGCGTTCGAGCTGGTCGGCAATGGGTTGCAGGTCCAGCGGTTTGTCACCCGGAAAATACGGCACGCCCAGGCCGCCGCCCAGGTTGAGCAGGCGCACCGTGTCGGGCGCGTACTGCGCCAGGTGGACCGCCAGTTCAAACGACTGTTGCAGTGCGTCGCAAATGGCCGCCGCCTGCAGGCTTTGCGAGCCGGGGTACAGGTGAAACCCTTCAAACTGCAGCCCCGCGCGCCCCATGTTGGCCAGCAGGGTCGGCACCTGTTCCACGTCCACCCCAAACGGTTTGGGGCCGCCGCCCATCTTCATGCCCGAGCTTTTGAGCTCGAAGTCGGGGTTGATGCGCACCGCCGCGCGGGCCGGCAAGCCCAGGGACTGCGATGCCTGGGCCAACACGTCCACCTCGCGAAACGACTCGATGTTCACCAGCACGCCTGCCGCCACCGCCTGGCGTAACTCGGCGTCACGCTTGCCGGGGCCGGCAAAACTGATGTCTTTGGCGCACAGGCCGGCGTCCAGCGCCACTTTCATCTCGCCTGCCGAGGCCACGTCGATGCCGTCGACCAGACCGGCCATGAAGCCCACCAGCGCGGGCATCGGGTTGGCCTTCATGGCGTAGTGCAGCCGGATCTTGGGCGGCAGGGTCTGGCGTAGCTCGGTGAGCCGTTGGCGCAGTTGCGAACGGCCATAGGCGTAAAACGGCGTTTGCCCGACGCGTGCCGCCAGGGTGGACAAAGATTCACCGCCAAGCATCAACTCGCCATGGCTCACGGCAAATTGCGTCATCGGGGCATGCTGGGGCCGGGGAGGGGGTGCGTCTGGCATGGTACGGTTTATCGTGCGGAAGGTGGGGGTGGCAGGGTGCTGGCGTGGCGTGCCAACCAGTCGCGCGCCAGCGTGGCGCGGTCCATCTTGCCATTGGCGTTGCGTGGCAGCGGGCCGGTGACCCAGTCGATACCGGCGGGCAGCATGTAGGCGGGCATCCGGCTGCGGCACTCGGTGATCAAGTCATTTTGGACCTGATCGCTCGGCACAGAAGGGGGTGTGGCGATGACTTGTATGGTTTGCCCGAGCAACGGATGCGGCACGCCAAAGGCCACACATTCACCCACGAGCTGCGTGGCGTACAGGATGTCTTCGACCTCGGTCGGGCTGACCCGGTAGCCCGAGGTTTTGATCATCTCGTCGCGCCGCCCGACAAAATACAGGTAACCCTCGGCATCCCGGCGCACCGTGTCGCCTGAAAACACCGCCATCTCCGGCAACTGCAGGCCTGCCGGGCGGTCCGGTGTGGCCACGGGCAGCGGCTTGAAGCGTTCGGCGGTTTTGTCGGCATCGTTCCAGTAACCCAGCGCCACCAGCGCACCGCGGTGCACCAGTTCACCGGGCTCGTCTGCGGCGCACGGGCTGCCGTCGGGGCGCAGCACCAGCACCTCGGCGTTCGGAATGGCTTGGCCGATCGAATTGGGTTTGCGGTCCACATCCTGCGGCGGCAGGTAGGTGGAGCGAAACGCCTCGGTCAGGCCGTACATCAAGAACGGTTTGGCCTGCGGCAGGCGCTGGCGCAGTTGCATCAGCGTGTCGCGCGGCAGGTGGCCGCCGGTGTTGGCGAAATAACGCAAGTGTGCGCCGGTGCCCTGTGGCCAGTCCAGCGCGGCCAGTTGCAGGTACAGCGGCGGCACGGCGGTCAGGCCGGTGACTTGTTCCTGATCCAGCACCTTGAGCACATCGCGCGGCAGCAGGTAATTGAGCAGCACCACCCGTGCGCCGACCAAAAATGCGGTGGTGAGCTGGCTGAAACCGGCGTCAAACGACAGCGGCAGCGCCGCCAGCAGGGTGTCGTCGGGCTGGTTGTCCAGGTACGCGGCGACGCTTTGGGCGCCCATCACCAGGTTGCGGTGCGACACCATCACGCCCTTGGGCTGGCCAGTGCTGCCCGAGGTGTACAAAATAGCCGCCAGGTCAGCGTCGATGACCCGGTGGCCTGCCCGTGGCGCGCTGTTGGCCAGTTCCTGCCAGCTGTGGATGGCGCAGTGTGCGCTGGCTGGCGGCCAAGGCGGGGGGGCGCACAGCACCACCTGTTGCAGGTCCGGGCAATCCCGCAGCACGGTCTGCAGCATGGCCAGCCGCTCCGGCGAGGTCACCAGCACGCGCACGTTGCAGTCGCGCAGGATGTGCGCCAACTGCGCTGGCTTGAGCAAAGGGTTGATCGGCACAAACACGCCACCGGCCAGCGGCGCGGCAAAGCTGGCCACCACTGCCTCCAAGCGCTTTTCCAGGTAGATGCCCACCCGGTCGGCGCGCTGCAGCCCGAGTTGCAGCAGGCCCGACGCCACGGCGCGGGTGGATGCTGCCAATTCGGCATAGGTCCAATGGGCTGCCCCGTCCGTCAGGGCCACAGAACCGGGGCGTTGCTGTGCCGACAGGGTGATCAGGTCCGGGAGTAAGGTGGCGGGCAACATGACCGGGCATCTTACAGGGTGGTGGTGACGGGCGAGGTGCCGGGCACTGGGTGTTGCGGTTCAACCTGGCGGACAGATTTTGTGTAAGGCGTTGTGGCTGGGGCATTGGCCAGCGGTATCAGCACGCGGCATGTTTTTTGGAGCGTTGACAAGCTTTGGCAACGAACGGCAGGGCGACTGGGTGATGCGCATGCGGTTTTGGGGCGGAATCACGCGCGAGGATGCGCAACAAGTGCGCCCACGTTATCGGCGCGCGCCTTCCGCCCCAAAGCCCGGTCGCATCACCCAGTCGCCCTGCCGTCGGTCGATACGAACGATGCCAGTCGCCCCGCCGGGCATTGCCAACGCGTTGTCAACGCACCGCGAAACAGGCCGTGGGTGGATACTGCCCATCCCCGTTCCGCATGGGCAAGCGCACCTGCAAAAGGCGATTCAGCCTGAAGACTCTAGGCGGCGCATCCAGCCCAGCACTGCCTGTTCCGCTGCCGCGCGCCAGATGGCTCTGGAGAAGGTGTGATCGGCATCGGCCACATCCACGCGCTCCAATAGCGGACGTTGCAGCAGACCCTGCCAGGCCGGGTCGCTCTGGGCGCACTCCAGAAACTCCTTGGCGGTGTAATCACAGGCGCTCAGCAGCAGCAGCACCTGGCCCGGGAAATGGCGCAGCGCCCGCGCCATGTTGTGCTGGAAAGACGGCTCCGGCTGGGCAGACGGTGGCTCGGGCCGCAGCGCTTGCAGGCTTTGCCACAGACCCGCCAGAGACGGCCGCCACTCGTATTGCCCTTGCCACAGCCGCCGCCAGAACGACCCCTCCAGCAGCCGTCCGGCGTAGTAATGTTTGATGCGGGTGCGCGCCAGCGTGGCGTCCGAGCGCACCCACGGGTTGAGCAGACACAGGCCCGCCACACGCGGGTCGTCACCGCGCCCGCTGTACAGCAGCGCGGCCGAGGCGCCGTCGCACAGTCCCCACAGCACCACCCGCTGCACGCTCGGGCACTGGCGCTGCAAGGTGTCGATGGCCACGCGGATGTCGCCATGTATGGCGTCAAACGGCATGCGCTCGGCGCTGCTGTCGCCCAGGCCGCGGTGGTCAAACCGCATCACCGGAAAACCCGCACTGGCCAGGCAGCGTGCCAGCAACACAAATTGGCGGTGGCTGCCCACCCGGTACTGCGGCCCGCCCACCACCATCACCATGCCCAGCGTGGCTGGCTGCTCGGGCTGCGAGATGATGCCCACCAGGGCCTCACCCGCGCATGGCATCACCACCGGTTGGTCGGTGAAATTCACGATCCGTCCCCGGTGGGGTGGGCGCCCACCGCTTGCAAACTGGCGGCCACCCAGGCCGGGCTGTCGGGGCACTCCTGCATCTGCCAGAACGCCGCGCCGGGCACCACCCGCGCCAGCGCGCTGCAACCGGCGTCTTGCCAGCGCTGCAGTTGCGCCGCCAAGGCGGGGGAGACCGGCTCGGTGTCTGCGCTGCCCAGTTCCAGGCTGATGAGGCGCGTGCCCGTGGGCAGCTTGTCCAGATCCGCCTGGGCCAGGCCCTGCGCCAGCGCGGCGGACACGCTGTAGCCCGCCACCTCGACCGATTCGCCCTGTTCCAGCAGGTGCATCAGGCGCGACGTGCCGCGGTTGGGTTCGCCGCGCGCGATGTCACCGGCCATCTGCAAGCGCAAAAACTGTTGCAGGTGCTGTTTGCCCGACAACACCGGTTGCCACAGCAGCAGGTTGGCCGGGGTGCCCGCTTGCCGACTCACCTGTGCCGCCAGCAGGCAGCCCGCACGCAGGCCCCACAGCCAGCCGGGCCCCGGCCAGCGCTGTGCCATCCAGTGCCGGGCCAGCGTCACATCGTCCACCCAGGCGGCCCAGTTGGCTTCTTCAAAGTGGCCGGTGCTGTCACCACAGCCCATCAAATCCAGTTGCAACACCGCAAAACCGGCCTGCCCCAGGGCACGCGCATTCAGGGCGGCCATGCGCCGGGAGGCGTTCATTTCTTCGGCAAACGGGTGCACGTACACCAGGTGTCCGCGCACGGATTCGCCTTCGGGCGGTGTGTGCAGCAGACAAAAGCGCTGGCCACGTGTGCCGTCCAGAAAGAAGGCTTGCAAGTTGGCGGTGGGTTGCGTCATGGCGCGATTTGACGCTCAATCGGCCAGTTTGGCTGTCACAAAGTCAGTGAGTGAGCCCAGCGTGGCAAACACCGCGCTGTCGATCTCGTCGTCGTGGATGATGAAGGCAAAGCGCTCTTCCAGTGCCGTGATGATGCCCAGGACCGCCATCGAGTCGAGTTCCGGCAGGGCGCCCAGCAGGGGCGTGTTGCGCTGCAGGTCTGCGCTGCGCCCGCGCAGGCCCAGCACATTGTCCAGAATCTTCAGCACATCAGTCTCAACGGTCACCACAACTCCTTGATGAATTTCTGCCTGGGCAAGCTGCCGCATAGCCGGTGCAACTGGCGGCTGCCGCTGCACCTGGGGGCGCTGGTTATGATAACCAGTGAACGGCCCTCCCAGCCGGAAAGACCCGCGTGAGCCCACCCGCCCTCCAGATTCTGGACAACTTTGCCAGCTTGCAAACCCTGCTCCAGCAGCACGGTCACGCGCAGCCTCGGCACGCACCGAGTGACGTGTTTGGCACGCTGGCCTGGTTTGAGAACTTGGCCGCGTTCGGGCTCGATGGCGCCAGCCAGGGCCAAACCGATTGCCAATGGTGGCTGGCGGGTGATTGGGATGTGGGCCCGGTGGTATGCCTGCCCTTGCTTTCGGGTCAAAAACTCACTGGCCTGGCCAATTACTACAGCAGCCTGTTTGTGCCGCTGGTCTGGTCGGCGAGTGACGGTCTTGCGGCGCAGCCCGGCGCGGCGCACTGGCAAACGTTGGCCCAGGCGATCTGGCAGCACCCCAGGCGCTGGCCGGTGCTGATGTTGGACCCGATGGACCCGCAGAGCGCGTTTTTTACCGGCTTTCAGGCCGCGTTGGACCAGGCGGGCTACGCGAGCGACCGTTACTTCTGTTTTGGCAACTGGTACCTGCAGGTGGCCGGTCGTCCGTTTGCCGCGTATTTTCAAACGCTGCCGTCACCGCTGCGTCACAGCATTGAACGCGGTCGGCGCCGGTTGACGCGCCATGGCGCCTGGCAGGTGGACATCCAGCAGCTGCCTGATGCGAATCTGGAGGCCGCCATCGACGCTTTCGTGGCGGTCTACCAAACCAGCTGGAAAGGCCCCGAGCCCAACCCCCGCTTCATCCCGGCGCTGGCGCGCACGGCGGCTGCGCAGGGCTGGCTGCGTCTGGGGGTGCTCACACTGGACGGCCAGGCCATTGCCGCGCAGTTGTGGCTGGTGTTGGGTGGCAAGGCGTCCATCTTCAAACTGGCCTACGTGGCAGGGTTTGAGCGGTTCTCAGCGGGCTCGGTACTGACCGCCGCGCTGATGCAACATGTGCTGGACGTTGACCAGGTGCATGAGGTGGACTACCTCACCGGCGACGACGCCTACAAGCGCGACTGGATGTCGCACCGCCGCGAGCGCTGGGGCCTGGTCGCCTTTGACCGCCGCACCCCCGGCGGCCTGCTGGCGTGGCTGAAACATTGGGTGGGCAAAAAATTGCGCTGAGCTGCGAGCTGCGTTATAGCGAACTTGATCCGGGGTGGCGGCCTGCGACAGATAAAGTTAGTATGCAGCCATGTTGCCCACCTCCCTGCTTCGATCTTTTGGCCTGCCGCTGCTGGCCGGTGCGTTGTGCGCGCCGGTGTTGTCGGCGCAGGGCCAGGCCCCGGCAGGTGCGGTGCCAGCCGCCAGCCTGTTCCAGCAGGCGCTGGCCTATGAAAACGGTGAGGGTGTGCCGCGCGACCCGCTGCTGGCTGCCAACCTGTACTGTGAAGCGGCCCGCCAGGGTGACCGCGACGCGCAATACAACCTGGGCTGGATGTATGCCAACGGCCGCGGTGTGCCGCGCCATGACGGCCGGGCGGCCTACCTGTTTCGTGCCGCCGCCGAGCAGGGCATCGAGACGGCCCGACGCCTGGCCGACAAATTCGGTGACGTGCCGCCCGAAAAGCCCGACTGCCTGCGCCCGCCCGACCCGCTGCCGATGGAAGCCCAGCTGGCCACCTGGACGCCGGTGGATTACAGCCTGACAGCGCCCAAAAACATTTACAAGCTGGTGGGCCAGCTGGCGCCGCGCTTCAAGGTGGAGCCGCAGCTGGCGCTGGCCATCATCGCCGCCGAGTCCAATTTCAACCCACACGCGGTGTCACCCAAAAACGCCCAGGGGCTGATGCAGCTCATCCCGGAGACCAGCGCGCGCTTCAACGTCAAAAACGCGTTTGACCCCGCGCAGAACATTCGCGGCGGCCTGACCTATCTGCGCTGGCTGCTGGCGTATTTTGAGGGGGACGTGGCGCTGGTGGCAGCGGCCTACAACGCGGGTGAGGGCACGGTGGAGCGCTACAAAGGCGTGCCGCCGTATCTGGAAACCCGCAACTACGTCAAGCGTGTGCTGCGCGCCTTTGGCGGCTCACGCCATCCGTTTGAGGGCCACATCATCGCGCCCTCGACCGCCTTGCGGAAATGACACTTTGACGCGTCCGGTTGTCATGGCGGGCTTGACCCGCCATCCATGACCCCCTGAACACAGGTGGCTAAAAATAATGGCGGAACAGCGCCTGGATCATGCGGCGCTGGGCCATAGCGCCGTAGTCTGAGCTGTCGTTGCCGCTGGCCAGTTGCCACTGCAGTGCCACCTCGGACTTGTCAAACCTATAGCGCGCTTCCAGCCACGACAGTTTGCTGTCGTCATCCAGGTTGTAGCGCAGCATGGCGGTCAGGTCCAGCTTGTTGATGAACGCATCCTGCCAGCTGGCGCGCAAAAAGGCGGCGTGGCGGGTGGTCAGGTCCAGCTGCTCCTCCACCAGATAGCGGTAATTGGCGTAGTCCACCACTGAACTGGTGCGCAGCGCGTTCCACACCGCTTCATCCACCGCCGCACCGTTGTAGTGGTACTCGGCGGTGAGTGACAACTTGTTGGCGCTGGTGTAGGTCAGGCCGGTGGCCACGCGGTTGCGAAAGACCTCGTCTTGCGACACACCCGCTGACAGCGGCAGGGCTTGCGCCAGCAGGCTCTTTTGCCGCCCGCCGGACCACTCCACATGCGCTACGGTGGCGTCGTTGAGCAGCATCGCCAGGTTCAAGCCCATTTGCACCGGCTGGCGCTCGTCGCCATACAAAACGAACTGCGGGTTGAGGCTGTCAGCCAGCTGGTGGCTGGCGGCCAGCAACCAGCGGTTGCGGTTGTTGGTGGAGCCCAAGTCGGCGCTCCAGTCGCCGTTGTTGGGTGCATCCGACACCTTGGGCGCGTAAATCCCGGTCAGCGCGCCACCGGCCCACAAGGTCTGGCCGCGCAGCATGGCGGTGCCCAAGCGGTTTTCGCGGATGGCGTTGGGGTCAAACGAGGTGATGGCGCGGTTGGCGCCCTCGCGGAAAAAGTCGGTCGGGTTGTAACCCATGGCCGCGCCGTAACGCACGTTGATGCGGCCCACGTCCAGCACGCGGTCGCTCTGCGGCTGCCAGCCCAGGTAGAGTTCTTTGAGCGTGTTCACGGTTTGCTGGCCCAGCGCGTCGGGCTGGTGGTTCACATCCAGCCGGTTCGACAGCACGGCGCGCAGCTCGGGGGTGAGCTTTTTGTCAAACAACACGTCCACCGACAGGCGCTGGGTGTTCGCCTTGCGATCTGGCACACCCCACTCATGCACAGTGCTGCGACCCACGGCGGCCTCGGTGAAGATGCGCCAGTTACTGGTCTCGGCTTGGGTGGTTTCGACGGTGGCGTCGGCCAGGTTCAGGGCGTCGTCTTCCGACACATCCGCTGCCCACAGTGGCGCGCACACCGCCATGGCGAGAAGGGCAAGAGCATTTTTTTTCAGCATGGTCATTCCGGCTTGAAGTTGGGCAGGTAGTCGCGCTGCAGCCACACCTCGGGCACGTCGCGGAACACAAAGTCCGAGTAGCGCATCACCGTCACCCATTTGGCGTCCAGCCCGTCAATGATCACCATCTCGGTGGGGCGCTCCTTGCCCAGCTGGTTTTGGTAGCGACGGTAGTACACGGTTTTGAGCAGGCGCTCGCTCTCGGAGTAAAACTTGCCCTTGAGCGGCTGGTTGTTGGTGCTGTCCACCCACAGCTCGATGCGGTTGTAGCTGGCGTCCGGGCTGCTGGCGCTCAGGTCCAGCCGGGTGGTGCGTCGTTTTTGGCGGTTGCCGTCGGCAATCTCTTCTTCTGCGCCGACCTTGGCCTGGTAGTCCTTGGCCAAGTTGACCGTGACCACGTCGCCGTTGGAGGCCTGGCCCATCAGCCGTTGCTGCGGTGACAGGCGCACGCTGGCGCGGCTGGCCGGGTCGTAAAACCAGAAGTCGTTACCGCTTTTCAGCATCAGCTTGCCTTCGTCACGCGCCGGCGCCACAAAGCGGATCAGGGTGCGGAACTGGCCGCTGCGCGCGTCCGATTTGGCGTAGCTGCCCAGCGTGCTGGTGTCGGTTTGTTTGCCGTCGCGGTATTCGATCAGCGTCACCGTCACGCCAAAGGGTTTCTCGGGGTTGCGCACCGCGTCGCTGGCTTGCAGCATGGCTTGCGCGTTGGCTGGGGCGGTGGCTGGGGCGGTGGCTGGTGCGCTGCCTTGCGCAAGGGCCAGCGCGCCCATCAGCCAGCCCAGCAAAAATAGCGACAGTTGATGCAGTTTCATGCGGTAACTCCGGTGGTCAGGGGGCTTGAGGTGCGAGCCCGAATCAGCGCAGTTTACTCATATGCGCTGGGCTTGTAGCGGTCAAGAAGCGGGCCCTTCCCGGTGCGGTTGTCGGGGCACCGATAAAATTTGGCGCCATGACCCACGTCCTTCTGGTCTGCATGGCCAATGTCTGCCGCTCTCCCATGGCTTGCGCGGTGGCCCGGCAGCTTGCCAGCCGCCAGGGCCGCGGGGCCGGGTGGACGTTTGACTCGGCCGGCACCCATGCGCAAGCGGGCAAACGCCTGGATGCGCGCGCGCAGGCGGTGTTGCTCCAACGCCAATACACCCCCCTCAAAACCCGCTCCCGGCCAGTGACGATGCAGGACTTGGATCGCTTCGATCTGATTCTGGCCATGGATGAGGCCAATCTGGTCTCGCTCAAACGGCTGGCGCCCCCGGGGGCGCACAGCAAACTGCGTCTGTTGCTGTCGTTCGCCCCGGCGCTGGGGGTACTTGACGTGCCAGACCCGTATTACGGTGATCAGGCTGGCTTTGAGCGTGTGCTGGACCTGATTGAGGCCGGGGTGAAGGGCTTGTTGGCATCCAGCTCGTCATGGCGGGCTTGACCCGCCATCCATGGCTCACACCCGGTAGTAATCCCGGTACCAGGCCACAAACCGGTTGATTCCGTCCTGCAGCGGGGTGCCGGGCGCAAAACCGACCCAGTCGTTGAGCGCCTGGGTGCTGGCAAACGTGGCGCTCACGTCGCCGGGTTGCATGGGCAGCAGGCGCTTGTGGGCGGTTTTTCCCAAGGCCTTTTCCAGGCAGCCGATGAAGTCCATCAACGGCACCGGGCTGCTGTTGCCAATGTTGAAAATGCGGTAGGGCGCGTGGCTGGTGGCCGGGTCGGGCCGGGCGCTGTCGTAAGTGGCGTCGGGTGTGGCGATGCGGTCCACCGTGCGCAACACGCCTTCCACAATGTCGTCGATGTAGGTGAAGTCGCGCTGCATCTGGCCGTGGTTGAACACGTCGATGGGGCGGCCTTCCAGAATCGCCTGGGTGAACAATATCGGCGCCATGTCGGGCCGACCCCATGGGCCATAAACGGTGAAGAAGCGCAGGCCGGTGGTGGGCAAGGCGTACAGATGGCTGTAGGTGTGCGCCATCAGCTCGTTGGCTTTTTTGGTGGCGGCGTACAGGCTGGCCGGGTGGTCCACCGCGTCGTGCTCGGAAAACGGCATCTTGGTGTTGCCGCCATACACACTGGAGCTTGAGGCGTACACCAGATGCGCCACCTGGTTGTGGCGGCAGCCCTCCAGCACATTGGCAAAACCCACCACATTGCTGTCGATGTAGGCTAGCGGGTTTTGTAGCGAGTACCGCACCCCGGCTTGGGCCGCCAGGTGGATCACGCGGTCAAACTGCCCGGCCTGGAACAGGTCGGCCATGCCGGTGCGGTCGGCCAAGTCCATTTTCACGAAGCGGAAATTGGCGTGGGGGGTGAGCTGGGCCAGGCGGCTTTCTTTGAGCGACACCGCGTAATAGTCGTTGAGGTTGTCCAGCCCCACCACCTCGTCGCCGCGTGCCAGCAGCCGTGCCGCAACCGCGCTTCCGATAAAACCGGCGGCACCGGTCAGCAAAATTTTCATCACGGTGGGTCAGTTGTCCAGAGGTTCGGACGGGTCAACAGAATGGTCCGTGTCGGTGAAAAACGAACTTGACAGCTTGACGGCAATGCCCACGGTGCCCAACTTCTGGTCGACCCGCACCACGTCGCCCGCGCACACCATTTTCAGCCGCTCGCCCTTGACGATGACCTCGACCAAAAAGTTCACTCTGGAGCCAATCACCTGATCCCGCGTGGTCTCGAAGTAGACCCCGGTGGCGCTGACGTTGCGGGTCAGGCCCAAAACCCCGCCAATTTCAATCGGCAACTCGGAGGCAAACCTGTCAGCTGATCGGCGGGACAGGCCAGCTGGGTTGGATGGGTTGGCTTGCTGGATTTCCATGTCTCTTGTGTATCCCTTGATGTGCATCAACGTGTTGAGAAAGCAGGAATTGTGCCTATAAAAATAATAGCATCAAAATTGTTTTGAAATCAATAAGTTGCCGTCTTTTTCATGGGTATTTTTTTCGACCTGGTGACCACGGTGTCAATTAACCCGACAGCCGCTGCGTGCGATGCCGTAATATCATGACCGATGGTCACGGGTGACCCGCCAGCTGGGTGGCAAACTACTTTTTCAAGGGGCAAGCATCGTATGAGTTTTGGGCGGTCGCTCAATCAGAGTTTGCGCAAACTGTTTGCCTTTTTGCCACGCAAGGCACGCTTTGCCATCTATCGCTCGTTTGTCGAGTGTGATGCGCACCCCAGCCCGCGTCTGGTCCTGAAAATTGCCGAAACGCGAGAGGAGCTGGAGGCCTGTTTCAAGCTGCTGCACGACGCCTATGTGGGCAGTGGCTTCATGAAACCCGACCCCTCGGGCATGCGCGTCACCATCTACCACGCGTTGCCCACCACCACCACCCTGTGCGCCAAATACGACGGCGAGGTGGTCGGCACCCTGTCGCTCATCCGCGAAAGCCTGTTCGGCTTTCCGCTGCAAGCCATTTTTGACCTGAACCACGTGCGTGAACGCACGGGACAGATTGCCGAGGTGTCTGCCCTGGCGGTGCACCCCAAGTTCCGCAAGACCGGCGGCACCATCCTGTTCCCGTTGATGAAGTTCATGTACAACTACTGCACGACCTTCTTCGACACCCGGCACCTGGTGATTGCGGTCAACCCCAACCGCATTGAGATGTACGAGTCGCTGCTGTTCTTTGAGCGCCTGACCGAAAATTCGGTCGACAACTACGACTTTGCCAACGGCGCACCGGCCGTGGGGGCCACGCTGGACCTCAAATCCGCCCCGGCCCTGTTCAAGCAGGTGTATGGCAAGAAGCCGCTGCGCCGCAACATGCACCACTACTTCATCGAGTCGGTCATGCCCAACATCGTGCTGCCCACACGGCGTTACTTCACCACCAACGACCCGGTCATGACGCCTGCGCTGCTGGACTACTTCTTCAACCAGCGCACCCGGGTGTTTGCGCAGCTCGATGACCACAAAAAGCAGCTGCTGCACGCCATCTACAACCTGGACGCCTTCCTGCCGGTCCTGCCTGACATAGCGCGGCACTCTGAGCAAAAAGTGCAGCGCAGCCACCAGCGTTACTCGGTCAAATGCCCGGGCGTCTTCACCGTGCAGGTGGCTGCCAACGGCCGCGTGTACCAGCTGCTGGTGGTTGACCTGTCACTCTACGGCTTTCAGGTGTATTCAAAGATGGCCCTGCCACTGGGCGAGTGGGGTGAGGCCGAAATCGAACTCGGCAAGTCCGAAAAATCCTTCACCAAAGCCATCGCGGTGCGTGACCGGGCCAACGGCATGCCGGGGTTTTATGGTTTTCAGCTGGCCGAGCCCGACCTGGCGTGGCGCAAATTCGTCAATGCCATGCAATCCGGCACCACCCACGACGACCTCGACAACGCCACCCGCTTCCTGCCTGACGCCGCCTGACCGCCATGCCCGGGACGACGTCTCGTCAATTGGCGGCGTTTCTCTCCAGCATCTCCAGCACGTAACGCGAAGGAACCGCGTAGCTGATGCCTGAGGGGTGCGTCAACGCAGACTCGCGGGTGCTCTTGATCAGCACCATGCTCACCACCCCCAGCACCTCCCCTGTGTCGGGGTCGAACAGCGGGCCACCGCTGTTGCCCGGGTAGGCCGTGCCGTCGAGCTGAAAAATGTCAAACGGGTTGCTGTCGCGCACGCTGCGGATGATCTGCGGGTTGAGTTGGCCCGCCGTGGGGCTGGGTAACGCCGCCGGTGCAATCGACGACACCATGGCCCGGTGCGTCACCGGCGAAAACCCCAGCGCCCCGCCAATCGGAAACCCCATGAATGCCACCGACTGGCCCTCTTGCACGCCCTGCGAGTTGCCCACCTTGAACGCCGTCACCGCCGGACCCTCGAACCGCAACAGCGCCAGGTCATGTTGTCGATCCACCTCCAGCACCTGGGCAGCGCGGGTTTGCCAGCCACTGGCACCCACGCGCAGCTGCACCACCAGGGCGGCTTGCGGGTCGGCATCGGCGGGTGGCACCAACACATGGGCATTGGTCACCAGCTTGTTGCCCACGCCACCCTCACCCACCACAAACCCGGTGCCGCGCATCGCAAAACGCGGGCTGTTGGTGGCTTTGTAGGTGCCAACGATGGCAATGGCGGGCTTGACCTGCGCCACGGTGCTGACCAGGTCGGCGTGAGAGGGGGCTGACATCGTCATGGCCAGCGCCACGGTGATTGCGATGGATATGGGCTTCATCACTCGATTATGTGGGCCTGATCGCTACTGGTATGTCATTCCGGGTCAAGCCCGCAATGACAGCACGCCGCCTGGCTCGCTATGCATGGTTTTTGATTGCTTTGGGGGCCGGACGATAATGATTTGATGCCTTCAGATATGTCCTCATTGCTTGCGCACGACGGCCCGGTTGTTCGGGAGATTCTGTCGTGCTGTCCTGACGCGTTGGCCATTTATGCCTTTGGCAGTCAGGTCAACGGCACGGCCGGGCCCCACAGCGATCTTGACTTGGCGGTGCTCATTGCCGGGTATGCCAAGCCGTTGGTGCTGTGGGAACTTGCCGCCGCCTTGTCTGACAGAGTGGGCTGCCCGGTTGATCTGCTGGATCTGCGTGCTGCCTCCACTGTCATGCAATACCAAGTGATCACCTCTGGGCGGCGGGTATGGGGAGATGCGCTGCAGGCAGGGTTGTTTGAGTGCTATGTACTCAGTGAAAAAACAGCATTGGATACGGCGCGTGCGCCATTGCTGGCCGACATCAAGGCTACCGGAGAGATTTATGCCAGATGACGTGTTGATCAACAAAGCGGCTACTGTCGAGAGATGTGTTGCGCGTGCCTTGGAAGAGTATCAGGCTGATCCAGCCACTTTTTCTAGCAACTTCACCCGTCAAGACGCAGCCGTCCTGAATGTGCAACGGGCTTGTGAGGCGATCTTGGACATGGGCCAACACCTGGTGCGCAAGGAACGGTTAGCGAAGTAATCGGCCCGCCTGCGCCGCAAATCGTTCCGAAGAAACACGTGGCGCGGGCGTTGCAAATGTGGCAAGGTGGAGCGTGGCACAGGCAAAGACCGGTGTAGCAATGGTGCATATTG
>NZ_JAJCTH010000011.1 GCF_020594515.1 Rhodoferax sp. U2-2l
TACCATTGGTGCTTATCTGTATTGACTAAAGTGCTATCTATTTCGATGATTCAAACCATGGTGATGATGCCTGCGTCGCCCATGCGCTGCCAAGGCAGTCCCAGCACCAGGGCATCGAGTTGGGCGCCGCTCAAAGTCACACGGTTGGAGCCATTGAACGCACTGGCCAGAGGCCACACGAAGTGGCCCTGGTGCAGCCGTCTGGCTGCCAGCCAGATGCCAATGCCATCGTGCACCAGAACTTTGATGCGGGTGGCTCGTTTGTTGGCGAACAAATAGGCGGTATGCGGATGGGCCGCGCCAAAGACTGAGATCACGCGGGCCAGGGCGGTGTCGGTACCAGCTCTCATGTCCAAGGGGCTGGTGGCCAGCCAGATGGCATCGATGCGGATCATGTGAGGGATTACTTGAGAATGGCCCGGGTCCATGGCGCCAGGTCATCGACTGCGCTACAGGGCCAGGTGATGATCATTGAGACTGTGCCTTTGCGAAGTTCTACCTTGATGGGGTCTTTGTTCGCGGGTTCAGGCGTTGCAGTGGCAGGCAGTTTGACGGCAATGAATGCGGGCACCGGTGGTGAAGTGAGCAGCGACTGATCCGTGGCGCTGCAGACGAGGCGTTGGTGGCGCCCACTTTGTTGGTGTTCTTTGAGCCAGCGGTGCAGGACGTTGGCGTTCATGCCATGTTGCCCGGCTATGGCTGCAATGGAAGAACCGGGGATTTGGCAGGCCGCTACCAGCTCTGCTTTGAACTCGGCTGTGTAGGTTCGGTGGGTGCGTCGGGCCGGATACTTGGCGGGGTCTGGGTCTTTGAGCATGGTGTGCACGATGGGTTGCGTGCACACGATCTTGCGAGATGCGAGATCTCAATTCAAGATAGGTTGGCTGGGCGCTTACCCCTCACTGCGCAAGTATTGCTGCCGCCAGATAAACGAAACCCCGGTGTCTTGAAAGACAACCGGGGTTTCGTTTTGTAACCTTGAAACTCAGAACTTGTTCACACAGGACACGCCGCGGTCAGAAGTCGTAAGCCAGCGAGACACCTAGGAAATGCACATCGTATTGCGGACTCGTCTGATTGGTTCCAATCACGTTAGCCATTGTCGTGGCCGTGACTTGATCAATTGACCAGTCGGCAGATGAATAACGCTCATAGATGTATTTCATTTTCACGGTCAGGTTCTTCTGAATCTGGTACTGACCGAACAGATCAAGACGCGTCAGTTTTGTTTTCAAGTCAGGCATGGCCCCGGTGGTATTGGTCGCGTTCAATACAGAGGTCGTGCCAGTTGATGCGGCATGGGTGATGTCACCTCCAATCTGATATTTGCTGGACGGCGTGTAACGAGCGCCAATACCAAAGGTCGTCGTTCTATCGTCGATGTCCGCAGTCCAATCAACACCGCCAGTAATCGCCCGGCTACCTCCGTTAAAAGCGTACGTGCGCTGTCCTGTCGTGTATTTATCGAAAGATGCAAACACATGTCCTGTCAACGTGTCAGACACGACATAGTTGGCATCCAGATTTACAGCCCAGCCTTTGGCCTTTTGCAAGCCATACTGCGATTTGTGGAAATCATCGTTCTTGTAGTCAATGGCGGCTTGGAGGTCGATTTTGTCGGTCGGAGTCACATTCAAAAATGCACGAACCTTGTCCCGTTTACGGGGCGCCATAAAGAACTTGTATTGGGCCGGCAAGTTGTCCCAGTAGCCGTTCAGCGGTAGCGAGGCGTCAAACTGGCCTATGGCATAGGCGGGTGTAAAGCTCGCCAAAAATGGAGCTGATGCATCGTAGTCACTACCATTTGCCGCACGGGTCTTGCGATCAGAGTACGCATAGCTCAAACCACCTGAAACCATGTCACTGAAGTGCTGGTTCACTTCCGCTTTGACCGTGTGCTCCTTCTCTTCTGTGATGGCCTCAAACGTTTTCTCTGCCCACTCGTAATCGTAGCCAAACTTGAGCTTGGTATCGGGCGTCAAGTGGTAGTCCAGGTGCGCTTCAATTTGCTGCTTGGTGCTGCTTCCGGGCAGATTGGTACGATCCTTGGCACTGTTCGCTGCAGCCTGATTTTCTGAGTCCCCACCGATGTAGCGGTACCTCGCCTGCGGCGTCTTGTTGTCTCGCTCGTCGTAGCGATAACCAGCAGACGCATGCAATTTGGGTGTCAGTTTTGACGACAGTTTCACATCCACGTGCGACGTATCCACCCGGCCATCGAGCGATGTCCGAGGTAGTGCAACATTGCTCGTCAGGCCAGAGTTAATCGTGTACGGCAAGAAGGCGTCGTTTTGAGTCATCCGGCCAAGCGACACACTGCCAGACAGACGCGTATCCGGCGTAATGGTGTAACCGCCGGCTGCACTGATTTGATGTGCCCGGTTGTCCGGTGGCAGACCAATTTGACCTTGTGCAGTGCTTGCATTCGCCCAAACTGATGCTGCAAACGGATTGCTCCAAGTCAAACTGCTATTGGCATTGTCAAAGTAGGAGCCGAAGTAAGCAAACTGCAGTTGCAACTTCTTGTCCGTGTACCGCAGTTGTGCTTCAAGCTCGTCGGTGGTGTAGTCGATGGGCTCTGGTAGCAGCGCAGCACGCGGGTTGCCTCCGGAATTTCCCATCACCGCACCAATCAGGCGACTGCCGTCTCTCTTCTCACGCTTGACGCGCAACACCGCATCCCAGCCGCGCGCCAACTCTTTGGTGAGGCCAAAACTTAGTGAGTTTCTCTCGGTTTTTATGTCAAACGGACGCATGTTGCTGTCAATTTGACCCGCCATAGCTCCAGTAGTCGCACCACGTACCCAGGGAGTGGGCAAGGTCAGATTGGCAGTACCGGGGTTGAGGAACGGCGTCTGGTAGCTGTCCAGGGACAACTTCGGTATCTCGTCGTATTCCAGACTCAAGCCGTAATTACCCTGTTCGCCGCCCTCCAACTTCAAGTTGCGCGAATCCAGGCCAAGATTGAGCCCGGTAAGCGAGAAGTAATGGGTATTCGCCTCATTGCGATGGTTCAACTCGACATTACTGATCAGGTAGGCGCCTTTGTCGTTCATGCCGGTGTAATCACCAAACTTGAAACTGTTGGCATTTGTGAAACCCACCCCAAGTTCAACCGTATTACCGGGCCGGGTGAGGCTGCGGATTTCATCGGCGTCTTGGGCCCAGGCAGCCGAATGACCGGCAACCCAGATGGCCGCAATCGAAGCCGCCAGGACGGTACGTGACAAGGAAGGACTCAATTTGTTAGTCATTTTCTTCTCCTTCTAAATCAACGTGTTTGGCGTACGCCGGATGGGTGGTTGCTGCCATGCACCTGGGTGTGGCAACTTGCACAGCTTCGGAGCAGAAGTTGCTGAGCGGCAGCAGTACCACCCGCGCTGGGCGGAAGACCTGTACCGCTGTAGGGGTTGCCAGGATGCCGTGTGAAGTCGTGACACTGCTGACACAGGTACGGCTGACGAGTTTTCAACATGGCGATGTTGTTCGAGCCGTGCGAGTTGTGGCAATTGAGACAGTTGTCGCTGGCGACGGGATGCTCAAACAGGAAGGGGCCGCGCTTTTCCGTGTGGCAGGTATAGCAGGTCTCATTGACCGTGTTCTTGATGAGCTGCTTGGGGCCGGTGGAACCGTGCGGGTTGTGGCAACTGGAACACACCACTTTGCCCTCATTCATCGGGTGGTGCGATGCTTTGTTTGATTCAGCGCGCTGCGTTTTGTGGCACGTGTAACAGACCTCTGCCTGTTGCGTTTTGTCTCGAACTTTGTCCTTTGCCCTGTGCACCGAGTGGCACGAGGAACAACTGACATCGTTGGCGGCATGCACACCATTGTCCCAATGGATGTTGCTGCCACCCGCGTGGCAGGTCAGGCAAGTCTCGCTTTGCACTTTCGCGGAGGTTTGAGATTTTTTGCCAAAAATCACATCCGTTGCAGGTGGCTTGCTTGAGCCTTTGTGGTTCACATGCTTTTCACTGTTGCCATGGCAACTGGTACATGTTGGGGTACGGGAGTCGCCGGTCATGCCGTGACGCGTCTTGCCGATAGCCAGAACGGACGGATGCAAATCGAGCATGGTGGGCGTGGAGTCATCTGCCTCGTCATGACAACCGGTGCACTTGGCATCCCCTTTGAGGAACAGGTCGGCCGGCGGTTTGGCCACATCGGCCGCAAAGGCCGTGCCCGCCATCAACGCCAGTCCCAAGGCACCGCAGCGCAGGCCCAACGACAGGATGCGCTTGATCTTTGACAGTTGTCTCATATTTGTACCTTTACGTTAACTTCACACTGCAGACACAGTTCATGATAAATCCGCATGAGCCGTGCGGGCATTGTTTTTGGCTTTGTAGCAACTTTTTTTTGATCTAAGTCAATCGACTCAAACGATGAGCAAAAAAAAGCCCCGGATTTCCGGGGCCATCTGTGTCAAAAAAGACCTATCAGTGTTAGTGCGACAGGTACCACTCCGCGAGGTTTTTCAACTCTTTGGGGTCCTTGGTGTCAATGATCTTGTGATCTTCTTCTGTGCCGTCGGACAGTTTGACCTTCTGGCCTTCGGTCATGTTTTTGATGGCTTTGTCAATGCCGTCCGGCTTACCCTTGTACTTCTCGGCGATCTTCTTCATGGAAGGACCCTTTTTGTCTTTGTCGGGGGCATGGCACTTGAGACAGTCATTCTTCTTCGCCAATGACTTGGCAGCGTCAACATCCACTGCGGCATGCGCCGGTACGGCGGCACTCACGGCCAGCAAGAACGAGGCACTCAAAAGGGATAAAGACATTTTGCGCATGATGGGACTCCTTTAAGGTACGTTGACGAAAGTGGGATGCCAAAGGGGATGATGACTGCTGGCGTTAAAAGTTCAAGGCGTCTTGCTGTCAGGCACTTCCTCGTACCCCGTCACCATCGCCTTGATGTGTGCCGTCCGGGTGTGGCCGAGGGTGATCAGGTACAAGTGCATGATCAAAAACCCGGTGAACACGATGAACAGCAGCACGTGCACGGTATCGACCACCCGCACGCCGCCAAACAGGTCCACCAGGTATGAAAACCGCTTCACATCCCACAGCAGCAGGCCCGAGACAAACAGGATGGGCATCAGCAGCAGCATGATGATCTGGTACATCATGATCTGCAGCGGGTTGAACTTGTGGTGCATCGTGGGGTGATGCGGGTTTTCTTCACCCAGGAAGATGCCGTAGCCATAAAACTTGATCTGCCGCCAAGAGTCTTCAAAGTACTTCTTGGGGTTCATTTCGGGCAGGTAGACGGTGATCTTGTCGGTGAACAGGTAAAAACCCAGCCACAGGAAGAAGTTGCCAATCAGCACAAAACCCACCCAGTTATGGATGTTGATGGCGGTTCTGAACGGCAGCACTTGCACCATCTCCAGGTAGCGGATCTGCAAGCCGGTGGCAATCAGGATCAGGAACCCCAGGGCGTTGACCCAGTGCCAGATGCGCACCGGCAGCGGGTGGATATAGACTTTTTTGTAAGCTGTTGTCATGGCTCGACCTTATTTCTCAGCGGCGGTTTGGGCAGCTTGCCGTTGGGCCTTGAGCTTCTCGCGGCGGCCTTTGAAGAGCTGGTTGGCGGTCAGGTGGGCGATGGGCACACACAACACACCCAGCACCACCAGCACCAGCAGGTAGTCCAGCATTTTGATGCGGGTGCTGCCAATGGCGTAAAAGCCGCGCATGGTGCCCATGGCCGTGAGGGAGTTCAGCACCTCTTTCTCGACACCGTGGCGCATGGCGCGACCATCAGGGCCAGCCATGGTCAACACCACACTCTGGAACGGTGTGGCACCGGCCTGGTGGCAGATCTTGCAATCTTTCAGCGCCTTCTCTTTTTCAGCCAACTGGTGTGCGCTGACGCCTGAGCGCACTTCCAGACGACCATTCAGGATGGCTTTGTTGTCGACGTTTTCCAGATTGAATTCTTTGAGGAAGCTGCGCAGCTCCCGCTCGTTCAGGCTGGTGTTGCCATCGTCTGCGGCCTGGGTGAGGCGCTCAAACTGGGGCACCCCTTTTTTCTCCAGCAGCTGGGCGCCGCCCACCGCATCCACCATGCGCAAATTCACCCGGCGTTGGGCGTCCGGCGCGTGGCATACCGGGCAAGAGATGGACTCGAAGTGGCGCCCCGAATTGGGCAGCCAGTCTTCGTGTTTGGCAGCAGCATCCTTGTGGCAGGTCAGGCAAGAGTCTTTGAGGGCGCTGCCCAACGAGGCCGCCTGGATCGCATGGGACTGGTGGCAGTCAGCACAGATGGGGGCGCTTTTGCCTTTGGCGACCCGCTCCAGGCCGTGCACGTCTTGCGCGTAAGCCTCAAAAATTTTCTTGTGGCAGTTGGCGCAGGGCACATTGGCAATCGGCTCCACCACCTTGATCGAGAGCTGGGTGTGCGAGTTGTGGCAGTCGGAACAGGTAGGCGCCTTGTCGCTGCCGTCGCTGACCAGCATGGCGTGAACGCTGTCCTTGTACTTGGCCACATTTTTCTTGTGGCAGGTGGTGCAGGAGTCCTGGTACGACATCCGATAGGCCCGTTTGCTCTCCATCGGCACCTCGACTTTGCCGTGGTTCTTTTCGTCGATGTCTTCGTGGCAGTCGGTGCAACTGGTTTCGTTGTGCATGGAGGCCAGGAAGTCTTTGGTCGAGATCATCAGCGACACGGTCTCGCCAGCCTCGGTTTTTTTAACCAGATGGTCCTTGCCGTCATGGCAGGTCTGGCAGGCCACGTCCTCCTCGGACAGCTCAATGTCGTCAGCGGCCTGCGCAGGCTGCCACCACAAGAGCATGAACAAACACAAGATGGCCGACATCAGCAGCCCCGGGTGGAGCCGTGGGAACGTGGCACGAGGCAATGGAGGGGCACTTTTCATGGCATAAAACTTGGGTTGGCCGGTCTGGCGCGCAATTCGGTTCAGCGGATACGGCGGTGATGAGCGCGGGCTGTGCTCACTTGTGATCCGCCGTCTTGGGGGAAGCGGGTGTTCCCTGGAATTCGGCCTTGGCCAGCTGGATCAGTTTGCCCGGCAGCAACACAGCGTAGTACAGGCCAATGAAGGGCGATGCCAAAAACAGGGCCATGTTCTTCAGTCGGCCACCCGGTCGCACCGGGTTACCCAATGTGGTTTCAGATGATTTGGTCATGGATATCTTTGTTTTTGCGGTCCAACTTCATTGATCCATATCAATCGATGAGGGTGATTCTATAGAGCTTGCCATGTAAATTGGCGACATCTGGCGCACTTCAGCACGGTTCAGGACAAAGTTGGCGATCCCGCTCAGGTCTGACAAATCCAAAAAGGTCAATCCAGGTGTCACACCGGTTTGAGAAGGTGACCGGGGCGGCTTGTCACTGGCGATGGCCACAATTCCAGGCCAATCGGGCCATAAAGTTGGTTGCCCCAACCCATCCCGCCAGACTTCGAGCTTGGGAAAAACACCCTGTTTGAAGCCTTCAATCAACACCACATCACAGTCCTGCAGTCGGTCCAGCAAATAGTCCAACGGTGGCTCCGGCGCTCCACGCAGCTCATGCATCAGCGCCCATCGGTCATGGCCCAACAGCAGGACCTCTTTGCAACCCCCTTCGCGCAGGCGATAGGAGTCTTTGCCCGGGCGATCAATGTCGATGTTTTTGTGGCTGTGTTTGATCAATGACACCGACAAGCCACGCGAAGTGATCTCAGGCAGGAGCCGCTCCAACAAGGTGGTTTTGCCCATCCCGGAATGCCCCGTGATGCCAAAAATTTTCATGATGCCCCCCTGAAAAAACCTGATGGATCAGTGCGCCGCCAACCTGCCGATCTCGGCCTGGACAAATGCCCGAGTGATGTCTGCCAGTTCACGGTAAAAAGCGGCCTCGGCCGCAGACGTCACGGCGGCCGCGAAGGGTTCCACCCACAGCCCGAGGTGTTCCGTCAAAAACCGGCGCTGCAAGTCGTCGATTTTTTGGGCCACATCGGCCTGGCCGGTCACCTCGGCCTGGTTCCGGTTGTACGCCAACTGGTACAGAAATTCCAGCTCAACCGCCACATGGTCCGGCAATTCGGCAAACTCGGCGTCCAGTTCAAAGCCGCCTTCGCTGTACAGGTCAAGCACCGCCGGTGGCGGGTTGTCCTGCGTCGCTTCAGGTGCCTTCAGCCAGGAAGACCCATAAGGCTGGGCCCGGACTTGCAGCGGCCCCAGGAACAGGCGCGTGTAGTCCACCAGCAGGGTTTGCAGGTCTTCGGCGACAAACGCCTCGCCCAGATGTTTGGCCTGCCCGGCCAAAGCCGGGCTCAGCCTCTGGGCGGCGATCAGCATCGAGTCGAACAGCTTCTCTTCCATGAAGGCCTGTTCCGGCTCGTAGTAACACGCTGAGAGAAAGCGGTACATATCTGCGCGGGCCATGGCTGCGGCTGGGTCATCGTCGGACATCACTCTTCCTTGAAAAATTTGCCGTGAAAGCCAAGCCCCGAAGCGCGGCTTGGCTGTGAGCAGGTCAAGCCCTGGGGCTGTATTTGCCAATGTAATGCACATTGGGCTTGGTACCTTTTTCTTCCAGCAGGCGCCAGGATTTCTCTTTTTTGAGGATCATGGCGATCTCGCTGGCAGGGTCTTCCTGGTCACCAAAGATGCGCGCCTTGGCCGGGCAGGCTTCCACACAGGCCGGTTGCAGGCCGTTGAGCACCCGGTGGTAGCAGAAGGTGCATTTCTCGATCACATCGTCCGAACGCACCGCCTGCTGGTCACCACTGTCCCACAGGTTGGCCATCGGCGGCACGGCGCCGGCGAGTGCCGCCACTTCAGCGCCTGACGAGGTGCACCCGGGGATGGCCGAGGTCTTGTCAGACCAGCGCGGCTGCGGATCTTCACCCGAGGTGTTGAGACTGATCACGCTGTAGCTGCCGCCATCCAGACTGGATGCACCCAGCCGGGGGTGGCTGTACGGGCATTCCTTCTGGCAGTCGCCACACCCGATACACAGCTCGGGGTCGTGCAGGGTGATGCCTTCGGGTGTTTTGTAAAGCGCTTTGAACGGCTTGCCCGGGCCAGCCTTTTTGGGGTTGCCGGGGCAGATCTTGATGCACGGCGCGTCTGAGCAGTGGTTGCACAACACCGGGATCACCGATTGGGTGGTGTTGGGGAACGTGCCCCGGGTCTGCATCAAAAAGTCGGCCCAGTTGAAACTCTGCTCGTCACCCCGGTCGCGGGTGTTGTTTTCAGCTTTGCAGGCAAAGGCGCAAGCGCCACAGCCGTTGCATTTTGCGAGGTCAATGACCATTCCAAGTCTTGCCATGATGATTTACTCCTGTAAGGGTGATGGGCGGTCAGGCTTTGTCGATACGGACACCGGTGAAACCACCGTTGCGGGCCGTGGCCCCGCTGAGCCGGTCGTAGTCATCGACCAACACCTCGTTGTTGTTGCCGCCGAACGGCACGGCTTTGGCAAAGTCTTTGGCAGCCACCCGGCCATAGGCCCAGTGCCCTTGTCCGTAACACTTGGCCACGGTGCCGGGGCGCACACCTTCCCACAGCTTGACCTGGCAGCCAATGCTGCCCGCCACCGAGGTGATCTTCACGTTGTCACCGTCCTTGAGGCCCAGTTTGGCGCCATCGCTCGGGTTCATCTTGACCACGTCACCCCAGGACACGTCACCCGGGTCCACCTTCTTGAACTCCTGGTACCAGGTCACGTTGGCCGAACGCCCCTCGCGGTTCAGGCGCGATTTGTGGTCGATAAACGCAAACGGGTAGTCCGCCACACTGCCGTGGCGTTTGACCGGTTCGTAATGCGGCACAAAGGCCAGCTCACCACGCGCCACATAACCGCTGACGGTCATGATGTCGTCGGTGGTGGTCTCGTACTTCTTGGCGTGCTCCAGCAAGCCCTTCTTGAGCGTTTCGCTGTAGAACTCGAACTTCTTGGTGACCGTGCCAAACTTGCCGCCCCAGCCTTTTTTGAGGGTGTACTTCGGCCCCGTGAAGATCCCTTTGGCCTTGAAATCAGCCCAGCCCTTGACGGGGGCGTCACCTTTGAGCGGCTCCTTGGGCATCCACAGCGTGGCGCTGCTGATCTTGGCGGCAATCTCGCTGAACTCCATGGGGGTGGTGGGCAGCTTGCCGGTTTCGGGGTCTTTGAACTCTTGCGCGTAATAGTCAAACAGGTTGGGGAAACCTTTGGCCTTGAGTTTTTCGGCCAGCAGCCACATCACCTCGGTCTCTTCCTGTTTGACATCCCACAGGCGCTTGACCGCAGCTTGCTGGATGGAGGCATAGCCGTAGCCGTTGCCCATGTTGGAGATCACCGACCAACCCTCGGCCGCATTGAAGGTGGAAGGCAGCACGATGTCAGCGAACTGCGTCATCTCCGATGCGTTGGGCACCATGTGAACGAAGAACGGAATCTGGGCCATGGCTTTGTCCCAGCGCCCGGCGCCCGTGCACGAGAAGTTGAAGTTGGACCACGACGAAATAAACACCTTCACCGCGCCCGGGTCTTTCAGCAGCCCGTTGGCCACGTTGTTGGTGACCACACCGCTGCCGGGCTTGCCACCCATCATGGCGGGCATGTCTTTGGCGCCCCGACCATCGAGCTTTTTGCCCTTGCTAGCCAACTTGGCGACCTCGTCCACATACTTCTCGGTGGAGGCAAATTTGCCCAGCGGTACGCTGCTGCTTTGCCACACGCCGCCTTCCACGTCAATCGAACCCAGCAAGCCGTTGAGCGCGTGCACGGCCATCGCGGCGTAGGTGCCGCGCGGCGTCATGGCCACACCCGGCCCCATGAAAACGGTGGTTTTGGAACCCGCCTTACCCATGGCGCGCGCCACCCGCAGGATTTGTGCGGGAGGAATCAGGGTTTCTTTCTCCGCCCAGGCCGGGGTCTTGTCCTTGAGTTCCAGGTTCCACCATTTGACGACACCGTTGGTTTCTTTCTCGGTGAAAGCGGCTTCGTCCACCAGCTGGCCGGCCACAAACAGGTTTTTGCCGTCTTTGAAGTCACCCACAAACTCCCTGCTCCATGTGCCTTCGGTCAGGATCACGTGCGCGATGGCGCTGGCCAGCGCACCGTCGGTGCCGGGGTTGATCGGCAGCCACTCATGCGCCTTGGCGGCAATGGTGGACATGCGCGGGTCAATGGCAATCACCTTGCCACGTTGGACGATGCCGGGAAAGTGATGCATGGCGTTGGGCACCATGCGGTTGGAACTCAGCGGGTCACAACCCCAGGCCACCAGGCAGTTGGTGTTACCCAGGTCGTAGTCGCGGTAGCCAAAAAAGCCCTGGGTCAAGCCCGGGCCCATCTTTTCGGCTTCGGCGCAGATGGCGCTGTGCGAGAAATAGTTGGCCGTGCCCCAGATTTTGGGCAAGGTGCCGTACAGCAGTTCGGTGGAGGTGGAGGAATAACGACCGCGCATGTACATCAGCTTGCCCGGCTCACCGGCCTGACGCAGCGCCATCATCTTGTCGGCCACCGTGTTCAGGGCTTCGTCCCAGGAAATCGGGACAAACTTCGGGTCAATGCCCCTGCCTTTGAGCGGGTTGGTGCGCTTCATCGGTGTCTTGATGCGGTCCGGGTCGTACATCTGCTGCGGGATCATGTGCCCACGTGGACAGCAGTAACCATGGTTGGTCTTGGACAGCGGGTTGCCGCGCACCCGGGTGGCGCGCCCGTTTTGCACAAAAATCTGCACCGCACACCACTGCGTGCAGCCCTGGCAGGTGCTGGCCACCCATTGGCCAGCCGCCGGGCTGCAGGGTTTGGCTTTGCGCGGGATCAGTGAACTATGGACCGGCCCGGACAGACCCGCGCACCCCGTCATCACCGCCCCGGCAGACAGCCCCGTTGCCATGATGAATACCCGTCTCGTCAGCTTCATAACATGCTCCTGAATTGATGTTCGACAGCCTGGGAGCGCAAGCTCCATGCCACGCGTGGCGCGGGCAGGACGCAGGTTCGGCGTTACCCATCGGTAACCCGTGCGCTGGCGGCGGCAAGGTTTGGACGGCTTTCGCGGGCTTGTCAACGGGTGGCCCAAGCTGCGCACCCCGATAAAATTCCCCGACCCGACAGGCGCCTGGCGCCGCATCCACCTGAGTGACCACGTGCCACCGACCCGCAAGTTACCAATCGGTAACGTCACCACCCGATGTTTTTGTCGCAAGTCACCCTTCGGTAACCCAAAAAGGAGACAGGAAACAGGATGTTCAACCGTATCAGAGCCACCTTGATGGCAATCTGCCTGGCCGCCACCGGCCTGGCGGCCTGGAGCGCGCAAGAGCCACGCCCCTTGCGTTTTGCCATGACCCCGGCCTTCCTGCACGACCAGCATGCCCTGCTGGCGCAGTGGCGGGGTTATCTGGAGGTGCGCCTGAATCGCTCGGTGGAATTTGTCCAGCGTGACCGCTACCGCGACACGATGGACTTGCTGCAACGGCACAAGGTGGACTTTGCCTGGATTTGTGACTACCCCTACGTCATGCTCAAGCAGGACGTGCGCTTGCTGGCCACGGCCCTCAACGGGGGTCGTCCCACCTACCGCTCCTACCTGATCGTGCCGGCCCAGGACACCCAAACCGGGCACTTTGCCGACCTTAAGCAAGGCATCTTTGCTTACGCTGACCCGTATTCCAACACCGGTTACCTGGTGCCACGGTTTGAGATTGAAGGCCGTGGCGCTGACCCGGGCACGTTTTTCAGACGGACTTTTTTCACCTGGTCGCACCGCAAAGCGATTGACGCCGTGGCCGCTGGTCTGGCCCAGGGCGCCGCGGTGGACAGCTTTGTCTGGGACTCGCTGGCCAAGGTGCGCCCGGACATCACGGCCAAGACGCGGATCGCCTGGCAATCTGAAGAATACGGCTTTCCGCCCATCGTGGCGCAGGGCAAAGTGTCTGACGCGGACTTCAAAAACATGCAGACGGTGTTGCTCAACATGACCCACGACCCCGAGGGGCGCGTGCTGCTTGCGCGGCTCAACCTGAACGGCTTTGTCAAAGGCAATCCCCAACTCTATGACCGCGTGGCGGAGATGATGGCGCTGACTGGCAAACGTTGATGCGGCTGTTTGACCTGAGCCTGCGCTTCAAGATGCCGCTGTGGGGCGGCGGCCTGATTCTGGCCACCGCGCTGGCGCTGTCGGCCTCGTTCGCGGTGCAGACCTGGGACCACCTGCACGAAGAAATCCAGAAAAACGCCCAGGATCTGGGGCGCACCGTGGCCCATGCGCTGTTCCCGGTGATGTTGCAGGACGAGGTCTGGCAGGCCTTCGAGATCGTGTCCTTGCCCTTTGCCACCCCGCTCAACGCGGCGCTGGCCGAGAGCCTGATGGTGCTGGACAGCGCCAACCGCGTCTACGTTTCCTCCACACCGCAGGAGCACCCGATGCTGAGCCCGCTGGCGTCCTTGGGCAGCGAGTTGAAGACGCTGGCCAGCCGTTTGCCCAGTGAACCCGACGCCCAAGCGTTGGTGCTGGAGGCCCAGGAGGCCGACCATATTTATGTGGCGGTGCCGATCAGCAACGATGGCGTGCGCCTGGGCACCCTGATCGTGACTTACAACAAATCCCTGATCTCGCAGCGCTACCTGCATCTGCTGGAAAACGCGCTGTGGACCACGCTGGCGGTGCTGGCCTTGCTGCTGCCAATCACCGCCTACTGGGGGCGGCGCATGATGCAGCCGATGCAACTCATCACCGAGCGCATCAGCGGCATCGGCCGCAGCGAGCCGCAGCCGCTGGACGCCTCGGTCTACCCGTATCAGGACGAGGTCGGCCAACTGTTTGGCGCCTATGAAGACATGCGCTCCAGATTGCTGGAAAAAACCGCGCTGGAAAAACAGATGTTGCAGACCGACCGACTGGCAGCCTTGGGGCGGCTCACCGCCGGCATGGCCCACGAGATCAACAACCCGCTGGGTGGCATGCTCAACGCCATCAGCACGCTCAAAAAACACGGCAACCCCGACCCCGTGACGCAAAAAACCATCTCCTTACTCGAACGTGGCCTGACCCAGATTCGCGAAACCGTGGCGGCCTTGCTGGTCGAGGCCACCGTGCGCAGCCGCCCGCTGGACGCGTCCGACTTTGACGATGTCCGGGTGCTGGTGGCGCACGCCGCAAAAAAACAGGCGACGCAACTGGCTTGGCATGTCGACTTGACCGCACCCTTGGGCTTGCCCTCCACCCTGGTGCGCCAGGTGCTGATGAATCTGTTGCTCAATGCCATCACGGCAGCAGGCGCGGGCGGCCAGGTGACGCTGCAGGCCCAAACGTTGGGGCGGCAACTGGTGCTGTCAGTCCACAACAATGGTCAGTCGCTCCAACCTGAGCAACTGGGGCGGCTGTTCGAGCCGTTTTCCCCGTTCTCTGAAAACGGTCACGGTCTGGGCCTGTGGATCTGTTACCAGATCGTCAACCAGCTGCACGGTACCATTCAAGCTGAGTCCGCCACCGGGCGGACCTGTTTCACCGTGACTTTTCCCCTGGACCTCCCGACATGACGCCAGCGCTGCGCAAACTTTGCCTGATTGAAGACGATGAGATCATGGGGGAATCACTGGCCGACCGCTTTGCCCTCGAAGGCCTGCCCTGCGACTGGTACCGCCACGGCGCCCAAGCCCAGCTGGCGCTGCAGCATCAGGACTACGCCCTGGTCATCAGCGACATCCGCCTGCCCGACACCACCGGCGATGTCTTGTTCGAGCAATTGCAGACACAACGCACCGGGCTGCCACCCTTCATCTTCATCACCGGCCATGGTGACATCGACACGGCGGTTCGGCTGCTCAAAAAAGGCGCGCACGACTACATCACCAAACCGTTTGACCTGGACGCCCTGGTCGACAAGGTGCGGGCCATCGTGCCGCCCGGTGCGGCGCAGGCGGTGCACCCGTTGGGACAATCCCCGGCCATGCGGCAGATCGAGGTGATGCTGCAGCGCCTGGCCACCAGCGCGGCTTCGGTGCTGATCACCGGTGAATCGGGTGTTGGCAAGGAGCTCGTGGCCCAGACCTTGCACCAGCTGAGCGCCAAAAGCAGCCCGTTCATCGCCGTCAACTGCGGCGCCTTGACCGAGACCCTGCTGGAAGCGGAGCTGTTTGGTTACGAAAAAGGCGCATTCACCGGCGCTGCGCGGACCAAAAAAGGGGTGTTTGAGCAGGCCGACGGCGGCACCCTGTTCCTGGACGAAATTGGCGACATGCCGCTGGCCATGCAGGTCAGGCTGCTGCGCGCGCTGCAAGAGCGCCAGATTGTGCGGGTAGGCGGCGAGGAGCAGATCAACGTCAACATCCGGCTGGTCTGTGCCACGCATCAGGCCCTGCAGGAACGGGTGGCCGCGGGCGCCTTCCGGGAGGACTTGTACTACCGCATCAACGTGGTGGAGTTGCGCATTCCGCCGCTGCGCGAGCGGCCCGAAGACATCCTGCCGCTGGCCCGGCAACTGCTGGACGACATCGCCAGCGCGCAGGGCAAACCACCGCCGAGCCTGACGCCCTCGGCCGAACACACCCTGCAAACCTATGCCTGGCCCGGCAACATCCGCGAGTTGAAAAACGCCCTGGAACGGGCCACCCTGATGAGTGATGGCCGCACCATTTCGCACGACCTGCTGTTTGACCGGCCCGCGCCAGCGCTGGCCGGCCCGCAAGACACGGGCGGCAGTCTGCGCGACTACCTGCTGGCCTGTGAACGCGACGTCATCGTGCGCGCGCTGGACAGCCACAAATGGCAAATTCAAGCCTGCGCAGACGCTCTGGGCATCAGCCGTAAAAACCTGTGGGAAAAAATGCGCAAGCTCGACATTGACAAAGGCGCCGACACCGACAAGCTGGCCGGCGCGTGATCCCGGGGGCGGGCTAACCGGTTTTGACCAAGCCCGCCACCGAGGCGTTCATCACGTGCACGATGGCGCGTGCCAAACCGTGCGCGGCACCGCGGTGCGCCTGGGCAAAGCTGTCACAGCCCTGGCGGGCGCTGGCCAGCCGGTGGGCATCGGCCACCAGATCACCTGCCACCTTGACCGCTTCGGACAGATCCGCCACGCGCAGCGCCGCACCTGCGGCCAGCGCCTGCTCGGCCGCGTCGGCGAAGTTGAAAGTGTGCGGACCCATCAGCACCGGGCAGCCGCAGGCCGCCGCCTCGATCAGGTTTTGCCCGCCCAGCGGCTCAAAACTGCCACCCAGCAAAGCCACATCGGCCAGGCCGTAATACAGCGCCATCTCGCCCAGCGAGTCGCCCAGCCAGACCGTGGGCGGCTGGCCCGGCGCCGCCGCGGGCAATTCCGGCCCCTGTACGCCCCAATGGCTGCGGCGCGACACGGCAAAACCCTGCGTGGTGATCAGCTCGGCCACCGCGTCAAAGCGCTGCGGGTGCCGAGGCACGATCAGCCAATGAACCTGATCCACGACCGAATCCGTCACGGCTGGTCCCGGTTGCGCAGGGAATGGGGCGCGCAGCGCCTGGAGGATCTGCAGCAAGGCCAGCTCCTCCCCCTCGCGTGAACTGGCGACCATCACCACCGGTTTGCCAAGGCGTGTGCGGGATTGGCGCCCCAGGGCGATCTGCCGGGCGTCGGGCGTGGCGTCAAACTTGAGGTTGCCAAACACCGCACGTACCGGGGCGTCAAGCTGGTTGAAGCGCTGGGCATCCTGCGGGGTTTGCGGCCAAACGGCGTTGAGCTCGGTGAAGGCCGGGCGCGCCAGCCAGGATAATTTTTGCGCCTGACGCAAGGATTTTTCGCTCAGGCGGGCGCTGGCCAGCACCAGCGGCATCTGCCGCACATGGCAGGTGTGCACCAGATTCGGCCAGATTTCGGTCTCCATCAGCACGCCGATCTGTGGCTTGAAGTGGCTCAAAAACCGCTGCGCAGCCCCCACCGTGTCCCAGGGTTGCCAGGCTTGCAGGTCACCCGGTTGCAGCAGCTTGGCGCCCTCAGCGCGCCCGGTGGCGGTGCCGTGGGTGAGCAGCAGGCGCATGTCGGGCAGCAGTTTGCGCAGCGCCGCCACCAGCACCGCGGCCGCGCGCGTTTCGCCCAGCGACACGGCGTGCACCCACACCGTGGGGCCGTCGTGCGGCGGCACCGGGGCGCTGTAGCGGCCAAACCGCTCGTCAATGGCTTGCAGGTAGCCGGGCTCCTTGGCCCCACGGCGCTTGAGTTTGCGTTTGAGCAGCGGCTGCGCCAGCCACATCGCCAATGAATAAAGCTGTCGAATCACAGAGAGGCCAGGCCCGAGGCCCGGTAAGTGGGGGTTGCAACACGGGCCTGCGCAGCGGCGGACACCGCCTGCCAGGCCTGCCAAATACGGTCCACCGACGGGGTGGGCTGGGCAAAGACACTGACCTGGCGCGGCGGTGGGCCGCCTGCGGTGGTCTGTTGTTCGGCCAGCGGGCCGGTGCGCCAGGCGGTGTCAAAGTTGTAGATCTGCACATGCGCCAGGTCCAGCGCCACGGCGATGTGGCTCAGGCCACTGTCGACACCGATCAGACCGTCGCAGTTGGCCAGCGAATCGGTGAGTGCATCGAGCGCCAGCCGCGGCCAGACCTGGGCGTGGGTCAGGCCCTCCGCCATCTGGTGGCACACGGCTTCTTCGGCCGCGCTGCCGTGCGGCAAAGCCACCATGTAACCGGCGGCGTTCAGGCGCGCACCCAGCTCGCGCCAGTGGGCCAGCGGCCACGTTTTGTCGGCGCGTGAGGTGCCGTGCACCAGCGCCACCAGGCCCTGCAAGCCGGTTCTGAGCGCGACCTGTTTGGTCGCAGGCAAGCCTTTGTCCTTTTGCGCCAACAGCCCGAAAGACAGGTAAAAAGGCAGCGTGTAGCCCAGGGCCTGCGCACACAGCTGGCGCGAGCGGGTCACCGCGTGGCTGCGTGCGGGCAAGGTCAGGGCCACATCGGCCACCCAGCGCGCGGGTGCCTCAAAGCTGGAGCCTTCGGTCTGGTTGGCCATGCCGTAGCGTTTGCCGCTTGGGGTCAGGCGCGCCAGCCGCGACACCAGGGCGGATTTGCTCAGGCCTTGCAGGTCAATCACCGCGTCGTAGTCATCCTGCTGCAAATCGGCCTTGAACAGCTTCCAGGCCTGGCGCGTCTCGGGGCTGAACATGGCCTTGCGCCAGCGCCGCAGCTCACACGGAATCACCCGGTGCACGCCTTTGCAGCGCAGCACCAGCGGGGCAAAACCACGCTCCACCACCCAGTCGATGCGTGCATCAGGGTAGGCCAGGCGGATGTCCTGCACCGCGGCCATGGCGTGCACGACGTCACCTAAAGAGGAGAGTTTGACGATCAGTATCTTCAAAAGCAGCCCTCACCCCTGCCCTCTCCCAGCGGGAGAGGGGGCAAAACCGACAACAACATCCCGTTCAATCGCACCTGCTTGGGCTCCGACCAAGCTCAATGCGCCGCTTCGTCAAAGCTGGCGTCGGGCTTGAGCGTGTGCAGCAGCGCGAGCATGTCGGCCTGAATACGCGCCAGCGCCTCGGGCGTGTGGCCCTCAAACCGCAGCACCAGCACCGGTGTGGTGTTGCTGGCGCGGATCAGGCCAAAACCGTCCGGCCAATCGACCCGCAAGCCGTCGATGGTGTTCACGGTGGCCGGTGCCGGGAAGTTGACCTTGGCCACCAACTGGTCCACCAGCCCGTGGGGTTCCCCCTCGGCACATTTGACATTGAGTTCGGGCGTGGAGAAGCTGGTGGGCAGCGCGTTGAGCACCGCGTTGGCATCTGCAGACTGGCTCAAGATTTCCAACAGGCGGCAACCGGCGTAGGTGCCGTCGTCAAAGCCGTACCAGCGCTCCTTGAAGAAGATGTGGCCACTCATCTCGCCACCCAGCGGTGAGCCAATTTCTTTCATCTTGGCCTTGATCAACGAGTGGCCGGTCTTGAACATCATCGGCACCCCACCTGCCTCGGTGATGGTGGGTGCCAGGCGTTGGGAACACTTCACATCAAAAATGATGGTGCCACCGGGGGCACGTTTCAACACGTCGCGCGCAAACAACATCATCTGGCGATCCGGGTAAATCGTGTTGCCTTCTTTGGTGACGATACCCAGGCGATCGCCGTCGCCATCAAAAGCCAGGCCAATTTCGGCGTCACCGGCTTGGAGCGCGGCCACCACGTCACGCAGGTTCTCCGGTTTGCTCGGGTCGGGATGGTGGTTGGGGAAGTTGCCGTCCACTTCGCTGTGCAACTCAGTCACCTCACAACCAATCGCACGCAGAATGCCGGGGGCCGAGGCACCGGCAATGCCGTTGCCCGAGTCCACCACAATCTTCATCGGGCGAGACAGTGTGATGCCACCCACAATGCGCGCGGTGTAATCAGCCAGCACATCGACACAACGCACCGAGCCGCCGTCCTGCAGCACCCAGGTCTCGTCGGTCATGATCTGGCGCAGGGTCTGGATCTCGTCGCCGTAGATGGCGCGGCCATCCATCACCATCTTGAAACCGTTGTAGTCCTTGGGGTTGTGGCTGCCGGTGACCTGGATGCCGCTGGCACACAGGGTGCTGGCGGCAAAGTACAACATCGGTGTGGTGGCTTTGCCAATGTCGATCACCTCGACACCCACCGACACCAGCCCTTGGATCAACGCGGCGCTCAGCGCCGGACCACTTAGGCGCCCGTCGCGCCCGACCGCGACCACTTTTTGCCCTTCACGCAAAGCCACGGTGCCAAAGGCCCGGCCCAGGGCTTCGGCCATGGCCTCATTCACGGTGCTGGGCACCACACCACGGATGTCGTAGGCTTTGAAAATCGAGGCAGGCAGTTGCATGAGAAATCCCTTGTGGATGGTCGAACCGGTGAACGGGCTGGCATTTTTGGCCTGAATTGTAGGGTCGGCACCGGGCGCGGGCACATGTCCGGAAACGGCTACTTTGACCCCCCAAAACAACGCGGGCAACCGTATCATCCGCCGCATGACCGCCACCCCCAACCTGCCGTTTGACGATGCCTGCTACCTGGCCTTGAAAGCGCGGGACGCCCGTTTTGATGGCCGCTTTTTCACCGGCGTGACCTCCACCGGCATTTATTGCCGCCCGGTGTGCCGGGTGCGTACCCCCAAGCGGGAGAACTGCCGCTTTTTCCCGCACGCGGCGCTGGCCGAGTTGGCGGGCTTTCGGCCCTGCCTGCGTTGCCGACCCGAGCTGGCGCCCGGTGGCGGGGTGCCCCACCCGCCCGCCTGGTCGATGCAGGACGCCTCCAGCATCCTGGCCGGCCAGGCGGCTGCCCTGCTGGACGCGCCGCCCAGCGGATCGGTGGCGGCACAAGGCATCGGACCCGTGGCGCAACGTCTGGGCATCAGCGATCGGCATTTGCGGCGCATTTTTGAGGCCCGGTTTGGTGTGTCGCCGCTGCGTTACCTGCAAACCCGCCGCCTGCTGTGCGCCAAACAGTTGCTGACCGACACCCGGCTGCCTGCGGCGCAAGTGGCGCGCATGAGTGGTTTTGCCAGCGTGCGCCGGTTCAATGCGGTCTTTTTAGCCCAGTATGGTCTGAACCCGACGCAACTGCGCCGCGACCGGCGCTCGGCCAGCGCACCCACACCCTCCACCAGCCCGCAGCTGCCACTGACGGTGGTTCTGAGTTACCGCCCGCCTTATGACGTGGCCGCTTTGCTGCAATTTTTTCAAAGGCGCCAGCTCACCGGCACGGAGCTGGCCACGCTGTCCCCCACCCAGGCCAGTCTGGCCAGCACGCTGTCGGTGGCACTGGACGGGCAGCGCATCAGCGGCTGGCTCACGGCCTGTTTTGATGCGCCGCGCTGCCGGGTCAGGCTCACGGTGAGTGAGTCGCTGCTGCCAGCGTTGCCGCAGGTGATGGTGCGCGTGCGCCACCTGCTGGACCTGGACGCCGACCCGCTGGCCATCAACGCGGTGTTGCACAACGATTTCCCCGAATCGGATGGTCTGCGCCTGCCCGGCACGCTGGACGGCTTTGAGCTGGCGGTGCGCGCCGTGCTGGGCCAGCAAATCACCGTGGCTGCGGCGCGCACGGTGTGCAACCGGCTGGTGGCGCGTTTTGGTGAACCCATCACCACCCCCATGACCGGGCTGAACCGGCTGTTCCCCAGTGCGCAGACGCTGGCAAACGCCACGGGCGATGATCTGGGGCAGCTGGGCATCGTCAAACAACGCCAAGGCGCCATCATCGCTTTGGCGCGGGCGGTGGCTGACGGCCAGTTGACCCTGCACACGGGCGCGCCACTGGCGCCAACCTTGCGCGATGTGCTGGCCCTGCCCGGTGTGGGTGACTGGACCGCGCAGTACATCGCCATGCGCGCGCTGGGTTGGCCCGACGCCTTTCCGGCTGGCGATGTGGCGCTGCACAAAGCACTGGCGGTGCAGGGCGCCCCCTCACCGGCCAAAGCAGCCTTGGCCGCCGCCAGCGCGTGGCAACCCTGGCGCAGCTACGCCGTGATGCGTGCCTGGGCGCGTCTGCCTGACACAGCACCGACGGGCCAGGCCACACACCAGACGTCCGATGGACACGGATGAACCCAACCATTGGCCCTGACAAACAACGACCGGAAGGCGACCACACCATGAAAATTCCCGCAAACACCGTTCAGGCCAGCATCGCCAGCCCGCTGGGCCGCCTGCTTCTGGCTGCCAGCGCCGACCGGCTGGTGGGCGTTTGGTTTGACAACCAGGCGCATCTGCCTGACCTCACCCCTTGCGCCAGCGCGCCAGATCACCCGGTGCTGACCCAGGCCGCAGCGGAACTGGCCCAGTACTTCGCCGGACAGCGCCAGACGTTTGACGTCCCACTCGACACCACGACCGGCACGTCGTTCCAGCAGGCGGTCTGGCAGGCACTGCAAGGCATCCCGGTGGGGACGACCTGCAGCTACGGCGAGCTGGCCCGGCGCATCGGCCAACCTGCCGCCGTGCGCGCGGTGGGCGCTGCCGTGGGCCGCAACCCGCTGGGTATCATCGTGCCCTGCCACCGCGTGGTGGGCTCAAACGGCAGCCTCACGGGCTACGCTGGTGGCCTGCCCCGCAAAACCGCCCTGCTGCAACTTGAAGGCGCTCTTTGACCTCGCTCCCGAAAAAACCCTGGCTCCTTGAATTTCTCCTGCTGGCCGCGCTGTGGGGCGCGTCGTTTCTGTTCATGCGTTTGGGCGCCGCCGAATTCGGGCCTTTGCCCACGGCAGGCATTCGCGTTGGCATTGCCGCGCTGTTTCTGCTGCCGCTGTTGCTGGCGCGCCGGCAGGGGTCCACGCTGATGGTGCACTGGCGAAAAATTCTCTTTCTGGGACTGCTCAACTCGGGCCTGCCGTTTGCCTGCTACGCCTACGCGCTGCTGGCCATCAGCACCGGGCTGTCGTCGCTGCTGAATGCCACCGTGCCGCTGTTTGGCGCGCTGGTGGCCTGGGTATGGCTCAAAGACCGGCCGCACGGGCTCAAGATCATCGGTTTGCTGATCGGCTTTGTGGGTGTGGCCATGCTGGCTTGGGGCAAAGCGAGTTTCAAGCCGGATGCCTCGGGCCTGTCCAGCGGCTGGGCGGTGGTGGCTTGCCTGGTGGCGTGCCTGTGCTACGGCATCTCGGCCAGCTACACCAAGCGTTATCTGGGCGGCGTGCCCTCGCTGGTGGTGGCCACCGGCAGCCAGATCGGTGCCACCCTCGGGCTGGCGCTGCCCACGGTGTGGCTGTGGCCGGCAGTGATGCCCGGTGCCACAGCCTGGCTGGCGCTGCTGGCCGTGGGTGTGTTGTGCACCGGTGTGGCCTACGTGTTGTATTTCCGGCTGATTGAAAAGATGGGGGCAGCGGCCTCGCTCACCGTCACCTTCCTGATCCCGGTGTTTGCGGTGTTCTATGGTGTGTTGCTGCTGGGTGAATCGGTCACGAGCTGGATGCTGATTTGCGGCGCCGTCATCCTGTGCGGCACGGCGCTGTCGCTGGACCTGCTCAAACTGCGCAAAAGCTAGGCAGGGTGCCACCCGGGGCCGGGTCGCCCGGCGCCTATGTGCGCAGGCGAACAGACCCCCCGTGGCCTCCCCGGTATGGTCGACTTCTTTAAAAACAACGAGAGGTTCACCATGCTGTATTACGCCGTCGTCTTTTTCATCATCGCCCTGATTGCAGGCGTGTTGGGCTTTGGTGGCATTGCCGCCGGTGCCGTGAGCATCGCCAAAATTTTGTTTTTCGTCTTCATCGTCCTGGCCGTCATCAGCATCATTTTCGGATCGGTCAAAGGGTTTTAGGCGCTCAGCCTGGTCCACATCTGCCCCCTTTTCACGCACCTCAAAGGAAATTTCATGTCCGATACCAACACCACCGACACCCTGGTCAACCAAGCCGCCCACTCGGCAGACCAGGCCATCCAAACCAGCCAGCGCGCTGCCAATGACGCCCTGAAAACCCTCGCCAACGCCATGCATGACCTGCGCCGCCAGGCCACACCGGTGCTTGACCGCGCCGGCGAACAGGTCAGCTCGTTTGCCCGCCATGGCGTGGACAGCGTGCGCGAAACCTCGCACCAGTTGCGCCTGAAGGCCGAGCGCGCCTCGGACAACACGGTCAGCTACATCCGGCACGAGCCGGTGAAATCGGTGCTGATTGCCGCCGCCACCGGTGCCGCCCTGATGGCGCTGGTCAGCTTGGTGGCCCGCTCACGCAGCCACCACTGAAAGCCAGCGTGCCGTTGCCGCCCTTGCTGACCCTGCTGGCCACCCAGCCCCAGATGCTGGTGGACCACTTGCAGGCCTATGCCGTGCTCACACACGAAGAGCTGGGCCTGGCAGGCCAGCGCTGGCGACGCCAGGCGCTGCTGCTGGCCACAGCCTTGTGTGGCCTGGGTGTGGCCGCCGTGCTGGGCGGCAGCGCCCTGATGCTGTGGGCGGTATCGCCCGGCCTGCCAGACCGGGCCCTATGGGTGCTGGTGGCCGTACCACTGGTTCCATTGGGTTTGGCGGTGGTTTGCCTGCTGCTGGCGCGCCAGCCCGCAGGCAGTGAGAGTTTTGCCAATCTGACGCGGCAACTCAGCGCCGACATGGCCATGTTGCGTTCGGCGGGCACACAATGAGCGCCCAGCCCGGTGCCTGTGAACGCTTGGCCCAGTCGCGCGAGCGCCTGCGCCTGGCGCTGGCGCAGACCGAGTCGCGCCCCGACGTTGATGCGTCGGGCACGCCGGGCACTGCCCCCCGGCCCTGGCTGCACGGCCTCAAAGCCAACCCCGAGGCAGGTTTCCTGATCAACCTGCTTCAAGCGTGGTGGCAAAAACAACCTTTTGCCGTCGCGACGACGCTGGTGGCAAGAGCCACCAACGGGGTGCTGCAGCCGGTGGCACAGAAGCATCCGTATCGCCTGGTGTTGGGCGCAGCCGCTGTCGGCGCTGTGCTGGTGCTGGTGCGGCCTTGGCGCTGGTTGTCCATGTCGGGCGTGCTGGCGGCGCTGGCGGCCGCGCGCTGGGTGGCCCAACCCAAACCATGACGCCCCAGCTACCGCCTGATCCGTCCGGACGACCGCGGCGCGACCTGCGGGCGCTGCCCGCAATGCTCTTGGTGGTGTCGCTGGCGCTGGGTGCCATCTTGCTGCCGTTTTACGGCGCCATTCTGTGGGGCGCCATCATGGCCGTGCTGTTTTGGCCCCTGAACCGCTGGCTGCTGCCGCGGGTGAGCCAGCGGCGCAATATTGCTGCCTTCATCACCTTGCTGGCCGCGCTGATCGTCGTGGTGCTGCCGCTGGCGCTGGTGTCTGCACTGCTGGTGCAGGAGGCGGCCGCGATTTACCAGCAACTCCAAACCGGCCAACTCGACCCCACCCGCTACTTTCGGGGCGTTTTTAATGCCTTGCCCGACAGCATCACCGCGATACTGGACCGCTTTGGCCTGGTCAGTTTCAACACCCTGCAACGTCGGCTGACCGAAGCGCTCACGCAGGGCAGCCAGGCGATTGCCACGCAAACCTTCAGCGTCGGACAAAACGCCTTTGAATGGGTGGCCAGCGTGTTCATCATGCTTTACCTGTCGTTTTTCCTGATCCGCGACGGCCAGGACATGCTGAAAGTGGTGGGCAATGCCGTGCCGCTGGCGCCCGTGTACAAGCAGGCGCTGCTGGCTGACTTCAGCACCGTGGTCAGTGCCACCGTCAAGGGCAACCTGCTGGTGGCCATGATCCAGGGCGCGCTGGGCGGGCTGGGGTTTTGGGCGCTGGGGGTGGACGCGCCCTTGCTGTGGGGCGTGCTGATGGCCTTTTTGTCGCTGCTGCCCGCCATCGGCGCCGGGCTGGTCTGGCTGCCGGTGGCGGTGTACTTGCTGCTCAGCGGTGCGCTGTGGCAAGGTTTGGCGCTGATCGCTTACGGCGTGCTGGTGATCGGGCTGGTGGACAACCTGCTGCGCCCGATCCTGGTGGGCAAAGCCACCCGCATGCCCGACTATCTGGTGATGCTCTCCACGCTGGGCGGCATGGCGGTGTTTGGCATCAACGGTTTTGTGCTGGGGCCGGTGATTGCGGCCATGTTCATCGCGGTCTGGCGCATCCGCCTGGGCACCCAGGATTTTTCAGCGTCAACGCGGCCAAAATCCTGACACACGGCATTTGCCCTCACCCATCCAGCTCGCCTCATGTTCATCCATCGTCGCCACCAGGAATACCACCGATCTGATCGCATCGGCTGGCTGCGGGCGGCGGTGCTGGGCGCCAATGACGGCATTGTCTCCACCGCCAGTCTGCTGATGGGTGTGGCGGCGGCCCAAGCCAGCCACAGCACGCTGGTGATGACCGGGGTAGCCGGGCTGGTGGCGGGGGCAATGTCGATGGCAGCGGGTGAATATGTCTCGGTGCACGCCCAGGCCGACACCGAAAAGGCTGACCTGGCGCGCGAAAAAACCGAACTGACCGCCGACCCAAGTGCAGAACTGAGGGAACTTGCGAATATTTATGTCAAGCGCGGGCTGGACGCCGCTTTGGCTGAGCAGGTGGCGGCACAACTGACGCAGCATGACGCCCTGGGCGCCCATGCCCGCGACGAGTTGGGCATGTCAGCCACCTTCAGCGCGCAACCGGTGCAGGCTGCGTTGGCCTCGGCGGCCGCTTTTGCCGTGGGTGCGGCGCTGCCACTGGGCATCGCCGCTGCGGCGCCGCAGGCCAACCTGATGGTCTGGCTGAGTGGCTCGTCACTGGGGTTTCTGGCCGCGCTGGGGGCACTGGCCGCGTGGGCGGGTGGCACCCGCATCGCCACCAGCGCCGCGCGTGTCGTCGTCTGGGGCGCGCTGGCGATGGCCATCACGGCGGGTGCAGGCGCGCTGTTTGGCGCCGTGGTCTGACCCGCATCGCATATCACCTCACCTCACCTCATCATGAAATACAAAGACTATTACGAGACGCTGGGTGTGCCCCGAGACGCCGATCTGGATCAGATCAAAAAGGCCTACCGCAAACTGGCCCGCACCCATCATCCGGACATGTCCAAGGCGCCCGGTGCCGAGGCCCGCTTCAAAGACATCGCCGAGGCTTACGCCACCCTCAAGGACACCGCCAAACGCGCTGCTTATGACGAGCTGGGCCATCCGCCCGCCGGTGCCGAGTTCTCGCCGCCGCCGCAATGGCAGCAAGACTTCGCCGCCGGTGGGTCATCGTTTGAAGACCTGGACCTGGCCGACCTGCTGGCCTCGCTCCACCGCGGGCAACGCGGCCAGGCGCCACCACCGCGCCCGGTCAAAGGGCAGGATCTCGAAAGCACCATCACCCTGTCATTGGATGACGCGCGCCACGGCACCACCGTCAGCCTGCAACTGGCCGATGCCTCGGGCCAGCGCACGCTGCAAGTCACCGTTCCGCCGGGGGTGCGTCAGGACCAGAAACTGCGCCTGCGCGGCAAAGGCGGCCCGGGCCGCCACGGCGGGCCCGATGGTGACATCTACCTGCATATCGCCCTGGCACCGCACCCGGTGTTCCGACCCGACGGGTTGGACCTGTACTTTGACCTGGCTTTGGCCCCATGGGAGGCCGCCTTGGGCGCCGAACTCGAAGTGCCCACGCTGGACGGCCCGGTGCTGCTGACGGTGCCCGCCGGTACCCGATCAGGTCGCCAACTGCGCCTGCGCGGACGTGGATTGGCCGAAGGCCGCAGTGACCTGTATGCCATCGTTCACATCGACATCCCGACCCAGCTGACCGAGGCCGAACGGGCGCTGTACCTGGAACTGGCCCGCATTTCACACTTCAACCCGCGCAACCCCAACGGGAACACCCCATGACGCAAGAACCCACTGAATGGCGCTGGCTCGACACCCGGGAGACCGTCAGCCTGACCGAGTTGTCGCACTGCTGCGGCATGAGCGAGGCGGAACTCGATGAACTGGTGGACTATTGCGCCCTGCAACCCGTGACCACCGCCGAGCCTGAGCGTGCCTTCAGCGCCCATTGGGTGACGCCCTTGCGCCGGGCGGCCAAACTGCGCCAGGATTTCGATCTGGACCTCTTTACCGTCGCCATGCTGCTGGACAACTTCAACCGCATCGAGGTGCTGCAGCGCCAGGTGCACACGCTGCAGGCGTTGTTGCCCGTGCAAATGCGCTCCAGCATGGGGTTTCAATAACATTGACCGCCATCACCCGCAGGCGATTGGCCATGACCGACGCCACCACCCCCCGCCCGTGGCACCAGCGCGATGTGCAAGACCTGCTGCGCGAACACGCGGTGGACCCGGATCAGGGTTTGTCACACGACGAGGTGGTGCGGCGCCAGGACCGCCATGGACCCAACCAGCTGCAAAGCCAGGCGCTGCGCAGCCCGTGGCGCCTGTTGCTGGCCCAGTTCACTGATTTCATGGTGCTGGTGCTGCTGGTGGCCGCCGTGGTGTCGGGGGTCATCGGCGACCTGATCGACACGGTGGCCATTCTGGTGATTGTGGTGCTCAACGCGGTGATTGGTTTTGTGCAGAGCTGGCGTGCCGACCGCGCCATCGCCGCGCTGAAAAAGCTCGCCGCAGCGCAGGCCACCGTCAGGCGCGGGGGCCAATCGCAGGTGGTGCCCGCCAGCGCGCTGGTGCCAGGCGACATCGTTCTGCTGGACGCGGGCCGCCAAATCCCGGCCGATCTGCGCCTGATCCAGGTGGCGCAGATGCAGGTGGACGAGTCGGCCCTCACCGGCGAATCGATCACTGTGGCCAAACACACCGCCACCCTGCCCGATGGCGCCAGCAACGCGCTGGGTGACCAGCTCAACATGGGTTTCAAGGGCACCGCCGTCACCACCGGCCGCGGCCATGGCCTGGTGGTAGCCACCGGCATGGCCACCGAGTTGGGCAAGGTGGCGCAACTGCTGGACCAGGACGACCGCAGCACCCCGCTGCAAAACCGCCTGGCCGCCTTTGGCAAACGGCTGGCGGTGGGAGTGATCGGCATCTGTGTGCTGATTTTTGCCGCGGGCATCTGGCGCGGCGAAGACCCGCTGCTGATGGCACTCACCGCCATCAGCCTGGCGGTGGCCGCCATTCCCGAGGCGCTGCCCGCCGTGGTGACCGTGCTGCTGGCGCTGGGCGCGCGGCGCATGGTGGCGGTCAAAGCGCTGGTGCGGCGCCTGCCTTCGGTCGAGACCCTGGGCTCGGTCACCACCATCTGCTCCGACAAAACCGGCACCCTGACGCAAAACAAGATGCAGACCGAGCTGCTGTGGACGCCGCTTGCCACCTGGACACCCGGCGCAGCGTCGCCCGGGCCGGTGGTGCTGGAAGCCCTGCGCGCTGCCGCCCTGTGCAACGACGCCCAACGCGGCCACGACACCGCCGGACCCGCCAGCGCCTGGCAGGGCGACCCGACCGAGACCGCCTTGGTGGACGCCGCCGCCACGGCCGCTCTGGACAAGACCGCGCTGGAGGCCCATTGGCCCCGCGTGCAGGAACTGCCGTTTGACTCTGAGCGCAAACGCATGACCACGCTGCACCGGGTGGGCAGCGGGTTTGTCGCCTACACCAAGGGCGCGCCGGAGTCGATGCTGACCCACTGCAGCGCGCAATGGTCACCGGGCGGCAGCGTGCCGCTGGACGGTGCCGCCGTGATGGACCAGGCCCACACGTTGGCCGCCCAAGGTCTGCGGGTGCTGGCGCTGGCACGGCGCGACCATGCCGTGTTGCCCACCGGCGACGCGCTGGACGCCCCGCAGGCCACCCAGGCCATCGAGAGCCATCTGCAGTTTCTCGGGCTGATCGCGCTGATTGACCCGCCACGCGCTGAAGCCGCCGTCGCCGTGCGTGACTGCATCAGCGCGGGCATCACCCCGGTGATGATCACTGGTGACCACCCGGCCACTGCCCGCGCGATTGCCCAGCGGCTGGGCATTGTGCAAGACGATCAGGCCCCGGTGCTGACCGGCCAGGACCTGACCGACCTGGATGACGCGGCGCTGCTGGCCCGCGTGGCCGAGGTACGCGTGTACGCCCGGGTCGACCCGGCGCAAAAAATCCGCATCGTCGAAGCCCTGCAGGCCAGCGGCCAGATCGTGGCCATGACCGGCGACGGCGTCAACGACGCGCCCGCCCTGAAACGCGCCGACATTGGGGTAGCCATGGGGCTGGGCGGGACCGACGTGGCGCGCGAAGCCTCCAGCATGGTGCTGCTGGACGACAACTTCGCAACCATCGTGGCGGCGGTGCGCGAGGGGCGGCGCATTTTTGACAACATCCGCAAGTTCATCCGTTACGCCATGACCGGCAACTCGGGCGAGATCTGGACACTGTCTCTGGCCCCGCTGCTGATGCTGCCGATCCCGCTGCTGCCGATCCACATTTTGTGGGTGAATCTGGTCACCGACGGCCTGCCCGGCCTGGCGCTGGCGGCGGAGCCCGCCGAGCGCGGCGTGATGCAGCGCCCACCGCGCCCGCCCAAAGAGAACCTGTTTGCTGGCGGCATGTGGCAGCACATTCTGGGCGTGGGCCTGCTGATCGGCGCCCTGTGCCTGGGGGTGCAGGCCTGGGCGCTGTCCACCGGCCATGCCCACTGGCAGACCATGGTGTTCACCGTGCTCACGCTGTCGCAGATGGTGCATGTGATGGCGATCCGTTCCGAGCGCGACGCGTTGTGGACGCTGGGCCTGCTCAGCAACAAACCGCTGCTGGGCGCGGTGCTGCTCACCTTTGTGCTGCAAATGGCCACCATCTACGTGCCGCTGCTCAACCCGATCTTCAAAACCGAGCCGCTGAGCCTGGGTGAACTGGCCATCTGCCTGGGTGCCGCAGCCGTGGTGGGCGGGGTGGTAGAGCTTGAAAAAGCCTGGCGCAGGCGAGCCAGCCGCCCGGCCTGAGCCACCTTGAATGCCAGCTGGCCAGCCGGGGTGCGCCCAAGCTGTCGCTTTGAACGGCGCGGCGACTGGGTCAGGTGCGTGCGGTTTTGGGGTGCAATCACGCGCGGGGCTGGTGAAGCAGTGCGCCCATGGCTCTGGACGCGCGCCTTGCACCCCAAAGCCCGGTCACCTGACCCAATCACCACGCCTTGGCGGTGTTGAGTCGGCAAAGAAACACCAAAAACTACCCGGCACGGTTGGCTGAATGGTGACTCGGCCAACCTGACAGACGATCCGGCTGCGTGACGCTACTGCCTGTCTTCGCATCGACGTCCTCCAGCACCCACAGCGTCAAGGCAGGGCGATTGGGTCGGGGGACCGGGCTTTGGGGCCAAAGGCGCGCGTCCGGTCAGCTTGGCGCACTGTTGCACCAGCCCCGCGCGTGATTTGGCCCCAAAACCGCACGCCCCTGACCCGGTCGCCCTGCCGGTTGCAGATGTAGGCGTGGATGTCTGTAGAACCCAGCCCACAGCCATTGGAATCCCACCCACGAGGCAGATCGGCCGCGACGGCTGCACTATCATCCTCAGCCGCCCACCCGACTGCGACCAGGAAGCCTGACATTGAAAGCCACCCCCCCGCCCCGGCTGTTCGCCGCGGTCAGTTTTCTGATGATCATGGCCATGGTGGTGGGAACCGGCTGGGTTCAGGCGCCGTTTTTCAGGCAATCCATCATCGACCGGGAAGCGGCCATCGTGCAGGACCTGGTGGAAGCGCTCACGGTGGAGCAGGCCCTCACTGCCGCGGACATGCAGCACGGCACCGACGGGCAAGCCAGACAGCGTTTTGAACAGATCTTCAAAACCTTGACCCTTTTGCCCGGTACCGCCCGCATCAAGGTGTTCAACCGCGAGAACACAGTCATCTGGTCGGACGACCCCGATCTGGTCGGCACCCGGCAGACCGACAACCCGGATCGGCTGGCACTGGCCATGCAGGGGGTGGTGCAAGCGGTTTTTAACCCGGTGTCAGACCGGTTTGAGGCCAGCCAGCAGGGCCAGGGCTCCCAAGGGACGATTGAGTGTTATGTGCCCATTTTTTCGCAGACCACGCCGCAAACCGGGCCGCAGGCGCAAACGCAGGTCATTGGGGTGCTGTCCTTGTACCGCAACCCCCATGCGCTGAACCAGACCATCCAGCACGGGCTGGTGCTGCTGTGGGCGGTGATTGGCGGCGGCGGGCTGATCCTGTTTCTGGTGCTGTACAAAGTCTTCAGTGTGGCCTATCGGCGCCAGCAAGTGGCTGAATCCGAGTTGGGCAAACTGACCAGTGAGCACGAGCGCATCGTCCAGCTCGCCAAGATGTCGGCCATGGGTGAACTGGTGGGGGAAATTGCCCACCAGCTGAACAACCCGCTGGTCGGCGTGATCAACCTGAGCCAGCTGGCCGAACGCGAGGTGCACGACCCGCAACGTGTGGCCGAGCTGTTGGCCGAGGTGCGCAAGGCAGGCACCGAGTGCCGCGACATCGTCCAGCGGATTTTGCGCATCAACCAGACCTCACGCTCCACCCTGGCACCCACCCACCTCATCGCGCTGGTGCAGGACACCATCACCTTTTGCCACCAAAGTATTGATTTGAAGCACGCGGTGGACTTTGTGGCGCCCCAGCAGGAGGTGAAGCTCCATGTGGATGCGGTGCTGGTGCGCCAGGCCTTGTTCAACCTAATCCACAACGCCGTGTTGTCGGCCCCCGACGCGCCGGTGCAGGTGGCGCTGACGCTGACGCCACGCGCCAACGTTGCCGGTGTGCAGATCAGCGTCACCGACTCTGGCCCCGGTTTCAGCGCCGAGACTGCGGCCAAGTTGTTCAAGCCTTTTTTCACCACCCGTGCCCACGGCACTGGCCTGGGTTTGTCGGTGGCGCAACACATCGCCATGAAGCACGGCGGCGTGGTTCTTGCTGAGAATCTGGCACAAGGCGGCGCCCGCTTCAGTCTCTGGCTGCCTTTGGAGTCCACCCCATGAAGTCCAACGTGCTCCTGGTCGATGACGATCCGTTCACCCGCAAGCTGTTCGAGAACCTGTTTCGCCCCGGCGGGCAGATCGACCTGGTCTGCGTGGCCAGCGTGGCGCAAGCCCGCCAGGCCTTTGGGCTGGGCGACTTTCATCTGGTGATCCTGGACCAGCGCCTGCCCGATGGCAACGGGCTGGACCTGTTTGCCGAGATGCGCCAACAGCGCCCGCAGCAGACCGCGCTGATGGTCACCGGCCATGCCGAGGTGCGTGATGCCATGCGCGCCGTGCGCGACGGCCTGTTTGATTACCTGACCAAACCCTTTGACAACCTGGAGGCGCTGGAAGCCACCGTGGCCAAGGCGCTGGAGATGGACCGCGCCTACCGCGAGATTGCCGACCTGAAACAGACGCTGGCCGCGCAGGCGGGCGACCCGATCATCATCAGCCGTTCGGTGGCGATGGAGCGGCTGCTGGTGCAGATGCGCCAGGCCGCACCGCTGGACACCACCGTGCTGATCGAGGGCGAAAGCGGTACCGGCAAAGAAGTGATTGCCAAATCGCTGCACGCGCTTAGCCCGCGATCCAGCGGCCCGATGAAGGTGCTGAACTGTGGGGCGCTGTCGGAGTCGCTGATGGAAGCCGCGTTGTTCGGCTACGAAAAAGGCTCCTTCACGGGCGCCGCCAAAACCACGGCGGGTTACTTTGAAGAGGCCGACAACGGCACCATTGTGCTGGACGAAATTGCCGACATGAGCCCCAAGATGCAAGTCAGCCTGCTGCGTGTCTTGCAGGAAGGCACCTTTGTGCGGCTGGGCAGCACGGTGCAGCGGCCGTCCAGCTTCCGGCTGATCTGCGCCACCAACAAACCGCTGGACCAGGAGGTGGCAGCCGGCCGGTTTCGCGCGGATTTGTACTACCGTATCAACGTGGTTCCCCTGCACGTGCCGCCACTGCGCGAGCGCCGCGAAGACATCGTGCCGCTGTGCCTGTTTTTTCTGGACCACTTCAACCGCAAGTTCAACAAACAGGCCGGCCCCTTGCAGGCCGACACCCTGGCGCTGCTGGAAAACGCGCCCTGGGCGGGCAATGTGCGCGAACTCAAACACACCATGGAGCGCGCCGTGGTGGTCAATTCCGGTGGCCCGATTGCCAGCGCTGACCTGGGAGTGCACAGCGCCGCCGGCGCGGCTGCCGTTGCCGCTGGCAGTGCAGTACCAAACCAACTGCTGCCCTACCGCCAGGCGCGCCTGCAGTTCGAGCAAGCCTACTTTTCCAGCCTGATGCAGGCGGCCGGGGGCAACGTGTCGGAAGCGTCGCGGATATCCGGTGTTGCGCGGCAGAACATTTACGGCCATCTGGAGCGCGCCCAAGTTGTCTCGAAATCGTGACACCTGTCACGATTTTGTGATGACAGCTGTTGTGACTGGCAGCGGGCAACCGGCCCAAAACAGCGGTATCCGCCACCAAGTCAGCCTTTCACCCCCCAAATCAGCCGCCTTGGCAATGGCACACAGCTTGCACGGGTTGAACTGCATCAAAGATGTTTCTGACACTTTGGTGTTCATTTTTTACTCTACGAGGACATCTTCATGAAGAACACTCCCTTGCTCAGCGTTGGCGCCGTGACCCTGGCGACACTGGCCCTGCTCGGCTGCCAATCGGTCCAGGACACAACCGCACCCGACACCCTGGTCGCCAGCTTCACCACCACCGCACCCAACGTGGCGGCGGGTGCCGCTGACCCGGTCTGGGCCAAGGCCAAACCGCTGTCGGCCGAATTGACCGGGGGTGTCAACTTCGGCGCCAAACCCGGCGACAAGGGCGAGTCGGTTGTGACGCTGAAAGCGGCCTATACCGCGGACATGTTGTACATGTTGGTCCAGTACAAAGACCCCACCAACTCGGTGCGCCGTGGCCCGTACCAGAAGCAGGCCGACGGCTCCTGGAAGAAGCTCAAGGACCCGGCCGACAAGGGTGGCGACGACAACCTGTATTACGAGGACAAATGGGCCGTGTTGTGGCCGGTCAATGCTGACACGGCCAAGGCCTTTGACAAGGAAGGCTGCGCCATGGCCTGCCACGAGGGTCAGACCAAACCCTACGGCAACAAATACACCAACCTGCCGGGCCAATTGCTCGACATGTGGCACATGAAAGGCCAGCGCACCGGCCCGCTCGGTTATGTGGACGACCAGTACACCGACGACACCCGGTATGACCCCAAGACCTCACCCAATGCCGGGCGCAAAGGTGACCCAGGCCCGAAGGGCGGTGAATACACCAATGTGCCCCTGGTCGAGGGCAAACCGCAGTTCATGGCACGTGATGCCAAGGCGGCCAATGCCGGTGGCAACTACTACATCAAGCGCGGTGATGAAGTTGCGTTTGACGACAGCCAATTCAAAGCGGGCGACGAAGTGGCCTCGATCATCATCAACCCGCTGACCGGCACCGACCGGGGTGACGTGCAAACCGTCAACAGCTATGCCAATGGCATGCACACCTCGGTGGTCAGCCGCAAGCTGGTGACAGGCAGCAAGTTTGACGTGCAGTTCACCGACCTGGGCGCACGTTACGGGTTTGGCTTTGCGGCGTTCGACAACGCGCAGGTTCGCCACGCGACCTCGGACGACCCCGTTTACCTGGTCTTTGGCAAGAAATAAGCCGGTCAGCAGCTTGGGATCACAGCCTTTGGGTTTTCCCAAGCGCAGGCCAGATCACCGGCGTGACGATCTTGGCCTGTGACGGGCCTATTGGGCCAACACACAGCGCTGCGCACGGGCGGCTTGCAGCACCTCGCAGGGCGCACTGGCCAACGTGTCAGCGGGTGTGGCGCCCGCCAGCCAGGCATTGGGCTGGGACATCCACCCGGCCAGCGCCCAATCGTCGTGAACCCCGGTCAGTTCCGACAGCACGGCGTCCAGCCCCCTTTGGCGCGACATGTCATGGCGGTTGAACTGGAACACCGGCAGCCAGACGCGTGACAACCACTCAAAGCTGACCACTTTGCGCTGGCGGATCCAGAGCGCCAGCATCGTGGCATCGGCGCCGCTGCGTGGCTTGCAGCGGGCCGCGGCCTCTGGCGCCCGCAACAGGCCGCCGCTGTGCCGATAGACCTTGAGCATACGCAAGAACTCTTCACTGACCTGCCGGCCGCCCGTGTCTGGCTGGGCCAGGGGGCTGGCGTGCCAGGGAGATGGCGGCGGCACACGGGTCTCGAAGAGTTGCAAATGAGGCATGGTCATTCCTGTAGAAGACTTGCACGGTAAATCCGTGCCGCCAGCGCGGTCTGTGCGCTGGCGAACCCCGCCTGCCGCCACCATTGTTCGGCACCGCACAGACCCCCCGGGGCCCCGTTGCCCATACTCCAGCCAACGACTCCCCAGCCCATGACGGCACGCCCCAACCGCGCGCCACCACTGCCAACCTTAACCCAGGGCCACTCCATGAACACCTTTGCTTACCGACCCCACTGCTGGAGCACGGCATCGAACGGTCTCGTCACAGACACCTCAGCGATCGACCTGCTGACCCTGGGCGAGCACCTGGACCACTGTCAAAGCGGCAACCGCCATCTGCGCTCCCTGCACTGTGCTGCCCAAAACATACGCGGCTTCATGGCCGCACGGATCGTCACCACGGTGATGCTGGTGGTCGTCATTTTGGGCGCAAACCTCTGGCTGTTGTAGGGCCGCGCCATGGTGCGCACCCCCTTGCTTGACCTGTTGCCAGAGGCACCCCCCGCGCTGCTTGACCTGCTGAACCCGGCTCTCGGGCCGGTTCAGGTACCGATTCGCTCGGAAATTTTTGGCCCGCAACGGTTTGCCCAACACGGCCGCAGCCTGGCCGAAACGCACCGCGCCGCGCGCTCCTCATTTGGGGCAGGCGGTTTTTTCCCGCGCATCCAGGGCAACATCACCGCGCTGCGCGAGGCGCACGCCTACATCGGTGCGCTGGCCGTGACCGGCTACGACATCAGCCCCGCGGCCGAATGGCTGCTGGACAACTTTCACCTGGTCGAAGCCCAGCTCAAGGAGATCCGGCAAGGTCTGCCGCGCAGCTTCTACCGCGAATTGCCGCTGCTGCAAGACGAGCCACTGGCCGGCCTGCCGCGCATTTATGGCGTGGCTTGGGCGTTTGTGGCGCACACCGACGGCGCGTTTGACGAACCCATGCTGATGGCGTTTTTGACCGCTTATGAAGAGGTGCGCCAGCTCAACCTGAGCGAAATGTGGGCGCTGCCCACCACATTGCGGGTGGTGCTGGTGGAGAACCTGCGCCGCCTGGCCGAGAGCATTGCCACCCACAAGGCCGCCCGCGAGGCCGCCAACCTGTGTTTTGATGTCATCGACACCCTCTCGCTGGCATCGCTGGACGAGCTGCTGGGCCAGCTCAACACCCGAGGTGTGGGCCAGGTGTTTCTGCTGCAGATGGCCCTGCGGCTGCAAGACCACCGCCTCGCCCGGCTCGACGGTGAGCAGGCGGCACTGCAAACCTGGCTGACGCAAGCCCTGCCCGACATGCCCGCGGTGCAGGCACAGCAGATCGCCGACCAGGCCGCCGACAACCTGAGCGTGAGCAACGCCATCACCTCGCTGCGCGCCATTGGCGACGCCGACTGGCCCGACATCATTGCCCGCACCAGCGCGCTGATGCAGTTGATGCTGACCCAGCCGGTGTTTGCTGCTGAAGACAACACCACCCGCGACCAGAGCCTGCACGCCATCGAACGGCTGGCCCGCTTGAGCGGCCACCCCGAGGTGCACGTGGCGCAGCAGTTGCTGGCGCTGATGGCCAGTCGTGGCGGACAGCCACCCGCCGCTCCAACAGCCACAGACATGGATGCCGGATCGGTGTCCGGCATGACAACCTCGTCCACCCACGGCCTGGGTCACAGCAACGACAAGGGCGCGGTGGTGGCCCACTGGTTGCTGGGGTCGGGCAGGCCCGCACTGATGCAGGCGCTGGGCATGAGCCCGCTGCGCGCGCGGCTGTGGCTGCTGGTGTCGCGCCGCCTGGCGCTGCCGCTCTACCTGGGCACGCTGCTGGCGGCGCTGGCGCTGCTGTTGTGGCTGCTGTTGCGCCACACCCCGCAGCCTGCGGGCTGGAGCCTGGCGGTGGTGGGCCTGCTGGCGCTGTTTCCGGCGTCTGAAGCGGTGGTGGCGATGATCAACCGGCTGATCAGCGAGTCGGCCCGACCGCAGCACCTGCCGCGGCTGGCGCTGGCCAGCGGCATCCCAGAGGCACACCGGGTGCTGGTGGTCATTCCAGGCATGCTGGGCAGCGCGCGTGCGGCGACCGAGCTGGCCCACCGGCTGCACCTGCACTACCTGGCCAACCCCGAACCCCAGGCGCAGTTTGCCTTGCTGACCGACTGGCCCGACGCCGACACCCAATCGCTACCCGATGACGCAGCCCATCTAGCCCGTGCCGTGGCGCAGATTCAGGCACTCAACGCCCGTTTCCCCGAAGCCCTTGACAGCCTGGGCGCGCCGCGCTTCATCCTGCTGCACCGCGCGCGCGCGTTCAGCGAGTCCGAGCAGCGCTGGATCGGCTGGGAGCGCAAACGCGGCAAGCTCGAAGGACTGATCACTGCGCTGGCCACCGGGCACCACAGCCCTTTCATCGACCTGGGCGACACCTCGCGCCTGGCGCCGGGGGTGGTGTCGGTGCTCACCCTGGACAGCGACACCCAGCTGCCACCGGGTCGCCTGCGTGAACTGGTGGGCGTGGCGGCGCACCCGCACAACCAGCCCCGGCTGGACGCCACCCGCCTGCGGGTGGTCTCGGGCTACGGCATCCTGCAGCCGAGGGTGGCGACACCGCTGCCCGATCTGAGCGAATTCACCCGCTACCACTGGCTGTTTGCCGGCCAGTGCGGCATGGACCCTTACAGCGCCGCCAGTTCCGAGGTCTACCAGGATGTGTTTTCCGAGGGCACGTTCACCGGCAAGGGCTTGCTGCATGTGCAGGCCGTTCACGCGGTGCTGGCCGGGCGCCTGCCCGAGGGCCAGGTGCTCAGCCACGACCTGATCGAAGGCTCGATGGCCCGTTGCGCCACTGTGACCGACATCTCGGTGATTGAAGACGCGCCGTTCCATGCCGATGTGGCCGCCTCGCGCGTGCACCGCTGGACGCGTGGCGACTGGCAGTTGCTGCCGCTGATGCTGCAGCCGCGCCGCTACGGCCTGCGCGCCATCCACCTCTGGAAGATGACCGACAACCTGCGCCGCTCGCTGGTGGCACCGATGTCGCTCGGGCTGCTGCTGGTCAGCCTGGCGGGCGTGGGCCTGTCGCCGTGGGCGGCGCTGCTGCTGGTGCTGTCGGCATTTACCGCCGGGCCGCTGATGGGCGCCCTGGCGGGCTTGCTGCCCAGCCGCAGTGACCTGGCCGTGCGCCACTTTTACCGGGAGGCGCTGACCGACCTGGCGCGCACCCTGCTGGGTGGCCTGTGGCTGCTGGCCGAGCTGTTGCAGCAGGCCCTGGCCAGTCTGGATGCCATCACCCGGGCGCTGTACCGCACGTTGGTCAGCCGGCGCCACCTGCTGCAGTGGACCCCCGCTGCGGTGGCGCAGGCGCAGGCCAAAACCACCTTGCCGGACATCGCCCGCCAGCACTGGCGCGAACCGCTGGCTGCGCTGGTGCTGTTGGTCGGGCTGCTGTTGCTGGCCACACCCTGGCCCACGCTGGCAATCACGCTGTGTCTGGTGTGGGGCGCCTCGCCGGTCTGGACCTGGTGGGTCAGCCGGGTCTGCACGCTGTGTGCCGACGCGCAGCTGCCCGCCAGCGACCAAACCTACCTGCACAGCGTGGCGCGCGACACCTGGCGCCTGTTCGAGCGCTGCGTGGGCCCCGATGACCACCACCTGCCACCCGACAACCTGCAAACCCTACCGCACGACCTGGTGGCGCACCGCACCTCGCCCACCAACATCGGCATGTACTTGCTCAGCGCCACCTGCGCCCGGCAATTTGGCTGGATCGGCACGCAAGAGCTGCTGGCCCGGCTGGACGCCACCCTGGCCACGCTGAACCAGATGGAGCGTTACCGCGGCCATTTCATGAACTGGTACGACACCCTGACCGCGCAGCCGTTGTGGCCGATGTATGTCTCCACCGTGGACAGCGGCAACCTCTGCGGCCACCTGCTGGCCGTGGCCCAGGCCTGCCTGGAGTTTGCCGAGCACCCCCTGGATGACGCCGCCAGCCAGCGCGCCCTGCAGGCCTCCAGCGCCCGACTGCGTCCGCTGCTCAAAACGCGCCACCAGCTGTCCGCCTTGCAGCGCGAAGAACTGGGCTGGCTGCTGCGGGACCACCGCAACACCCGCCAATCCGCCCGGCTGGATGCGCAGGCCCGGGCCGACACCGGCCAGAGCGACGTGACCGAGCTCACCCGGCAACGCCTGTTAGCCATGGCCCACGCGCTGTCCGCCCTGGCGTGGGAGGCTGATTTCGCGTTTCTGTACTCCAGCAAACGCCATCTGTTGCACATCGGCTACCGGGTGGCCGAACACCAGCTGGACAACAGCTTCTACGACCTGCTCGCCTCCGAGTCGCGCCTGACCAGCCTGCTCGGCGTGGCCCGGGGCGACCTGCCGGTGCGGCACTGGGCGCATCTGGGGCGGCCCTTGTTTGCCCACGGCGCCGATGTGGGCCTGCGCTCCTGGAGCGGCTCCATGTTCGAGTACCTGATGCCCAGCCTGGTCCTCAAGGAGCCGCGCGGCAGCGTGTTGTTTGAAGCCTGCCACACCGCGCTGCTGGAACAGGTGGCGTTTTCCAAGGCACTGGGCGTGCCCTGGGGCATCTCGGAGTCAGCCTATGGCGCCAGCGACTACACGTTGGCATACCAATATGCACCGCAAGGTGTGCCGCGGCTGGCCTTGCGTCGCACCCCGCCCGATGAGCTGGTGATTGCCCCCTACGCCACCGGTTTGGCGGCGCTGCTGGACCCGCTGCTGGCGCGGCAGAATTTTGTCGCCCTCGAATTGCTGGGCGCCCGCGGTCGCTACGGCTTCATCGAGGCGCTGGACTACACGGTGGCCCGGCGGGTCGGTAACGAGCCGTATGTGCCGGTGTCCACCTTCATGGCCCACCACCAGGGCATGACCATCGTGGCGCTGGCCAATGTGCTCTTGGGCCATGCCCCGCAGCGCTGGGGCATGGCCAATGCCCACCTGCAGGCGGTCACCATCTTGCTGCATGAGCGCATTCCGCGCGAAGTCTCCAGCCTGCACGCCCCGGCGGCCAACCTGCGCCGCCAGGCCCAACGCCGCCAAACCCAGGGCCTGCTGCGCGAGGTGCTGCCCGGCGGCCAGGCGGTGGCGCCGACCCAATTGCTCTCGAACGGGCGCTACAGCGTGTTGTTGCGCGCCAATGGCGCTGGCAGCAGCCGCTGGGACCACATGGGCATCACCCGCAGCCGCGACGACGCGCTGCGTGACGACCGGGGCAGCTTCTTCTACCTGCGGCGCAGCCTGCAGCCCGAGTTGTTTTCCCTGACCCAGCACCCGGCGCCCGACCCGGCGGCCAGCTACGCCAGCGTGTTCCATGCCGACCGCGTCTGTTTTGACACCAGCTGGGACGACCTGCAAACCCAGATGACGGTTTGGGTCAGCCCCGAGGACGACATCGAGTTCCGCCAGGTGGAGCTGCGCAACCTGGGTGAGCTGCCGCTGGACATCGAGTTGATGTCGGCCTTTGAGGTCACGCTGTCTGAGGCGCGCGCTGATGAGGCGCACCCAGCGTTCACCAACCTGTTTATCAGCGCCCAATGGCTGGCCTCGCACCAGGCGCTGCTGATGGCGCGCAAGCCGCGCCTGGCCACCGAGCAGGGCCTGCACTTGGCGCACTTCCTCACCGACAGCAATGCGCCCCTGCAGCAGGTGCGCCTGTGCGCCGACCGCCCAAGCTGGCAAGGCCGCAACCGCCCCGCCAGCCAGCCACTGGCCCGGATGCGCCTGGCACCCACCGCAGCAGCCGACGGCGAGGCGGTCACGCTCGACACCGGGCTGGACCCGGTGTGCGCCCTGTCGGCCCGGATTCAGATTGCGCCCGGCGCCAAGGCACGGTTGACCTTCGCCACCGCGGTGGCGCAAAACCCGGACACCCTGCGCGCGGTCATCGACAAATACCGCCTGGCCAGCAACGTGGCGCGCGCCTCATTGATGTCTGCCACCTTGAGCGGCATCCGGCTGCGCGCGCTGCGCATCAGCGCCGAGAACTTCGCCACCGTGCAAAGCCTGACCAGCGCGCTGGTTTTGAGCCTGACCCGACCCCAGGCGCGCGCGGTGCGGGACCCGGGCACCGCCGCGCAGGTGTGCGACCGCCGCCTGCTGTGGCGCTTTGGCATCTCGGGGGACCTGCCGGTGGTGCTGGCGCTGGTCAGCGTCAACGAGGGCCTGGGCCTGGTCCGCACCCTGTCGCAGGCGATGGGCCTGTGGCTGTGGGGCAATGTGGCGTGTGACCTGGTGGTGATCAACGCCGAGCCAGCCTCGTACCTGATGACGCTGGACCGCACCATTGCCGCCCTGCGCGACCGCCACGCGGCCGATGTCAACGCCAAGGTGGGCACCGCCAACACGCGTTTTCATCTGTTGCGTGCCGACGACCTGAGCCGCCCCGAACTCAACACACTGCACAGCCTGGCCCGGGTGGTGTTACGTGCCGATGGCCGCCCGCTCGCACGCCACGTGCAGGACTGGCTGCATCTGCACGAGCTCGCCCTGCAGCGCCGGCAAGAAACCTCCACCGCCACCCTGCCAATGGCTCTGCCCGGCATCGCCCTGCCGCGCCCCAGTGTGGGCCAGTTTGCGCCCACCACGGCCGACTTTGGTTTTACCGTGTCGGCGCATCAGCGCCCGCCCCGGCCCTGGATCAACGTGCTGGCCAACGCCGACTTTGGCGCGCACCTGTCCGAGGCCGGTGGCGGCTATACCTGGGCCATCAACAGCCGCCTGAACCAGCTCACCGGCTGGTCCAACGACCCGTTGTCTGACCCGCCGTCCGAGTGGTTTTTGCTGCAGGACAGCCAAACCCGCGAGGTCTGGCCGGTGGCACCCGGCGCGGGGGTACATAACGCCCGCACCTACCAGGTCACGCACGGCCAGGGGTTCACCCGCGTGGCGCACCGCCACGCTGATCTGGCGGTCACCGCCACCTGGTGCGTGGATGCCAACACCGCCATCAAACAGGTGCACATCACCCTGACCAACCACGGCCACCGCACCCTGCAACTGCGCCTGATCGGCCTGGCCGAATGGCTGATGGGCGCCAACCGCAGCGACCGCGCCACCGTGCGCACCGCCGTGCTGCAACAGGGCGGGGTAACTGCGCTGCTGGCCACCCAGCTTGAACGCGCCGCCGGGTTTGGCCAGGGCTCGGCTTTCCTGAGCCTGGCCGACAGCGGTACCCAGGCCACCGACTGGACCTGTGACCGGCGGGAGTTTTTTGACGCCCGTGGCCGCCTGGTGCTGCCCGACCACCTGGGCGAGCGCAGCGGCGACGGGCTGGACCCTTGCGCCGCACTCGCCACGCAACGCGTCATCGGCGCCGGGCAGTCGGCCCAGGTCAACTTTTTGCTTGGCTACGCCCCCAGCGCCGACCAGGTCGGGCCGCTGCTGGCGCAGGCCAGCGCCCTGCCCGCGGCCAACCGGCTGGCGCAGGTGTGCGCCAGCTGGGACACACTGCTGGGCGCCACCACCGTCACCACGCCTGACCCGCTGCTGGACGCGCTGGTGAACCGTTGGCTGCTGTACCAGGCGGTGTCTTGCCGACTGTGGGCCAAGTCGGGCTTTTACCAGGCCGGTGGCGCCACCGGTTTTCGTGACCAGTTGCAAGACGCCATGGCGCTGGCCTGGGCGGCACCAGACACGTTGCGCGCGCAAATCGTGTTGCACGCCTCGCGCCAGTTTGTCCAGGGCGATGTGCAGCATTGGTGGCACGCGCCCACCGGCGCGGGGGTGCGTACCCATTTTTCGGACGACCGGCTGTGGCTGGTGGCGGCCTGCGCCCACTACCTGCAAGCCACCGACGACACCAGCGTGCTCGACGAGCAGGTGCCGTTTCTGGAAGGCAGCACCATTGCGCCCGGCGCCGAAGACGCCTACGACAGCCCGGCCATCAGCGCCGAGACAGCGTCGGTCTACGAACACACCGCGCGCGCCATCGACCGCAGCCTGGCGCTGGGTAGCCACGGCCTGCCGCTGATGGGCAGCGGTGACTGGAACGACGGCATGAACCGGGTCGGCATCGAAGGCCGCGGTGAATCGGTCTGGCTGGCCTGGTTTTTGTGCCGCCTGATCACCGACTTTGCGCCGTGGGCACTGGCGCGCGGTGACAGCGCTCGGGTGCAGCGCTGGCAACACGTGGCCGCCGGGCTGAAGCAGACGCTGGCCAGCACCGCCTGGGACGGCCAGTGGTTCAAACGCGCCTACTTTGACGATGGCCAGCCGCTGGGCTCCCACGTCAACACGCAAGGCCGCATCGACCTGATTGCCCAGGCCTGGGCCGTGCTCTCAGGCGCCGCGCCGCCCGAGCTGGCGCGCGAGGCCATGGCGTCGGCCGAAACGCATCTGGTGGACCCGCAGATGGGGCTGATCAAGCTGCTGGACCCGCCTTTGAGCGATGCGCTGCCCAGCGCCGGTTACATCCAGGCCTACCCGCCCGGTGTGCGCGAGAACGGTGGCCAGTACAACCACGCCGGCATCTGGGGGATGATGGCGCAGGCCGAGGTGTCCGGCGGCGATGTCGCCTACCGCTATTTCACCTACCTGAGCCCGGCGCACCGCGCCAGCCACCCCACGCGCGGCCCGCTGTATGGTCTGGAGCCGTATGTGATGGCGGCCGACGTGTACAGCCAGCCGCCGTATGTGGGCCGTGGCGGCTGGAGCTGGTACACCGGGGCGGCCGCCTGGATGCACCGCGCCACCATCGAATCCATCTTTGGCCTTAAACAAACCGCGCAGACCCTGGCCTTTACCCCGCACTTGCCGAGCCACTGGCCGCAGGCAGAGATCACGCTGGTGCGTGGCACGCGCCAGATGCGCTTCATCCTGCTGCGCGCGTCACCCGAAGCCGCCGTGCAGGCCGCCGCCCAGCACGGCGCCACCCTGCTGGCACCGGGCCAGCAACTGCATTGGACAGAGCTGCCAGAGCACACCAGCTTTGTGATCACGGTGTAGATCCTTAGGTGCGCCAGCGCACGGACGCGCTGGCGCACACGTTTTACAGTTCGTCCAGCAACTGGGATGACCCCGGTTTATCGCCCGAAGGTGGTGGGGCATTCACCATCAAAATAGTCCAGGAGTCCCCTATGAATATGAAACTTGCCCTCGCCGCCGTCATGACTGCCGCCGCCCTGCTGACCGCGACCGGTTGCGCTGTGAGCCGTGGCCAACAAACAGTGGGCGCCTACGTTGACGACGCCGGCATCACCACCTTGGTGAAAACACGCATGGCCGAGAGCAAACTGGTCAGCGCTTCCTCCATCAGTGTTGAAACGCTCAATGGCGTGGTGATGTTGTCCGGCTTTGCCAAGAGCAACACCGAAAAGTCTGAAGCCGAACGCATTGCCCGTGGCGTGAACAATGTCACCTCGGTCAAGAACGAGATCGCTGTTCGTCCTTGATCCAACCTTGAAACGTTGAGGAAAGGTGGTTCAAGACAAACCAGTCACCTTTTCTGTGCCTGAGCCTGGCCAAAAGGCTAACGCCCTGGATTCGCCTATCGGATCGCGGGGCGTTTTTACGTCCGCTGGCTGCCCCTCCTTGTACCCTGCCCGCTTCATGCCACACCCAACTTGCCAACCCTCTCGTCACCTTGCCATCCTGATCATGATGTGGGTGTTGAGCACGGCTGGTTGCGCCAGCCTGCCCGATACGCAGGACATCCTGGCGCGCCACAGCGTCCAGGCGGCACAGTTTGAATCCGCGCGCGGCCCGGTGTCGGCCCGCCGGAGCGCCGCCATCGTGGCCGAACTCAAGCGCACCGCCGGCGACCTGGACATTCTGGACAAACAGATCGCCCTGGAGCAGGCCATCAACGACAGCCCGCTGGTGCTGGGCAACCAGGTCACGCTGTTGCAAGACGGCCCGGCCACCTATGCGGCCATGCTGGCCGCCATTGCCGACGCCCAGGACCACATCAACCTGGAGTCTTACATCATCGAAGACGATGCCACGGGGCAGGCGTTTGCGCAGGCACTGCTCACCAAGCAGCGCCAGGGTGTGCAGGTAAACCTGATTTATGACAGTGTCGGCAGCCTCACCACCCCGCGGCAATTTTTTGACGAGCTGGCCAGCGCCGGTGTGGCGGTGCTCGAATTCAACCCGGTCAACCCGCTTGCCTCGCGCGGCGGTGCATGGCTGATCAACAACCGCGACCACCGCAAGCTGCTGGTGGTGGATGGCCGCACCGCTTTTCTGGGCGGCATCAACATCAGCAACGTGTATTCGTCGGGGTCGGTCATCCACCGGCCCAGCAAAACCAGCACGGCTGACAGTGCCTGGCGCGACACCCATATCCAAATCGACGGCCCGGTGGTGGCTGAATTTCAGAAACTTTTTCTTCAGACCTGGGACAAGCAACGCGGAAAGACCCTCATGCCCAAAAACTACACCCCGGTGCTCGCGCCAGCGGGCAAAGACATCGTGCGCGCGATTGGTGGCACACCGGACGACCCGTACAGCCTGGTGTACCTGACGCTGATCTCGGCCATCAGCAACGCCGAAAAACAGGTCTTTCTGACCAACGCCTACTTTGTGCCCGACCCGCAACTGATGCAGGCGCTGGTCGACGCCGCAGCGCGCGGAGTCGATGTGCGGCTGATTTTGCCCAGCTACAGCGACTCGGCCCTGGTGTTCCATGCGGGTCGGGCGCAATACGGGCGCCTGCTCCAGGGCGGTGTGAAGATTTTCGAGCGCCAGGGCGCCCTGTTGCATGCCAAAACCGCCATGATCGACGGCGTCTGGTCCACCGTCGGTTCCAGCAACCTGGATTGGCGCAGCTTCATGGACAACGACGAGGTCAACGCGGTCATCCTGGGCCGCGACTTTGCCGCGCAGATGTCGGCCATGTTCGCGCTGGACCAGGCGGCCTCACACCCCATCGACGCCCAAACCTGGGCGGCTCGCCCACTGCAGTTCAAACTCAAGGAATGGTTGGCGCGCTTGTGGGAGCGCTGGCTGTAGCCCCGCCTTATTTGCTGCGCCCAAACACCAGCATCGCCGCGCCCAGAGCGACAGCGGCGGCGCTCAGGATCAGCGGCACGTTGACGGTTTTGGTCTCCTGCACCTTCAGCTCCATGGTGCCCAGTTTCAATGCCGTGGTTTCACTGGGGTAACTGAAGCCGCCATACACCAGGCCCAGGGCACCGGCTGCAATGAGAACAATACCTATCAGCTTGATCGGGTTCATGAGGGTCACTTTCTATGAAACCAGCGAGTCTGACGGCACACCTGCCAGCCGTCTGTGCGCCCGCACACACAGACCTGCCAGTTGCGCACCCGTCGCCAACCCACCGTTGTGTTTCACCCATGCGTTGCACCCAACGTGAGCTGCCGCACCGACAGCACCGCCCCCCAGGGCCAAAGTGGAGGCTTATTCACAACAACATGGGAGACAACTTATGGGCAACCCCCTTAGCCTGCGCATCGCGACCACCACGCTGACCGCCGCGGTGGTGATGGCCCTGGTGGCGTGCAGCCAACAAGCTGACACTACCGGCACCGCAGCACCCGCCATCACCGTCGGGACCCAAATTGACGACAGCGTCGTCACCACCCGCGTCAAGACCGCGCTGCTGGACCACATCGACATCAAAGGCACCGACATTGCGGTTGAAACCCGCAAAGGCGAAGTCATGTTGAGCGGTTTTGTCGCCAATCAGAGCCAGATTGACCAGGCCATCACCGTAGCCCAGGGCGTTGAAGGCGTCACAAGCGTCAACAACAAACTCGCCATCAAAGACGGCGTGGCCGCCACGGTGGGCACCAAGATCGACGACGGCGTGATCACCACCCAAGTCAAAGCCGCCCTGCTGGCAGATGCCAGCATCAACGGCCTGGACATCAACGTGGCCACCCGCAAGGGCGAGGTGCAGCTCAGCGGCTTTGTCAACAACCAAGGCCAGATTGACCGCGCGGTAGCCGTTGCCCGTACCATCGATGGCGTGACCCAGGTCACTAACCAAATGAGTTTGAAGAAATAACCGGAGACTTTCATGAACACCATTCAAAAGAACTTTCAAGCCGTCCTGGGCATCTCCACCTTGCTGGTGCTGGGAGCTTGCGCCAACGTGCCGGGGCAAACCTACCCCACCGGCAACGTCCAGCCGCAGGCCAGCGGCGCCTACACCCAATATGGTGTGGTGCAGTCGATTGACCTGGTACAGCAAGAGGTGGCGTCAGGCGCCGGCTCGATCGGCGCTGGCGCCATTGCCGGCGCGGTGGTGGGCGGCATTCTGGGCAACCAGGTGGGGGGCGGCAGCGGCAAAACAGCGGCGACCGTTCTGGGCGCGGCAGGCGGCGCTTACGCCGGGCACACGCTGGAAAAAAACAACCAGGCCAACCAGTTGGTGAACGCCTACAAATTCACCGTGCGTTTGAACAACGGCAGCTACCAGACCGTCACCCAGTCCACCACCGGCGACATCCGCGTGGGCGACAGGGTGCAGATTGACAACGGCACCCTGCGCCGCTACTGACGCCTTGGCTGGCCCTCGGGCCGGCATGGCCGAGCGGCGTGCACCGGCCCCCGCTACTGATTGAGCTTGACGTCGCTGAGCAGCCGGTCCAGCTCTTTTTTGACCACGCCGTAACACTCGCACACGCTGCGCTCCAGCCCGGCGCGGTCGAGTACACCGATGTGGCCGCGCCGGTAGCGGATGTAGCCCGCCGCCTGCAGGTGCCCGGCGGCGTCGGTCACGCTTTCGCGGCGCACGCCGAGCATGCTGGCCACCAGCTCCTGGGTCATCACCAACTCGCGGTCGGGCAGGCGGTCCAAGGTGAGCAGCAGCCAGCGGCACAGCTGTTGCACCACCGAATGGTGCCGGTTGCACACCGCGGTTTGCGCCATCTGGGTCATCAGCGCCTGGGTGTAGCGCAGCAGCAGGCGCTGCAAGGCGCCACCCTTATTGAATTCGGCTTTGAGCGTGTGCCGATCCAGCCGCCAGGCCTGACCGGCGGTTTGCACCACCGCCGAGCTTGACGTGGTGTCGCCGCCCATGAACAGCGACACGCCCACCACCCCTTCGTTGCCCACACCCGCCGTCTCGGCAGACGCACCGGATTCGGTGACGTAATGCAGCGACACGATGGAGGTGGTGGGAAAGTAGGCGTGGCGCATCAGGATGCCGGGCTCAAACAGCATCTGCCCCAGCGGCATCGGCACCAGCTCCAGATACGGGGTCAGCGGCGCCAGATCAGCGGGGGGCAACGCCGCCAGCAGCTGGTTTTGGTTAGGGGTAACAGGCAAGCTCATGTGGATCTCCCGGACATTTTTTAATGTTTTGACGTCAGTTCCACACCGATGCCGCGGTAGCCGATAAAACGGCTGTGCCGGTCAAACATCGGCTCGCCACTGACCTGGAAGGTCTGCTCCTCACCCTTGGCATCCACACGGCGAAACACATAGTCCAGAAACGGCTCGCGCTGGGCGATGGCGTTGCGCAGCTTGATACGCTCGGCCTCGTTCCAGCCACCCAGTGGCGACGGTGCGGGGTCATCCGCCAGCGGTGCCACCTGGATGCCCAGCATTTCCAGCACCGGCCCGGACACCTTGGTGAAGACGCCGTTCTCGTCCTGCTCCCAATACCAGTCCGAGGCCAGCTCGGTCAGGCTGCGAAAACGCGCCTCGCTCTCGCGCAGCTCGGCGGTGCGCTCGGCCACGGTGGCTTCGAGTTCCTGGTTGTAGTTGGCCAGCTTTTTGTACAGCAGGCGCACTTCCAGCATGTTGTGGATACGGGTTTTAACCTCGATCAGGTCAAACGGCTTGCTGATGAAGTCTTTGGCGCCCGACGCCAGTGCGCGCAGCTTGTGGCCGGGCTGGGCGGTGAGCACAATCACCGGCAGGTAGCTGTCCACCGGGTTGGTTTTCAGGGCTTCCATCACCGCAAACCCGTCCATCACGGGCATTTGCAGGTCCAGCAAAATCAGGTCATAGGCGTTTTTGCGGTGCAAGGCGCACACTTCCTCGGGGTTCGTGGTGGCGCTGACCTGGGTGTACCCGGCCTCGCCCAGCAACTGCTGCAGCAGCTGCACATTGGCAGGCTGGTCATCCACGATGAGGATGCTGGCGGCAAGGATATCGACAGACAGGTTCATTTCAGCTTCTCCAAAAATTCATTTCATCACGACGGCTTGGCCGCGCCCGCCGTCTTGGCCAGCCGCACGATCTGCTGGGCAATGTCTTCCGGGGACAGCACAAAGTCAATACACCCGCTCTCGATGGCGCTTTGCGGCATGTCGGGTCGGCTGGCGGTAGCGGGTTTCTGGGCGATGGTGATACCGCCCGCTTCGCGGATGCCACACAACGCTTCGGCGCCATCCCCATCGTAGCCCGACACAATCACCGCCATCAGCTGCCCCGTCCAGTTGTTGGACAGCGAACGCAAAAACACCGTGATCACATCGGGCCAGCCGTAGGGTTTGGAGATGGGTGCCAGCCGAAACAAGCCGTCCTGCACATGCAGGTCGCGGTTGGACGGGATGATGAACACCTGGTTGGGTGACACCGGCAGGCCGTCGGTGATCAGCGTGACCGGCATGCTGGAAAACCGCAGCAGCACCTCATGCAGCTGGGTGGCGACCAGGGTGATGTGGTTAACGATGACCAGAGCCACGCCCATGTCGGGCGGCAGGTTTTTCAGCAGGCGGATGTAGGCGTCCAGGCCGCCTGCGGAACCACCCACGCACACAATTGGAAAATCTTTCATGATGCAACTCCTGCCAGCGCCAACTCAAACCAGAACACACTGCCGACCCCGACCCGACTGGTGGCGCCCACGCTACCGCCCATCATCTCGACCAGGCGCTTGCTCACCACCAGGCCAATGCCCGTGCCTTCCTGGGGCCCGCTCTCCTGGCCCAGCCGGTTGAACGGCTGGAACAGATTCGCCACCTGCTCGGGGGTCAGGCCCTTGCCATCGTCCTGCACGCTCAGGCGCAACCGCCCAGGCGCACTCACCAGGCAGCTCACCGTCACCGTGCCTTGCTGACGGTTGTATTTGATGGCGTTGGACAGCAGGTTGATCACCACCTGTTTGAAGCGGCGGCGATCCGCCTTCACCAGGATCGGGTGCGCCAATTCAGGGAACCGGATGGCGATGCCGCGGGCTGTGGCCTGCGGCTCAATCATGATCTGGCAGTCCGCCAGCATCTCACCCAGCGATTCGATCCCCATCGTCAGCGCCAGCTGGCCCGACTCGACGCTGGCGAGGTCCAGAATTTCATTCACCAGATCCAGCAGGTACCAGCCGCCGTTGATGATCTGGTCAATGGCTGACTTTTGTGCCGGTGTCGGTGGCGGAAGGCCGGCGTCCATCAGCTGGGCAAAGCCCAGGATGGCGTTCAGCGGTGAGCGCAGCTCGTGGCTCATGCTGGTCAAAAAATCCGACTTGGCGCAGTTGGCCTTGTCGGCCACCTGGCGGGCGAGGTCCAGCTCGGCGTTTTTGGCCTGCAGCGCCTCGTCCAGCCGCACCCGGTCCGACACATCGCGAAACATCACCCGGAACGTGGTCACCCCGGTGGGGTCGCGGGCCATGTTGGCCGTCAGATGCACCCACACCGCATGGCCGTCATCGCCAACCATCTGCAGCTCGCAGTTTTGCGCTGGCCCGCCAGGGTCCAGCGCGGCGCAACATTGCTCAAACACATGCCGCTGTGCCAGCGGCATGAAATGCGTCAGGCGCAGCTTGGTCAGGGCGCTGCGGGTCACCCCCAGCAGCTTGGCCGAGGTCAGGTTGGCCTCCAGAATCATGCCGTGGCTATCCACCGTGCAATACCCAACCGGGGCCAGGTCGTACAGGTCAAAGTAGCGCTCCCGCGCAGCCTCCAGCTCGCGGTGGACGCGGCGCAGTTCCTCGTTTTGCAGCTCCAGCTCGATCTGGTGCACCCGCAATTCATGAAACAGCAGCTGCGCGTCTTGCGGCTCCATCTCCGTGAGCATGTCCAGCGGCAGCGCCACCCTGGATTGGTGCCGGTCTTGCGCCCGGCGCCGTAACGATTGCAGCGCACCCACCGTGAACACGCGGTCATCGGTGACCTCGGGCAGGGCTTGCGGCGGTTGGTCAGGCTTCAAAAGGGGTCTTCTTTGCATGGCTGGCCTTCCCTAGCGAACAGTGTCTTGCGGTGTGTTGACCACCAGATCGGCTGGCAGGGCGGCATCGAAGGCGCATAACCGTCCGCGCCCCATGGCCTTGGCGCGGTACATGGCCAGGTCGGCTTGTCTGAGCACCTCGTCTGCCGGCGCCTGGGCGCCGAGAAAAATCACCGAGCCCACGCTCAACGAAGCCGCCACGCTGTGCCCTTGCAAATCAAACGGCTGCTGCATCATTTGCAGGATCTTGTGGGCCACGCTCTGCGCCTGCTGGGCGGCATCCGCCGCATTCTGGCCCAAGGCGTCAAGCAGCACCACAAATTCGTCACCCCCAAAGCGGGCCACACAGTCGCCCTCACGCACACACAGCAGCAGGCGTGCGCTGACCTGCTGCAGCAGCTGGTCGCCCACGTCATGGCCCAGCGTGTCGTTGAGCTGCTTGAACTTGTCCAGGTCCATGAACATCAGCGCGCAGTGGTTGTGCGTGCGCGCCGACGACAGCCGGGACTGGTTGAGCCGGTCCATCAGCAGGCGCCGGTTGGCCAGGCCGGTCAGCGCGTCCTGCAGCGCCATGGTTTCCAGCGTGTTCACCGCGTTGGACAGCTTTTTGTGCAACAGGCGCACTTCCAGCAGGTTGTGGATGCGGGTCTTCAGCTCTTCGAGCTCAAACGGTTTGGCGATGAAGTCCTTGGCACCCGCTGCCAGTGCCCGCAACTTGTGGCCGGGTTGCACGGTGATGGCCAGCACCGGCACATAACCTTTGGCTTGCGTTTCAATCTGGGCCAGCCCCGCCATCACCGCAAAACCGTCCATGCCGGGCATTTGCAGGTCCAGCAGGATCAGGTCAAAGTTGTTCGCGCGGTGCAAGTCGCACACCGCAAACGGGTCCTGGGTGGACATCACATGGCGGTAACCCACGGCTTGCAGCAGCTGCTCCAGCAGCAGCACATTGGCACCCCTGTCGTCCACGATCAGGATGCGGGCGTCCATCACGTCGGGTTTGTCACGCATCATCCACCTCACAAGGCACGCAGCTGTGTTGCTGGCGGCGGGCCAGTGCCAGCCCGTCATCCAGGGCATCCATGAACTCGGTCACCCGGATCGGCTTGGTCAGGTAATGAAGGAAACCTGCCGCCAGCCCGCGCGCCATGTCGCTAGGCATGGCGTTGGCGCTCAGGGCCAGCACCGGGATGTGCGCCGTGGACGGGTCCTCCTGCAAAATTTTGAGCGCCTGCAGGCCGCTGATGCCGGGCAGGTTGATGTCCAGCAGAATCACGTCGGGCTGGTGCAGGCGCGCCAGGGCCATGCCGCGGGTGGCGTCTGCGGCACCCAACAGCCGCAGGTCGGGCCGGCGCGCAATGAGCTGCTGCACCAGTTCCATGTTGGCGCGGTTGTCTTCCACATACAGCACCGTGCGCACGGTGGCCAGCGGCGCGGCTGGCGTGGTGGCTGCCAAGGGCAGGTCGCCCTCAAGCCCGGCAAACTGCGGCGCGCCGATCAGCGCCACCTCCATCCAGAACACGCTGCCCACACCCACGGTGCTGCACACACCGATCTCGCCGCCCATCTGCGCCACCAGGCGCTTGCTCACCACCAGGCCAATGCCGGTGCCTTCTTCGTCGCTGTTTTCGCGGCCCAGGCGGTTGAACGGCTGGAACAGCTGCGCCACCTTGTCGGCGCTCAAGCCCTCGCCGGTGTCCTGCACGCTGATGCGCAGGCGCCCACCGGGGCGCTCGCTGCAGGTCACGGTCACGCTGCCGCCCTGGCGGTTGTATTTGATGGCGTTGGACAGCAGGTTGATCACCACCTGTTTGAGGCGGGTGCTGTCGGCACTGACAAAACACGGCACCGCCATCTGGCCAAAATGCAGCGTCACCATTTTTTTCTGCGCCAGTGGTGTCATCAGCGTCTGGCAGTCTTGCAACACCTCGGGCAGCGACACCGCTTCGCTTGAGAGCGCCATGCGCCCGGATTCGATCAGCGCCAGGTCCAGCACCTCGTTGATCAGCTTGAGCAGGTACCAGCCGGCGCGCAAAATTTGCTCGATGCTGGCCTTTTGCGAGGCGGTGGGCGCGGGCGTGCCCGACTCCATCAGTTGCGCAAAACCCAGAATGGCATTGAGCGGCGAACGCAGCTCGTGGCTCATGCCCGACAAAAACTCGGACTTGGCCTGGTTGGCCTTGTCGGCGGCGGCACGGGCGGTTTCGAGCTCGGTATTTTTGTCGCGCAGGGTCTGGTCCAGATGCGCACGCTCCACCTCGGCGGCACGCCGGGCGGTGTTGTCGGTGCCAATCAGCAGGTAACCAATGATCGCCTCCAACTCGTCACGCAGCGCGGTGACCGACACCAGGGCGGGCAGGCGGCTGCCGTCCTTGCACAGGTAGGTCAGCTCGTAAATGTCTTCAATGCCGCGCGAGGCCTTGAACACCAGCGCCTCAAAGCCAGGCGCGATGTCGGCATCCAGCTCCTGGCTGAGCGACTGCGCGCGCGCCACCAGCTCTTGCGGGTCGGAGATGTCGGCGGGGGTGATGCGGTTCATCACCTCGGGCGCGGTGTAACCCAGCATGCGCTCGGCGCCGACGTTGAAAATCTGGATCACCCCGCTGGCATCGGTGGCAATGCTGGAGAAGTTGGCGCTGTTGCCGATGGCGTTTTGCAGCGCACTGACCTGGCGCAGCGCCAGTTGGGCGGCGTATTCCTCGGTGACATTGCGAAACACCAGCACGGCACCCACCACCGCACCGTCCGGGTTGCGAATCGGGACGCAACTGTCAGAGATGTCGTACTCGGCACCGTCACGGGACAGCAACACCGCGCGGTTGGCCAGACCCTGGGTGGTGCCGTGCGCCAGCGTGGCGGCGACCGGCACCAGAACGCTCTGGCGGGTCAGCTTGTGGACGATCTTGAACACCTCCTCAACCGGCTGCCCCAGCGCCTGCGCCAGCGTCCAGCCGGTGAGTTTTTGCGCCACCGGGTTGAGCAGCGTCACGCGGGCCTGGGCGTCGGTGGCAATCACCGCATCGCCGATTGCGTTGAGGGTGGCAGCCAGTTTTTGGGCGTCGTCCTGCGCCTGCCGGTTGGCCCGCACCAGTTGGCGCTGGCTGGCGCCTTGCATCCCGAAGATGGCCAGCAGCAGCACGATCAGCACCAGCGCCTGGACCTGGGGGTAGACCGCCAACCAGTCAACCAACACCATCGCAGCGACCAGCAGCAGCGCAACGGCCAGCCAGATCATTTGTTTGGAAGGGGATTTCAAAGGTATCGCCAAGTGAAGCCAGCCTGTGTCGGCCCGGTGTGGATGTGCCTTCAGCATACCGGTCCCGCCTGGCTGAATTGGTGCGCTGTCGCACATAAAGTGATCTTAAAAGCCGGATGGGCCCGGATTCATGGATCCCGGATCACGTCCGGGATGACCGCCGGGTGGCTGCGGATTAACGGCTGTCATTGCGGGGCGACGACCCGCCATCCATGCCCCCGGATTCATGCCCCGGATGTCAGGGCTGTGCGTTGGCGCTGACAAAACAGACGGCATTGCGGCCAGCCTCTTTGGCCTGGTACATGGCGGCGTCGGCGGCTTTGAGCACTTCGTCCTGGGTGACGTGTGCCCCCTGAAACACCACCAGGCCGATGCTGGCCGTGCAGTGGTGCGTCACCACCTTGGTCGTCAAGTCTTCCTGCACCACGCTCAGCACATACGGCCGGGCCAACTGGTGGCGAATCTTGTCTGCCAACACACGGGCCTGATCGGTGGCCTGCGCCGGGTAGGTGCTCAACTCGGCCAGCAACACCACAAACTCGTCGCCACCAAAACGCGACACGGTATCGACCTGGCGCACACAGGCCGTGAGGCGGTTGGCCACCTCGACCAGCAGCAGGTCGCCCACGGCGTGGCCGTGGTCGTCGTTGAGCGGCTTGAAGTTGTCCAGGTCCAGAAACAGCAGCGCACCAAAACAAGCCGAGCGTTTGCCCATGGCCAGCGCCTGGCTGATCCGGTCATCGAGCAGACGCCGGTTGGCCAGATGGGTCAGCGGATCAAAAAACGCCAGCTGGCGCACCTGGTCTTGCAGCAGCTTGCGCTGGGTGATCTCGCGGGTGATGCCTTGGTAGCCCACGATGGCACCTTGGGCGTCCAGCTCCGGGCGCGAGTACACCTCACCCCAAATCAGCCGACCGTCCTTGCAGCGGTGCTCCAGCTCCAGATTCACAAAGGGTCTGCGCAGGCCTTGCGCCCGGGCTTGCTGGGCCTCGCGCATGACGGCTTTGACCTGCGCCACACCTGCGTCGGTGAACATCTCGAACACATGGCGGCCCACCACCTCGTCGGCTCTGAAACCGCGCAACAGCTCATCGGACGGGCTGATGTAAGTCACCATCAGGTGGCCGTCGGTCCGCCAGAGCACGTCCTGGGTGTTTTCAGTCAGCGAGCGGTACAAGGCTTCGCTGGCTTGCAAGGCGCGGGTGCGCTCGGCCACCAAGGCTTCGAGCGCCTGATTTTTCTCTCGCAGCGTGGCCAGTGGGTACACCTCGCCGTCTTGCGCCGCAGGGTAAGGGATCGAAATACCGCTGTGCACGATCTGCCACTGGGCGCCTTCTTGCCGGAACACCAGCACCAGTCGCGCCACCTCGTTGGCCAGCACATGGTCTTGGACCGGCAGGTGGATGTGGAACGCCGCCGTGCACATGACCACCTCGGGGCTGAGATCTTGCGCCACGTAGTCCAGCAGCTCGATACGGATGCGCCCGGGCACCTGGGCAAAATCCTGCCGGGTGATGGCTTGCCAGGCTTGCCGGTCTTTCACCAAGAAGTCGTCGCTGCCGGTGTAGCCGCTGAAGTTGTCGCTGAAACGCTCGGTGAGCCGCGCATCACGCGCGGCATACATCTCGATGTACTCGTCAAACAGCGCCCGGATGTGCTGGTGGCGGTCAGTGGGGTAGGCAGAGCTGGCCATGGTGGGCTTGCGCCGAAGTGGAATGGACCCCGATTATGGTCAAGCGGCTATAGCTCCCTTTGGTGAACGCCGACATCCCGGCATCTGACCCACGGCAGGATGCCCGAAAAATTCATGCCAGACAGGCCTCAAGCAGCCATGGACAAGGGTTTCAAGCTATTATTTTTCAAAAACATCCCAGCCCCTACACTCAGACCGGGGCCAGCGCCATCGCGTCGCCCTACACCACCGGTCAGATAAGGAGTGCCTCCATGGCAAAGAAAATAGCGGGCGCAACCGCAGCGCCAGCCCAAGCCCAGTCGCCAGCTTCCACGCCCGCAGCGCTCAAACCAGCGCCGATCAAAACCGCAGCGGCCAGTGTGCCGCCCGCTGCTTCCGCCCCGCCTGACAGCTTTCCCATCGTCGGCATTGGCGCCTCGGCCGGCGGGCTGGCGGCTTTTGAGGCGTTTTTCTCGGGCATGCCCAAAGACGCCGCACCGGGCATGGCATTTGTGCTGGTGCAGCACCTGGCGCCTGACCACAAGAGCATGCTGGCCGAGCTGATTCGCCGCTACACCCCGATGCCGGTGGTCGAAGTCGAAGACGCCATGACGGTCCAGGTCAACCACGTCTACATCATTGCCCCCAACCACGACATGGCGCTGCTGCACGGCTGCCTGCAGCTGCTGGAGCCCACCGCGCCGCGCGGACAGCGCCTGCCGATCGACTTTTTCTTCAAGTCGCTGGCAGTCGACCAGCACGGGCGCGCCATTGGCATCGTGCTCTCGGGCACCGGCAGCGACGGCACGGTGGGGGTGCGCGCCATCAAGGACGCGGGCGGCATGGTGATGGCTCAAACGCCCGAGAGCACCGAGTTTGATGGCATGCCGCGCAGCGCCATCGCCACCGGCATGGTCGACTATCTGCTGGACGCCTCCGAGATGCCCGCGCAGCTGCTGGTTTACGTGAAATACGCGTTTGGCCAGTTCTCCACCCATTCGGACCGGCCGATTCAGATCAATGAGAGCGCTTTGCGCAAGATCTTTGTGGTGCTGCGCACCCAGACCGGGCATGACTTTTCGCAGTACAAGCCCAGCACCATCCACCGGCGCATCGAGCGGCGCATGTCGGTGCACCAGATCAGCAAGATCGACGACTATGTGCGTTACCTGCAGCAAACGCCCGACGAGGCCGAGGCGCTGTTTCGCGACCTGCTGATCGGGGTGACCAATTTTTTCCGCGACCCCGAAGCGTTTGCGGCGCTGGAGGCGCAGGTCATCCCGATGCTGTTTGCCGGCAAACCGACCCAGGGCGGTGTGGTGCGCATCTGGGTGGCGGGCTGCTCCACCGGCGAAGAGGCGTATTCGATCGCCATCCTGCTGCAAGAGTACATGGAGGCGGTCAAACAAAGTTACACCGTGCAGGTGTTTGCCACCGACATTGACAGCCGCGCTGTTGCCTTTGCCCGCGCCGGGCTGTACCCGCTGGGCATTGCGGGTGACATCACGCCGCTGCGCCTGGCGCGTTTTTTCACGCCCGAGCCCGACGGCGGTGGCTACCGCATCCACAAAAGCATCCGCGACATGCTGGTGTTCTCAGAGCAAGACCTGATCAAGGACCCGCCGTTTTCCCGGCTGGACCTGATCACCTGCCGCAATCTGCTGATTTACCTCGGCGCCGAGCTGCAAAAGCGGCTGATCCCGCTGTTTCACTACGCGCTCAACCCGCAGGGGCTGCTGTTTTTGGGCACCTCGGAAGGCATTGGCGACTTTCTGACGCTGTTTGGCGCGCTGGACCGCAAGGCCAAAATTTACCAGCGTAAAAACACCGACCTGGCCACGGTGCGCACACCCAGCCGGTATTTGCCACCGCTCTCGGCGCTGGAAGCGGCGCTGCCACGCGGGCCGGGCAAGGACACGTTTGCGGTCAAGCTGCCGCTGCGCGAGCTGACCGAACAGGCTATGCTGGCCCAGGTGGCACCGGCGGGCGCGCTGGTCAACAGCCTGGGCGACATCCTTTACCTGCATGGCCGCACCGGCATGTACCTGGAGCCGACCCCGGGCGAGGTCGGCGTGGCCAATGTGATCAAGATGGCGCGCGAAGGCCTGCGCCCGGCGCTCTCGAACGCGCTGCACCGCTGTGTGGCGGTGCAGGAGCCGGTGCGCACGCCGGGCCTGCGGGTGCGCACCAACGGCCACTTCACCCGGGTCAACCTGAGCGTGTGCCCGGTGCCCGTCAACGTACCTGCCACCAGCCTTCCGGTCGACGCCGAAGCATTGTGGCCCCCCAGCGCCAAAGAAGCCCATTTGTACCTGGTGATTCTGGAAGAAGCGCCTGAGCCCCCCCCTGAAGCGGCGCCAGCGACCGCCCCGAACGGCACCTCCGCCGACACCACCCTGCCCCTGGGTGCCGACGCGGCGGCACAGATTGCGGCGCTGCGCGAGGAATTGCGCGCCAAGGAGGAGTACCTGCAAAGCACCCACGAAGAGCTGGAAAGCTCCAACGAGGAGCTGAAATCCAGCAACGAAGAAATGCAGTCGGTCAACGAAGAACTGCAAAGCACCAACGAAGAGCTGGAAACCTCCAAGGAAGAACTGCAGTCAGTCAACGAAGAGCTGTCCACCGTCAACTACGAGCTCAACTCCAAGGTGGACGACCTGTCGCGCCTGAACAATGACATGAACAACCTGCTGGCGGGCACCGGCATTGCCACCGTGTTTGTGGACCACCAGTTGCGCATCCTGCGCTTCACGCCCATGGCGTCCAAACTCATCAACCTGATTGCTGGCGACGTGGGCCGACCGGTGGGCCACATCGTCTCGAACCTGGTGGGTTACACCGGGCTGGTGGCCGACACCCAGGGTGTGCTCGACACCCTGGTGCCCAAAGACGTGCAGGTGCAGACCACCGATGGCGCCTGGTTCACCATGCACATCCGCCCCTACCGCACGCTGGACAACGTGATCGAGGGCGCGGTGATCACCTTCAGCGACATCAGCGAGCTCAAGCGCGCGGAAGCCGCGCTGGCCGAGGCCAACCAGCGCGCCCGCCTGGCCGTGGTGGTGAACGACGCATTTGACGCCATCACCACCACCGACCTGCAGGGCCACATCCTGGCCTGGAACCCGGGTGCCGAACGCCTGTATGGCTGGACCGAGGCCGAGGCGCTGCACTTGAACCTGCCCGAGCGCATTCCGCCAGCGCTGATGGGCGAGGCCCTGGAGCGGCTCAAACAGCTCAGCGAGTCCAAAGTGCTGGGGCTGCACCACACCCAGCGGCTGACCAAAAGCGGCGCGGCGGTGGACATCACCTTGGTAGCCACCCCGCTTGTGAATGCCCAAGGCAAGGTGTACGCCATTGCGACCACGGAGCGATTGCGCGACACAGACGCCTGACTGACATGGCGGCGAATGCATCGGCTCGTTCGCACCACCGAGCTGGTTGAATTCTGCGCTGTCCTGGCGGACTTGATCCGCCATCCATGCCCCCTGTCTTTTGGCACCGGCGTGTGCTGGCGCACAGACCGCGCCTGGCCAACAGACCCATAATGACTTCCGCCTGTCGCTGCGTCACCCGTGGCGACAATCAAAACATCCATTCAACGTCAGGAAAATTCGCCATGAAACTCAATACACGTCTCTCTACCGGTCTGTCGGTCATTTTCCTGGTGGCCAGCGTGGGCCTGGCTGGCTGTGCCGGCATGACACGCCAAGAAAAAGGTACCGCCACTGGCGCCGTGATTGGCGGCGTGGCTGGCAACGTGCTGTGCGGTGGCTTGGCCTGCACCGGCGTGGGCGCTGCCGTGGGCGGTGTGGTCGGCCACCAGGTCACCAAGTAAATAGCAGGTCTTTCCTGTACCGAAGGGCGATTCCTTGAACGGGGTCGCCCTTCGTCGCATGGCGAGCGCGCTGGGGCTGGCAGCCTGTGTGCTGGCAGGCCCGGCGCTGGCGCAGGCACCCACCCAGCCAGACGCCGCGCAGGCGCTGCGCACACAACGCCAGACCCTGCGCGCACAACTCGAACACAACATCTTTGCACGGCCCTTGGTGTTGCAGTCGTCCGAGACCTCAGACGGTTTGCGCGGCGACATTTACGCGCTGGTGGCGTTCCCGTTTGCGCAGGTCAGCCGCGCGCTGCAAGACCCGCCGCAATGGTGCGAGGTGATGATCCTGCACCTCAACACCAAATACTGCCACGCCACCCAAGGGCCGCAAGGTGCGGTGTTAAACGTCAACATCGGCAGCAAAACCCCGCAGGAACTGGCCCAGGCCAGCCGCGTGGTGTTCAGCTTTGCGGTGGCTGCCACACAACCCGATTATTTTGAAGTCGCGCTGCGCGCCAGCCAGGGCCCGCTGGGCACCAGCAACTACCGGATAACGCTGCAGGCCGTGGCTTTGCCCGACAACCAGACTTTTTTGCACCTGACCTACGCCTACAGCGCCGGTCTGGCAGCCAAGCTGGCCATGCAGGGCTACCTGGCCACCGTGGGCAGCGACAAGGTGGGGTTTACCATGGCAGGCGCGCCAGTGAATGGCCAGCCCGCCTGGACCCGCGGCGTGCGCGCGCTGGTGGAGCGCAACACCATGCGTTATTACCTGGCCATTGACAGCTATCTGGCGTCTGCCAAACAGCCCGCCGATCAACGCTTTGAGCACAGCCTGCAAGCCTGGTTCACCGCCTCAGAGCGCTACCCGCGCCAGCTGCATGAGATCGAACGGCCCGCCTATCTGACGATGAAGCGGGCCGAACATCTGCGACAGCAAACCGCGCAATAACCGGCTGAAGGTGTCATGGCGGACTGGATCCGCCCTCCATGCCCAATGTCTTAAAGCTGTGACTTGAAGTAGCTAAACGAGTGCACAAACGCGTCACGAATCTTGTCCATTTCAGCGACCATGCCGTCCCAGGCCGACTCGGTGCTGGCTTGCATGTCGGCGAGTTTGGCTTTGGCCAGTTCGGATTGGTCGTGCAGCTTGGCCATCTCGGCCTTGTATTTGTCGCGCACGTCTTCGCGCGCTTCCTGCGCACGCAGCTCCAGCTTGCCCATTTGCAGGTTCAGCTCGTCGAGCTGAAGTTTCATTTTGGCGATGTAGGCGTCTCGGGTGGTCATGATGGTTGCTCCTGGTTGACTCAATGGGGGGGGGCAGCAGAACGGCTGCTTTCCTGTTGCAGCTTAGGCAGACGGCCAAGGCCTGTCGGTGCGCTTGCGCACGCAGTAGCCGGCAGGCGGCAGACGCCTGTCAGTGTGTATGCAAGCGCACCGACGCGCCACCCGGCCGTGGCTAATCTTGGTACAGAGTCTGGATCAGGCTCCTGTTCGTCTCCATCCACTTTTTACAAGGAATCATCATGAACAAAGACCAAGTCAAAGGCCAGGCCAAAGACATCGCTGGCAAGGTCCAGGAAGCCGCTGGCAAACTGGTAGACAGCAAAGAACAGCGCGCCAAAGGCGCCAAGTTGCAGGTAGAAGGCAAGTTGCAAAAGGGTTACGGCGATGCCAAGGAAGCTACCGAGGACGCCCGCGACGCGGTGAAAAAAGCCGTGAAATCAAGCACTTGACCCCTGCCCGCCTGCTTCGCCCCCCCAACAATAGGAATTGACCATGAACTATGTAGAACGTGACAGTTTTGGCATGTACGCTGTTGCCGACAGCAACGGCCCCGGCCCCCGTCTGATGGGTGCCGACACCCTGATGGGCAACGATGTGTTCAATGACCAGGGCGAGGATCTGGGCGACATCAAGGAGATCATGCTCGATGTGCGCGCTGGGCGCATCAGCTACGCGGTGCTGTCGTATGGCGGCGTTCTGGGCATTGGCGACAAGCTGTTTGCCGTGCCGTGGGAAGCGCTGACCCTGGACACCGAGAACAAACGTTTCACCCTGGATGTGGCCAAAGAGCGTCTGGAAAATGCCCCCGGCTTTGACAAGGACAACTGGCCCAACATGTCGGACCAGACCTGGGCCAAGGATGTGCACGACTACTACGGCACCACCGCGCCAGCAACCCAGGCGCTGTGATCGGGTTGACCAGGCTTTTGGGCGGCAAAACCTGCCCCGAGGCTTGGTGTGATGACCCGGTGCAGCCACCAGCGATTCGCCTTTTTTTAAGCGCGGATCGCTTTTTTTTACAAGCCCGGCGCGCTGACCCGCCACACCACATTGCCCACATCGTCTGCCACCAGCAGCGCGCCCTGTTTGTCCAGCGCCACGCCCACGGGTCGGCCATACGCTTTGCCGTCCTGGCTGAGAAAGCCAGTCAACACGTCGATGGGTCGGCCAGCAGGCTGACCGTTGGCAAAGGGCACAAACACCACGTTGTAGCCACTGTGCGGCTGGCGGTTCCAGGAACCGTGTTGGCCGATGAACATGCCGTTGGCAAAAACCGGCCCGAGCGTGTTGCCCTTGGCAGAGGCCAGGCCGAGCGGCGCCACGTGGGCGCCCAGGCCGTAGTCCGGCATCAGCGCCTGCGCCACCAGATCGGGTCGCTGCGGTGTCACCCGCGTATCCACATGCTGGCCAAAGTAGCTGTACGGCCAGCCGTAAAAACCACCGTCGCGCACCGACGTCAAATAATCAGGGACCAGGTCGTTGCCAAGTTCGTCACGCTCGTTCACCACCGTCCACAAGGCGCCGCTGGTGGGCTCCCAGGCCAGGCCGTTCGGGTTGCGCAGGCCGGTGGCAAAAAAGCGGTGTAGGCCGGTGGTGATGTCCACCTCCCAGATGGCGGCGCGCCCGGCTTCCACCGCCATGCCACGTTCAGCCACATTGCTGTTGGAGCCCACGGTGACATAGAGTTTGCTGCCGTCTGCGCTGGCGATCAGGTTTTTGGTCCAGTGGTGGTTGATCGGGCCGCCTGGCAAATCAATCACCTTGGTGCCCGCCGCCAGAATTTGGGTGGTGCCGTCCGTGTACGGAAAACCCAGCACCGCGTCGGTGTTGGCCACGTACAAGCTGCGCCCCACCAGCGCCATACCAAAGGGCGAGTTCAGCCCCGCCAGCAACACCGAGCGCACATCGGCCACACCGTCGCCATTGGTGTCGCGTAACAAGGTGATGCGGTTGGCGCTGGGCACGGTGGCACCAGCGCGCTTCATCACCAGGCCCATGACCCAGCTTTTGAAACCTTTGGCGCCTTCTGGCTTGGGCGGGGCGTTACTTTCAGCCACCAGCACGTCGCCATTGGGCAGCACATACAGCCAGCGCGGATGGTCCAGGCCACTGGCAAAAGCTGCCACTCGGGTGCCGGATGCAGATGTTGGTGCCATGCCAACGGGCCAGCCCGTGGCGGGCGCGATGTTCACGGTGGGAATCAGAGAGCGATCGGGGGCGGGCAATGGGGGCTGCGCGCCCACACCCACCTCAGCGCCGGGTAAGCGTGTCGGGCTGCAGCCAGCCAGCGCGGCCAGCAGCAGGCCGACTGACAGGTTCAAGCCGGGAGACCGTCGGCTTTGGCGAGCGGCAGGGCTGCGCATGCCAGTTGCTCGCTGACGAGCACTCAAGGCTAATCAGGTCAGTTGGCTGGCGCGGATGCCGGTGGCGTCACGATCACCGTGGTGCCACTGCCTGTGTTGCCGGTAGCGCCTGTGGCGCCCTGATCACCTGTCGAGCCGGTGGCGCCTTGTCCACCTGTGGCACCTTGCCCGCCGGTTGCACCCTGATCGCCGGTCGCACCTGTGGGGCCGGCCGGGCCGGGCACCACAACGGTGGCCGGGGCGGGTGTGACCACCGTGGCACGCTCACAGGCGACCAGGCTCAGTGTGGCGATCACGGCGGAAATCAAGAGGGTGTATTTCATGGTGTGTCCTTTAAAAACTGCAGCTTAGGTGCTTGTGGCGGCGCTGTCGGTGGGCTGGCGAACACAGCGGGGTTGGTGTGGTTCAGGGGCCACGCATCAAGTCCGTCTGCGGGGTGCCCAGCATGTGACGCGCATCCACCCAGGCATCAAATTGCTCGGCGGTCACCATGCCCAAGGCCAGCGCGGCCTGGCGCAGTGTGGTGTGGTGGGTTTGCGCATGTTGGGCAATGGCGGCCGCGCGGTCGTAGCCAATGTGCGGCGCCAGCGCCGTCACCAGCATCAGCGAGCTTTGCAGCAGCGCGTCGACACGCGCCTGGTTGACCACCATGCCGACCACACAAAACCTGGCGAAACTGCGCATGGCATCGGCCAGCAAGCGCAGGCTGTCGAGCACGTTCAGGGCGATCAGCGGTTTGTAGACGTTGAGTTCAAACTGGCCCTGACTGGCGGCAAAACTGATCGCCACGTCATGCCCCAGCACCTGTGCGCAGACCATGGTCAGCGCCTCCACCTGCGTCGGGTTCACCTTGCCGGGCATGATGGAGCTGCCGGGTTCGTTTTGCGGCAGCGTGACCTCACCCAGCCCGGCGCGCGGGCCGCTGCCCATCAGGCGCAGATCGTTGCCGATCTTGGTGAGCGCCACCGCCAGCATCTTCAGGCTGGCGTGCAAGGCCACCAGCGCTTCATGCCCCGCCATGGCGGCAAACAGGTTGCTGGCCTGGCGCAGCGGCAAACCCAGCTGATTTGCCAACATGGCACACACACGGGCGCCAAATTCCGGGTGGGTGTTGAGACCGGTGCCGACCGCCGTGCCGCCCAGGGCCAGCGTGTGAACCGCGCCCAGCGCAAACACCAGGCTGTCGCGGCACAGCCTGAGTTGGGCGCCATACCCCCCCAACTCCTGGCCCAGCGTGACCGGGGTGGCGTCTTGCAAGTGGGTGCGGCCGATCTTGACCACAGACTCAAATGCCTGCGCCTGGGCAGCCAGCGCCGCACGCAACTCGTCCAGCGCGGGCAGCAGGGTCTGTTGCGTTGTCAGTGCCACCGCGATGTGCATGGCGCTGGGAAACACGTCGTTGGACGACTGGCCCAGGTTGACGTCGTCATTGGGATGCACCAGCGGGGGGCCGCTGCCGCCCTGCCCCAGCGCCCGACTGGCGAGTGTGGCAATGACTTCGTTGACATTCATGTGGCTCTGGGTGCCCGAGCCGGTTTGCCACACCGACAGCGGAAATTCGCCATCCCATTCGCCGTGCGCCACCCGCTGGGCGGCGTCGGCAATGGCTTGCGCCTTGCGGGGGTCTTGCAACTGCAGGTCGCGGTTGACGCAGGCGCTGGCCCACTTGATCCAGGCCAGCGCGTGGATGATGTCGAGCGGCATGCGCTGCTCGCCAATGGCAAAAAAATGCAGGCTGCGGGCGGTTTGTGCGCCCCACAACACCCCGGCGTGCAACGTGTCTGGATTCATGGCGGCATCCCTTTCATCAACAAGGTGTGATCCCAAGAACCGTTTTGAAAAACCCTTGTGTGCCAACACGGTAACCACTTCAAGCCAGGCTGTTGATACCCGCGACGCTTTGATGGTCATCGGCCGGCCACCGTTCGCTGGCGCACAGTCACCTGCACAGTGCTGACGCACCATCCTTTTTTTTGGAGAAAACCATGGCCCCTATCCATATCGCCGTTTTTGTGGGCAGTCTTCGACAGGACTCGTTCAACAAAAAACTCGCCACCGCGTTGACCCGGCTGGCACCGACTGATTTCACCTTCCAGCAGATCCAGATCGGCGACCTGCCGCTGTACAACCAGGACGACGACGCGCAGCAGGCGGTGCCCGTGCTGCGGCTCAAATCGGAGATCCAGGCCGCCCAAGGCCTGCTGTTTGTCACGCCGGAGTACAACCGCTCGATGCCCGGTGTGCTGAAAAACGCGATCGACCATGCCTCGCGCCCCTATGGCGCCAGCGCCTGGGCAGGCAAGCCCGCCGGTGTGCTGGGCGTGTCGGTGGGTGCCATCGGGACCGCGCTGGCGCAGCAGCACCTGCGCAATGTGCTGGCCTATCTGGACGTGCCCACGCTGGGCCAGCCCGAGGCCTTCATCCAGGCCAAGGACGATTTATTTGACGTTGACGGCAACATTGGGGCCGGCAGCAAAACGTTTTTGCAAGGCTGGATGGACCAGTATGTGGCCTGGGTCCGCAGGCACGCAGCATGAACACGACCCTCCCCCACTTCAGCGATCTGTTTGCGCAGCTGGGTCTGCCCAATGACGACCAGAGCATTGCCCGGTTTCTGGCCCGGCACGCCCCGCTACCGGCGGGCAATCGGCTGCCCGATGCGACGTTCTGGACCCCCGCGCAGGCCGCCTTTCTGCGCGAATCCCTGAGCCAGGATTCAGACTGGTCCGGCGTGGTGGACCAGCTGGGCAAAGCGCTGCAAGGCGACATCGATCCAAAACCCTGATCACGCGCGAGCGGGCGTCAGCACCATGACAACGGGCAGCGCAACTGTGTGTTGCGCTGCCCGAATTCGCCTCAGTGGCAGGTATGGACGGCCAGGCGACGGCTGTGCGCGTCGCCCCGGGTGGGCATCAGCGGGCCCGGATCTGGCCGCTGTCGTCCGACAAAACGATCTCGACCCGGCGGTTCAACTGGCGGTTTGGCGCCGTGTCGTTGGCGGCCACCGGGAAGGCCTCGCCATAACCTTGCATGGCAATACGGCCCGGTGCGATGCCAAACTGCGTCAGCGCCGTTTGCACGGCGGTGGCGCGGCGCAAGGACAGCGCCTGGTTGTAGTCCGACGCACCGGTGCTGTCGGCAAACCCTTCGATCAGCACATTGCGCATGGGGTTGTTTTGCAGAACGGTGGCAAGCTTTTGGGCACTGGCCATGCCCGCGCTGGTGAGTTGCGACAGATCGGTGCCAAACAACACGTCACCCAGGGTGATGACCAGGCCGCGCTCGGTCTTTTTGGCGGCCAGATCACTCAGCTGGGCTTCCAGTTGGGCGTTGCGCGCTTGCGCGGCGGCGGCTTCGTCCTGGGCCAGCAGGGTTTGCTGCTTGGCGTTGGCGGCATCGTTCTGGGCAATCACTGCGGCCTGATTGGCCGTGTTGGCCCGGATCTGGGCGGCGTTGGCTTCGTTGGTGCGCTGGTCCAGCACCAGCTGGTCACGCTGTTTGCCAGCGTTGGCCACCTCGGCCTCGGCGACCTTGCGTTTGGTGACTTCCTGCGTCAGGGCAATTTTTTGCCGCGCCAGGTAGGCCAGCCGGTCGATCTCGGCGTCGCTGTCACGCTCGGCGGCGCTGGCGTTGGCTTGGGTCATGGCGTCGGTGGCCAGTTTCATCTCCATAGGGGCGTAGGTGGCCACGGCCGGGCTGGCTTGCGCCATGCGGTATTCGGCGCGGGTCTGGTCGAGCAAGGAGGTGGCTTTGGGCGTGGAGCCGCAGGCTGCCAGCAAGGCGGCCACGGCCAGAACGATGGGGGTGAGGTAGTTGTGTTTCATAAGAAAGTCCAGTGGGTGTGGGTGGGGTGAACGGCGCTTCAGTTGTTGCGCTCAAGCTCGGTGCGCAGCACACGGATGTCGTCTTGCAGCGCATTGGCCGCGGCCTGTGCCTTGGCGGAATTGGCCTTGCTCTGGGCCAGCTTGGCATCGACCTCGGCCTGGGCGGCGAGTTCTCGCGCCAGCTTGTAGTCTTTGTCGGCCATGGCCTTGTTGGCCAGCGCCATCTTGTCGCGCGCAGCCATCATCTCGACCGGTGCGTATTGCACACCGCCGGCACCGGCGGCGTTGTCAACGGCGGCTTTTGAAACCGCCACATCGGCGGTGGCGGGGGTTTTCAGGCTGCTGCAGCCCACGGCCAACACGGCGGCCAAGCCCAACAAAGCTGCGAGCCAGCGGCTTGAGGTTATCGTCATCGTTCATCTCCTGTAAGTCCATCAAGCGCAGGATCACTCTTGATACCGGGGGTTATAGGCGGATGGGGGCCGCCGGTCTGTTCGCTGGCACACTAGCGGCCATGACCAACCCAACACCCTCCAGCACTGCCGATGACGCCTGCGCAGACCGTTCAGAAGAAACCAGTTTTGCGCTGAACCTGATCACCACGCGCCAAAACATCTCCCCCCGGCGGCTGGTGGCGCCCGGCCCGAGCGCAGATCAGGCCCATGACCTGTTTCTGGCGGCCGCTGCTGCGCCCGACCATGGCGAGATCAGGCCATGGCGCTTTGTGCTGGTGCCGCCAGACAAGCGCCCGTTACTGGCCGATGTGTTTGCCCAGGCCCTGGTGGACCGCGATGCCGAGGCCACCGAGCAACAAATCGCATCAGCGCGCGAAAAAGCCTTCCGGGCACCATTTCTGGCGCTGGCGATTGCCCGCCTCGGCCCGGCCGAGCCCGACATTGACCCGCTGGAGCGCATGGTGTCGCTGGGCGCCGCGATTCAGAACATCCTGCTGTGTGCCCACAGCATGGGGTTTGGCAGTGGTCTGACCAGTGGCCAGGCGATGCGCGCCGAGCCGCTGCGCCAGCTGTTTGCGCTCAGCGAGGGCGAACAGGCGGTGTGTTGCATCAATGTGGGCACGGTGTCCAAACGCAAACCCGCGCGTGTGCGGCCTGCGCCGCCGGACTTTGTGGGCAGCTTGTAAAGCGGCCAGGCGGGCGTTATCGCCAGCTTTGTGAAAACACCTTGATGACCCGCTCCAGGTGCGCGCGCATGGCAGCCCGTGCCGCGAACGGGTCGCGAGCGAGCAAGGCGTCAAAAATCAACTGGTGGTCGTGCTGCGAGGCCTCGCGCATGTCCGCCGAGTGAAAGTGCTGGTCCATCTTGTTCCAGACCGGGCTTTTGGTCTGGTTGCACATGGCGGTCACCATCTGCAGCAACACACTGTTGCCCGTGGCATCCGCAATACAGACATGGAAACGCCGGTCGGCCGCGATGTTGGCAGCCTTGTCGTCAATGTAGAGGCGCATGTCCGCCAGGGCCTCAAAAATCCGGTCCAGGTCGGAGTCCTTGCGGGTTTCAGCGGCCACAAAGGCCACTTCGGATTCGATGAGGCAACGCGCCCTGAGCAACTCAAACGGACCCGGGCCTGACTCGGGCATGAAGGCGGTCGTGCCGTAAACCCGCACAGGTGGTTGGACCAGATACGCCCCGGAGCCACCACGCACCTCCACAATACCGTGGAGTTCCATGGCGATGATGGCCTCCCGCACCGAGGTTCGGCTGACCTCAAATTGGTCAGCCAGTGCGCGCTCGGAGGGCAACCGGTCGCCCGGTTTGAGACCGGATTTGGTCAACAACTCGCCAATCTGGTTGGCCAGTCGAAGATACGCGCGGTCAACATTGACGTCATCCACAAGCTCTGTGCCTTGCACGCCGGGTGTCATCAGTTCCATTGCCATAGATATGCCTATCCCTGTAAATACCGCCCAGGCCGTGCCGTGGACGCCATCAAGATGCTAACAGGCCGCGCAAACCAAACACTGCCGACAAGGGCCGGGACGCTGGCTGCAACCACGGCCCACCCGCACCCGCCTCAAGGAGGCAGTCAACATCTTAATTGGTATACCAAAAATCCATCTAATGGTTTACCACTACAACAAATGTGGAAACCAGGACTAAACTCCCGCCGAAATATACGTTTGGTGGTCAGACCACCGAGTTTCAAGTAACTTTTTGGAAACGTTGCTTAGCCGTAACGTCAACGCGCCATGACCCTCCGTCCCGCGGTCTCAGTACAAGAACTGACTCGGTTCTCGCAAGACTTGTTGTCAGCAGCCGGTATGGCAGACGACAAAGCCGCCACGGTGGCGCGACTGCTGACCTTGACCGACATGATGCAGCGCCATACCCACGGCACGGCGCTGATTCCGCTCTATATCGACCAGCTCAACAACCAGCTGATGACAAAAGACGGCGAGCCTGAGGTGGTCAAGGACACCGGCTCCACCCTCGTCTGGGACGGCCACTACCTGCCCGGGCTCTGGCTGGTGGACAAGGCCTTGAACATCGCGTTTGAGCGGGTCAAAGAACACGGCGTGGTCACCGCGGTCATGCGGCGCAGCCACCACATTGCCTGCCTGGCGGCACTGGTCAAACAGGCCACCGACAAGGGCTACGTGGCGATTCTGGCCACCTCCGACCCGAGCGGCAAATTTGTGGCCCCTTTTGGTGGCCGCGAGCCAGTGATGACGCCCAACCCGTTTGCCATCGGTTACCCCGGCACCAAGGGGCCGGTGCTGGTGGACATTTCTGCCTCGATCACCACCGTGTCGATGGCCCGGACCAAGGCCGCTGCCGGCGTGGATTTTGATCACCCCTGGCTGATCGACAACCAGGGTAACCCCACCACCGACCCACGGGTGCTGGAGCAGACCACACCGCGCGGCTCCTTGTTGCTGCTGGGCGGTGCCGAATACGGTCACAAAGGGTTTGGCCTGGCGCTGATGGTGGAGGCGTTGACCCAAGGTTTGTCGGGCCAAGGGCGGCTGGACGCGCCCAAACGCTGGGGTGGCAACGTCTTTCTGCAGCTGCTGGACCCAGAGGCGTTTGCAGGTACTGAGAGCTTTGTGGCACAGATGGACTTCACCGGCGACGCCTGCCGCGCCAGCGCACCCGCCCAAGAAGGTGTTCCGGTCAGGCTGCCGGGTGATCAAGCGGATCGCAACATCTTGCGCGCCCAGACAGAAGGCATCCAGCTGAGCGAGGCCACACTGACCAAACTCGCCGCGTGTGCCGCCACACTTGGCGTGGCACCGCTGTCTGCCGCCTGAGGGTGGCTCCCAACAGTTAGCGTTTTTTTCTTTTTTGTAGCGGGTGGTCCATCATGGCGGTTACTGAACCTACATCCCCAGCAGCTGGTGTCAACCAGCCTGGCAACCAACACGCGGTGCTGATCGTGGATTGTGATCACGCCTCAGTGGACATCGAGCGAGCCGTGCTGGCCGACATTTGCCCGGATGTACCGTGGTTGCGCTGCAAGACCGAAGACGATGTCATTGCCCAATGCGCCGAGGCCGAGGGCTTGATCATCATGTATGCGCCCATGACGCGGCGCGTGCTGGCGCAACTGCCCAAATGCAAAGTCATCGTGCGTTATGGCGTGGGGGTTGACACGGTCGACCTGAAGGCCGCTGCCGAGCTGGGCATTGTGGTGAGCAATGTGCCCGATTACGGCACCCACGAGGTGTCTGACCATGCGCTGGCGATGATGTTGTGCCTGACCCGCAAGATCGCTTTGGCCAACACGCTGGTGAAAAGCGGCCAGTGGGACTTCCGGCTGATGCGCCCGATCCACCGCCACCAGGTGCAGAGCATCGGCATTCTGGGCATTGGCCGCATCGGCAGCGCCATGGCGCACAAGGCGCATGCGCTGGGCATGAAGGTGTTGGCGCATGACCCCTTTGTGGACCCCGCCACCCGCCCCGACTACGTGGAGTTTGTCAGCCTGGACGACCTGCTGCGCCGATCAGACGTGGTGTCGGTGCACTGCCCGCTCAACGACAGCACACGCTATTTGCTCGACGCGGCCAAGCTGCGCCTGATGAAACCCAGCGCCTACCTGATCAACACGGCCCGCGGATCGATTGTGGATGAGACCGCCCTGAACACCCTGTTGGAAGACAAACTGCTTGCTGGCGCGGCACTCGATGTGCTCAGCACGGAGCCCGGCTCGCCCGCACATCCCTTGTTCCAACACGACAACTTTCTGGTGTCGCCTCACATGGCCTGGCATTCGCAAGAGTCGGCACAAGAACTCAAACGCAAGGCCGCGGAAGAAACCCGACGCGTTCTGCGTGGTGAAACCCCGATGTACCAAGTCAACCAATTCTGAGGAGACATGTTCATGAAAAGTATTCAATATAAGGCCACGCAGCACGTTGAAATGGCCGACAAAAGCGTGCCGGAACCAGGCGCGGGCGAAGTGCTGATCAAGGTCGCCTACGCCGGTGTTTGCGGCTCGGACATGATCATTTATCAGGGCGTACACCCCCGCGCCAAGGCGCCGCTGGTGATGGGCCACGAGTTTTCCGGCACCATCGTCAAAGGGCACAGCACCTTGCCACCCGGCACGCCGGTCACGGTGTACCCGCTGGTGAGCTGCGGCACCTGTGCACCGTGCAAAAACGGCTACGCCCATGTCTGCAATACCCTGCGGCTGATTGGTATCGACTTTGACGGCGGCATGGCTGAATTCGTCAAGGTGCCGGAAGACAAGGTGATGCCGATCCCGGTGGGCTTCTCGCTCAAACTCGGCGCTTTCATTGAACCCGTCGCGGTCGGTGTGCATGCGGTTGGCCGCTCGGGTTACCAACCCGGCGACAGCGCCGTGGTGTATGGCGCGGGCCCGATTGGCCTGTGTGTGGCCGGTTGCCTGCAGTACTTTGGCGCGTCCAAAGTGATGGTGGTGGAAGCCAACCCAAACCGCCTCAAAGTGGCGCAGGAGCTTGGTTTCATCACCATCGATGCGGCCAAGGACGACATCAAGGCCAAGGTGCTTGAAGTGACCCAGGGCCGTAATGCCGACCTGACCTTTGACTGCGCCGCCCACCCCAGCGTGCACACCAGTATTTTGGACGTGCTGCGGGTGCAAGGCACCAGCGTGGTGGTCGGCTCTTACAAAAAGCCGCCGGAAGTGGACCTACTCAAAGTTGAGTTCAAGGAACTCACCCTGGTGGGCACCCGCGTGTACGAGCGGCGCGACTTTGAGGTGGCGATTGCCATCCTGCAAAGTGGGCGGGTCAACTTTGAGCGGCTGCTCACCGTGGCCACGCCAGAAGAGGCGCCCGAGCAGTTCCGCAACCTGCTGACGGGCAACACCGACGCCATCAAGATGCTGTTTCAGCTTGAGGCGCAAGCCTGATCAGCAGCTGCTCACCTGAATACTTCAAGGAACTGACATGCTCGACATTTTTAACCTCCAGGGCAAGGTCGCCCTGTTCACTGGCGCCAGCCGCGGTCTCGGTAAATCCATGGCCGTGGGTCTGGCGCAGGCCGGTGCCGATGTGGCCGTGGTCGGCCGCCATCACGACCAGGATGTGCTCGACCAGATCAGCGCCGCCGGGCAACGCGCCAAGTTCTACGAATTTGATCTGGCCAACATCGACGGCATTCCCGCTCTGGTGGCCCAGGTCAAGGCTGACTTTGGCCACATCGACATCCTGGTCAACAACGCCGGTGTGCAAAGCCGCCACAAGGCTGCCGAGTTTCCGCGTCAAGACTGGGACTTTGTGGTTGGCGTGAACATGAGCGCGGTCTTTTTCATGTGCCAGGAAGTGGGCAAACTCATGCTCGCGCAAGGCAAGGGCAAGATCATCAACATCGCCTCGCTGCTGTCGTTCCAGGGCGGTCTCACCGTGCCAGCCTATGCGGCCAGCAAGGGCGCCGTGGCGCAATTCACCAAGTCGCTGTCCAACGAATGGGCCAGCCAGGGCGTCAACGTGAACGGCATTGCGCCGGGTTACATGGACACCGACATGAACACCGCGCTGCTGGCTGACGCCAACCGCAGCCGCCAGATTTTGGAACGCATTCCCGCTGCCCGCTGGGGCCGCCCCGAAGACATGGTGGGTGCCGCCGTGTACCTGGCCTCCAACGCGTCCGACTACGTCAACGGCACCATCCTCACCGTGGATGGTGGCTGGATGGGGCGCTAGACAACCCGCCCACCCGCGCTGTCCCGAATGCAACAGAACGGTTTTTGATCGCCATTCATACACATAGTGAGGAGAGTTGGAAACATGTCTGAATTATCCAAAGCCAATCCAGCGGAGCGCCTGTTGCGATGGTTGATGGTGCTGATCATCGGCAGCATGACCACGCTGGTGTTCTTGAACGTCGTGCTGCGCTACGGCTTCAACTCGAACCTGAGCATTACCGAGGAAATCGGGCGTTATCTGTTTGTCTGGTTGACCTTCCTCGGGGGTATTTCCGCATTTGTCCGCAACCGGCATGTGCGTGTAGACACCTTTTTGCAACGCATGCCACCCAACATGCAGCGGATGGTCGGCATCCTCAGCGATCTGGCCATGCTGGCCTGTTGCATCCTGATCCTCATCGGCGGCTGGCAGCTGACCAAAGGCAACATGGCGAATTACCTGCCGATCAGCGATCTGCCGGTGGCCACGCTGTACTTTGCCAGCGTGCCGTTCAGCGTCATCGTCGGTGTTTTGCTGATGCTGCGTGTGTGGCGTCAGCTCTCTCAATCCGGTAAGGGAGCATCGCAATGACGATCCTGATCTTTTTGGGCACTTTGCTCGGCTGCATCTTTTTGGGCATTCCGGTTGCGTTCTCGCTGTTGTTGTGTGGCCTGGCGCTGATGTTCCAACTCGACATGGTCGACCTTCAGATCATGACGCAGTACCTGGTGACCGGTGCCGACAGCTTTCCGCTGCTGGCGATCCCGTTCTTTGTGCTGGCGGGTGAGCTGATGAACGCTGGTGGCATCTCCAAACGCATTGTGGACCTGCCTTTGAAAATGATCGGCCACAAAAAAGGTGGCCTGGGTTACGTGGCCATCATCGCCTCGGTGCTGATGGCCAGCCTGTCAGGCTCGGCTGCGGCTGACACAGCGGCACTGGGTATGGTTTTGCTGCCAATGATGAGGAAAGCCGGTTATGAGCCGGGCGACTCTGCCGGGCTGATCGCCACCGGCGGCATCATCGCCCCGATCATTCCGCCGTCCATTCCGTTCATCATCTTTGGTGTGGCCAGTGGGGTGTCGATCTCCAAGCTGTTCCTGGCGGGGATTGCGCCCGGCATCATGATGGGTGTGGCGCTCGCCCTGGTCTGGTGGTGGCGGTCAAGCAAGTCCAACATGGTGATGGCCGACAAAGCCTCCAAGCAGGAAATCTGGCAGTCGGTGAAAGAAGGCGCTTGGGCCTTGCTGTTGCCAGTGATCATCGTCGGTGGTTTCCGCAGCGGGGTTTTCACCCCAACTGAAGCCGGTGCGGTGGCTGCGGTGTATTCCCTCTTTGTCGCGCTGTTCGTCTATCGAGAAATGAAGGTGCGTGATCTGTTCGAGGTGCTGTTTGCCGCGGCTGAAACCACCGCCATCGTGATGCTGCTGGTGGCGGCCTCGGCGGTGTCGGCCTTCCTGATCACCATTGCCGAAGTGCCGCTGATGGTGGTGGACCTGATGCAACCGCTGGTGGATTCACCCACATTGCTGCTTTTGGCGATCATGCTGTTCATCATGATCGTTGGCATGGTGATGGACCTGACGCCTACCGTCCTGATCCTGGTGCCGGTGCTGATGCCGCTGGTGCGCGAAGCCGGTATCGACCCGGTCTACTTCGGCGTGTTGTTCATCCTGAACTGCTCGATCGGGCTGATCACGCCGCCGGTGGGCAATGTGCTGAACGTGATCACCGGTGTGTCGAAATTGCCTTTTGAACAATGTGTCAAAGGCGTGTTGCCCTACCTGACGGCCATGCTCGGCTTGTTGCTGTTGTTCACCTTGTTCCCGGCCCTCATTCTTGCCCCGTTGAGATGGATCTCATGAGTCGGGCGGTCCTGAATCTTTTCCCAAGGCTTCGGCGGCAGCGCCGGGTGCCTCAGGAACGGATGTGTTTGCACCTTGTTGTTTCTTTAATCGAGGAGAAGTGAAATGAAGTTGAAAAATGGTTTATTGGCGTCTTTCATGGCCATCGGCCTGGTCGCCGGTGCAGTGGGCACAGTCAGCGCCGAAACGCTGCGCTTTTCGTCGGAAGCGCCCCGCACCGATACCCAGTCAATTGCCGGCCAGCGCTTCAATGAGCTGCTCAAGGCCAAGACCAATGGCGCGCTCGACATCAAGATTTTTGCGGACAGCTCGCTCGGTGCGTTCCAGGCAGCCATTGCCGGTGTGCGCGGTGGCACCATCGACATGGCTATTTCAGGCTCGGGCAACTACAGCGGTATGGTGCCGCTGCTCGGTATTTTTGACATCCCGTTCATGTTCAAAGACACCGCGCATGCCTACCGTGTACTGGATGGCAAAGTGGGGCAAGACATGCTCGACAAGTTGGGCGCCTTCGGCCTGAAGGGCCTGGCTTTCTGGGACAACGGCTGGCGCAACATGACCAACAACGTTCGCCCGATCACCAAACCCGAAGACCTCAAAGGCATGAAAATGCGCACCACCGGCAGCCCGGCGCATATTGAGGCCTTCAAGCTGCTGGGCGCCAACCCGGTGCCGATGCCGCTGGCAGAGTTGTACACCGCGCTGGAAATGAAAACGGTGGACGCACAAGAGCACCCGATTGGTGTTCTCTGGTCGGCCAAGCTGTACGAAGTGCAGAAACACCTGAGCCTGACCAACCACGCCTACAGCGCCTTGGTGCTGTCGATGAACAAGGCCAAATTTGACGCCTTGCCACCGGCCCATCAAAAGGCTTTGGTCGAAGCCGCGCGTGAAGCCGGTCAATACCAGCGCCAGCTCAACAACGACGGCACGGCCAAGATCGTTGGTGACCTGAAGAAAGCCGGCCTGCAAGTCGTGGAAAAAGTTGACGGTGGACCATTCCTGGAAGTCACCAAACCAGGCCGTGACACCTTCGTCGCCAAGTTCGGCGGTGCGGATGTCATCAAGGCCATTGATGCCCAGCGCGACACCAAGTAATTTCTGCCGTTGAACCCCCAGAGCGCCACGTCGACCTGTCGGTTGGGCGTGGCGCTTTGTCACTGAAGATGCATGTCCTGACCCGGCAGCATCGGCCATTGCACCCACTCAAGGAGTTGAAAAAATGATTTTTGGAAACGTCAAAGACCTGGACACCAGCTTCGCCTGGCTGCCAGCACCGCTCAGGACGGCTGTCGAGCACCTCAAGACGACAGATTTCGCCGCCCTGCCCGCTGGCAACTACGAGTTGCAGGGCAAGGACATCATTGTTCAGGTGATTGACATGATGACGCGCCCCATTGGCGAGACCCATCCGGAAGTCCACCGCCAGAACATTGACGTGCAGTTTCTGGTGCGTGGCAGCGAACAGATTGGCGTGGCCACCGACACCGGCAACAACCAGGTTGGCAAAGACATGCTGGCCGAACGCGACCTGCTGCTGTACACCGGCATGGAAAACGAATCCACACTGACCATGACCCCTGGCAGTTTTGCCGTCTTTTTGCCCACTGACGTCCATCGCCCCGGCTGTGCCGCAGGCGCTCCCCAAGAGATTCGCAAAGTGGTGGTCAAGGTGTGCGCCGCCCTGCTGGCGTGAGGCAGACCATGAAGACAATTCGATGGGGAATGATCGGCTGCGGCGCCGTCGCCGAAGTCAAGAGCGGGCCGGGCTTCTACAAGGCCAACCAAAGCGCCCTGCTGGCCGTGACCAGCAGCGACGGCGCGCAGGCGCAGTCGTTTGCGGCGCGTCATGGCGTTGCCAAGGTCTACCAGACCAATGAAGAATTGGTGGCCGACCCGGACATTGACGCGGTCTACATCGCCACACCGCCCTCATCCCACAAGCCTTTGGCACTGTTGGTGGCCAAGGCGGGCAAACATGTTTATGTCGAAAAACCGATGGCCATGCGGTTTGAAGAATGCCGCGAGATCGTCGACGCCTGTGAGCACAAAGGTGTGCGCCTGTTCGTCGCGTTTTACCGCCGCGCCATGCCACGCTTCCTGCAGGTCAAGGCATGGATCGACAGCGGTGCCATTGGCAAAGTGCGCAATGTGCGCGCGGTGCAGCATCAGCCCCCAGCCCCTGAAGACCTGTCGCGCGCCACGCTGCCCTGGCGGCTGATGCCAGCCGTGGCGGGCGGTGGCAAGTTTCTGGACATGGGTATCCACGAACTGGATGTGTTCGACTTTTTGTTTGGTGCCATCGAAGAAGTGCATGGCATCGCCAGCAACCAAGGTGGCCTGTACGACGTGGAAGACACGGTGACTGCCACCTGGCGGCATGCCAGCGGCGTGCAGGGTTACGGCTCGTGGTGTTATGTGAGCGGGCACGGTGAGGATGCGATCGAGATCGTCGGCTCCCAAGGCACGATCAGTTTTGAATTTTTCTCAGACAAGCCGCTCAGGCTGGTCAATGCAGAAGGTGAACAGCTGGTTGACATCGCCAACCCGGCGCATGTGCAGCAACCGTTCATCCAGAGCATCGTGGACGACCTCAACGGTGTCGCCCCCTGCCCTGGCAGTGTCGAGAGCGCGGTGCGCTCCAGCTGGGTGGCCGATACCGTGCTGCAAAACTACCGCCAGCAACAGGGCTACTGAGCCCGTTTTATCGTAACCAACTCATTGGACTATCCAACATGCCACGCATTTCCTTTGAAGACCTGAAAGCCGAATTCAAACGCGTCCTGATCAAAAAGGGCTGCGACGACGCTGCCGCCGACCTGTCGGCGCAGCTGATGACCGAAACCAGTTGCGACGGCGTGTATTCACACGGCGTGAACCGCTTTGCCCGTGTTGTCGAGTACATCGACAAAGGGTATATCGACGTCAAGGCCGCACCCACCAAGGTGGACGGCATGGGCGCCTTTGAGCGCTGGAACGGCAACCTCGGCCTGGGCAATGTCAACGCCAAACTGGCCATGGACCGCGCCATTGAACTGGCCCGCGAGAACGGCATTGGCTGCGTGGCCATGGCCAACACCAACCACTGGTTGCGCGGTGGCAGCTACGGCTGGCAGGCCGCAGAAGCCGGTTGTGTCGGCATCTGCTGGACCAACACCCAGCCCAACATGCCCGCCTGGGGCGCACGTGACCGGCGCATCGGCAACAACCCGTTCATCATGGCCGTGCCGCGCGAAGGCGGCCACGTGGTGGTGGACATCGCCATGGCGCAGTTCTCGTATGGCCAGATGGACAACAAGGCCTTGCGCGGTGAAATGCTGCCGGTGCCGGGCGGTTACGACGAACAGGGTCAGCTGTCCTGTGACCCGAAAGAAATCGCCAAAACCTGGCGTGTGCTGCCCATTGGTTACTGGAAAGGATCGGCCCTGTCCATCGTGCTGGACCTGGTGGCCACGGTGCTCTCTGGCGGTCGTTCGGTAGCCAATATCGGCAAGATGTCCAGCGACGAGTACAGCCTGTCGCAGATGTTCATCGCGCTGGATGCCAAGCGCATCGCCGGTGAAGGCCATCTGGCCGACACGGTCAATGAGGTGCTGGACAACCTGCACGGCTCGGTGCCTGTAGACCCCGCCCAACCCGTGCGCTATCCCGGCGAAAGCTCTCTGGCGATCCGCAACGCCAACCTGGCCAACGGCATTCCCGTCGATGACGGGGTGTGGGCCAAGATCCAGTCACTCTGAAACCAAGGAATCACCATGCAAACACGCGCTTGTGTTCTTCACGCCCAGGAAGACGTCCGTATTGAAACTTGTGAAGTCGGTGAGATGGGCCCGCAGCAGGTGCTGGTGCGCATCGGCGCCGGCGGTATCTGCGGCTCTGACATCCACTATTACTGGGAAGGCGGCATCGGCACCATCCGCGTCACCGAGCCCATCACCATGGGTCACGAAGTGGCCGGTGTTGTTGAAGCCGTCGGCGCCAACGTCACCAAAGTGCGCCCCGGTGACCGCATTGCGGTGTGCCCCAGCCGCCCCTGCGGCAAGTGCAAGTTCTGCCTGGACGGCGAACAACAGCATTGCCTTGAAATGCAATTTTTCGGCAGCGCCATGCGCAAGCCGCACACCCACGGCGGCTTCCGTGACCGGCTGATTGCCGAGGACTACCAGTGCGAGCCGATGGGCGACAAGGTGTCACTCGGCGAAGCGGCCTGCACCGAACCGTTGGCAGTCGGTGTGCACGCGGTCAATCAGGCGGGCAGCCTGGTCGGCAAACGGGTGCTGGTGACCGGCGCCGGACCGATTGGCGCTTTGCTGATTGGTGCGGTTCGCGTCGCCGGAGCGCGTGAAATTGTGGCCATGGACATCTCTGAGGCGCCTCTCAAGACCGCGCTGGCCATGGGCGCCCAGGTGGCCATCAATGCCGCGCTGGAGCCCGATCGTCTGATAACTGACTATTCGGCGGACAAGGGTTATTTCGACGTGGTCTTTGAATGCACGGGCGTTGGCGCCGTCCTCAAACAAGCTTTTCCGGTGATCAAGCCACGCGGCACGATTGTTCAGGTGGGTGTGACCGGCAGTGCCGACATCCCGGTCAACGCACTGGTCGGCAAGGAGATCCGGTTGGTGGGAACCCACCGCTTCCACCACGAGTACGCCGTGGCCGCGAGCCTGATCCGTGACCAGCGCATCGACGTCAAGCCAGTCATCACCAAGACCCTGCCCATGGAACGGGTCGCTGAAGCTCTGACGATTGCCCGGGATCGATCGACGCAAATGAAGGTGCAGTTGAGCTTCGCCGACTGACCGCCCCTCTCACACTACCCGCCTGCCACGACCGACGTGGCAGGCTTTTTTTTGCCTGGCGACGCCGTGCAACAGAGGTTGAAGTGAATCGGTACTTCCCGAACCTCGGAATCAAACAATAAAAAAGGGCTTGCGACTATTTTCATAGTTGCAAGCCCTTAGTACTGGCGGAGTGGACGGGACTCGAACCCGCGACCCCCGGCGTGACAGGCCGGTATTCTAACCAACTGAACTACCACTCCTGGTAGCTAACGTTTGCTCTTTCGAGCCAAGTCATTTGCTTGTGACAGCAAACCGTTACCGACTTGCGCCGTGCTATCCGAAGATAACTTGGCGACCCCACGGGGATTCGAACCCCGGTACTCACCGTGAAAGGGTGATGTCCTAGGCCTCTAGACGATGGGGTCAAAACCTTTGGACTAACCAGTCAACACTTTGGAAACTTTTTGGTGGAGGTAAGCGGGATCGAACCGCTGACCTCTTGCATGCCATGCAAGCGCTCTCCCAGCTGAGCTATACCCCCTAAACCACTTGCTACTCTTTCAAGCTACTCGTCGTTTCCAAGCCTCAAATTATAGAACGGAAATTAGGCTTTGCGCAAGCTTTGAATAATTTTTTCTCTAGAAAAAAGCGCCAGCATCGCATCGACCGATGGTGTGTGGGCCGTACCGGCGACCAAAACGCGCACCGGCATGGCCAGTTGCGGCATCTTCAAGCTACAAGCCGCCAGCACTTCCTTGATAGCGGCCGCGATACCCGCTTTGTCCCAGGTACAGCTGGCCAGTTTGTCTGCCAGCAGGCTCAGGGCGGGTTTGACGGCGTCGGTGACATGCTGCGCCAGTTCGGCTTCAGGTGGTGTCACATCAGCATAAAACACGGCGGCCCAGTCTGCTAGCGCCACGGTGGTGTCGCAACGGTCTTTGAACAGCGCACAAATAGCGGTCAGACGCTCATCCACCGTGATGCCACGCTTTTGCAACTGCGCCTGCACCAGCGGTGCCAGCACGTCGTCGGGCGTGGCTTTGAGATGCTGGGCGTTGACCCAGCGCAGCTTGGCCTCGTCAAACTGAGCGGCACTTTTACCCAGGTGATCCAGGTTGAACCACTGCAAGAACTGCTCGCGGCTGAAAATTTCATCGTCGCCATGGCTCCAGCCCAGGCGCGCCAGGTAGTTCACCATCGCGTCGGGCAGATAACCTTCTTCACGGTATTGGGTGACCGGTTTGGCACCGTTGCGCTTGCTCATCTTTTCGCCCAACTCGTTGAGCACGGTCGGCAGATGGGCATACACCGGGTGATCTTTGCCCAAAGCTTTGAAGATGTTGATCTGGCGCGGTGTGTTGTTGACGTGGTCGTCACCCCGGATCACATGAGTGATGGCCATGTCCATGTCATCCACCACCACACAAAAGTTGTAGGTGGGCGTGCCGTCCGGACGGGCAATCACCAGATCGTCGAGTTCGTCGTTGCTGATCTCGATGCGGCCTTTGACCTTGTCCTCCCACACGACGGAACCACTCTGCGGGTTCTTGAAGCGCAGCACCGGCGCCACACCTTCGGGAACCGGTGGCAAGACCTTGCCCTCGGCCGGGCGCCAGGTACCGTCGTAACGCGGCTTTTCCTTGGCGGCGGTCTGGCGTTCGCGCAAGGCGTCGAGTTCTGCCATGCTCATGTAACAGGGATACACATGGCCTGCGGCCACCAACTCAGCCAGCACTTCCTTATAGCGGTCCATGCGCTGCATCTGGTAGAACGGGCCTTCGTCGTGGTCCAGGCCCAGCCAGGCCATGCCCTCGATGATCACATCCACGGCGGCCTGGCTGGAGCGCTCCAGGTCGGTGTCTTCGATGCGCAAAATGAAATCACCGCCGGTAGCGCGGGCAAAAGCCCACGGGTACAGCGCCGAACGGATGTTGCCCAGGTGGATGAAGCCAGTGGGCGACGGGGCGAAACGGGTGCGGGTGTGTTGAGAAGAGGTCACGGTTGCGTTCATGTCAAAAAGAAGTGAGGCCACGATCAAGATCGGCCTGAATGTCAGAAAGGTGGTCCAGACCCACGGCCACGCGAATCAACCCCTGGCTGACGCCAGCGAGTTGCCGCTGCGCCGGGGTCAGGCGCCCATGCGACGTGCTGGCCGGATGCGCCAGCAGGCTTTTGGTGTCACCCAGGTTGGTGCAGAGTGACAAGGTTTGCAGGCTGTCCAGCACGTGAAAGGCGCGCTGGCGGGCTTGGTCATCGTCCAGGGCTTTCACCTCAAACGACAACACCGCACCACCGCAGTTGGACTGCTGCGCCATGGCCAGCGCGTGCTGCGGGTGGCTGGCCAGGCCCGGATAAAACACGCGCTTAACCGATGGGTGATCTTGCAGCCACTGCGCCAGTGCCAGCGCACGGGCCGACTGGGCCTCCATGCGGATGCCCAGCGTCTCCAGCCCCTTGAGCACCACCCAGGCATTGAATGGCGCCAGCGTCATACCGGCGCTTTTCAGCACCGGCAGAAATGTCTCGGTGACCAGCTTGTCGCTGGCGCACAGGGCACCCGCCATCACACGGCCCTGGCCGTCCAGGTATTTGGTGCCCGAATGCGTGACGATGTCGGCCCCCAGCGCCATGGGCCGTTGCAAAGCGGGTGTGGCAAAACAGTTGTCCACCGCCAGCAAAGCGCCAGCGTTGTGGGCGATGTCAGCCAGTGCGCGGATGTCACACACCTCGGTCAGCGGGTTGGTGGGGGTTTCGGCAAACAGCAGTTTGGTGGTGGGCTGCACGGCGGCTTGCCAGGCCGCTGCGTCGGTCTGCGGCACAAAGGTCGAGGTCACACCAAACTTGGCCAGGTCCGAGCCGATGAGCTTGATGGTGGAACCAAACATCGAGTGCGAGCAGATCACATGGTCACCGCTTTTGAGCAGCCCCATGCACATCATCAAAATGGCCGACATGCCCGAGGCGGTGGAAATACAGGCCTGCGCACCCTCAAGCGCGGCCAGGCGCTGCTCAAAACTGGCCACGGTCGGGTTGCCGTAACGGCCATAAGTGAAGCCTTCTTCGTCGCCGGCAAAGCGGCGGGCACTGGCCTCGGCGCTGGGCTGCACGTAGCCGCTGGTGAGAAAAAGCGCCTCGGAGTTTTCACCGTATTGGCTGCGCTGCGAGGCAGCGCGAACCGCCAGGGTGTCGCGATGCAGGTGGTCGGGGCGTTGTGGCGCTGCCATGTTCAGTCCTCGAGGTTGGGCAAGGCCAGACGCGAGTTGTCGTCCTGGTTTTCGTCAGCACCCACGCGATGGGTGTTCAGGCGCTCGATGTCGGCGGCAGTGATGTCACCCGTGACGTAGACACCATCAAAACACGAGGCATCAAACCCCTTGACGTCCCCATTGAGCGAGCCCACCGCTTTTTTCATGGCCTCGACGTCCTGGTAAATCAGCGCGTCACAACCAATGATCTCGCGAATTTGATCCACCGTGCGGTTGTGCGCCACCAGCTCTTGCGAGGTCGGCATGTCGATGCCGTACACATTGGGGTAACGCACCGGCGGCGCGGCGCTGGCCATGTAGACCTTGCGCGCACCGGCGTCGCGCGCCATTTGCACAATTTCTTTGGAGGTGGTGCCGCGCACAATCGAGTCGTCCACCAGCAGCACATTGCGGCCCTTGAACTCGCTGGCGATCACATTGAGCTTCTGGCGCACCGATTTTTTGCGCACCGACTGCCCCGGCATGATGAAGGTGCGCCCCACATAACGGTTTTTCACAAAACCTTCGCGGTACGGCAGGCCCAGCAGTTGCGCCAGTTGGGCGGCGCTCGGGCGGCTGGACTCGGGGATCGGGATGACCACGTCAATCTCATTGGGCGGCACAGTGGAGATCACCCGCTTGGCCAGGGTCTCGCCCAAGTTGAGGCGCGCCTGGTAGACCGAGATACCGTCCAGCACCGAATCCGGCCGGGCCAGGTACACAAACTCGAAAATGCACGGATTCAACACCGGCGCGTCGGCGCATTGCTGCGCGTGCATCTGCCCTTGCATGTCAATGAACACCGCCTCGCCGGGCGCCACATTGCGCTCGAACCTGTGCGAGGTGCCTTCCAACGCCACCGATTCGCTGGCGATCATCCAGGTGTCGTCCGTGCGGCCCAGGCACAGCGGCCGGATGCCAAACGGGTCGCGAAACGCCAGCACGCCGTGGCCGGCAATCATGGCAATCACCGCGTAAGAGCCCTTGATGCGCCGGTGCACCTTGCGCACCGCTTCAAACACATCGCCCGGCGTGAGCGGCATGCCGCGGGTGGTGGCTTCAATCTCGTGCGCCAGCACGTTGAGCAGTACTTCGGAGTCGCTCTCGGTGTTGATATGGCGGTGGTCGGCATTGAACAGCTCAGCCTTGAGCGCATGGGCGTTGGTCAAGTTGCCGTTGTGCACCAGCACGATGCCAAACGGCGCGTTCACATAAAACGGCTGAGCCTCTTCTTCACTGAAAGCGTTGCCCGCCGTCGGGTAACGCACCTGCCCCAGGCCGCAGTTGCCCGGCAACGAGCGCATGTTGCGGGTGCGAAACACATCGCGCACCATGCCCTTGGCCTTGTGCATGAAAAACTTGCGCTCCTGCTGGGTGACGATTCCGGCCGCATCCTGACCCCGGTGCTGCAACAGCAGCAAGGCGTCATAAATCAGCTGGTTGACTGGTGATTGGCTGACAACACCGACGATTCCACACATGTTTAAATTTCCTGGTTACGCCTCAAGCGGGCAAAAACTTCTCTAGATCACGTGGCAAGGTGGGCTTGAGCCCTTTCAAGGTCACCTCCGCCAGCCTGGCGCCCACCGACGCCTGCCAGGTGGTACTGTCTTTCATCGGCGTCAGGTGCACCACCAAGGTGGCCAGCAGTATCAAAAGCACACCGCGCGCCGCGCCAAAAACCGCACCCAGCGTGCGATCGATCGGGCTCAGACCCACCGCCGCGGTGAGCTTCTTGATCAGCACGGTCAGCAGGCCACCGGCCACCAGCACCAGCACAAACACCAGCAGAAACCCCGCCGCGTAACGCATGGCGGCGCTGGCACCGCTCATCGGCAACAGGTCGGCGGCATCCAACGCCAACATCCGGGCCAGCACAAATGCCACCACCCAGTTGATCAGTGACAGCACCTCGTACACCAAACCACGCCAGGCGCCCAGCACCATCGACAACAACAGCACCACCGCAAAAATCCAGTCCAACGCAGCCATGCTCAACCCCATCGCACTAAAGCGTGAGCAAGGACGCGGGCAAGTTCAACTTCTTGACTTTGTCAACGGCCTTTTCGGCCTCGGCCCGGGTCGCAAAGGGGCCCAGACGCACACGAATACGCCGCCCGTCCTTGGTGTCAGCCGTCTGGGCGTAGGTCTTCAAGCCAGCACGCTCCAGCTTCATGCGCACTTCCTGGGCACGGGCGTTGTCGGAAAAGGCGCCGACTTGCACCACAAACCGGCTCTCGGTGGCAGGCGTTTTGGTGGCAGCTTTGGCCTCGGCCTCCTTGCCGTCCAGCAGGGCCTGGGCCCGGTTGATTTCAGGCTTGGCCACATCAGGCTTGGGAGCCGCGGCACTGCTTGTCGGTTTGGGGGCTGGGGTGGTCGCTTTACCCGGCGCATCGGTCACCGCTGACCCCTTATCGGCCTGGACTGGCGGCAGTTTTGGCGCGTCAGTCTTGTCAGGGTCCGCAGTGGGTGTCACCTTGGTCTGCAGTTCGGGCGCGGGGCCTGGCAACTTGTCGGGCGCAGCCACCACGACGGCAGGCGTTGAAGCGGGTGCGCCCGGAAAAGCCAGCGGCTGCGCCTTGTTTCGGTCAGGAATCGAGATAGGGGTATCCACCGCAATGGGGCGCGGCTGCTTGTCAAACAGCATCGGCAGGCCAATCACGCCCACCAGCACCAGCACCGTGGCGCCGGTCAGACGGTATTTGGCACGCTGGCGGATGGCTTCGATGCTTTGCGGTTGCGCGGGCGCTCTCGGAGATGCATCAGCGCCCTTGCGAAACTTGAAAAAAGCCATGCTGGTGTGTGGTGGTGACTCAAGGGGTGGGGAGATGCTTGGCCGCCAGCCGGGGCACACCGTCTTTCAAGACGCCGCCCACGGTGTAAAACGACCCGAAGACGACGATTCTATCAGCGGGGTCCGCGCCAGCCAGGGCCGCCTGCAGGGCGGATTCTGGGTCGGCGTAGGTGCTGGCCGTGGCGTTTTTGCGCAGGTTTTGCGCCTGCCACTGCGCCAGCAGGTCGCTTGCGGCCAACGCCCGCGCGGTGGGCAAATCGGTGAAATACCACTTGTCGATGATCGGTCCGATACGCGCCAGCATGGCGGACAGGTCTTTGTCCGCCATGGCACCAAACACCGCGTGGGTGGTCGGGAAAAACCCCATGGCGTCCAGATTAGCAGTGAGCGCGGCCACCGCGTGCGGGTTATGCGCCACATCCAGCACCAGCGTCGGCTGACCCGGCACGATCTGGAAGCGCCCCGGCAACTCGGCCGCCAGCAAGCCCGAGCGCACCGCCTGCGCCGTCACCGGCAACTGATCGCGCAGCGCTGACAGCGCCGCCAGCACACCGGCGGCATTCACCAGCTGGTTGGCACCACGCAGCGCCGGGTACGCCATGCCGGCGTAGCGCCGACCCCGCCCGGCCCAGCCCCATTGTTGTTTGTCACCCGACACATTGAAATCGACGCCCACCCGCCACAGGTCTGCACCCACCTCCAGCGCACGGTCCAGCACACTTTGCGGCGGCACCGGGTCGCTCACGATGACGGGTTTGCCCGTGCGCATGATGCCGGCTTTTTCGTAGCCGATGGCTTCGCGGTCCGGGCCCAGCAAAGCCATGTGGTCCAGGTCGATGCTGGTGATGATGGCGCAGTCGGGCTCGATGATGTTGACCGCATCCAGGCGCCCACCCAGGCCCACTTCGAGAATCACCACATCCAGCGGGTGATGCCGCAACACGTCAAAAATAGCCAGCGTCGAGAATTCAAAATAGGTGAGCGAAATCACATCATTCTTCTGGCATCTGGCGCTTTCCACCGCTGCAAAGGCCGCGACCAATTCGGCAGCAGCCACCGGTTGACCATTGAGGCGCAGGCGCTCCTCAAAGTGCACCAGATGCGGCGAGGTGTAGACGCCAGTGCGGTAACCCGCCTGCTGCAAAATCGCCTCCAGCATCGCGCAGGTGGAGCCCTTGCCGTTGGTGCCAGCCACGGTGATCACCGGGCATTTAATGGTGATGGCCATGCGCTGCGCCACGGTGCGCACACGCTCCAGGGTCATGTCAATGGCGGTGGGGTGAAGCTGCTCGCAGTAGGCCAGCCACTCGTTGAGGGTTTGGAAAGAATGTGTCATAGCGGGCTGAATTGTCGCGCAGGTGGCTACACCGGGCAGGGTTAACCCGATTAATGGCAACATGGCGGGCATGAAAAATCCTACCCACCTCCCCCAAAAAGTCACCGTTTTCGGTATTCCCAACTGCGACACCGTCAAAAAGGCACGCACCTGGCTGGCAGAACAGGCGCTGGAGGTGACGTTTCATGACTTCAAAAAGCAAGGCGTGCCCGCGGATCTGTTGCCGGGTTGGCTGGCGGCGGTGGGGTGGCCAACGTTGGTGAACCGCAAGGGCACGACCTGGCGCAAACTCGATGAGCCGACCCGGCTGGCAGTGATGGACGACGCCTCGGCCACGGCGTTGATGCTGGCCCAGCCCAGTGTGATCAAACGGCCGGTGGTGGTGTGGGGTGATGGGACGGTGACTGTGGGGTTTGATGCCGAGGTTTTTGCCGGGCGGATTTGAGTCGGGGCTCCCCTAAAATCAAAGGCTTTCATCGCCCGGAACCAGACCCACCATGACCACCACACAATTTGAAGGCGTGACCGTCGCCACCCAAGCCAGCGTTTACTTTGACGGCAAATGCATCAGCCACGGCATCACCTTGGCGGATGGCAGCAAAAAATCGGTCGGCGTGGTCTTGCCCGCCACCCTGACCTTCAACACCGGCGCACCGGAAATCATGGAATGTGTGGCTGGCCGCTGTGAGTACAAACCCAAGGGCAGCGAGGTGTGGCTGACCTCTGGCCCCGGTGAGAGCTTCAGCATCCCTGGCAACAGCAGCTTTGAGATCCGCGTCACCGAGCCCTACCACTACATTTGCCATTTCGGTTGATTTTTCATAGCTACCTACCCCTATTTCATAAGGTCTAGAGACCAAAATCATGTCTAACACCATTCTGCAGAACATTCCCGTCGGCCAAAAGGTCGGCATCGCTTTCTCAGGCGGGCTTGACACCAGCGCCGCCTTGCACTGGATGAAGCTCAAGGGCGCCCTGCCCTATGCCTACACCGCCAACCTGGGCCAGCCCGACGAGTCGGACTATGACGAAATCCCGCGCAAGGCGATGGAATACGGCGCTGAAAAAGCCCGCCTGATCGACTGCCGCCAGCAGCTGGCTGCCGAAGGTCTGGCCGCCTTGCAAAGTGGCGCCTTCCACATCAGCACCGCTGGCGTGACCTACTTCAACACCACGCCGCTGGGCCGCGCGGTGACCGGCACCATGCTGGTGGCGGCGATGAAAGAGGACGACGTCAACATTTGGGGCGACGGCAGCACCTTCAAGGGCAACGACATTGAGCGCTTTTACCGCTACGGCCTGCTGACCAACCCGGCACTCAAGATCTACAAACCCTGGCTGGACCAGGCCTTCATCGACGAGCTCGGTGGCCGCGCCGAAATGTCCGCCTTCATGACCGCGCACGGTTTTGGTTACAAGATGAGCGCCGAAAAGGCCTACAGCACCGACTCCAACATGCTGGGCGCCACGCACGAGGCGAAAGACCTGGAAAACCTCAACTCCGGCATCCGCATCGTCAACCCGATCATGGGTGTGCCGTTCTGGCGCGACGACTGTGTGGTCAAGGCCGAAGAAGTGAGCGTGACTTTTGAAGAAGGCCGTCCGGTCGCGTTGAACGGCGTGGAATACCCCGACTTAGTCAGCCTGTTCCTGGAAGCCAACCGCATCGGTGGCCGCCACGGCCTGGGCATGAGTGACCAGATCGAAAACCGCATCATCGAAGCCAAGAGCCGTGGCATCTACGAAGCCCCCGGCCTGGCTCTGCTGTTCATCGCCTACGAGCGCCTGGTGACTGGCATCCACAACGAAGACACCATCGAGCAGTACCGGAGCAGTGGCCGCAAACTCGGCCGCCTGCTATACCAAGGCCGCTGGTTCGACAGCCAAGCCATCATGCTGCGCGAAACCGCCCAACGCTGGGTGGCTAGCGCCATTACCGGCACCGTCACACTGGAACTGCGCCGTGGCAACGACTACAGCCTGCTCAATACCGAGAGCCCCAACCTGACCTACGCACCTGAGCGCCTGAGCATGGAAAAGGTCGAGGACGCGCCTTTCAGCCCACTCGACCGCATTGGCCAGTTGACCATGCGCAACCTGGACATCACCGACACCCGCGCCAAGCTGGGCATTTATGCCAAAGCCGGGTTGCTGGAGCTGGGTAAGGGGGATGACTTTTTGAAGCTGGGTAAGTAAGCGGCCTCAAGCTCTAACAAAACAAAGCCCGCCAAGTGGAAGCTTGGAGGGCTTTTTTGTGCTTCCTACATATCAAGCGGGCTCAGGACAGCGGCTTCAAACCCAGCTCTGCCAAAAAACCGTTGTGCTTTTGTTTGGCCGCCGCAATGTCTTTTTCAATCTGGACCAAGTCGGCGTGTGTCGCGGCCAGGTCAATCTCCGCCTCACCTACCGCCGTGCTGATGTAGCGCGAGATGTTCAGGTTGAACTCGTTCTTCTCAATCTCGGCCATTCCCACCCTGCGTGAGTAACGTGCCTCTTCCTCGCGGAACTGGTACGTCTTGATGATTTTGGCGATGTTCTCACCTGTCAGCTGGTTCTGGCGCTTGCCTTTGACGAAGTGCTCTGCCGCATTGATGAACAACACGTCATCCGGCTTTTTGCACTTCTTCAACACCAGGATGCACACCGGAATACCTGTGGAATAAAACAGATTGGACGGCAGCCCAATCACTGTGTCGATGTGGCCGTCCTTCAGCAGCTTGGTGCGGATGCGTTCTTCCGCCCCGCCACGGAACAGCACACCATGCGGCAAGATGATGGCCATCACGCCTTCGTCTTTCAAGAAGTGAAAGCCGTGCAGCAAAAATGCAAAGTCCGCGGCCGACTTGGGCGCCAGGCCATGGTTTTTGAAGCGCACGTCGTCCGCCAACGCGTCGGTCGGCTCCCAGCGGTAGCTGAACGGCGGATTGGCCACAATGGCATCAAACGCAGGCTTTTTGGCCGGGTTCAGCTCCCGCAAGATGTCCCAATCGTTGGTCAGCGTGTCACCGTGGAAGATATCAAACTCGGTGTCTTTCACCCCGTGCAACAGCATGTTCATACGCGCCAAGTTGTAGGTGGTGATGTTCTTCTCTTGGCCGTAAATCTTGCCAATGCCATGCGGCCCCATGCGCTTGCGCACGTTCAGCAACAGCGAGCCAGACCCGCAGGCAAAGTCCATCACACTCTCCAGTCGCTGCTTGGGGCCGGTTTTGGGCTCCTGGCTGTCCAGCGTCACGATGGCTGAGAGGATGTCCGAGATTTGCTGTGGCGTGTAAAACTCACCCGCCTTCTTGCCCGAGCCCGCAGCAAACTGACCAATCAGGTACTCATACGCATCACCCAGCGCGTCCATTTCTTTGGAGAACTCGGCCAGTCCATCGGCAATCTTCTGGATGATGGTGCAGAGCTTGGTATTGCGATCGGTGTACGTCTTACCCAGCTTGGACGAACCCAGGTCAATTTCAGAAAACAAGCCTTGAAACGTGCTCTCAAAAGACTCGTTCTCAATGTATTTGAAGCCCGCCTGCAGCGTGTTGAGCAGCTCATCACTTTGGGTGCGCGCCATATTGGCAATGCTGCTCCACAAGTGCTGCGGCTGGACCACGTAGTGCACCTTGCGGCGCATTTGTTTTTCAAACGCCGTGATATCCGCCGGGTTGTTGGCGTACCACAACGCCAGCGGCACGGGGCGCGCACTGTTGTCGTCTTTCTGTTCCACCGTGGGGTAGTCACTGCCCAACTCCTTCTTGGCCGCCGCCTCGTAGTTGTCAGACAGGTAGCGCAGGAACAGGAAGGACAGCATGTAGTCGCGGAAGTCATCCGCATCCATCGCGCCGCGTAATTGGTCGGCAATCGCCCACAGGGTGTTGCCCAGTTGTTTTTGGTTGTGTTCGGTCATTTAGGTCTGCTTTTTGCGGCTTCTTGCAGCACGAGGTCTGAGGCGGAAATGCGTTGCAAGCGCCCATCTTTCATGATGACCAGATGGGTATTGGTTTGCATCGCCGTCTTGCGGGCCGATTGGGCCGCACGGCGCAGCGCACCCAGGGCAGCGCGCACATCCGGGTCTTTGGCTTTGGCCAAGTCGTTGGCATTCATTGGTTTTCACCCCATTGCAAAAGTGCTGGCTCTTCGCCAACGTTGTCAAATTCCGCCCATGCATCCACTGCGGACTTGTAGGCATTTTCAAAGTTGTGCAGACCTGCAACAAAACGACGACGAATCACATCCTCCGGAATATGGTGTCCGCCTTGCTGCACGCGCTCTGCCACGCGCGCAATAGCCGTCTGTGCATCGGGCAGGCGCAGAAAAAACAGGCTGACGTGGTAGCCAAGTGCCCGCCATTGCCCAATACGCCCCACGTAGGCCAGCCCTGCCAGCGTGGTTTCAAACGCAAAGCTCTCGCCCTTGCGCACACATTCATCCATTTCCAAGAGCATCAAACGCCCCGCCTTGATAGCCGCTTGCTCGGGCGCAAAAGGGGACAAACCTGCGGCAATCAGATCGGCGTTGATAAAGCGCTGGCACTGTGCTTCTTGTGGCAGGAACGACCGGGCAAACGTGGTTTTGCCTGCCCCATTTGGCCCGGCGATGATGATGATTTTTTTCGTCATTTTGCAAGCTCGCCTTTTCCGCAGGTCTGAACTGTCAAGAATTCCTTGCCAGTTGCCCAGCTACCTGTCGTAACTTCAGTTGTCAACCAATGCTTGACAACTGATATGCCACATTTCCAGTCGTAGAGGAGTACGTCAATCATGCAGCAGCCCCTTCAGCTTTCTTCTTGGTTGGGGATTCAAAGACGTCGGGTAGCACAAATTCATAGCGACCCAAAAACGCATCAAGAATCTGTCTGAATAATTTCTTGTTGTCATCCACCATCTCCAAGGGCTGGTAGATATCGTACTTGCCGTGGCTTAGCAGGTTGAGTGCGCGAGAAAAAAGGTCCGCATCATCCAGCCCATGAATGCAGGCAGAAAAATCGTCGCGACCGAAAAAGGTAGCGGTCTTCTCCAAAATGCTACGCAGCATGTTGAAGTGGTAGGTGTAAAGCGTGCCGCCCTGAGATGCCTTTTGAAGCTCTGCCAACATCGAGACATGGTGAAAAAACGGCGTATCGTCCGTGGCGCGCAGCGTGTAGATGGTGCCGCGCTCAGGCCGTTGCAGCAAGTACTTCTTGTGCGCATCCTTCTTTACCTCATTGCACACCACATTGAAGAACAAGGCGTGGTGGGATGACACCACGGCCTTGATGGGCGCAGGCACCATGCGTGGTGGGTTATCAGCCTGCCCAGGCCCGTCGGCTACCACGGCTTCAGGTCGGGTTCTGCTCTTGGCCTTGCGCAGCAGCTTGGCCAAATCGCTGGCCACAGCTATGGCGTTGTTGTCGTCCAGCGAGGTGATGGGGTCGTCAATGTAAAGGTATTTAACCCATGCATAGGTTTCCAGCCCGTCAATGACACGCTCACAAATCGCCATGAACAGGCACCAGATGAAGATGTTCTCTTCACCACGCGACACCTTGATGTGGCGCTCCTCTTCACTTTTGCGAAAGCTGATGGTCCATTTGTCGTAATCAATGTCGAACAGAAAGTCTGCATACCGTCCCAGGTAGTGGCCAATGCGCTCATCCAGGGCCAAGTCCTTCACGCCCTTGAAAAACTTGGAATCTGCATTGATGTGCAGCCGCCGCTCTTTGTCTTGATCCAGGTCGTTGTCCCAGTAGAACAGGTCTTCGGTAAAGGCGTTGAAATACAACGTGTCGGGCTGGCCCTTATTTTTGCGCTTGCCTGCATCCTTGAACTCCATGGAGAGCCGGGTTTTGCCCGTGCCGTTGTAGGCATAGAGCAGCACAAAGTCCTGGCTGCCACCATTCAAGTCATCGCGCAGCCGGGCAGCGAGCCTGCGCAAGCTGGTGAAGCGGTGAATCTTGATCTTCTCGCTCATCCCTCAACTGCCTCCACCGAGGGGAAGAGCTGCTGCATCAGCCCTTTTTTGTGGGTCTTGAGGGTGTCGAGCTCTTGGTTGGTGGTGGTGAGGAGGGCGTCGAGGGAGATTAGGCAGTCGGCGATTCGCTGTTGCTCACGCAAGGGCGGCACTGATATGCACAACTCTTTGAAAAAGGGAAGGCCGATGGTCTTGATCGTGCTACCCGTGGCTATCCGTTCAAAAATAGGCTTCATTAGCTGAAGCAAGTAATACAAAAACCAATTTACTAGTTTTTGATCATCACAAACCCAGACAATGAAATGCTGGCTAACCGCCATGGGCACAGCCATGACAGCACTTTTGCCAACACCCGCATCACGACTAATTAGCACCGTACCTGCGGGATGCAGTACCGCTGACGAGTTCTCAATACCTTGTTTGGAAATTTCTATCTTGGTAGTCGAAATCAATCCTGCATCCAAATGCTTCGAATCGGCAAGAGAAACCCATTTGATGCCTCCGTCGTAATACTCTGAACTGCTTTTGCTGGGTGTATGGCCAGAGCCTCTTTTGGCCAAGTCTTCAAGCTTCCTAAGCTCCCACTCCCCCGCACCCCGAAAATCAGGAAACCGCAGGCGCGGTTGGGTTTCACCTTCGCGGGGGAAAAGCTGCTGCATCAGCCCTTTTTTATGGGTCTTGAGCGCGTCCACTTTGCGGGCCTGCGCGGCGATCAGTTCGTCCAAGGAACTCAGACAGTCGGCGATTTTTTTCTGTTCTTCTGGTGATGGGACGGGAATTCGTAATTCTGAAAACTGCTTGTAGCTGATCATCTTCCCGTCGCGAAGACCTTCCAGATTTTTTGTGAGGATTTGAATGAATCTGTCAGTCTTCAGGTAATGCCTGAAATATGCATCGTTTCCTTGACCGCGCCGCCGAAGGATGACGTAAGCCGGACTGCATATTCCCTTGTATTGCGAGTACTCAATGCCGCCCTGAAACGACCTGAGGCTGATGATGAAATCACCTACCTGAACTACCTTGTAACTTTCGATGCTTTTTTCAGACACCGATACGTGATAGTCAATCATGTGTCTGGGGATCGCGCCATATTCTTGGGTAATCGCCAATACGGGAAGACCGGGCTCGGGGTTCTTATCGCTTATCTGCTTGAACAGGTTATCGCCAAATTGTTCGCTCCACCCATCCGCATCCCGAAACGCCGGAAACCGCAGCTTCGGCACCAAGTTGGTTTTTTCTCGTTTCATGATGCCAGTCTCTTCATATGGTGGTCAGCCAACAAACTACGCATTTGCGTGATGGCAATGTCGTTAAGCTTGAGTAGGCGCTCTGGTGCGGGCAACCCTTGGCGGATGAAGACGGCGTTGAGGCTTTCCAGATTGGTGAGCACCACCAATTGCTCCAGCGTGGCGTTGTCGCGCTGGTTACCTTGGGCGTCGGGATGGCTGTCTTGCCACTGTTTGGCGGTTTGCCCAAAGAGGGCCACATTCAGCAAGTCGGCCTCGCTGGCGTAGACATGGCTGGCCTGGATTTTGGTGATGGTGGGTGGAACCAAGGTTTCTTTGATGGCATCGGTGTGGATGCGGTAATTGATTTTGGACAGGGTGCGCTGCAAGTTCCAGCCGAGTTGGAGGCGGCTGCTTTCTTCTTCTTTGAGACGGCGGAACTCTTTGACCAGGTAAATCTTGAACTCGGGGCTGATCCACATGCCGAATTCAAAGGCAATATCGGGGTGCGCGTACGTGCCGCCATAGCGCCCTGCAGTCGCTTTAAGTCCAACCGCTCCCGTCTTTTCAACCCATTCTTTGACGCTGATTTTGTAGCTGTTGAGGCCTGCCTGACTTTTAATTGTGGCGAATTCGCCGTAATTAAAAGCAGGGTTGTAGATGGACTCCCAAATGCCCAAGAACTCGACCGTATTGCGGTTGCGCAGCCAATCTGAGATGAAAAAGTCACCGTCTTTCGCGCGCAGCATGTCGGTGAGCGAGATGTAGTCGCCTTGAGGCGACGTGACTACCGCTACGCTGGTGCCCTGGATGTCCAGGGTGCTGGTCTTGGTTGTTCTGCGGTTCATGGCTCCCCCTCTGCTGTGTCGTTCTTGTCCTCACCATCCCACATCTCACGGTAGGCATGGATGTAGCTGGCGGTCGCTTGCGGGTCCAGTTGCCAGTAATGGCGGCACAGGGCTTTGAAGAGAGCAAGTCCTTTGGGTGTGCAAGCGTGATTCAGAAGTTGATCCAGCGTGTGCTCGATCCAGAGGGCATCGGGGCTGTCGCTGCGCAGGATGGCCTGGACGGTGGGTGCCAGTGCCTCGACGGCCTGTTGGTGAAGTGCCTGCAGTGGGGCCATGGCCGCAGAGAGCGTATCCAGCAACTCCAGGTAAGGGTCAGCGTTCGGCGCGGTGGCGTGCGGTGGGGGCAAAATCATTTCAGCACCCCCCTGCCTTGTTCGGTCAGGCGGTATTTCTGCAAACGGCTGTTAGGTTTGTCGGGGATGGTGCGTTCAACCAAGCCTGCCTCTAGCGCAGGTGCCAGATACAGTTTTTCAAAATTGTCTCTGCCTTTGAGATTTAGCTTTTCCATCAGCTCTTTGCGGCTCCACGAACCTTCACCGACGGCCATGAGAAGCGCTGTGACTTGCCCTGTGACTTGTTCGCCAGCGGCTTCCCCTTGCCCTTGAGGCCGCCGCACCAGGGCGGTGAATTGGTTACCGCTGACCTCACTGATCAGCTCAATTTGCGGCCATTCGCCCAGCGCCCGGGAGATGCCGCTGCCCATGCCTCGGTAGGGCAGCAGTCGGAAGGCGTGCTCGCTCAGCGTGGGATTGCGGCGGTTGCTTTTGCCGTGGCGGATGTCGTCAATGCTCAGGCTGTCGGGCAAGGGGCCGGGGCTGATGATCTCGATGCGGTCGCGAAACACCAGAATGCGGATGGAGGCGCTGGTGAAGTAGTCGCGGTGGACGAGCGCATTGACCAGCAGTTCTTGCAGGGCGATTTCAGGCACTTCCAGGATACCCGGCGAGTTGAAGCCCTGGTCACCCTGCACGCGGCGCAGGTTGCGTTTGATGAAGGCCAGCGCCTCGGTGTATTGAGCATGCAAGGTGCTGCTGACGTCTGGGCCCTGAGGGGACTCCAGCGTTAACACCTCTTCAAGTAGCGCTCTACTGCTCATACGCACTCAACCCCGAAATGTCACGCCCTTGCGCACGTTTTTGCAGCAACGGCACCAACTCTTTCATCAGCACCGTTTCTGCCTGGGCGCGTGCCTTCCAGCCCAAGTCCAGCGGGGCCATCAGGTCACTGAGCGCTTCACCGTCAAAAATCATGCGCTGCAAGATGCCATCGACAAAGGTTTGCAGGTCGGCAGGAGCCAGTTGATGCCGGGTGGCTATTGAACTCAGCTCGGTGCTGTCTTTTTCCTTTTTGAACCGGGTGTAGCCCTCACGGATGGCGGTCTCGCTCAGGCCCTCGCCCGCCTTCAGGGTGTTGATGTAGGCGGCAATGTCGTCGCGCTCGTTCATGAACTTGGCGTCGGCCAAGATCAGGCCAATCAGCTCGTCCTTGGTCATCTTCTGTTTGCCGGTGCCCTGCGAATACCGGGACATCAGGCCCATGATGTAGTCGTAGTCAATGACCGCGCTGGCAAACAGCACAAACTCAAAGTCGAGCTGGTCTACAGCGGCGGCGTCGCTGCCTGCCGCGCCACCATGGTCTTGCTTGGCCTGTTGGGCTTTCAGGCGCTGAGCGGTTTCAAGGTACGCACCGCGAAAGGCTTGCAGGTCCACTGCGGGCAAGATGTGTTCGATGGCTACGGTGTTGTCTTCGGTCAAGTCGGTGTACTGATCGAGCTGGGTTTTGAGGCGCTGCACTTCTTTGAAATTTTTGATGAAGGCGGCGCGGGCGTCGTCGCCCTTGAGGCTGTGCACGGCTTCGGGCGTGCAAGCCAAGCCCTGGCTTTGCATGAAATCAGCCAGTTTGGTGACGGCGGCGTCCAGCTTCTGGATAACCACCGGGGCCTTGTCCACCAGCCAGATTTCACGGGCCTGTTCAGCAGTCTTTTCACCGGAGAACATAGCGATAGCGGCATCCACTGCGTCTTTTTGATAGCGGAAGTCGAGGATGTTGCCGTAGGGCTTGGTGCCGTTGAGCACGCGGTTGGTGCGCGAAAACGCCTGTATCAGGCCATGGTGCTTGAGGTTTTTGTCCACATACAGCGTGTTGAGGTATTTGCTGTCAAAGCCGGTGAGCAGCATGTCGACCACTATTGTGATGTCGATTTTTTTGGCTGCCGGGTAGTCGGCATTGGGCCACTGCTGGTCTTTGATCCGCTTTTGCACGTCCTGGTAATACAAGTCGAATTCGCTCAGCTGATGGTTGGTGCCGTAGCGGGTGTTGTATTGGCCCAAGATGGCTTTGAGGGCGGTCTTTTTGCCATCGGGGTCGACCTGGTTGTCTTGCTTTTCTTGCGGCAGGTCTTGCTGCAGTTGCTTCACATCGGCATTGCCCTCCGCCGGGGGCGAAAACACGCAGGCGATGTTCAGGGGCACAAAAGCGGGGTCTGCCGCTTGCTTGGCCTTTTGCAGGTCGGCAAACAGGCTGTGGTATTCGATGGCGTCATTGATGCTGGCGGTGGCCAGGATGGCGTTGAAGCGGCGGCCTGCAGTGGCCGTGTCGTGTTTGGCCAGGATGGCTTCAATGACGGCCCTTTTGGCCAGGGCCTCACCGGCCTTGGGTGGGTTTTTCCCCTCTGGCTTGAAGTAGTCCACATGGAAACGCAGCACGTTGGCGTCTTCAATGGCGTGGGTGATGGTGTAGGCGTGTAGCTGCTTTTGGAAGATGTCTTCGGTGGTGCGGTACTGGCCTTCCTCACCCTCGAACTGCTTGACCGTGGCGTTCTTTTCAAAGATGGGCGTGCCGGTAAAGCCAAAGAGCTGGGCTTTCGGGAAAAAGGTCTTGATGGCGTCATGGTTGTCGCCAAACTGCGAGCGGTGGCATTCGTCAAAGATGAAGACGATGCGTTTGTCGGCGAGCGGTGCCAGCTGCTCTTTGAAGGTGGCCTTGCCGTCTTTCTTTTGTTGTTTGTTGCGTTTGCTGTTTTCATCCAACGCCAAACCCAGCTTCTGGATGGTGGTGACGATGACCTTGTCGGCATAGTCGTCAGACAGCAGGCGGCGCACCAGCGTGGCGGTGTTGGTGTTTTCCTCTACGCAGCCTTCTTGGAAGCGGTTGAATTCTTCGCGGGTTTGGCGGTCCAGGTCTTTGCGGTCCACCACAAAGAGGCATTTCTCGATGTCGGGGTTGTCCTTGAGCAGGGTGGAGGCTTTGAAGGAGGTGAGTGTTTTGCCGCTGCCGGTGGTGTGCCAGATGTAGCCGTTGCCGCAGTTCTGGTGGATGCAGTCCACGATTTGTTTGACCGCGTACACCTGGTATGGGCGCATCATCAGCAGCTTTTGTTCACTGGCCACCAGCACCATGTAGCGGCTGATGGTCTGGCCCAGGGTGCACTTCACCAAAAACTTGTCGGCAAACTCGTCGAGCTGGGTGATCTTGTTGTTGGCTTCGTCCGCAAACTGGTAAATGGGCAAAAAGCGCTCGTCCGCATTAAACGCAAAGTGACGCGTGTTGTTGTTGGCGAAGTAATAGGTGTTGGTGCGGTTGCTGACGATGAAAAGCTGCAAAAAGCACAGCAGCGTCTTGGTGTAGCCGTTGCCGGGGTCGTTTTTGTAGTCAACGATCTGCTCCATGGCGCGGCGCGGGTTGATACCCAGCGTTTTGAGCTCAATCTGCACACAGGGCACGCCGTTGATCAGGATAAGCACGTCATACCGGTGGTGGCTGTAGTCGGTGTTGATGCGCAGCTGGTTGACCACCTCGAAGGTGTTTTTGCACCAGTCTTTGATGTTGACCAGGGTGTAGTTCAGCGGTGTGCCGTCTTCACGCGTGAACGCGTTGATGCTGCGCAGGGTCTTGCCCGCCGTGAACACGTCGGGGGTGACGATGTCGTCGAGCAGACGGGCGAACTCGCCGTCTGAGAGCTTGACGCGGTTGAGCGCTTCAAACTTCTCGCGGAAGTTGCGCTCAAGCGCGGCACGGTCGCGAATGTCTTGGCGGTACTCGTACTTCAGCCCCTGCAGCTTGCCGATAAAGCCGTATTCGATCTGATCTTCTTTGACAACGTGACTCGGCTTGCTGGCAGGCTGGTCGTAGGTGAAGTGGGACGGGGGCATGGTTGAAAGATCGCGCTTTTCGGATGACCGGGGTGAAACCGGCAATCTTACGATTGCCTATCCCTCTTTCCCCAGAAAACTCGCCCTCGTTTTTGCAATAGGACGACACGTATGGCGCTCATGTCGTTTCTGACGACATGAGCGCGCCAGCTTGCCCCTACCTCCCCTGCAAATACCCCTGAGCAATCGGCTGCAAGGCCGAGGCGGTGATGCCCAGGGAGTCCAGGCCCGGGAATTTGCCAGTGGCCACGTTGGGCACTTTCATCGAGTCGAGGTTGTCGGTGCTCATCACCGGCTCACCCGGTGCCAGGCCCATCAGTTTGGCTTGCAGGCGGGCGGCCCAGTCGGGCAGGCCAAACACGGGGCGGCCAAAACCACCACCCAGGCCCGCCAGCTGGCCGGACAGTTGCACCAGCTGTTTCAGGGTGAACACCTCGGGGCCGACCACTTCGATGGTGCGTGGTGAGGCCGCTTGACTGGCGCCAGCCAGGCAACGCACCACGGCGCTGGCCACGTCTTGCACCCACACCGGCTGAAACTGCGCGTTGGCACCGGCCAGCGGCAGCACCGGGAAGATTTTTTGCAACTTGGCAAACACGTTGAGGAACTTGTCCTGGGCACCAAAAATCACGCTCGGGCGCAGGATGCTCAGGTCAAAGCCGCCGCGCTCGCTGCTGCCTGCCACCGCACCGGTGGCGGCCTGGATCAGCACCGCCTCACCCTCGCCTTTGGAGCGCAAATACATCGACGGTAGGGTTTGTGGCTGCAGCGCATCGGTGCCCAGGGCGCTGACATGCACCAGCTGTTTCACGCCGTGGGCCAGGCAAGCCTTGGCAATTTTTCGTGGCAGGGCCACATGGGTGCACTCAAACGCGTCTTGTGTGCCGTGCAGGATGGCCACCAGGTTGACCACAGCGTCGTGTCCAGCCACGGCCTGGGCCAGGGCTGCTTCATTGTGCACATCGAGTTCCAGCACGGTTAGGCCGGGCAGCAGCTTGATGTGGTTCGCGTTGGCGCGCCGCCTTGTGGGCACGGTGACGGCCCAGCCGTCACGCACCAGTTTTTCACACACATGGGCACCTACAAAGCCGGTACCCCCAAGCACAAGGATTTTTTTCATGGCTGCATCATGTCTCAAATGGGCGCTGAAATCCGCTTAAGCGCACAGATAGCCCGACGCTGCCACAGGGCACCCGCCGCAGTGGCCGATTGAAGCCATCAACACACTATGCTAACAATAGCTAGATGCCCAATAAATCCGGGGCCAGAGGCCAAAAAAAACACAAACTATCCGTTGCGGCCTGTTACCGAAAGCAGCTCACACCACCACCGGTTCGGGCTCGAGCCAAATACCAAATCGCTCGTAGACACTGGTCTGGATTGCTTTGGCCAGGGTCATGACCTCACCACCGGTGGCGCCATCGGGGCCGTCGACCGAGCCACGGTTCACCAGCACCAGCGCCTGTTTCTCGTAGACGCCCGCTTTGCCGACCGACTTGCCGCGCCAGCCGCAGGCGTCGATCAGCCAACCCGCCGCCAGCTTGAAGCTGCCGTCGGCCAGCGGGTAAAACACCACCTTGGGGTCGCGGCCAATGATGTCGGCGCACTGCTCGGGTGTCACCGTGGGGTTCTTGAAGAAACTGCCCGCGTTGCCAATCACCGCCGGATCGGGCAGTTTGGCGCGGCGGATCTCACACACCCAGTCAAACAGCTGCTGCGCGGTGGGCTGGTCCACACCGTGCTCGGCCATTTTTTTCTCGAGGTCCAGGTAACCCAGCACCGGTTTCCAGGGTTTGGGCAGGGCAAAACGCACACGCAGGATCAGCGCCCGGTCTTTGAGGCCAATGGCCTGCTGGCCCGCATCTGGATTGGCTGCACTGCTATGTTTAAAAACAGAGTCACGGTAACCGAAGGCGCATTGGGCGGCGTTCAGGGTGAACACCTGACCAGTCACCAGGTCAATCGCGTCGAGCGAATCAAAGCGGTCCTGCAGCTCCACCCCATAAGCGCCGATGTTCTGCACCGGCGCGGCGCCCACGGTGCCCGGGATCAGCGCCATGTTCTCCAGGCCGGGCCAGCCCTGCGCCAGCGTCCAGGCCACAAAATCGTGCCAGTTTTCACCGGCACCGGCTTCAACGATGACCGCTTTGTCGGTCTCGGCCACCAGTTGGCGGCCCAAAATCTCGACCTTGAGCACCAGTGGTTTGACATCACCGGTAAGGATCACATTGCTGCCGCCGCCCAGCACAAATTTGGGCAAATCGACCCACAGCGGGTCGGCCAGCAGGGTGCTGATGTCGGCTTGGGTGCTGATGTGGGCCAGCGCATTGGCTTTGGCCAGGATGTGAAAGCTGTTGTAGGCCTGTAGCGGCACATTGTTCTGAACTAACATGGCGGAATTGTCGAACATTTATTTAGCGAGAACTCTTATGCCCTCTTTTGACACCGTTTGTGAAGCCAAGATGGTGGACGTGAAACACGCCGTGGAAAACACGTCCAAAGAAATTGCCACCCGTTTTGACTTCAAAGGCACACCCGCCGCTGTCGAACTCAAAGACAAGGAAATCACCCTGATTGGGGACGCCGACTTCCAGCTCAGCCAGATCGAGGACATCCTGCGCAACAAACTCACCAAACGCGAGGTGGATGTGCGTTTTCTAGACAAGGGTGACGTCCAGAAAATCGGCGGTGACAAGGTCAAGCAGGTCATCAAGATCCGCGACGGCATCGAGACCGAGTTGGCCAAAAAAATCCAGCGCCTGATCAAGGACAGCAAGATCAAGGTGCAGGCTGCCATCCAGGACGGAAAATTGCGCGTCACCGGCAAAGACCGCGACGACCTGCAGGCCGCCCAAGCCCTGATGCGCAAGGAAATCACCGACATTCCCCTGAGTTTTGACAACTACCGCGACTGATGCACCCGCTGCTGCGCACCCTGCCCGCCGTGGCCAGCGCGATGCTGCTGTGCACTGTGGCCTTGCCGAGCGCCGCCCAAAATGTGGCGCTGGCTGGCCTGCTGGGCAGCAAGGCGCTGCTGGTGATCGACGGCGGCCAGCCGCGCAGTCTGGCACCGGGAGAATCTCACGAAGGCGTCAAACTGCTCAGCCTGCAGGGTGATCAAGCCACGGTGGAAATGGCGGGCGAGCGCATGTTGTTGCGCCTGGGCGGCACACCGGTCAGCGTGGGTGGCTCTGGCGATGCCGCGGGTGGCAACAAGCTGGTGCTGAATGCTGACGCACGTGGCCATTTCATGACGCAGGGGCAGATCAACGGGCGCAGCGCGTCGATGATGGTCGACACGGGCGCCTCCATGGTCAGCCTGTCGGCAGAGCAAGCCCGGCAATTGGGCCTCAATTACACACAGGGGCGGCCACAAGCCATGAGCACGGCCAATGGCGTCATTCCCGCCTGGCGCATCAAGCTCGACCAACTGCGCGTGGGCAGCGTCACGCTGTACAACATGGACGCGGTGGTGTCCGAAGGCGCCATGCCTTACGTGCTGCTGGGCAACAACTTTCTGAGCCGCTTCCAGATGAACCGCAACAACGATCAGATGGTGCTGGACAAGCGTTTTTGAGCATGGCGCTGATCGTTAAAACCGAAGACGAGTACGAGGACTTGCTCGGCCAATGGTCTGACCTCGAGTCCGGGCTGGCGATGGTGTTGACGCATCCTGACAGCGTGCAGGAATTCAGCCAGCGCATTCACCAGTACGACCGCTGGCTGCAGGACTTGCTCAGACAAGACACCGACGTCAGCCTGTACCTGCTTTTTCAGCTCGCGACCAAGTCGCCAGTGGGTTACAGCGCCTCGCATGCCCTGGTGTGCGCCGTGTTGTGCGACCTGATCGCCACCGACTTTGCCCTGCCCCGCAGCCAGCGCGACAGCCTGGTGCGCGCCGCGCTCACCATGAACGTGGCCATGACCGTGCTGCAGGACGAGATGGCCAGCCAGCGCAGCCGCCCCACGCGCGAACAGCAGGCCGCCATCAACGAGCACCCGATCAAAGGTGCCGAGATGCTGGCGGGCAAGGGCATCACCGACGCGCTGTGGCTGGATGTGGTGCGGCTGCACCATGTCGAAGACCGCTCGCCCGTGGCATTGATCATGCTGCCCGCGCCACGGCGACTGGCGCATATTCTGCTGGTGGTCGACCGCTACGCCGCCATGATCAGCCCGCGTGAGTCGCGCGAAGGGCAAAGTGCCGCCGACTCGGCCCGCCACCTGATCCAGGGCCACACCGAACACGGCGGCGCCATCGGGCAGGCGCTGGTTCGCAGGGTGGGGTTTTGCCCGCCAGGCACCTTTGTGCAACTGGAAGACGGGCGCGTGGCCATCGTCACGCGGCGCACCCAACAGATCAACCAACCCGACGTGGTGGTGGTGATGGACGCGCAGGCCAAGCTGATCCGCCCACCGCTGTTACATGCCACCTCGGGTGCGGGCGCGGGCATTGCGTCGGCGCTGCTGGCCTCGGCCGTGCGTGAGCGGGTCAACCACCACCTGATTCTGCAAATTGGGGCTGCGAGTGCCGTCCCCGCCTGAACCGTTAGGGATAGCTGCCAGCCCATGATCCATAAGGACTGAAGGCCGTTTTGATCTATGAACGCTGAAGAACCTGAAGGCACCCAGCCGCACGAAACCCGCCTGAACCGGGCCCTGCGCACCCTGCTCCACACCCAGCGCGTGGCCGCCCTGGGCACGCTCAATGGGCAGGGCAAGCCATTTGTGTCGATGGTGCCGTTTGCCATTGAGCCACACCGTGGCGCGCTGATCATCCATGTCAGCCAGTTGGCGCCGCACACGCGTTACCTGATGTCTGACCCAACGGTGTCGATGCTGGTGATGCAGGCCGAGGTGCCGGGGGAGCCGGTGCACGCCCTGCCCCGCCTGTCGCTGGAGGGCACCGCTGCCCGCCTGATGCCTGACAGCGCAGACTGGCGGGCTGCCAAAAGCGCCTATCTCGCGCGCTTTCCTGACGCGGAAATGATGACCCACTTGGGTGATTTCAGCTTTTTTGCCATCACCGCCCTGGCCGCGCGACAGGTGGCGGGTTTCGGTGCAGCCCGATCGGTGGCGCCCGAGGATTTGGCCAGCGTGCTCAAGCCGCGCTGATGCTGGCAGGTGTGGCGGACACGATCCGCCCGGCGGGCCTTGGCAACGTCAGGTCAGACCGGCGACGGTACACCCTCGATAAAGGCGACGATCATGCGCGCCACGACAGCGCCGTCATGCCCCTTGGCCAGGCTGTCGGTACACGCCAGATACTGCGCCTCGCCCAGCGCCACACGCCGTTTGTCGAGCAAAAACGCGCTGTAGGCTTCCACAAACTCCGGGTGCGGCTGCACACAAAACACCCGGTCATCCACCGCGAAGGCCGCCACCGGGCAAAAGTCGCTGGTGGCCAGCAGCGTGGCGCCTTCGGGCAAGTCAAACACCTGGTCCTGGTGGCTGGCCAGCAAGCCCAGGTCAGTGCGTCCTTGGGCCATGTCGGGCGCCAGCCATTGGTAGGCCATGCGCCCGGCACCCCAACCCTGCGGCGCCCGGCCGACCCGTGCGCCCAGACACAGCGCAATCAACTGGTGGCCAAAACAGATGCCAATCAATTTCTTTTTGGCCTGCAGCAGCTGCTCGACCTGCTGGCGCAACGCCAGCACCCAGGGCTCTTGCGAGAAAGCGTCGGCCCGGCTGCCGGTCAACAACACCGCGTCATACGCATCAAATGACGCAGGATAGTGCCCCTGCATGGTGTTGAACAGGTCGATCTGGCCGGTGGCACCGGCATCGCGCAGCAGGCGCTCCGTCATGGCGCCATAACTTTGGTAGATCGGCGCTACCGCCGGGTCGAGGTAATCGTTGTCGAGGATGCAGAGTTTCATGAGCGACGTTTGCCTGAGTGGGGTGGCTTGTGTTCAGCCGGGTGGTCTGACTTGGCGGGCCGGTGATGCGGGTGGCCACGGTGCGCACCATGGTCCGGCAACGCCGCCGGTGGCACTGCTTTTTTGCCCAGCTTTGACTCGGTGCCCTTGATCAGCCGGTTGATGTTGTCAGCGTGGCGATAAAGCAGAAACAGCGCCATCACGGTGATGCCAAACGCCACCGGGGTGTTTTTGAGCCAAAACGTATCACCCGCCAGCAGGTACACCACCGGCGCCATCACCGCCGCAGTGATCGACGCCAGCGACGAGTAGCGGAACCCGGCTGCCATCAGCACCCAGATCAGCAGCGTGGCCAGACCCAGCCAACCGCTCACCCCCAGCAGCACACCCAGCGCGGTGGCCACGCCCTTGCCGCCTTCAAATTTGAAAAACACCGGGTACACATGCCCCAGAAAAGCCGCCAGCCCGACCATCGCCAGCGTGCCCTCGCCCAGACCATAGGGTGCGCCATACCAACTCACCAGCGCCACCGGCAGCCAGCCCTTGGCGGCGTCCAGCAGCAGCGTGATGATGGCAGCCGCCTTGGAGCCCGAGCGCAACACATTGGTGGCCCCAGGGTTTTTGCTGCCAAAGGTGCGCGGATCGTTCAGGCCCATGATGCGGCTGACGATCACCGCAAACGACAGCGACCCGACCAGATACGCGGCCAGCACGGCCAGAAAAGGCCCAAAACTTTGCATGAATTCCAAACAACACTCCTGCTGCCCGACATGGCGGGCGTGAAACCGGTATTTTGCCAGCCTGCGTTGGCCGCGCCAAAACCTCAGCCCAGCCCCTCAGCCAGCGCGCAAGTCACCGGCTTTGCACCCAGCAGGTCCACACACACCTGCGGCGCCAGCCCCACCAGGTAACCCCGGCGTCCGCCGTTGATCAGGATTTTGGGCAGCGCCAAAATGGTGGCCTCAACAAACACCGGCATGGTTTTTCGGGTGCCAAACGGCGAGGTGCCGCCCACCAGATAACCGCTGTGCCGGTTGGCCACCTCCGGCGTGCACGGCTCCACCGACTTGGCGCCGATCTGGCGCGCCAGGTTTTTGGTCGACACCTTGCGGTTGCCATGCATCAGCACCACCAACGGTTTGGCGTCTTGGTCCTGCATGATCAACGTCTTGACCACCGCGTACGGATCCCAGCCCAGCTCGGCCGCGCTGTGCAAAGCGCCACCGTGTTCCAGATAGTCGTAAGGGTGTTCAGAGAAAGCCACCCGGCTGGCTTTGAGCAGCTGAGTGGCAGGCGTCAGGCTGACGTGGTCTTTCTTGGCCATGTGACCGTCAAAGCATGCCCCGGCTGAAGAGTTCCAGCATTTCGAGCGCCACCCCTGGCTTGCCACTGATCGCGGCGGCATCAAAACCAAACTCGAAAAACGGCGCGTAGTCAGGCACCTTGGCAGCCAAACCGGGCTCAAGTTGCCGGTAACCCATGCGCCAGTCGGCGAAATGCCGCTCGGTCACGGTTTCTTCGGTCAGCAGCACCGTGTTCCGGTGGCGAACGTCCTGGCAAATGCGGTCGTAGGTGCGCTTGACCAATTCGCGCTCGCCTTCAAGCACCTGCAAAAAATTGCCCTGGGCGTACAGCAGCATGCCGGTGATGCCGTCTTCCTCGTTGTGGCGCACCGACGAGGCCAGAATGGCCGGAATCTGCGTCTCGTCCTTATTGACCAAATCGCTCACGTAGATCAACTGCACCAAACTCATTTAACCCTCCAACAGCACGTCAGCCAAACACTCACATGGCCGGGTCACGCAGCTCCCAGCGGATCACATCCACTTGCTGGAGCAGTTCAGGCGACAAGGACGTGCCCCAGATGTCGATATTTTCATCCAGCTGCGCCACCGAGGTCACACCGATGATGGTGCTGGCCACCCGCCACTGGTTGTAACAAAAGGCCAGCGCCAGTTGCGTCGGCGTGAGCCCGTGCGCGCGGGCCAATGCGCTGTAGCGTTTGGCTGCCACCAGCGCCTCGGGGCGGCCCCAGCGCTGTTTGCGGCTGGCCTCGAATTTGGTCAGGCGCGCTTGTGCGGGCGCACCGGGCCCGGTCAGGCCGGTGTCGTCGTATTTGCCACTCAGCAAGCCAAATGACAGCGGCGAATACGCCAGCAGCGACACGCTCAGGTGGTGCAGGGTTTCGTCCAGCGCGTTCTCCACACTGCGGTTGAGCAGGCTGTAGCCGTTTTGGACGGTGGCCACACGCGGCAAGCCGTGCTGCTCGGCCAGGCGCACAAATTCGTGCACGCCATACGGCGTTTCATTCGACAAACCCACCGCGCGCACCTTGCCGGCCTTGACCAGTTGGCCCAGCGCTTCCAACTGGGCGTGGATGGAGGCGCCTGTTTCCTCACGCGGTTGGAAATACAGGCTGCCAAACATCGGCACACTGCGTACCGGCCAGTGGATCTGGTAGAGGTCAATCACATCGGTTTTCAGGCGCTGCAGGCTGGCGTCGCACGCGGCCAGGATGTCGTCTGGCGTCAAGTCGGTGCTGCCACCGCGAATCCACGGCATGCCACGGCTGGGGCCCGCCACCTTGGTGGCAAGAATGAGCTTTTGCCGCGCGCCCGGACGCTGCGCCAGCCAGTTGCCAAGGATGCGCTCGGTGGCGTTGAAGGTTTCGGCACGCGGCGGCACGGCGTACATCTCGGCCGTGTCGATGAAATTGATGCCGCGCTCCAGCGCGCGATCCAGAATGGCAAAGGCCAGGGCCTCATCGACTTGCTCGCCAAAGGTCATGGTGCCCAGGCAAATGGGGGTCACAAAGAGATCGCTGCTGCCAAGTTGAAGCGTATTCATGGGTGTCAAAAAAGTTGTCAAAACGTCGGTCGCACAAGTTTATGGCCCGCATCCAAGCCCGCAACGCCACGTTTGAACGCAGCCGGGACAGTGTCACGCACCTTGAGGTTGATCCACATGCTCTGAAAAAACAGGCGCTGTGCCGCAGACCTGGTTGCGCCCGGCATCCTTGGCGCGGTACAGCGCGATGTCTGCCAGGTTCAGCAGGCTCTCGGCAGTGAGTACCTGGTGGGGGGCGGACACCGCCACTCCCGCGCTTAGGGTCAACACCTGCGCACAATCGCTGCCCGCGTGCGCTATTTGCAGATCGCGCACGCGCCGCAACACCTCATGGGCCAGTTGCATGGCGCCGGCCTGGTCGGTTTCGGGCAGGATGACCACCAATTCCTCGCCGCCAAAACGTGCTGCCACGTCGCGCGGGCGCCGGCAAATCTCGCGCAGCACGGCCCCCACGCTGCGCAGGACGTCGTCACCCTTGAGGTGACCGTACAAATCATTGAATTGCTTGAAGTAGTCGATGTCGAACATGACTGCCGCCACGCTGGTGCCCAGGCGGTCAGCGGCACGCAGCTCCTGTGCGAGCTTGTCATCCAGCAGGCGACGGTTACCCAGTCCAGTCAGGGTGTCGAGGTTGGCCATGTCGTGCAGCTTGTCGGCCTGCGCCTTGAGCAGGCGCTCACGCATCACCGAGTTGGTGACATCGCTGATCTGGATCATTGTGTAACGCTGGTCGGCCATGCGGGTCGCCTGAAAACCCATCGGAATGATGCGGATGGACTGGCGCAACACCTTGTCCTGGCTGCGCTGTGCCGATGGCAGGTACAGCGGAAAAGGTGCCGGATGCAAGGTCTGCGACAGCAGCGCCGGGAAGCCGCTGGCCAGCGCCTGCGTCAGAAACAGCATGAAGTGGCTGCGCACCAGCTGTGGAAAGACCTCGTCGAGCTTTTTTTGCGCCATCTGGTCAAACGCCATCTCGGCATGGCGCAAAAACCACTTGTTGGCAAACACCACGCGGCTTTGGCCATCCAGCACGATCAGGCCCAGCTGCAGGTTGTCGAGCGCCCAGTCTGACCAGGGCGGGTTGGCGGCGATTTCGGGCGAATTCATGTGTGCAAGGTCTGCAGGAAGGCTTGCACCGTGGCCTTGAGCGATGCGACAGACTCCACATCCAGCATGAACACCAGATAACCCTGGACGGCCAAGGCATCCAGGGTGAAGTCAATCTGCAGACTCAGCACCTGTTCTTGCAGTTGCCCCTGGCCGCACAACACGTCGCGCACCGGGCCCATTTCAACCTGCGGCAGGGAACCTTCAAACCTGAGCCGCAGCACATCGGCAATGCCTGAAACCACCGAGTTGAGCAGGATGTTGCCAATCTCGGCCATGGCTTCCTGCTCCATTTCGCCAAGCTGTTCCAGCGGCACGTCGCCGCCCACCATCATCTGCACCAGTTGCAGGCTTTGCTGCACCGGGAACATCAGCACGGCTTCGGTGTTGAGCACACCCCTGAAATCTTGGCGTACCGCGCAAATGCGCTCCGTGCCCTGGGCCATCAGGTCGTCGCTGATGTCTTGCTTGGACAGCATGGCGACCAGCGGCACCTTCAGGCGCACCGGCGAGCCAGCCAGCTGGCTCAAGGCATCGGCGGCCTGACCGACGCCGACATTGAAAACCTCGGTCAGGGCATCGAGTTCAATGTCGTTCAGGTTCATGTTGCTGCAAGAAAATAGCCAATCGCCTCGCGAATGGCGGGCTCGGTGGCGGGCTTTTTGATGAAGGTGACTTGCAAGGCAGCGGCTTGGTCGCGACTGGCTTCCTGGATGTTGGCGGTCAGCATGGCGATGCGCGCGGTGGTGTTGAAGGTGCGGATCTGCTCAACAGCCTCGAAACCGTTGATACCCGGCATGTTGACATCCATGGTGATGAAGTCCGGCGCACTCACGCGCACCATGGCCACGGCTTCTTCCCCGCTGGCGGCCTCCAACAGCGTCCAGGTGGGCTGCAGTTGCTGCACCTTGGCCTTGATCATCATGCGGGAAACCTTGCTGTCGTCGACCACTAAAAGCGTCTGCGTCATTGCCAACTTTCGTTATTTTTTATCGGGTCATCAATTATGCAACGATGCCCATACGGCTTGACGATGTGCCCCAAGGGAACTGGCGGCGTCTTTATCATCGGCAGCATGTACAGCGCTCAAAAAATCTCCCGCAGTGTCTTTGTTCCCGTGCGCGGCCTGCACTACCACGTCCGGGTCTGGGGCGAACCCCAGGCGGATCAGCCGCCGCTGGTGCTGTTACACGGCTGGATGGATGTGGCGGCCAGCTTCCAGTTTGTGGTGGACGCGCTGGAACAGGACCACTTCATCATCGCCCCCGACTGGCGCGGTTTTGGCCTGACCGCCTCAGGCGGCGCCGACAGCTTCTGGTACCCCGATTACCTGGCGGACCTGGACGCGCTGCTGGCCCACTACGCGCCCGATACGCCGGTGCATCTGGTCGGCCACAGCATGGGCGCCAACATCGCCATGTTGTACGCCGGTATTCGCCCACAGCGGGTGCGCAGCCTGGTCAATCTGGAAGGTTTTGGCCTGCCCGCCACCCAGCCCGAACAGGCGGTGGCGCGATTCACCCAGTGGCTGGACGAGCTGAAAGCGCCAAACGGCCAGACAACACAGCTCAAAGCCTACCCGTCGCTGGACGCCGTGGCCGCCCGCCTCAAGAAAAACAACCCGCGCCTGGGTGCCGACAAGGCCAGCTGGCTGGCCAGCCACTGGGCGGTCGAGGCGGCTCCCGGCCAATGGCAAATTTTGGCCGAGGCGGCGCACAAGCTGGCCAACCCGCAGCTCTACCGCGTGGACGAAATCCTGGCCATCCACCGCCACATCAGCGCACCCGTGCTGATGGTGGAGGCCGAAGACGACAGCATTGCCCAGTGGTGGCACAGCAAGTTCACCCGCGCCGAACATCGCCAACGCCTGCAGGCGGTACCCGATCTGCGCCTGGAGGTGCTGCCCGACTGCGGTCACATGCTGCACCATGACCAGCCGCAGGCGGTGGCGGCGTTGATGGAAGCCTTCATCACCGAGCCCGGCGTGAGAAAATAGCCTGTTATTTGTCAGACAGAACCACACAGGATATTCATCATGGAAGCAGAACGCATCAACGCCATTGGCAACCTCCTCGCTGATTTGAGCGCCCGGGCCCTTGATTTACGGGGGTATCTTTGACTTCGATGCCAAATTCGAACGTCTGAGAACCGTCAACGCCAGCCTGGAAGACCCCACGGTCTGGAATGACCCCAAACGCGCCCAGGAGCTGGGCAAAGAGAAAAAGCTGCTCGACGGCGTGGTGGTCACGCTCACCGACCTGCAGCGCGATTTGTCCGACAACACCGAGCTGTTCGAGATGAGCCGCGACGACAACGACGAGGCCGGCCTGATCACCATCGAGGAAGACGCTGTCCGGCTCGAAGAGATTGTCAAGGGCCTGGAATTCCGCCGCATGTTCAACAACCCGGCCGACCCGCTGAACTGTTTTGTCGACATCCAGGCCGGCGCCGGGGGTACCGAGGCCTGCGACTGGGCCAGCATGCTGCTGCGCCAGTACCTGCGTTACTGCGAGCGCAAGGGATTCAAGACCGAGGTGGAAGACGAAACGGCCGGTGACACGGCGGGCATCAAGGGCGCGTCGTTCAGGGTGGAAGGTGAATACGCCTTTGGCCTGCTGCGCACCGAAACTGGCGTGCACCGGCTGGTGCGCAAGAGCCCGTTTGACTCATCAGGCGGCCGCCACACCAGCTTTGCCAGCGTGTTTGTTTACCCCGAGATTGATGACTCGATCGAGATCAACATCAACCCGTCAGATGTGCGCACTGACACCTTCCGCGCCAGCGGCGCCGGTGGCCAGCACATCAACAAGACCGACTCGGCCGTGCGGCTGACGCACATCCCCACGGGCATCGTGGTGCAGTGCCAGGACGGCCGCAGCCAACACGGCAACCGCGACATCGCCTGGCAGCGCTTGCGCTCCAAGCTGTACGACTTTGAACTGCGCAAGCAAAAAGAAGAGCAGCAAAAACTCGAAGATGGCAAAACGGACGTGGGCTGGGGGCACCAGATTCGCAGCTATGTGCTGGACAACAGCCGCATCAAGGACCTGCGCACCAACTATGAAACGTCCGCCACACAAAAGGTGCTGGACGGGGATCTGGACCCGTTCATTGAAGCTTCTTTGAAGCAAGGCGTATGAGTACCAACCAGTCGTCGGTTACCAACGTCTTGAGCGCCGCCGGGCCGCCCCAAGGCGCGAGGGCCCCCTTGGGGGGCAGTGCAGTACGCGAAGCCACAAACGTGGGGGCGTTTATTTTCGACATGGACGGCACCATGATCGACTCGATGGCCAGCCATGCCAAGAGCTGGGTGGCGTTTGTGCAGCAGCACGGCATCGAGATCGACATCCCTGACCTGATGCGCCGCACCACCGGGCGCACCGGCGCCGAATGCATGCGCGAGCTGTTCCAGCGTGACATGACCGATGCCGAGGCCTGGGGCTACATTGCCATCAAGGAACAGCTCTACCGCGACCTGTTCGCACCGATCTTTGCCGAGGTGGTTGGCTTCAAACAGTTTGCCGCGCAAGCCCTGCAGCGCGGCCTGAAACTCGGTGTAGGCACGGCGGGCGACCGCCACAACATCGCATTTGCCATGCAGCGCCTGTGCTTGCCCCAGGCACCGCATGCGGTGGTCGGCGGTGATGAAGGCCTGCCCGGCAAACCCCAGCCCGCTATATTTTTAGAAGCCGCCAGGCGAATGGGAATCAGGCCTGAAGACTGTATTGTTTTTGAAGACGCACCACTGGGCATCGAGGCCGCGCGGCGTGCCGGTATGCGGGCGGTAGCCATCTGCACCAGTCACCGCGCCGAGGAGCTGGCCGGGCCGCACGTGATCGCGGCTGCAGGCAATTACCTCGAACTCATCGAATCAAAATTTCTGGAGACACTACATGTTGCAACTGCGTGATGCATCGGGGGCCACCGTGGTGCGCCGCGCCGACTACTCGACCCCGGCGTTCTGGATCGACACCGTGGCGCTGACCTTCGATTTGGACCCGGCCAAGACCCGCGTCCTCAACAAGATGACGTTGCGCCGCAATCCTGACGTGCCCGCACAAGCCTTGCGCCTGGACGGTGACGAGCTGAACCTGGCGCGGGTGCTGGTCAACGGCGCCGGTTGTTCGTTCAAGATGGACGGCAGCCAGCTGGTGCTGGAAAACCTGCCCGCTGAAGGCAGCTTTGAGCTGGAGATCTTCACCACCTGCGCCCCCATCAAAAACACCAAACTGATGGGCCTGTACGTCAGCAACGACTCGTTCTTCACGCAGTGTGAGGCTGAGGGGTTCCGGCGCATCACCTACTTCATGGACCGCCCGGACGTGATGGCCAGCTACAGCGTGACGCTGCGCGCTGACAAGCTGCGCTACCCGGTGCTGCTGTCCAACGGCAACCTGGTCGAGCAAGGTGATCTGGAAGACGGCCGCCATTTCGCGCGCTGGGTCGACCCGTTTAAGAAACCCTGCTACCTGTTCGCCCTGGTGGCGGGCAAGCTGGTGGCGCGTGAACAGCGCATCGTGGCGCGCAACGGTAAAGAGCATTTGCTGCAGGTCTATGTGCGCCCCGGCGACATGGACAAGACCGAACACGCGATGCAGTCACTGATCAACTCGGTGATCTGGGACGAAGCCCGCTTTGGCCTGCCGCTGGACCTGGAGCGTTTCATGATCGTCGCCACCAGCGACTTCAACATGGGCGCCATGGAGAACAAGGGCCTCAACATCTTCAACACCAAGTACGTGCTGGCGAACCAGGCAACCGCCACCGATGTCGACTTTGCCAACATCGAGTCGGTCGTTGGCCACGAGTACTTCCACAACTGGACCGGCAACCGCATCACCTGCCGCGACTGGTTCCAGCTCAGCCTGAAAGAAGGCCTGACCGTGTTCCGCGACCAGGAATTCAGCATGGACCTGTGCGCCGAGCCGTCTGCCCGCGCCGTCAAACGCATCGAAGACGTGCGGGTGTTGCGCACCGCCCAGTTCCCCGAAGACGCCGGCCCGATGGCGCACCCGGTGCGGCCTGACAGCTACATCGAGATCAACAACTTCTACACCGTCACCATCTACGAAAAAGGTGCCGAGGTGGTGCGCATGATGCAAACATTGGCTACCGAAGGGCCCTCCGATCCCTCGGGCCGCAGCGGTTTTGCCAAAGGCATGGCGCTGTACTTCGAGCGGTTTGACGGTCAGGCCGTCACCTGCGACGACTTTGCCCAGGCGATTGCCGATGCCAACCCGGACTCCGCGCTGGCCAAACTGCTGCCGCAATTCAAACGCTGGTACAGCCAGGCCGGTACACCGCGTGTCAAAGCGGTTGGCGAGTTCAACGCCGCCGAGCGCACCTACAAGCTCACCTTCACCCAAAGCTGCCCCGCCACCCCTGGCCAGGACAGCAAAGAGCCGTTTGTGATCCCGGTCCAACTCGGCCTGGTGGGTGCCAGCGGCGCCGCCCTGCCCCTGCACATCCAGAACGATCTGGGCAGTGTGGGCGACAGCCACCTGCTGGTGCTGCCCCAGGCCAGCGAGTCGATCACCTTTGAGAACGTGAACGAAGAGCCGGTGCCCTCGATCCTGCGCGGCTTCAGCGCGCCAGTGATCCTGGACTTTGACTACACCGACGCCCAGTTGCTGACCCTGCTGGCCCACGACCACGACCCCTTCAACCGCTGGGAAGCCGGGCAACGTCTGGCCCTGCGCAGCGCTATTCAATCCATAGTGGACAGCCCAGACGGTATAAGGGCCAAGGGTCTGAATCATGCCTATGTCGAGGCCATGCGCGCCGTGCTGCGCCACCCGACGCTGGATGCCGCGTTCAAGGAACTGGTGCTGACCCTGCCAAGTGAGACCTACATCGCCGAACAGCTCGACGTGGTGGACCCGCAACGTGTGCACGCGGTGCGTGAAGCCATGCGTGAACAGCTCGCGCGTGAACTGCTGGACGACTGGGTCTGGGCGTTTGAAACCCACAAGGCCAACGGCAGCTACCGCCCCGACACCCTGTCGAGCGGTCGCCGCGCCCTGGCTGGCCTGGCGCTCAACTACCTGTGCCTGGCCGCCCGCAGCTCTGAAGACACGGTCTGGCCCGGCAAGGCCTACCAGCGCTTCAAGGACGCTGACAACATGACCGACCGGCTCAACGCCCTGTCGGCCCTGGTGCACAGCGGCCACGAGCTGGCCAAACCCGCGCTGGCACGCTTCCACAGCCTGTTCAAGGGTGAGGAGCTGGTGCTGGACAAATGGTTTGCGCTGCAAGCCGGTTGCTGTGACCGCGGTGGCCAGGTGCTGCCTGCGGTGCGCGCGCTCATGAAACACGCCGACTTCAACCTCAAGAACCCCAACCGCGCCCGCAGCGTGATCTTCAGCTATTGCAGTGCCAACCCCGGCGCGTTCCACCGCAGTGATGCGGCGGGTTACGTGTTCTGGAGTGAACAGGTGCTGGAGTTGGACGCCATCAACCCGCAAGTCGCCGCCCGCCTGGCGCGTGCGCTGGACCGCTGGAAAAAACTGGCCGAGCCCTACCAGAACGCAGCCCGCGAAGCCCTGAAACGCGTCGCCGCCAAGGCCGACCTGAGCAATGATGTGCGCGAGGTGGTCACCCGCGCGCTGGCCGATTGATTCACTCCGGGAGCTATTGATGCCGAAAAAAACCTACCTCACCCGTTATCTGGTGGAGAAACAACGCCTGAACGGACACATTTCGCCCGAGCTGCGACTGATGCTCGAAGTGGTGGCGCGTGCTTGCAAACGCATCAGCCAAGCCGTCAACAAAGGCGCGCTGGGTGAGGTGATGGGCAGCGCCGACAGCGAGAACATCCAGGGTGAAATGCAAAAGAAACTCGACATCATCGCCAACGAGGTGCTGATCGAAGCCAACGAATGGGGCGGCCACCTGGCGGCCATGGCCAGCGAGGAAATGGAAGGCATCCACGTGGTGCCCAACCGTTACCCACAGGGCGAATACCTGCTGTTGTTTGACCCGCTGGACGGCTCCAGCAACATCGATGTGAACGTGAGCATCGGCACCATCTTCAGCGTGCTCAAAAAGCCCGAAGGCGCCGGCGTGTCAGAGCAGGATTTTTTGCAGGTTGGCACCAAGCAGGTGGCGGCTGGCTACTGCGTCTACGGCCCTCAAACTACCCTGGTGCTCACCGTGGGCGACGGCGTGGCGGTGTTCACCCTGGACCGCGAACAGGGCTCGTTCCTGCTGACGCAGGAAGACTTGCAGATTCCGGAAGACACCAAGGAATTCGCCATCAACATGAGCAACCAACGGCACTGGGCGGCACCGGTCACCCGCTACATTGACGAATGTCTGCAAGGCCGGGATGGCCCGCGTGGCAAGGACTTCAACATGCGCTGGGTCGGCTCCATGGTGGCCGACGTGCACCGCATCCTGACCCGCGGCGGCGTGTTCCTCTACCCCTGGGACAAACGTGAACCCGAGAAGCCCGGCAAGCTGCGCCTGATGTACGAGGCCAACCCGATGAGCTGGCTGGTCGAGCAGGCTGGCGGTGTAGCCAGCGACGGCCAACAGCGGATTCTCGACATCCCGGTCACAGCACTGCACCAGCGTGTGGCGGTGTTCATGGGCTCCAAAAACGAGGTCGACCGCGTCATCAGCTACCACGCCGAGGCCTGATCGGCTGGTTATAATGACGGGCTTACCAAGCCGGTGTAGCTCAGTCGGTAGAGCAGCTCATTCGTAATGAGAAGGTCGGGTGTTCGATTCATCTCTCCGGCACCAGAATGAATAAGGGTTCATTGCTGTCCATCAGCAGTGAACCCTTTTTTATGTCAGACCCGTCACACCGGAACGTCAGCTCATTTTCAGTTGCGCCAAAAGAAAATAGGTGACAGTCAGGGTACCAAAAATCAAAGTTAGCGCAATGATGCCACCGGCGTAAATTTTGAAGAGTTTATTTTTAGCTTGGAGCGCTCGGTTTTCAGACATCGGAACATTTCTTAAAAGGTTTTGGCCATGCAGGAGTATGGGACAGAGGTGTGGAGCTGAAGATCGTCAGCCACCCCGGCGATTATGGTCGAGACACCACGTCGTCATGGTTCCCCGGCCACAACCATGCAGCTACAGCACCCAAGGTTTCCTGGACCGTGCTGATCACACAGTGCAAGACATGTTGAGCCGTTAGCGCAACACGCTGACAAACGTCGCGGCAATGATGGCGCTGGTGATGACGCCGCTGATATTGGCACCCAGCGCCTGCGGCAGGATGATGGCAGAGGGGTTGGCAGTTGAAGCAATTTTCTGGACCACCTTGGCTGTGGTCGGCACACAACTCACCCCTGCTATCCCGATGATGGGGTTGAATTTTTTGCCGGTGGCAAAGTACAGGATGTAACCCCCCAGCAAACCGCCCAGCGCCGAGATCAACAGCGCCAACATGCCCAGCAACAAGAGTTTGAGCACCACCGGGTCCAGCAAGGTGCTGGCTTCACACAACACACCCAAGGTCAAGCCCAGGAAGAACGTGGCGCCGTAGAGAAACGTTTCACCCAACAATTTGGAGAACGACTCCAGCCCGCTTTCGCGCACCGCCACGCCCACAAACAGCGAGAAAAACAGCGGGGCCGCCACCGGGAACAGCAGGCACAGCAGCGTGCAGGCTACCACGGCGAAAACCATCTTTTGTGCGCGGCTGATTTTTGGCCCCAGATCCGTGGACATGTTGATGCCACGAATGTGCTCAGGCACCAGCCACTTGATCAGATAAGGGTAAAGGCCGTAGGTGAGGCCAAGATACAAATAACCCACCACCGTGATCGGCACAAACAGGTCTTTGGCCAGAATCAGCGACGTGAACAACACCATCGGGCCATCGGCGCCACCAATGGTGGCCACCGACGCCGCCTGGCCCGGCGCCATGCCCAGGGCGATGGCAATCGGGAACACCGCAAACGTGCCCAACTCGGCAAACAGCGCGATGAACATGCTCTGGAAGGGCCGTGCCATCACGTACCCCACATCCAGCAGCACACCGATGCCCATGAAGACAAAGCAGGCGATCAGGCCATTGCTGAAGGTGAAGGTGTAGATGGGTTGCAGCCAGTTGATCTGCAGGATGTTGACCAGATCGGTCGGGTTCGACATCAGCGGGTCAATGAACAAGGTACCGGCCTTGTCACTGTCGAGGAACATCACGCCGGCGTTGATGGCAGACATGCCCAGACCCATCGGGATCATCAACAGCGGCTCCAGGACCTCGCGAGATCCCAGATAAATCAGCAAAAATCCCAGCAGCATCAAAAAGATGCGCCCATACATGATGGACGGGTCCGCTGCGACCAGGGTGGCAATGCCCTGGAACAGATCGAGAAAACTTAAGTGTTCCATCGCGCGTGGCTCGAACTGGGGCGAGCTTACTGAATGGTCATCACGGGCTGACCACCTTCAACCGCGTCCCCCGCGGCCACCATCACCCGCGTCACCGTCCCGGCGCGGCTGGCCAGCAAGTGGTTTTTCATTTTCATCGCTTCGAGCACCAGCAAACTGTCACCCTTGGCCACGATTTGACCGACCTTGACCTCGACTTGGACGACCACCCCACCCATCTGCGCGACCTCGTCACCCGCGCCAGCTGCCGTGGCGGGTGCTGGCACAGGCGTCCGGACCGGTGGCGGCGCGCTGAACACGGATGCCTCACTGGCAGGCATGGGCATCACCGGCGCCGACGCAGCTGTCGAGCCCGGAGTCACTTCCAGAACAGCCACGTCATATTCACGGCCATTGACAGTTACTTTGAATAATCGGGTCATGGTGGGTTCCTGTTTGAATCAATGTTGAGGCCGCTGCAGCACGGCATGCGAAGTGTGTTGCGCCGCACGCCCATGGCTGGACCAGGAGCGGTTGGTGGGCGAAATGTGCAAGATGCGGTGCGGCCCGATGGCCGCAAAAACAGCCGCAGTCAAAGCCGCCACATCCTCGTCCGGGATGCCAAAGGCCACCGGACACACCTCGCCTTGTGGCACCGCCTTGGCAGCCGCGCCACGCTCAAGCCGCCCGGTGACCAGCACCATGAGCTTGATCAGAACAGCCACCAGCATGGCGATAACGATGGCGATGCCGTAAACCTGCAGCGAGAAAAGAACGGGCTGGTTCATGGTGAAAATGTTCCTGGTGAACGTCAGAGCGGCATGTTGCCGTGTTTCTTGCCGGGCCGCAGTTCGCGTTTGCCCAATGTTTTACGCAGTGCCAGTGCCAGAGTCCAGCGGGTGTCGGCCGGGTCAATCACATCGGTGATGTAGAAGTTGGAGGCCGCTGCGTAGGGCGAGGCAAATTCGTCGCGGTATTGCTGGGTCAGCTCAGCCGCCTTGGCCTTGGGGTCGGTGGCTTCCTTGAGCTCTTTGCGGTACAGGATTTTGACGGCGGCTTCAGCGCCCATCACGGCGATTTCGGCGGATGGCCAGGCATAGACCATGTCGGCACGCATCTCCTGGCTGCACATGGCCAGATAGGAGCCGCCGTACGACTTGCGCAGAATCACGGTGAGCTTGGGCACCGTGGCAGAGGCAAAAGCGTGCAACATCTTGGCGCCATGGCGAATGATGCCGCCACGCTCTTCTTCGACACCCGGAAGGAAACCCGGCACATCGACCAGCGTGACCAATGGCACGTTGAAGACATTGCAGGTGCGCACAAAGCGGGCGATTTTGTCGGCGGCGTCCAGATCGAGTGCACCCGCCATCACCATCGGGTTATTGGCCACCACCCCCACCACCACGCCTGAAATGCGGGCAAAGCCGACGATCACGTTGCGGGCAAAGCTGGCATGCACTTCCAGCAACTCACCCCGGTCCATCAGACGCCGAATGACCGCGTGCATGTCCAGCGGTTCGGATGAATCGGAGGGAATCAGGTCCTTCATGCCCTCGTCAACCACCTCGTCGATCGGGATCGACAGGTCATGCGGTGGTTCTTCGGTGTTGTTGGAGGGCAGGAACGACAGCAGGCTTTTCACCAGGGCGATGGCATGCTGGTCGTCCTCGGCGATGAAGTGCACGTTGCCACTGACTGAGGCATGCATCTCGGCGCTACCCACTTCGTCCATGGTGGTGGTGCGCCCGGTCACGGCCTTGATCACCTCCGGGCCGGTCAGGAACATGTAGGCGTTGTGCCGCGCCATGATGACAAAGTCCATCAAGGCTGGTGAATAGGCCGCACCGCCGGCACATGGGCCCAGCACCACGGCAATCTGCGGCACCACACCAGAAAGCGCCACGTTGTAATAAAAAACGTCGCCATAACCGGACAAGGCATCCACACCCTCTTGAATCCGAGCGCCGCCCGAGTCCTTGAAAGCCACCATCGGCACGCCCACCCGCAAGGCATGGCGCATCAGGCGAACGATCTTGCGCGCCTGCATCTTGCCCATGGTGCCAGCCAGCACCTGGAAGTCCTGGCTGAAAGCTGCCACCTGCATGTTGCCCACGTACCCGGTGCCAGTGATCACGCCATCGGTTGGCAACTCGCGCCCCGCCATGCCAAACGACACCGCGTTGTGGTGGGCATGCATGCCCATTTCCTGAAAACTGCCGTCAAGAAAGAGGGCATTCACCCGTTCGCGGGCCGACAACATGCCTTTGGCGTGCAGTGCGGCGAGCTTCTCCGGGCTGACATTGTTGATCACTTTCTCGCGCCGTTGGCGCAAGGTGTTCATGGCTTCGATGGGTAGGGTCATCACGGGTCCCGCTGGATTGTTTTGTCTGACAAGCCTTCAATGCACTGGCAAACCGAACTCCAATGACTCGGGTCGCGTGCTTTGCTGCGCCGCAGTATAGCCCCGCCCTCTAATTATGAATTGATTATTACAAGTTCTTTGACATGGATCAGCCACCTACGAATGGGGCTCCATTTTGACGATTGCTTAAACTGGCCCCATGTTTCTGGCCTCCAAATTCATGTCCTTTTTGACCCAACCCCTGGCTTGGGTGGCTTGCCTGATGACCCTGGGCATTTTGCTGGCTAGGCGCCGCCCCGCGGTGGCTCGCAGACTGAACGTGGCGGCGCTGGGACTCTTGCTGGTTCTGGGCTGGGAGCCCTTGCCCAATGCCGCGCTGCGTTACCTTGAAAACCAGTACCCGGCCACCACGCCCAATGACAGCCAGACACACGCTGTTGGCGTGATTGTGCTGGGCGGGGCGCTGGAGTCGGCTTATCTCTGGAACCATCCCGGTCAAAGCGCGCTCAACGAGGCCGCTGAGCGGATGACGGAAGTGGCGCCGTTGCTGCGCCAACAGCCCCACTTGAAGGTGCTCTTTACCGGCGGTGAGGGCGAACTGTTTGGCACCGGGCCGTCAGAGGCAGAACGCGCGCGGCAGTTTTTCGAAGCCCAGGGTTTGGCCGCCGAGCAGCTGATTCTGGAATCTGCGTCCCGCACCACGTATGAAAACGCGGTCCTGAGCCAACAGATACCGGGTGTTGAAGCGGCCAAGCCGTGGCTGTTGCTGACATCGGCCTACCACATGCCGCGGGCCATGGCGGCGTTTCGGCGGGCGGGCTGGAACGTGATCGCCTACCCGGTGGACTTTCGCAGTGGCAGCGCCACGCCATGGACGCAGTATTCGATGGATCAGGGGGTGAAACGATGGCGGCTGGCCTTGCATGAAGTGCTGGGCTTGCTGGCCTACCGCCTGGCCGGGCGCGCATAAAGCAACCGCCGTGGGTCACAACTCGGCTGGCGGCACCAGACTGGCCAGCACCTTGTCAATGCGTTTGCCGTCCAGGTCAACCACCTCGAACAGCCAGTTCTCACACACGATTTGTTCACCCGTCACCGGCAAGTGGCCGCTCACCGCCATCAACAGACCGGCCAAGGTGTTGTAGCGCCCCCGTTCTTCGGCCGGCAACTCATCAATGTCCAGCCGTGCCTTGAGTTCGTTGATGGGCATCAAACCATCCAGCAGCCAGCTGCCGTCGTCGCGCTGTGTTGCCCAGGCATCGGTCTGCAAGCCCGGCTGCAGTTCACCGGTGATAGCTTCCAGCAGGTCGTAGGGCGTCAGCAGCCCCTGGACCACACCATATTCGTCCACCACCAACACCAGGCGCCCCACCTTGGCCCGAAACTGCTCCAGCAACTCCATGCCGCTGAGCGTCTCGGGCACAAACACGGCCACCGTGACGTAGTCCGCCAAGGTGCCGGGGCTGTATGCGCCCAGCTCCAGCAATCGCGCCACGCTGATCTTGCCAATCACATCGTCCAGCGACCCCCGGCACACCGGGTACCAGGAGTGCGACTTTTGCGCCCCATCGGCACCCACCTTTTGCAAACTCTCGGCCACCGTCATGCTGGCGTCCAGCCAGTCGATCTCGGCGCTGGGCACCATCAGCGAGGTGAGCGGACGATCATCCAGGCTGAACACGTTTTGCACCATCTGGTGCTCATGCTCCTCAATCACGCCAGCGTCCACCCCCTCTTCCAGGCTGGCGGTGATTTCCTCTTCGGTCATGGGCCGCGAGGCGGTGGTGTCGATGCGCAGCAGTTGCAAAACAGCCGCAGTGGTACCGGAGAGCAGTTTGACAAACGGGCCGGCGGCGCGTGCCAGCCACAACATGGGCCGAGCCACCCAGCGCGACACCGGCTCGGGGTAAAGCTGGCCAATGCGTTTGGGCACCAGTTCACCAAAAATGATGGTGGTGAAGGTGATGATGGTGACCACCAGAGCGGTGGCTGACAACGCTGCGGCTTTCTCTGCGACACCCATGGCCTGCAGCCAACTGGCCAATCCATCGCTGAAAGCCGCCTCACCCACAATGCCATTGAGCACCCCGATGGAGGTGATGCCGACTTGAACCGTTGACAAAAATTGGTTGGGGTTGTCGAGCAGTTTGAGTGAGGCTTGCGCGCCCTTGTCACCGTCTTCGGCCATGGCCGTCAGCCGGGACTTGCGGCTGGCCGCCAGCGCCAACTCAGACATGGCGAAGACGCCATTGAGCAGCGTCAAAAAAACAATCAGCAAAAATTCCATGCAGGGCACGCGACAATCAACATCATGGCACTTTACCTGATTGGCGATGTGCAGGGCTGCAACGCTTGCCTGCAACACCTGCTGGACAAAATATCCTTTTCCCCCAGCCGTGACACCTTGTATCTATTGGGTGACCTGGTGAACCGTGGGCCGGACTCGGCCGGCGTGCTGCGCCGCCTGATGGCTTATGGCCATGCGGCGCAATGCCTGTTGGGCAACCACGATCTGCACCTGCTGGCTGCGGCCCACGGCGCACGCCAACCCAGCCGCAAAGACACGTTGCACGATGTGCTGAACGCCCCCGACCGACCGGCGATGCTGGACTGGTTGCGCCAGCAACACCTGGCGATCCTGCTGCCCCATCAAACCACGACGTACTTGTTGGTCCATGCCGGTGTCCTGCCAGGTTGGAGTGCGGCCAAAACCATGGCGCTGGCCCAGGAGGTTGAAACCGTTTTGCGCGGCCCGGATCTGCCCGCGTTTTTACATCAGATGTATGGCAACGCGCCCGCTGGCTGGCACGACAGCCTGACCGGTGTCGACCGTCTGCGCGTCATCGTCAACGCCCTGACACGGCTGCGGTTTTGCACACCTGAGGGCGAGATGGAGTTCTCGGTCACGGGCGCAGCAGATGCCGCGCCGCCGGGCTATATGCCGTGGTTTGACGTACCGGGGCGCCACAGTGCGGATGTGTGTGTGGCCTTCGGCCACTGGTCCACCTTGGGCTGGCTGGACCGATCCGATGTACTGGCGCTGGACACAGGCTGCGTGTGGGGCGGCTCGCTGACTGCGCTCAAATTGGGCCAAGAAACTGGCCCAAACACCCACGAATTGATCCAGGTGCGCTGCCCTCAGGCGCAAAAGCCGGGCAGTTGAGGGCGCTTAAACGGGCGTGAACAGCGCCGCCACCTTGCGCTTGGGCCGGATGTTGCCCGAAATAGCGCGCACGCCAGGCCTGGCAGCAGCCGCTTCCCAGGAAGGTGCCGCCTCGGGTGGCAACGAGGGCTCGTACGGTTTGTCAAAAAACGGGTCAGCGGGCGCCGATCTGACGCGCGGCTTGTAGTCGCTGCGCGCCTCGCGCGGTGGCCGTGGGGAACCCGCTTCGCGTCCACGCTCGGCCTCTTGCTGGTACATGCGCCGGCCATCGTTGATGTGGCCTTGTTTGCGGATATCGGGCAGGTCTTCCTCAAACTCGATGGGTTCCAGATCCAGCTTGGTCTTCAGGAGCTTCTCAATCTCGGCCACCAGGCGACCGTCGCTCTTGGAAACAAACGTCACTGCCAGGCCAGACTGCCCGGCACGACCGGTGCGGCCAATGCGGTGCACGTAGTCTTCGGCGTGGAACGGAATGTCGAAGTTGAACACCGCCGGCACGTCCTTGATGTCCAGCCCGCGGGCGGCAACGTCGGTGCACACCAGCAAATCCACCTCGCCGCTCTTGAACGACTCCAGCGCTTTGAGGCGCTCGTCCTGGCTCTTGTCACCATGCAACGCGGTGGTTTTGAGGCCTTCGCGCTCGAGCGAGCGCGCCAGGCGGGCGCAGCCGAGTTTGCTGTTGACAAACACAAAGGCCTGTTTGAGCCCGCGCTGCTTGAGGATCTGGTGCAGGGCGTGGCGCTTGTCATCATCACCCACACTGTAAAAATGTTGCTCCACGGTGGAGGCGGTGGCGTTGGAGCGCGCCACTTCAATGGTCACCGGGTCTTGCAGGTAGCTGTTGGCCAGGCGCTTGATCTCTGGCGAGAACGTGGCGGAGAACAGCAAGGTGGTGCGCTGCTTAGGCAGGTAGCTCAGGATGCGCTGCAGGTCGGGTAAAAAGCCGATATCGAGCATGCGGTCTGCTTCGTCCAGCACCACGTACTCCACCTGGTTGAGCACGCAGTTTTTGGCTTCGATGTGGTCCAGCAGCCGCCCGGGCGTGGCCACCAGCACTTCCACGCCTTTTTTCAGCTCCAGGGTTTGCGGCTTCATGTCGATGCCGCCAAACACCACCGTGCTGCGCAGGTTGGTGTATTTGCCATACAGCCGGACCTGTTCTGCCACCTGGTCCGCCAGTTCGCGCGTGGGCAGCAGCACCAGCGCACGCACCGGGTGGCGCGCCGGTGAGGTGGAGGCGTTTTCATGCTTGAGCATGCGTTGCAGCAGCGGCAAGGCAAATGCGGCGGTCTTGCCGGTGCCGGTCTGGGCGGCGCCCATCACGTCGCGCCCCTGCAGCACCACAGGAATCGCCTGGGCCTGGATCGGGGTCATGGTCTCGTAACCCATTTCAGCCACAGCGCGGGCCAAGGGGTCTGACAACTGCAGTTGGGCAAAGGCCATGGGCAGTGTGTCGGCGGTCAAAACATTGGAGGTATCAGGAGTCAGGTCGGTCATTCAGAGCCAGGATAAGTTGCTATCCATCCGATAGCTGGTGTGGCCCCAAGAACTGGAGCAAAGCTCAGATTATCCCTCAAGCGTCAAAGTTGGCGTGCGCTGAAGGTGTCGCAGCGCTTGACGCTGCCGTTTTGCAAGCCGATGTCAAACCAGCGCTGGCGCTGCGCGCTGCTGCCGTGGGTAAAGCTGTCGGGAACCACCTGGCCGCCTCCGGCACGCTGCAGTGCATCGTCGCCAATTTTGGCGGCGGCGTTCATGGCTTCTTCCACGTCACCCGCTTCGAGCAACTGACGCGATGCCTGCGCGTGGTTGGCCCAGACGCCGGCAAAACAATCTGCCTGCAACTCCAGGCGCACGCTCAGGCCGTTGTATGCCACCTCGCTGACCTGGCCGCGCATCTGGTCCATCTTGTCGGTGATGCCGAGCAGGTTTTGCACGTGGTGGCCCACCTCATGCGCAATCACATAGGCCTGGGCAAAGTCGCCTGGCGCACCCAGCCGGTTTTGCAGGGTTTCGTAAAAACCCAGGTCGATGTAGACCTTGCGGTCGGCCGGGCAATAAAACGGTCCCATGGCGGCCTGACCCTGCCCGCAGGCCGTAGCGGTGCTGCCGCGAAACAGGATGAGCTTGGGTTCCTGGTAAGTGCCACCGGCCTGGGTGAAGACCTGCTTCCAGACATCTTCGGTATCGGCCAGCACGGTCGAGACAAAACTGGCCATCCGGTCATCGGCGGGCGGTCGTTGGGCTGGCGCAGACGAGACCTGCGTCGCGGGCTCGCCACCGCTCAGGATATTGAGCACCGTCATCGGGTTGACACCGAAGAAATAGGACGCGACCAGCGCGATGACGACCGAGCCAATGCCAATCTTGCGGCCCCCGCCACCACCCGAACCGCCGCTGCGGCGGTCTTCCACGTTGTCTGACTGGCGGTTGCCTTCCCACTTCATGAGGGTGCGCTCTGAATTCAGGCCTTGGGCAGCGTCACGCCGCGCTGGCCCTGGTATTTGCCACCACGGTCCTTGTAGCTGGTTTCGCAGACGTCGTCCTTGTCACTCTCAAAGAACAAGACCTGGGCACAGCCTTCACCGGCGTAAATCTTGGCGGGCAGCGGTGTGGTGTTGGAGAACTCCAGCGTCACATAACCTTCCCACTCAGGCTCGAACGGGGTCACGTTGACGATGATGCCGCAGCGCGCGTAGGTGCTTTTGCCCAGGCAGATGGTCAGCACATTGCGCGGAATTCGAAAGTACTCCATGGTGCGCGCCAGTGCAAAACTGTTGGGCGGGATGATGCAGACATCGTCGTTGAAGTCGACAAAACTCTTCTCATCAAAGTTCTTCGGGTCCACCACGGTGCTGTGGATATTGGTGAAGACCTTGAACTCGGGCGCGCAGCGGATGTCGTAGCCGTAGCTGCTGGTGCCGTAGCTGATGATTTTGTTGCCGTCACGCTGGCGGATCTGGCCGGGCTCGAACGGCTCGATCATGCCGGTGGTCTCTGCCATGTGGCGGATCCATTTGTCGCTTTTGATGCTCATGGGAAGTCAGTCTCCGGAAGGGGTAGCGGATTGTAAGCAGGGCCTGGCTGGGGTCAGCTTGTCGTCGCCAGATGGGCCGCGCCAGCAGGCCTACAAAGCTTGTGAAATCACGGTTTGCTGCACCAAGCGGTCGTCGCCCAGCACGATCATCGAGAACAGCAGCTCATCCAGGTTGGCCGCCAGCGCCCTCTTGCGCGCCAGCAGCGGCGTGGCTTGCGGGTTGAGCAGCACAAAGTCGGCCTCACAACCCGGCAACAGGTTGCCCACCACACCAGAGAGCCCCAGCGCCTGCGCAGCACCTGCGGTGTGTTGCCACCACAGGTGCTGGGGCGACAGTGACAAACCGTCCTTGGTCTGCCCTTCCCGCCCCACGTAATAAGCGGCCAGCATGGTGTGAAACGGGCAAAAACTGGTGCCGCCGCCCACGTCATTGGCCAGGCCGTAGTTGAAGCCCACACGGTCGGCGCTGGCGTAATCAAAAAAACCACTGCCCAGAAACAAATTGCTGGTGGGGCACACCGCAGCGGCGGCACCGCTGTCGCGCATCAGCGCACGGTCAGCATCGTCAAAGTGGATGCAATGCGCGTAAATGGCGCGCTGGCGCAGCAGGCCAAAGTCGGCATAGGTGGCCAGATAACTGTCAGACGCCGGGAACAGATCACGCGCCCAGCCGATTTCCTCGTGGTTTTCCGCCACATGGGACTGAATCCACACGTCCGGATACCGCGCTGCCAGCTCACCCGCGCCGCGCAACTGAGCGTCCGAGCTGGTGGGTGCAAAACGCGGCGTGATGGCGTAGCCCAACCGGTCCACGCCGTGCCAACGCTGCAACAAGGCTTCGGAATCGATCAGGCTTTGCTCGGTGGCGTCCAAGGCGCCAGGTCTGGAGGGCTGATTCAGCAAATCGGGCGGTGCATGCCGGTCCATCAGGCACAGGCCGGTGATCAGCCGCAGCTGTTGTTTTTTCGCCTCTGCAAACAGCGCATCGACGGATGCCGGGTGCGAGGTGGCAAACGTCAAGGCCGTCGTCACACCGTTGCGCAGCATTTCTGCGACGAAGAAGGCAGCTGCCTGCGCACAGTAGTCAGGGGCTGAGAAGCGGTTTTCTTCTGGAAACGTGTAATGCTCCAGCCACGGCAGCAAGCCATCTGCCGGCGAGCCGATCACATTGGCTTGCGGGTAATGGCTGTGCAAATCCACAAACCCCGGCGCAATGATTCGCCCCGGAAAGTGCTGCACCGGCAGCTGCGGGTATCGTGCCACCAGGTCGCGATAAGGGCCGACGGCCTGCACCACCTGGGTGCCTTGCGCGTCGGGGCCGGTCACCAGCAGACCGTCATCCAGATAGACAGCGCTGCTGCAGGGATCAGCATCGGGCTTGAAATACAACAGGGCGGCGCGGTAGGCTCTCATAGACTGCCAAGCTTACCCAATTTACCCCGGTTTGACGGACCAAGGTGCGTGCCGCACGGCCCTGAAGCGATAATCCGGGCATGAACACACCGCTCCAACCTCACCTTTTTGCGCTTTGGCGGCCGATTTTGGCCATGTTGCTGGTCATTGTGTCGTCCAATTATCTGGTGCAGTTTCCCATCAACGACTGGTTGACCTGGGGCGCCTTCACCTTCCCGGTGGCTTTTCTGGTGACCGATCTGACCAACCGCGCGGTGGGCACCGCAGCAGCCCGGCGCGTGGCCTGGGTGGGTTTCGCGATTGCGGTGGTGGTGTCGTTGGCGCTGGCGCCCTGGCGTATTGCGGTGGCCTCGGGCGTGGCGTTCATTGTGGGCCAACTGCTCGACATCGTCGCTTTCAACCGCTTGCGCGCCGGTTCCTGGTGGAAAGCACCGCTGATTGGCTCGGTGGTGGCGTCGGTGGTCGACACCGGCATCTTTTTCTTCCTGGCGTTTGCGGGTTCCGACATGGACTGGCTGATGCTGGCCGCTGGTGACCTGAGCATCAAGTGGCTGATGGCCGCCGTGTTGCTGGCACCCTACCGGGTGATGCTGCCGCGCCTGCAGCTGTGGGTGCCGGTGCGATAAGCACCTTGACCGGCCACTTGCTGCCGGTCAATACCTCGTCCATTCATTCAAAGGTTTCAAACAGCTCAGCCAACTGGTCCTGGTAGGCCCGTTTGGCTGATGCCTCAATGAAGCTCGCCGCAAAACTGTTGCTTGCCAGCTGGTAAGCGTGCTGCGCGGTCAGACCCAGTGCCGCAAAGGTCTGGGTGAAGTTCTCGTTGATGTAGCCACCAAAATAGGCTGGGTCGTCCGAGTTGATGGTGGCCACCAGACCGGCCTGCAGCATGGCGCCTAGGTTGTGCTGCGCCAGCGTCGGGAACACACACAGTTTCAGGTTGGACAGCGGGCATACCGTGAGCGGAATCTGCTCACGCACCAGCCGCGCCACCAGCGCCGAGTCCTTCATGGCTTGTACGCCGTGGTCAATCCGTTCCACTTTGAGCGCATCCAGGGCGCTCCAGATATAGGCTGGCGGCCCTTCCTCACCGGCATGGGCGACCAAGCGCAGGCCCAGTTGGCGCGCTTTGGCAAACACCTCGGTGAAATTTTCGGGCGGATGGCCCAGTTCACTCGACGCCAGCCCCACACCCAGCAACTTGTCGAGATGCGGCGTGGCCTGCTCCAGCGCTTCAAAAGCCTCGGCCTGGCTCAGATGGCGCAAGAAACACAAGATCAACCCGGCACTGATGCCCAGCTTGGAGCGCGCGTCGACACAGGCGCGGTGCAACCCATTGATCACGGTGTCGGTGTCCACGCCGTGGCCGGTGTGGGTCTGGGTGTCAAAGAAAATTTCGGTGTGCACCACCTGGTCGGCCGCCGCGCGCTGCAGGTAGGCCCAGGTCATGTCGTAAAAGTCCTGCTCGGTGCGCAGCACCTGGGTGCCCGCGTGGTACACGTCCAGAAATTCCTGCAGGTTGCCAAACACATAGGCCCGTTTGAGCGCCGCCACATCGGCGTAGGGCAGGCTCAAGCCATTGCGTGCAGCCAGCGCGAACATCAGCTCGGGCTCCAGCGAGCCTTCGATGTGCATGTGCAGCTCGGCTTTGGGCATGGCTCGCAGCAGGTGCGGAAGGCGCTCAGTAGAAACGGGTTTGACAGTGTGCATGGCAGGCGATGGGTGGGGGAGACAAAAAAGCCGCCCGAAGGCGGCCTTGACCAGGGGCGATGCCAGTTTACTTGGCGCCGGGCACTTTGCCTTCCACGCCCTTGACGTAGAAATTGATGCCGCTGAGGAACTTGTCATCAGCCACCGCATCAGCGGCCAGCATGTCCTTGCCCGCGTTGTTCTTCAGCGGACCCTTCCAGATCACAAAGGAGCCGTCAGCCAGACCCTTCTTGACTTCTTCCACCTTGGCTTTGGTTTCAGCCGGCACATCCTCGGCGATCGACACGATGTCGATCGCGCCTTCCTTCACGCCCCACCAGCTGTGGGTGCCTTCGCCGGCCGTCCAGGCGCCTTCCAGGGCTTCCTTGGTGGCCTTGATGTAGTACGGGCCCCAGTTGATCACGGCGGAGGCCAGGTGCGCTTTCGGGCCGTAGGCGGTCATGTCGGAATCCCAACCGAAGGCGCGTTTGCCCTTGGCTTCAGCGGTTTTCAGCACCGCGGGCGAGTCGGTGTTCTGGAACAACACGTCGGCACCACCGTTGATCAGGCTAGTGGCGGCTTCGGTTTCTTTCGGCGGGTCAAACCAGCCGTTCACCCAGACCACCTTGGTTTTGACCTTGGGGTTGACGCTTTGTGCGCCCAGGGTGAAGGCATTGATGTTGCGCAGCACTTCAGGGATCGGGACCGAACCCACCACGCCCAGCGTGTTGCTCTTGGTCATGGCACCGGCAATCACACCGGCCATGTACGCGCCTTCATAGGTGCGGCTGTCGTAGGTGCGCATGTTGGCGGCCTGTTTGTAACCGGTGGCGTGCTCAAACTTCACGTCCGGGAACTCGGCGGCCACCTTGAGCATGGGCTCCATGTAACCGAAAGTGGTACCAAACACCAGCTTGTTGCCTTGGCCGGCCATGTCGCGGATGACGCGCTCGGCATCGGCCGATTCCGGCACGTTTTCCACAAACGAGGTGACGATCTTGTCGCCAAACTCGGCTTCCAGGGCTTTGCGACCGTTGTCATGCGCAAACGTCCAGCCGCCATCACCCACCGGGCCCACATAGGCAAAACCAATCTTCAGAGGATCTGGTTTGGCGGGTTCGGGTGCCGATGCCACCGGGGCGGGCTCAGGAGCAGGCGCGGGCGCAGGCTCCTCTTTTTTGCCACAGCCCACCAGCGCAGCAGAGGCCACGGCGGTGAGTGCAGCCGCCTTGAGCAGCATACGTTTTTGCAGATCAGTCATATCGGGTCCTTATCAAAGGGGTTGAGACGAGTTGAGAAAAAAACAGCCATTATGAATGCGTCCCGGACGGTTTCGTCAAGCAGAAATAGCTTGGATTCACGCACCCGGATAAAACGGTTTGCCGATGCTGGCGGGCATGTTGATGCGGATCCACTGCGGGTTGCGCGAGATCAGCGCCAGCACCACGATGGTGGCCACATACGGCAACATGCTCAGGAACTGGCTCGGCACATCGACCCCGATCCCCTGCAAGTGAAACTGCAACATCGTCACGCCGCCAAACAGGTAAGCCCCAAGCAACACCCGTGCCGGTCGCCAGGTGGCGAAGGTGGTGAGTGCCAGCGCAATCCAGCCCTTGCCCGCCACCATGCCCTCCACCCACAGCGGCGTGTAGATGATCGAAATGTAGGCGCCCGCCAGCCCACACAGGGCCCCACCCACCATCACGGCCAGCAGGCGGATCAGGCGCACCGGGTAACCCAGCGCATGGGCCGACTCGGGGCTTTCACCCACGCTGCGCATGATCAGCCCGCTGCGGGTGCGGTACATGAACCAGATCAACCCGAGCGCAAACAGCACGGTCAGGTACACCAGCGGGTGATGCCGAAACAGCGCCGCCCCCAACCATGGGATATCTGACAGATAGGGAACGGCAAACGCGGCACGCTCGGGAATTTTGGCCTGCACAAAAGAGGTGCCCACAAAGGCCGAGAAACCGGCGCCAAACAGGGTCAGCGCCAGCCCGGTGGCGTACTGATTGGTGTTGAGCCAGATCACCAGCAGGCCAAACATGCCTGCCAGCACCGCGCCCACCACCATCCCGGCGGCAAAACCCATCACATCCGAGCCGGTGGTGACCACCGTGGCAAACCCGGCAATGGCCGCGCAGAGCATCATGCCCTCCGCCCCCAGGTTGACGATGCCCACCTTCTCGTTGATCAGCAGCCCCAGCGAGGCCAGTGCCAGCACCGTGCCCGCGTTTAACGTGGCCGCCAACAGCAGCGCGTAAGACTCCATCAGGCGCTCCTTCTCTTATGCAAGGTGAGCCGGTAATTCACCAGCGTGTCGCAAGCCAGCAGGCTGAACAGCAGCAGGCCCTGAAACACACCGGTGAGCGATTTGGTGAGCCCCAAGCGCGACTGCGCCAGCTCACCACCGATGTAAAACATGCTCATCAACAGGGCCGACAAGACCATGCCCACCGGGTGCAGCCGCCCGACATAAGCCACGATGATGGCGGCAAAACCGTAACCCGCTGGCACATACGGCGTGAGCTGGCCGATGGGCCCGGCCACCTCCAGCGCACCGGCCAAACCGGCCGCGCCACCGGAGATCAACAACGCCGTCCACAGCGCCTTGCGCGATGAGAACCCGGCGTAACGCGCCGCCGCCGGCGCCAAGCCGCCCACCTGCAATGAAAACCCGGCCCGAGTGCGAAACAAAAAGACCCACAAGCCAATGACACCGAGCAAGGCAAAAAATACCCCGATGCTCACCCGCGACCCCGTGAACAGGCGTGGTATCCGCGTGACGGCTTCAAAGGTCTTGCTTTGCGGAAAGTTGAAGCCCATCGGGTCTTTCCAGGGGCCGCCCACCAGGTAACTCAGCAGTTGCACCGCCACATACACCAGCATCAGGCTCACCAGAATCTCGTTGGCATGGAAACGGTCGCGCAGCAGCGCGGTGATGCCCGCCCACACCATGCCGCCCAGCACACCGGCCAGCAGAATCGGCACCACGATCCAGGCGCCGGTGGAGCGATCAGCCATCAGCGCCACCCCGGCGGCAAAAATGGCCCCAATGATGTACTGGCCCTCGGCACCAATGTTCCAGACGTTGGAGCGAAAACACACCGCCAGCCCCAGCGCAATGATCAACAGCGGCGTGGCCTTGACCAGCAACTCGCCCCAGGCGTAGCCGCTTTGGATCGGCAGCCAGAAAAACATCTGCAAGCCCTTGACCGGGTCTTTGCCCAAAGCGGCAAACATCAGCGCACCGATCAGCACGGTGATCGCCAGCGCCAGCAGAGGCGAAGCATAGGTCCAGACGCGTGACGGCTCGGGGCGCGCTTCGAGCTTAAGCATGACCCGCCTCCTGCCCGCCATCTTGCAGGCCCGACATTTCCGCCAGGTGGGCTTGCACCTCATAGTCCCACAGACCGCTCATCCACTCACCAATTTTTTCGACCGTGGCCTCAGCTGCCGGAACTGAGGGTGACAACTGGCCGCGCGCAATCACATGCAGGCGGTCACAGACTTCAAACAACTCGTCCAGCTCTTCGCTGACCACCAGAACCGCGCAGCCCGCGTCGCGCAGCGCCAGAATTTCGCCGCGAATTTGCGCCGCAGCACCCACATCCACCCCCCAGGTGGGTTGCGAGACGATGAACAGCTTGGGGTTGGCGTCAATTTCGCGCCCCACAATGAATTTCTGCAAATTGCCCCCCGACAGCGACCGCGCCACCGAACGTGAGCCACCCGCCTTGACCTTGAAACGCGCAATGATCTCTGCCGCCTGCGCTTCCAGTTGTTTCACACGCACCCACCCGCCAAAAAAACCCGGGTAGGCAATGGCTTCCTGGCGCGTCAGCAGCAGGTTGTGCGCCAGAGAGAGCGTGGGCACGGCACCGCGGCCCAGACGTTCCTCGGGCACAAAATGCAGACCCAGCTTGCGCCGGCGCCCCGGGTGCATGCTGGAGACATCAACCCGGCCCATGCGCACGCTGCCCGGCTTGGCGCGGTTGTCTTCACCCGACAACGCACACAGCAACTCTTTCTGACCGTTGCCCGACACCCCGGCAATACCCACCACCTCACCAGCGCGCACCTCAAACGAAATGCCTTCCAGGTCGACGCCAAACTGGTCTTCGCGCGCCAGGGTCAGGTTGCTCACCCGCAGCACACTCGGGCCGGGGTCTTGCACACGGTGCGTCAGCTGCGGTGGCTCGGCGCCAATCATCATGCGCGACAGCGAAGCATTGCTCTCTTGTGACGGGTTGCACACGCCGGTGACCTTGCCGCCGCGCAACACGGTGCAGGCGTTGCAAAGTTCACGGATTTCATGCAGCTTGTGGCTGATGTAGAGAATGCTGCAGCCTTCACTGGCCAACTTTTTCAGCACCACAAACAGTTTTTCAACGGCCTGCGGCGTCAGCACCGAGGTGGGTTCGTCCAGGATCAGCAGTTGCGGGTTGGTCAGCAGCGCGCGGATGATCTCCACCCGCTGCATCTCGCCCACGCTCAAGGTGTGCACCGGGCGCGCCGGGTCGATGTCCAGCCCGTACTCGGCCGCCTTGGCCTCGATGCTGCGGGCGACCTCAGCCAGGCTGAGCGTCTTGCTCAGGCCCAGCCAGACGTTTTCGGCCACGGTGATGGTGTCAAACAGGCTGAAATGCTGGAACACCATGCTGATGCCCAGGGCGCGCGCCTCTTGCGGGTTTTTGATGTGGACTGGCTGGCCGTTGAAGAGCACCGAGCCCTCGTCGGGTTTGACCGAGCCGTAGATGATTTTCATCAACGTGGATTTGCCAGCCCCGTTTTCACCCAGCACGGCATGGGTTTCGCCAGGCAGTACCGTCAAAGACACCTCGCTGTTGGCCACCACACTGGGGTAACGCTTGGTGATGCCACTGAGCTGGAGTCGGGGGGTGAGGATGGGCGAGCGCACAGGATTTGTTTCAAAATGCCGGACAACGATGGATATAAAACTAATTTGGACGGAAGTGTATTGAATAAACCGGGGCCAACGCCAAGCACAACAAGAATCGTGTCAAGCAAGGACGATGCCACGCTTGGCAGGAATCTTGCTGCAACCTGCCACCCCCTCCATCACGCCACCTGTCCCGTTCAGCCTTCTTTGGATACCGACACCCATGCCTCATCCTGACCTTCACTTTGTGCACCGCGGCGAACTGGTCACGCTGCACCACGTCCCCCCCACCCGCACCCTGCTGCAACTGCTACGCGACGACCTGGGTTTGACCGCCACCAAAGAAGGCTGCAACGAAGGTGACTGCGGCGCCTGCACCGTGGTGCTGGGCGAAAGGCGCGACGGGCGCCTGCATTACAACGCCGTCAACAGTTGCATCCGGCTGGCCCATTCGATCCACGGTTTGGCGCTGTGGACGGCGCAAGACTTGGCTGCAGCGGACGGCACCTTGCACCCGGTACAGCAAGCGCTGCTGGCCAACCATGCCAGCCAGTGCGGCTTTTGCACCCCCGGCTTTGCCATGAGCCTGTTTGGCCTGTACCAGAACCAGGTGTGCCAGGGCCAGCGCGTGAGCCGCGAACAGGCCCTGGATGCGCTGTCGGGCAACCTGTGCCGCTGCACCGGCTACCGGCCCATTCTGGATGCGGCGCAGCAGATGTCAAGCTGGCCGACCGTGGCGCTCAACGAGGCGGACATCCTCGCCAAACTAGCGCTGCTGGCCACGCCGGAACGGGCGCTTGCGCCTGATGTGAGCTACCAATCCCCGACCACGCTGGCTGAACTGCTGGCGCTGCGGGCCGCCCAGCCGCAGGCACAACTGGTGGCCGGATGCACCGATGTGGGGCTGTGGGTCAACAAACAACACAAGGATTTTGCGCAGGTGCTGGACCTGACCCGGGTGGCAGAACTGCGCCAGATCAGCTCAAACGAGGCCCACCTGAGCATCGGTGCTGCTGTCACACTGACCGACGCCTTTGCGGCGCTGGAAGCCAGCCGCCCTGCCCTGCACGCTTTTGCCATGCGTTTTGCCGGTGCGCCGGTGCGCAACTCGGGCACGCTGGGCGGCAATGTGGCCAATGGCTCGCCCATTGGTGACTCGATGCCGCTGCTGATTGCCTTGCGCGCCCGGGTTGAACTCGCCAGTGTGCGTGGGTTGCGTGAGCTGCCCTTGGAATCGCTCTACACCGGTTACCGCCAGAACGTGATGGCAGCGGACGAGGTGCTGAGCCGCATCATCGTGCCGCAGCCTGCGCCAGGCGAATTTTTGCGGGTTTACAAAGTATCCAAACGCTTGGAAGACGACATTTCTGCCGTCTGCCTGGCGGTGCAGCTGCACCTGAAAGAGGATCAGGTCGCACAGGCTTCCATCGGCGTGGGCGGGGTGGCCGCCACGCCGGTGCGCGCGCGTCAAACCGAGGCCGCGCTGCGTCACCAGCCCTGGACCCCGGCCACCGTCGACGAGGCCATGGCCACCTTGCGTGGCGAGTTCCAGCCGATTTCCGACATGCGCGCCAGCAGCGACTACCGCCGCACGGTGCTGGGCAACCTGCTGCAACGGCTGTGGCGCGAGAGCCAGGGCGAAGCCGACGTGTCGCTGGAGACCTTGCAAGCATGAACACGTTTCCCGACACCGTGACCTCTGCCGCGACAACCGCGGCGTTGCGCCAGACGCCACCCGCAGCCTTAGCCAAGCACCTCGCCGCATCGTCGGGCGCTTGCGGCAGTTCAGCGCCGCATGAAAGTGCGAAAGCGCAGGTGTCAGGCGCTGCGCCATATATTGACGATTTGCCAGAACTGCGCGGCACCTTGCATGCTGCCCCCATTTTGTCCACCGTCGCGCATGGTCAACTGCATGGATTAAATGCGTCGGCAGCCCTGGCTTTGCCCGGGGTACACGCCATTGTCTCGGCCAATGATGTGCCGGGTGACCCTGTGCTGGCGGCGTTTGCCGGGGACGAGCCGGTGTTTGCGCGTGACACCGTGCAACACATCGGCCAGGTGATGGGCCTGGTGGTGGCCGACAGCGTTGAACTGGCCCGCCGTGCCGCCCGGCTGGTGCAAGCCGACATCACCGCCCTGCCCGCCATCCTGAACGTGCAGGACGCGCTGGCCGCGCAAAGTTATGTGCTGCCGCCAGTGACTGTGGCGCGTGGGGATGCCGAGGCCGCGCTGGCGCGCGCGCCGCACACCTTGAGCGGCACCCTCGAAGTCGGTGGCCAGGAACACTTTTACCTGGAAGGCCAGGTGGCCTACGCCCTGCCGCAGGAGCAGAACCAGTGGCTGATCTACAGCAGCACCCAGCACCCGGGCGAGGTACAGCACTGGGTGGCGCACGCGCTGGGGCTGGACAACCACGCGGTGCGCGTCGAGTGCCGCCGGCTCGGTGGCGGTTTTGGTGGCAAGGAAACCCAGGCCGGCCATCTGGCGGTGTGGGCTGCCGTGGCCGCCGCCAAGGTGAAGCGCCCGGTCAAGTTGCGGCTGGACCGCGACGACGACTTTCTGATCACCGGCAAACGCCACCCATTCAGCTACCAGTACACCGTGGGTTTTGATGACACCGGGCGCCTGTGTGGCCTCAAACTCATGATGGCGGCGCACTGCGGCTTCAGCGCCGATCTATCGGGCCCGGTGGCCGACCGCGCGATCTTCCACGCCGACAACGCCTACTACCTGCAGGACGTGGCCATCACCTCGTACCGCTGCAAGCTCAACACCCAGAGCCACACCGCGTTTCGCGGCTTTGGCGGGCCACAGGGCATGATCGTCACCGAGGTCATCCTGGGCGACATCGCCCGCCACCTCGGCCTGGACCCGCTGGCCGTGCGCTTGCGCAACCTGTACAGCGACGAGCCACTGGAGGCTGACGCAGTGACCCGCCAAGCGCGGCAGCCTGCGCATGCCTCACGCGCTGCCCCACCCGTCCAGCTACAGATGCATGGCGCGCCAGCCCCGGCACGCCGCGACACCACGCACTACGGCATGCAGGTGGAAGGCAACATCCTGCAACCGATGCTCGCCACACTGGCACAGTCTGCCCAGTACCTACAGCGGCTGGAGGCCATTTCCGCATGGAACGCCAGCCACAGCACCGTCAAACGCGGCATCGCCATCACACCGGTCAAATTCGGCATCAGCTTCACTGCCACGCTGTTCAACCAGGCTGGTGCGTTGGTACATGTCTACCTGGACGGCAGTGTGCAGGTCAACCACGGCGGGGTTGAGATGGGCCAGGGCCTCAACACCAAGGTGGCGCAAATTGTGGCCGACGAACTCGGTGTGCCACTGCACAAGGTGCTGGCCACGGCGAGTGACACCAGCAAAATCCCCAATGCCTCGGCCACCGCAGCCTCGGCCGGCACCGACCTCAATGGCCGCGCCGCGCAGTTTGCGGCGCGCCATGTGCGCGACAACCTGGCGGCTTTTGTCGGTGGGCTCGACGGTGTGGGTGCGGGTGCGGTCACCTTCCAGAACGGCCAGGTGTTCACCCCCAAGACCACGCGCACATTCGATGCGGTGGTGCAGCTGGCCTATGCCAACCGCATCCAGCTCTGGAGCGACGGCTTTTACCGCACACCCAAGATCCACTACGACAAAACCACGCTCAGTGGTCGGCCGTTTTATTACTTTGCGTATGGCGCGGCCTGCACCGAGGTCGCCATCGACACCTTGACCGGCGAAAACAAGGTCTTGCGCGTGGACATCCTGCACGACGTGGGTCGCTCGATCAACCCGGGGCTGGACGTGGGTCAGATCGAAGGCGGATTTGTGCAGGGCATGGGGTGGCTCACCACCGAAGAGCTGGTCTGGAATGACAAGGGTTTGTTGACCACCCACGCCCCCAGCACCTACAAGATCCCAACAGCGGGTGACATTCCCGCCCATTTCAAGGTTGATTTGTGGGACGCCCCCAACACCGAGGACAACGTCGGGGGCTCCAAAGCGGTGGGGGAACCCCCCTTCATGCTGGCCATTAGCGTGTTTGAGGCGCTGCGCGACGCGGTGGCGCGGGCGCGCAGCGATGCAAGTGTGAAGCTCAACGCGCCCGCCACGCCTGAACGCGTGCTCCAGGCACTGGGCCAATCCTGACGCTCCAAATGAAAAGAGCTTCCCTCTTGCGAAGCTCTGGCTCGGCCTGGGGCTGGGGCTGGCTTAAAAACCAGCCAGGGAACGCAAGGCGCCGGGGTTCAGCAGATTCAACACGCGGCCCGACCCACTGATCAGGCGCTTTTCACGCAAATGACGCAGCACGCGCGACAAGGTCTCGGGTGCGATGCCAAGTTGCGCCGCGATGCTGCGTTTGCGCTGCTGCAACTCCACCGCCAGATCACCCTTGGCACCAAAACGTGCATGGCTGAGCAACCATTCGGCACAACGGGCCTCAGCGTCCTTGGCCAGACGGCTCATCGCAAATTCGGTTTGTCGGCGGTGCGCCATCGCCACGTCGGTCAACACGGCTTGTGCAGCGCCCGGCATCTCGGCGATCGCTTTTTTGAAATCAACGGCGGCTACCGTGCAGAGCTTCAGCGGGGTGTCCGCCACGGCATCGACCAAATGGGGCAGGCCCAACACGACCGAACTCGCGTCCAGCCAGCAAGGGCCTTCCAGCACACCAATCTGGTGCGCCATCTCGTCCGAGCCCATCACACCCAGTGCAACCCGGCCGGATTCAATAAAACTGACCTGGTCAGCTTCGAAACCGCGTCTCAGCAACACCTGGCCGCGGCCCAGTGTTCGCGTTTGCGCGAGCGGATTGATGGTGTGGACTGTAAACATAGCCTCTAATATGGTGTATCGCGCCCATGACAACCTTGAGCCAGATCAAATAGAAGGTCAAATGATGTAAAACAACGACATGGATCCGGCTATTGTTCAGTTTTGCCGACAAATGTGTTGCCACCAAGCGCACGGCTGCGACGAAACGCCTCGCCAGCTTCTGCTTGGTGCGAACATCGGAGCCATGTCAACGCCACCCGAAACGCCTCGCATGCCCACCTTGCTGATCAAAAACGCCCGTTGTATTGCCACCTTTGACCATGCCAAACCGTCTGAGGCCCGCGAGTGGCATGACGCTTCGGTATTCATTCGTGGCCACCGCATCGAGACCATCGGGCCGGCCGCCGAGTTGCCCTCAACGGCTGACGAGGTCATTGACGCCCGGCACCACCTGGTCACACCCGGCCTGATCAACACCCATCACCACATGAGCCAAAGCCTGACGCGGGCCATCCCCCAGGTGCAAAACGCCGAGCTGTTTGGCTGGCTGCGCGGCCTGTACCCGATCTGGGCCGGATTGACGCCAGAGATGGTCCAGGTCAGCACCCAGGTCGCCATGGCCGAACTGTTGCTCAGCGGCTGCACCACCAGCAGCGACCACCTCTACATCTACCCCAATGGCGTGCGGCTGGACGACAGCATCGAGGCGGCGCAGCGCATCGGCATGCGTTTTGTGGCAACGCGCGGCGGCATGAGCGTTGGGCAAAGCCAGGGCGGCCTGCCACCCGACCGGGTGGTGGAAAAAGAGGACGTCATCCTGAAAGACACCCAGCGCCTGATCGAGACCTGGCACAACACGGCGCACGGCGCCATGGTGAACGTGGCCGTGGCGCCGTGTTCGCCGTTCAGCGTCAGCCGCGACCTGATGCGCCAGTCGGCCCTGCTGGCACGCAGTTATGGCGTGCGCTTGCATACCCATCTGGCCGAAAACGACCACGACCTGGCCTACAGCCGCGAAAAGTTCAACTGCACCCCCACGCAATACGCACAAGACCTGGGTTGGCTGGGCCATGACGTGTGGCACGCGCACTGCGTCAAACTCGACGATGTCGGCATCAGCCTGTTTGCCGCCACCCGCACGGGTGTGGCGCACTGCCCGTGCAGCAACATGCGCCTGGCCAGTGGCATTGCGCCAATTCGCAAGATGCTCAATGCCGGCGTGCCAGTGGGCCTGGGGGTGGATGGCAGCGCCAGCAACGATGCCGCGCACATGGTGAATGAAGCCCGCCAGGCGCTGCTGCTGGCCCGCGTGGGCCGCGCCATGCAGCCGCCCGAGGTGCGCATCAACGCCACGGGCCAGTCACGTGGCTTTTTTGGCTGTGATCTGGGCCCGGCCGAGATGACCGCCCGCGACGCCCTGAGCATGGCCACACGGGGCGGGGCACAGGTGCTGGGCCGCAGCGACATTGGTCACCTGGCACCGGGCATGTGTGCGGACCTGGCGCTGTTTGATCTGAACACGCTGGGTTTTGCCGGCGGCGCCGTGCACGACCCGGTCGGTGCCCTGCTGCTGTGCGCCAGCCAGCAGGCAGCCTACACGGTGGTCAATGGCCGGGTGGTGGTGCGCGAAGGCCAGCTGACCACGCTGGATCTGGGTCCGCTGATCGAACAGCACAACCGTCTGGCGATTCAGTTGGCCAACGGTGCGGCCTGAGTCAACCTGCCCGCTTTGAAAGGCGGATGTCATCAGCGACCTGCCCGCACCAAACGGTGGCCTGACATCCAAAGTGCACGAACTACTCGCCCAGGTAGGCGGCGCGCACCTTGGGATCCTTGAGCATGGTTTTGCCTTCACCGGTCATGGTGATCAAGCCGGAATCCATCACATAACCACGGTCGGCAATCGCCAACGCACGGCTGGCGTTTTGCTCCACCAGCAGCACGGTGACCCCTTGTGCGTACACATCACGCACCACTTCAAAGATCTTGTCGACCATGATGGGCGACAGACCCATCGAGGGTTCGTCCAGCAGCAAGACCTTGGGCCGGCTGATCAACGCACGTCCCATGGCCAACATCTGCTGCTCGCCACCACTCAAGGTGCCAGCCAACTGATCCTTGCGCTCTTGCAGGCGCGGAAAAATGCCAAACACCTTGTCGATGTCTTTCAGAATGTCAGCCTTGTCGTTGCGGATGTAGGCACCCATCTGCAGGTTTTCCAGAATCGTCATGCGGGTGAAGATGCCGCGGCCTTCCGGCACCATGGCCAGGCCCTGCTTCACCAGGTCCCACGGGCCCTGGCCGCGAATGCTTTTACCCAGGTACTCGATGTCACCGTCGTTGATCGGCAGCGAACCGGTGATGGCCTTCATGGTGGTGGTTTTGCCAGCGCCGTTGGAGCCGATCAGCGACACCAGTTCGCCCTCACGCACCTCAAAGTCCACGCCCTTGACAGCCTGAATGCCGCCGTAAGCGACCTTGAGGCTTTTTACTTTCAGAAGAGTTTTTGTCATATCAGTGGCCACCTGTGCCCAAATAGGCTTCGATCACTTTCTCGTTACGCTGCACCTCGGCGGGTGTGCCCTCGACAATCTGTTTGCCGTAATCAAGCACCGTCACCCGGTCACACAGTCCCATGACCAGTTTCACGTCGTGCTCGATCAGCAAAATGGTGCGGTTGTCATTGCGGATCTTGTCGATCAGCTCGCGCAGCATCACCTTTTCGGTGCTGTTCATGCCGGCGGCGGGCTCATCCAAGGCGATGAGTTGCGGGTCGGTGGCCAGCGCGCGGGCAATCTCTAGGCGACGCTGGTCACCGTAACTGAGCGTGCGCGCCTTGAAGTCCGCCAGGCGGCCAATGCCCACGTAATCCAGCAACTCCTGCGCGCGCTGCGCAATGGCAGCCTCTTCGGCCTTGAAACCCGCGGTGCGAAACACGGCGCCCACCAGCCCGGAATGGGTGCGCACATGGCGCCCCACCATCACGTTCTCCAACGCCGTCATTTCGGCAAACAGGCGGATGTTCTGGAAGGTGCGGGCAATCCCCGCCTTGGCCACCTCATGCACGGCGGTGGGCCGGTAAGGCTTGCCGGCCAGCTCGAACTTGCCGGTGTCGGGCGTGTACAGACCGGTGAGCACGTTGAAAAAGGTGGTTTTGCCCGCGCCGTTAGGGCCAATCAGGCCGTACACCTGGCCGCGCTGGATCTGGATGCCCACATCGCTCAGGGCCTGCAGGCCACCGAAGCGCTTGGACACGCCAGAGACGTTGAGAACTGTGTCTGTCATGGTTATCGATTCCTTTGAAGCACTGTCAAGCACAGCTCAAGGCTTGGTGCTGGCGAGTGATTTGCCATGCTCGGGCGCGGGCCACAGACCACGCGGGCGCAACAGCATGACGCTGATCATGGCGGTGGCGATAAGCAACTGGCGCAGGATGGAGGCGTCCAGCCGCCCCCCCGTCAGACTCTGCAGTGGCCCGGCCACATAACGCAGCACCTCGGGCAAGGCCGACAGGCAAACGGCCCCGAGAATCACGCCCGGCAGGTGACCGATGCCGCCCAGCACCACCATCGCCACAATCATCACCGACTCCATCAGACTGAACGACTCGGGCGAAATAAAGCCCTGGAAAGAGGCAAACATGGCCCCCGACACACCGCCAAACGTGGCGCCCATGCCGAACGCCAACAGTTTCAGGTTGCGGGTGTTGATGCCCATGGCCTTGGCGGCGATTTCATCTTCGCGAATGGCCATCCAGGCACGGCCCACGCGCGACAACTGCAGCCGATGCGAAATGATCACACTGACCACCACCAGCACCAGGAACAGGTAGTAATACAGCGTGACCGATGAGATGTCGTAGCCGAACACCTCGATGCGTTTGCCAAAACTCATGCCAAAAAACGTCAGCGAATCGATCTGACCCATGCCCTTGGGGCCGTTGGTGATGTTGACCGGGTGATCCAGGTTGTTCATGAACACGCGGATGATCTCGCCAAACCCCAGCGTCACGATGGCCAGGTAATCACCGCGCAGGCGCAGCGTGGGCGCCCCCAGCAACACGCCAAACAGCGCGGCCAGACCCGCCGCCGCCGGGATGATGATCCAGATCGGCATGTGCAAACCGTCCGGGAACATGGCGGCAATGGCGGGAAAGTTGTCGGTCAGGTGGGGCGAGGCCAGCAGACCGTACATGTAGGCGCCAATGGCAAAAAACGCCACATAACCCAAGTCCAGCAGACCCGCGTAACCGACCACAATGTTCAGGCCCAGGGCCAGCAACACATACAGCAGCGCCATGTCGGCAATACGCACCCAGGCGTTGCCAAAGCTCTGCAGGATCAGGGGGGCCACCAACAGCCCAACAGCTGCCAGCAGGAAAACGATGATTTGTTTTTGTCGCACGACGGGTCTCCTAGGCTCTGTCCGCCACACGCTCACCCAGCAGGCCCGAGGGCCGCAGCGTCAGCACAATGATCAGCACGATGAACGCAAAAATATCCGAGTAATGGCTGCCCAGCACACCGCCGGTGATGGCACCGATGTAACCCGCGCCCAGTGATTCGATCAGGCCCAGCGCAATACCGCCCACCACCGCACCAGCCAGGTTGCCAATGCCGCCAAACACCGCCGCCGTGAACGCCTTCAGGCCAGGCAGGAAGCCCATGGTGTGCTGCACCGTGCCGTAATTGGCCGCCCACATGATGCCGGCAATGGCGGCCAGCACGGCACCAATCACAAAGGTGGCAGAAATCACCAGATCAGGCTTGACCCCCATCAACGCGGCCACGCGCGGGTTTTCAGCCGTGGCGCGCATGGCGCGACCCAGCCGGGTGTAGTTCACCAGCCACATCAGCACCGCCAGCGAGACCACCGTCATCGCCAGAATCAAGATCTGCGTCAGCGTGATGACCGCACCGCCAATCTCGTAAGGCACCATTGGCAGCAAGTTGGGATAAGGCTTGTAATTGGGTTTCCAGATGATCATGGCCAGCGTCTGCAGCAGCAGCGACATTCCAATCGCGGTGATCAGCGGCGCCAGCCGGGGGCTGTTGCGCAGCGGCCGATACGCCAGTTTCTCAATGGAAAAGTTCAAGGTGGCCGCAACCACCGCCGCGATGACCATGGCCACAATCAGGATGATCCAGCCCGGCGTGCCGGGCATGGACTCTTGCATCAAACCGATGATGCTCCAACTGGTCATGGCGCCGACCATCAGCACCTCGCCATGGGCGAAGTTGATCAGGCCGATGATGCCGTACACCATGGTGTAGCCCAACGCCACCAAGGCATACATGCTTCCCAACACCAGACCATTGATGATCTGCTGTATCAAGGTTTCCATAAATATTTGTTCTCCGAAATTAGCCGAAAGCTGTGTCGGCCGGTACGTCGGCTCACGTGGTGAACCTGCCAAACCCTGCGCTACCAACAACCCAAATCGTCAAGCAATAAACTTGCCAGAACGGTGCCGCCCGGGGCGGAAGTGGCCGCGATTGTAGTCAAGGTGGCCCGAGGGTCTTGAACTTGCGCCCGCGGGTTTTCCCTTGAGCACGCACGACAACAGATCAGCGCGATGGGATGAGCCCCGCCCACCTAAGCCAGGCTGCAAATCCGTCAAGCCTCTGCCAGCGCAGGCAACCAACGCGCTGCCGGGTACGCTGCCATTTTTGTCACCTGGCATGCCCGGCGATACACACCCCAGATGAAAAATACAATAATTTCAAAAGCTTAGGATCAATTTTCAAGTTGGCACGGCGGTTGCTCAATACCTGACTGGCGGCATCATCCGACGCCAGCCGCTTCACAGATACACCGCCATGAAAATCGCCGTCACCAGTCAAAACCGCAAAACCATCACCGAACATGCCGGCAAATGCCGCAAGTTCTGGGTGTATGACATTCACAACCGGCAAATTGCCGGCAAGGCGCTTCTGGAACTCCCTCTGGAACAAAGTTTTCACGAAAGCGCCCATGCCGCCGGGCCCCAAGCCGCGCATCCGCTGGACGGCACCTGTTTGCTGATTGCGGCCAGTGCCGGACGCGGCCTGCAGACGCGGCTGGCACAAAAAGGCATCCAGGTCGCCGTCACCACCGAAACCGACCCGGACCGCGCCGTCACGGCATGGTTGAACGGTACGCTACCACTGGTCACCGGGCCAGCGCATGACTGTGACAGCCATCACGGCATCGGTCACGACCATGGCCCCGATCACCAGCCAGGCTAACTTTTGGCTGACGGTCCGACAGCCTGCGCCGCGGCCTGGTTTTGAGCGCGCAGGCTGCGCAGCTTTTCGGCGATTTTGATTTCCAGTCCGCGTTCCACCGGGCGGTAAAAGCCCGGCTCGGCCATGCCGTCGGGTAAATAAGTGGCCCCGGCGGCGAAACCACCCGCCTCGTCATGCGCGTAGCGGTAGCCTTTGCCGTAATCCAGTTGCTTCATGAGCTTGGTCGGCGCGTTGCGAAGGTGCATCGGCACCGGGCGGGTGCTGTCCTGTTTGACCCAGGCCTTGGCCGCATTGAACGCCTTGTAGACCGCATTGCTTTTGGGCGCGATGGCCAGATACACCACACACTCGGCCAGCGCCAATTCACCCTCGGGCGTGCCCAGACGTTCATACACCTCGGCGGCGTCCAGCGCCAGACGCAGTGCCCGCGGGTCGGCCAGGCCGATGTCCTCGCTGGCCATGCGGATCAGGCGGCGCGCCATGTAGTTGGGGTCGGCGCCGCCATCGAGCATGCGCACCAGCCAGTACAGCGCCGCATCGGGGTCGCTGCCACGCACACTTTTGTGCAAGGCCGAGATGGTGTCGTAAAACTGCTCGCCACCCTTGTCGTAACGGCGCAAACGTTCACCCAGGACTTTGAGAAGCCACACGTCGGTGATCTCGCTGCGACGCTCCTGCGCAGCGGCCACCGCCAAGGTTTCCAGCGTGTTCAGCAGGCGCCGGGCGTCGCCATCGGCATACGCCACCAGCCGCTCAACGGCTGCTTCCTCGATCGCTGGCAGCCCTTGCAGGGCCTGGGCTGACGCCACAATTTTCTTCAAATCGTCAGGTGTCAGCGCCTGCAACACATAGACTGCCGCGCGCGACAGCAGCGCCGAGTTCACCTCGAACGACGGGTTCTCGGTGGTGGCACCGATGAAGGTGAACAGGCCGCTTTCCACATGCGGCAAGAAGGCGTCCTGCTGGCTTTTGTTGAACCGGTGCACCTCATCGACAAACACCAGCGTGCGCCTGCCCTGGGCTTGCGCCAACTGGGCCTGCTCCACCGCTTCGCGGATGTCCTTGACCCCGCCGAGCACCGCGCTGATGGTGATGAATTGCGCATCAAACGCGTCCGCCATCAACCGCGCGATGGTGGTTTTGCCCGTGCCGGGTGGCCCCCAGAGAATGCAACTGTGCGGCTGGCCCGACTCAAATGCCAGCCGCAGGGCCATGCCCTCACCCAGCATGTGCTGCTGGCCAATGACCTCGCTCAAGGTCTTGGGGCGCAGTCGTTCGGCAAGTGGCGGGTGGTTCGGGGGCGCGATACGCATGACGCTATTGTGGCCGAGCGGGCCCGTTCAACACCCTGGGGCGGCTGAACCGGCCAGGCTGATCAACCTCAACCTGGCTTGCCGGTGGGTGACGACTTCGCCAACGTGGCGCAACGGTCAGCGAACACACGTCACTGCTTCAACACATCGGCGCCGGCAGGCGGCCTGAACTCAAAGGCTTTGGCCGACAAGGCCGGGTTGACCTGAAAACCGGCAAAACTCAGCACCGAGCGCTGGCCAAAACTGTCCAGTATCTCCAGCACTTCCAGCGTGGGCACCTCGGCGCTGCTCGACTTGAAGCCCACCCGCACCGACTGCAACTGTCCGTCTTTCGACTTGGGCACGGCCAGCACCCACTGCAGGCCATCCTTATCAGGTGCATCGGTGAGGGTGAAGTCGGCCTGCAGCGCCTTCAGATCGGCGGCTGAGGCAATCAGCGCCGCCGGGGTTGAACCCAACACCTGCGACTGCTGACGGGTCGTGACCTGGTTCAGGTCTTGGTCATACAACCACAGCGTCTGGCCGTCGGCGACGATGGTCTGGGCAAAAGGTTTGACGTAGATGAATTTGAAACGATGGGGGCGGGAAAACTCAAACTGGCCGCTCGACGTTTTGACGCGCGGCGTCTGCCCTTCCTTGGCTGGCGAGGTCACCACCTGGGTGAAATCGGCCTGCCCGGTTTTTACCGTTTTCACGAAGTCTTCCAGGCTTTTCAGGCCGCTGGCCCAGGTGGAACCCGCCCCGGCAAGCAGTAACGCCGCCGTGATCACAAACCGTTGAAATTGCATTGAATGACCCATCAATCGTTGCGCGCGGGCACCAGAATGTCGCGCTGGCCGCTGCTGCTCATGCTGCTCACCAGACCGGCTTTTTCCATATCTTCCACCAGCCGGGCGGCGCGGTTGTAGCCAATTTTGAGGTGGCGCTGCACCAGCGAAATGCTGGCTTTGCGGTTCTTCAGCACCACTTCCACGGCCTGGTCGTACATCGGATCTTTTTCACCGCCACCGCCGTCGAGTGTGCCTGCACCGTCTTCACCGTCCACCGTGCCGCCCTCCAGAATCCCTTCAATGTAATTGGGTTCACCCTGACTTTTCAGGTAGCTGACCACGCGGTGCACCTCTTCGTCACTGACAAACGCCCCGTGCACGCGAATCGGCAAGCCGGTGCCACTAGGCATGTAGAGCATGTCGCCCATGCCCAGCAGGGCTTCGGCCCCCATTTGGTCCAAAATGGTGCGGCTGTCGATCTTGCTACTGACCTGGAACGCAATGCGGGTCGGGATGTTGGCCTTGATCAGCCCGGTGATCACGTCCACGCTGGGACGCTGGGTCGCCAGAATCAGGTGGATACCGGCCGCACGGGCTTTTTGGGCGAGGCGGGCAATCAGCTCTTCAATCTTCTTGCCGACCACCATCATCAGGTCGGCCAGTTCGTCGATCACCACCACAATGTGCGGCAGGCGGTCCAGCGGCTCAGGGGCTTCAGGCGTCAGGCTGAACGGGTTGCCGATGAGTTCACCGCGCGCCTTGGCTTCGTCCATACGGGTGTTGAAACCGGCCAGGTTACGCACGCCCATCTTGCTCATCAGTTTGTAGCGGCGCTCCATCTCGGCCACACACCAGGTCAGGCCGTTGGCCGCTTGTTTCATGTCGGTCACCACCGGGCACAGCAGGTGCGGAATACCTTCGTAGACCGACATTTCCAGCATCTTGGGGTCGATCATCAGCAGCCGGACGTCATGCGCCTCAGCCTTGTACAGCAGGCTCAGAATCATCGCGTTGATGCCCACCGACTTGCCCGAACCGGTGGTGCCTGCCACCAGCACGTGCGGCATTTTGGCCAGATCAGCCACCACCGGGTTGCCCACAATGTCTTTGCCCAGGCCCATGGTCAGCATTGACTTGGCCTCGTTGTAGATCTTGGAGCCCAAAATCTCGGACAGCTTGATGGTCTGGCGTTTGGCGTTGGGCAATTCGAGGGCCATGGTGGTTTTGCCGGGAATGGTTTCCACCACGCGGATCGACACCAGGCTCAAACTGCGCGCCAAATCTTTGGCCAGCCCGACAATTTGCGAGCCTTTGATGCCGGTGGCGGGTTCAATTTCGTAGCGCGTGATGACCGGGCCAGGCTGCGCCAGCACCACGTTCACCTCCACGCCGAAGTCATTGAGCTTTTTCTCGATCATGCGGCTGGTCATCTCCAGCGTCTCAGGGGCGACGGTTTCCTGGCGCACCAGCGCGGCGTCGAGCAGGTCCACCTGCGGTAATTTGCCATCGAGTTCGCGAAACAGCGGCTTCTGGCGCTCTTTGACCACGCGGTCGCTCTTGGGCACATCGGCCAGCGGTGGCTCCACCACCACGACCGGCTTGGGGTGAAGCACCAGGGTGTCCTGACGCTCTTCCACCAGCACCTCGGCACGCGCCTGCGCCGCCTGCTGGCCCAGCGCCACATCTTCTTCCAGGGCCACTTTTTCGCGGTGTGTCTCGATCTGGCCAAACATCCAGGCACCCAGCCGCTCGGCCAGGTAACCCCATGAAAAACCAAACACCAGCGACGAGCCAACCACACCGGCCGCAATGGCCACCAGGCCCGACCCGGTAAAACCCAAACTCTCCAGGCCCAGCGGCCCCAGCAAATACCCCAGAACGCCACCGCTGTGGCCGGGCAAATGCGCCTCCAGGCTGTAAAAACGGGTCCATTCCAGCGTCGCGCTGGCACAGGTCAGCAACACCAGGCCCAGCCAGAACAGCGCCCGGCTGCCGCCGGTTGACGGCCCATCCACCACCTGGGCGCGGTTGGCCAAGGGCTCGTCATGGCCGCGCAGCCAGCGCGCCAAGGCCGACAACCAGGCGCGCAGTCCCGCTGCCACGCACCACCAGACGGAATAACCGAGCAGGAAATAGCTGCCATCCGCCAGCCAGGCACCCACCTGGCCCGCGGCATTGCCCACCGGCGCGCCCGTGCCCGAGGTTGACCAGGCCAGATCCAGCGGCGAATAACTCAGCAGCGCCAGCAACCACAGCGCCAGCGCCACCGAGGCCACCACCAGCCAGAGTTCGGCGGCAAAACGCCCCAAACCGGTGCGCTCGCCCTTGGGTGCGCCACCGCGGGGCGTATTCAGGGTGTTGAGGGAATAGGTCATCGTGCCCTCCGCACCGGCCAGCCAGTGCCGCGCACACGGCACAGGCGCTGCACCCACCCCGTCACACGCCGGGCATACCGCTCGTCGCACGGCGTGAGCAGCGCTTGGTACCCCTGCGACATCTGTGCCAGTGAACGTCCTGAGAAAATCGACCGCCTGCACAGCAGGCATGGCGTCGTCAACATGACCATCGCATCACCCTCATAAACTAGCCTTCCAGGAACCGGATAGGATTGAAACCCACAAAAATGCCGGGTCCGAAGCAACTCGTTAGTTTAAGAACGAATCGCTGCTGCGCGCACCACTCTCACATGTATTAAAAGGTAACTGATGACCACCCAACGCCACACCCAAGTCCTGATCCTCGGATCGGGCCCTGCCGGTTACACCGCCGCCATTTACGCCGCCCGCGCCAACCTGTCGCCGGTGATCATCACCGGCATGGCCCAGGGTGGACAACTCATGACCACCACCGAGGTCGACAACTGGCCCGCCGACGTGCATGGCGTGCAAGGGCCGGATTTGATGCAACGTTTTCTGGAGCACGCCGAGCGCTTCAAGACTGAGATCGTGTTCGACCAGATCAGCAAGGTGGATTTTTCCAAACAGCCGTTCACGCTGGAAGGCGACAACGCCACCTACACCTGCGACGCACTGATCCTGGCCACCGGCGCCTCGGCCAAGTACCTCGGTCTGCCCTCTGAAGAAGCGTTCATGGGCCGCGGCGTGTCCGGCTGCGCCACGTGCGACGGCTTTTTCTACCGCAACGAGGTCTGCTGTGTGGTGGGCGGCGGCAACACCGCCGTCGAAGAGGCCATGTACCTGTCCAACATTGCCAACAAGGTCTACCTGATCCACCGCCGCGACAAGTTCCGCGCCGAGCCGATCATGATCGACAAGCTGATGGAAAAAGTGGCTGCTGGCAAGATCGAACTGCGCACCTTCAGCACGCTGGACGAAGTGCTGGGTGACGAAACCGGCGTGACCGGTGTACGCATCAAAAACGTGGCCACCGGCGCGCTGGAAGACCTGGCGCTCAAAGGCTGCTTCATCGCCATCGGCCACAGCCCCAACACCGGCATTTTCGAAGGCCAGTTGGCGATGGAAAACGGCTACATCATCACCCAAGGCGGCAACAAGGGTTTTGCCACCCAGACCAGCGTGCCGGGCATTTTTGCCGCCGGTGACGTGCAAGACCACGTTTACCGCCAGGCCATCACCAGCGCCGGCACCGGTTGTATGGCAGCGCTAGATGCCCAGCGCTTTCTGGAACAGCAGGCGTAATTCGATACCGGGCTATAATGCCGGGCTTTGCTGAACGCCCCCGTGAGGGAATCGGTCAGCAATCGGGTTACCGCCACCCTTTTCTTGGCGAGGTGAGGCTCCTGGCGTCAGTCAGGGCCGTTAAAAAGTATCGGAGTGTCCACATGGCACGCGTATGTGAAGTCACGGGCAAAGGCCCGATGGTCGGGAACACGGTTTCCCACGCCAACAACAAAAACAAGCGCCGGTTCCTGCCGAACCTGCAATATCGCCGTTTCTGGGTTGAGTCAGAAAATCGCTGGGTTCGCCTGCGCATTTCCAACGCCGGTCTGCGTTTGATCGACAAAAATGGCATCGACGCCGTGCTCGCAGACCTGCGCGCCCGTGGCCAGGCCTGAAACTTTCTAATTAAGAGGCATCATCATGGCAACCAAAGGCGGACGCGAAAAAATTAAGCTGGAATCGACAGCCGGCACCGGTCACTTCTACACGACCGACAAGAACAAGAAAACCACTCCTGAAAAGCTGCTGATCAAGAAATTTGATCCGGTAGCTCGCAAGCATGTGGACTACAAGGAAATCAAGCTGAAGTAATTCGGCCTTTGTTCCTGACACAAAAAAGCCCGCTCGATGCGGGCTTTTTTGTGGGCTATGACCCGTCCTGCCAGAAGTTGACACATTTGCCGTCAAGAAAGGGCAGGTGTGATGGATACAGGAGTGAAGCGCACACAGCGCGACTACACGTTGGCTTTTAAGCTGTCGGTGGTGGAGCAAGTGGA
>NZ_JAJCTH010000012.1 GCF_020594515.1 Rhodoferax sp. U2-2l
CCAGCACGGTCACCGGCACCACCCTGACGCCTACCATCACCCAAGGCACCCAAACGGTTGACGTCGACACCCAAACAGTGACGGTCACCGAAGGCACCAGCACGGTCACCGGCACCACCCTGACGCCTACCGTCACACAAGGCACCCAAACGGTTGACGTCGACACCCAAACAGTGACGGTCACCGAAGGCACCAGCACGGTCACCGGCACCACCCTGACGCCCACCATCACCCAAGGCACACAAACCGTCAACGTGCCCACCGAAACAGCCACCGTCACCGAAGGCACCAGCACGGTCACCGGCACCACCCTGACGCCTACCGTCACACAAGGCACCCAAACGGTTGACGTCGACACCCAAACAATGACGGTCACCGAAGGCACCAGCACAGTCACCGGCACCACCCTGACGCCTACCGTCACCCAAGGCACACAAACGGTTGACGTCGACACCCAAACGGTGACCGTCACCGAAGGCACCGTGACGGTACCGGTGGAGACCAGCACCCCCACGGTCACGACCGGCACCCAAACGGTTGATGTCGACACCCAAACGGTGACCGTCACCGAAGGCACCGTGACCGTACCGGTGGAGACCAGCACCCCCACGGTCACGACCGGCACACAAACCGTGAACGTCGAAACTGAAACAGTCACGAGTTCTACGTCAATCGAAGCGGGACCAACTGAAACAGTGACGGTTACCGAATACACCGAGACATTCACGGTCACGGAGTACACAGAAACAACCACTGGCTCGGCCTTCACCGAAACGGTCACTTTCTCCCAAGTAACCGAAACAGTTACGACAGAATCCTATACAGAAACAATCACGACGACGGACCCTGGTTTAACCTCTCCAGAACCTTCGTCATTCCAGGCCATTCTGGCGAATGATGTCCTTTCCCAACCTGACAGTTCATTGGCTAACACCCCAACGCCACCACTCGTCAGCACAACCGAAACAGAGCCTCTTGCCTTTGATCCAGTGGCCCAAGATTTGGTGAACAGGTTATTGACGCAAGGTGATAACCCCATCAATTAAGCTCCAACGATCAAATTTTGGCGGGGTGATCCCCGCCTTTTCTTGCGCACAGAAATAATATCTAGGAATTGGTATGCGAATTTTGTTTATTCATGAAGGATTGGGGCAATTCGAAAAATTGCATCTCTATTTGAATGCGCAAGGACTGGCTCATTCATCATTCATGTGCTCAACAGGCGTCTACAACGCCAACAAAGACAAGATCCCCAATCTTTTGTCTTTTCAAGCAGTGGCGGAAAATGAAAAAACTTACTTTTATGTAAAGAATCTTGAAGCACGCACTCAAAGATCATTTTTTATTAAAAAATCGTTGAATGAGTACCTCGAAAAATCTGGAATAGATATTATTGTTGCACACGGTTCCGGTGGTTTTCCGCTACAACTTTTTGACGAATTTAATATACCAATCATCTCTTACATTGAATTTCCTTCTTTTTCGCTACATGGATGCGATCCAAAGTACCCTCAGCCTGATTACGCCACCTACAAAGACAAAATATTTGAAATGACGAGTTTTCATCAGGTACTGAAAAGTGACCTGGTGATTGTTCCAAGCGCATATGCAAAGACGATGTTCCCTACCTGTTTGCATGAACGGATCGTTCCTCAAATGGAGGGGTTTGAAATTACTCGGAAAGCCACAAAATTCAAAAAGAAAGACGGTTTATTTTATATAGGATTTGCCGCAAGGGATTTGTCATCAGCCAAGGGATTTGAGCAATTCCTTCTCATTGCCAAGGAAATTCTAAAAACAAGAAAGAACGTCAAATTTGTCTTTTGCGGCTCGCCAAAAGTCCTCTACAGCTATGAAGTCGCTTTTCTTCAGAATAATTTCGAGAAAGACCAACGTCCGGAATCTTTCATGCAATATATTCTGAACAGGGAAGGGATCACGCTGGGTGAAGACTCACCCTTCGAGCACGTCGATTACGCCGCGTACGATCAATTCGCTGAATATATTGAAGCAATGGATATTTTTCTATACCCCTTACAATTCGGATCAGCCAACTGGGGACTATTTGAAATTGCTTTTCGTGGCAAGATCATCATTGGAAGCAATCGCTGCTTCGTGCCAGAAGTCATCCAGCATGGGTATAACGGTTTGTTATGTCCCTACGCCGACATCGCGCTTTGGGCAAGTATGGCCACCAAGGTGATTGATGCGCCAGAAAATTATGCGCATTTAGGCAAGACTGCCGAAATAGACGCCAACAAACGCTTTCATATCAGTACGGTCGCACAAAGGTATCTTGATATTTTTCAGACAGCGATCAACAAGAAAAAATTGGGGCTGTACTGAGCCAACATCCAGCCACCACCGACGCGTTGGCGGCCGACCGCCGGGCAAGCCCTCACCCCTCCCGTGCCACCAGCACCGCCCGCGCCAGCTCAAAATCCTCGGGGTACGTCACCTTGAAGTTCTGTGCGCTGCCTGGCACCAGTTTGGGCGCCAGGCCCATCGCCTCGATCGCACTGGACTCGTCGGTGACGGCATCACCCGCCAGTTCAAGTGCCTCGCGCAAACTCCCGATGCGAAACATCTGCGGGGTTTGCGCCAGCCACTTGTCGACACGGGGCAGCGTGGCAGCCACCCTGCCCGCCTGTGCAGCTTTGAGTGTGTCAGGCAACGGCAGCGCCAGCAGGCCGCCCACCTCATCAAGCAGACAAGCGTCGAGCAACTGGTTGATCTGCTCAGGCGTGATCAGGCATCGCGCAGCGTCGTGCACCAGCACCCAGTCGTGTGTGACCGCACCCTCTGCCAGCAACACATTCAGACCATTGAAAACACTTGCAGCCCGGGTGGAGCCGCCGCAGGCCGCAACCAAAAACGAGGTGTTGGCGTACTGCGGTGCCTGAAAAAAATGATCGTCTGGCGACACCACCACCAGCGTCTGGTCAATGCGTGGCACCTCGGCAAAAGCGGCCAGCGTGTGCATCACCATCGGCTGGCCGACCAGCACCTGGTACTGCTTGGGGCCCGCAGCACCCGCACGTGAACCGGTGCCTGCGCAAGGAATGAGGGCCCAGCAGCGCGGTGTGGCGGTGGGTTTGAGGGTGATGTCGGTGAGTTCGGTCATGGTGTGGCCCGCATTCTAAAATCGCCCGCACACACCCTGCCGCCAGCCGAGCAGGGTTTTGGCGTTTTTGCCATTGCGTTGCTGACGTGGATCAATGCCATGTCCAAGCCGTTCTTGTCTGTGCATGAAGCCGCAGACAAAAGCAGACGCAAGTCAAGACGACACAACGACGACACGATTGATTGAGACATGGACTTACCCAAACTTAACCCCGGCAAGCGCTACACCCTGCCCCGCCCCACCGGGTCGGCCGACGCGCTGCTGCTGGCCCAACTGGCCTTGCGTGACAAAGCCAGTGGCAAGGTGACAGCCATCGTCACCGCCGATGCACCCGACGCCCAGCGCTTGATCGACGAGATGGCGTTTTTTGCGCCCGACTTGCGTTGTGTGTTGTTCCCGGACTGGGAGACCTTGCCGTTTGACACCTTCTCACCGCACCAGGACCTGATCAGTGAACGCCTGGCCACCCTGTGGCGCATCAGCCAGCATGACAAGGACACCGGCGCCGATGTGGTGGTGGTGCCGGCCACCACCGCGCTGTACCGGTTGGCGCCGCCGAGTTTTCTGGCGGGCACCACCTTTCACTTCAAAGTCAAACAGAAGCTCAACGAATCCAAACTCAAGGCGCAGCTGACACTGGCCGGGTACAGCCATGTGACGCAGGTCGTCAGCCCCGGTGAATATGCGGTGCGCGGTGGGCTGATCGACCTGTTCCCGATGGGTTCCCCCGTGCCGTTTCGGGTGGATTTGTTTGACGACGAGATCGATTCCATCCGCACCTTTGACCCCGACAGCCAGCGCAGCCTGTACCCGGTGCCCGAGGTGCGTCTCTTGCCCGGGCGCGAGTTCCCAATGGACGAGGACGCACGCGCACGGTTTCGCAACCGCTGGCGCGAGCTGCTCGAAGGGGACCCCACGCGCAGCCGCATCTACAAGGACATTGGCAATGGCGTGGCCACCGCAGGCATCGAGTACTACCTGCCGCTGTTTTTTGAAGACACAGCCACCGTTTTCGACTACCTCGGCGACGCCGCCACCGTGGTTCTGCATGGTGACCTGGAACCGGCGTTTGCCCATTTCTGGCAAGACACACGCGAACGCTACCGCCTGGTGCAAGGTGACCCGGAACACCCGGTATTGCCGCCCGATGCGTTGTTCCTGAGCGCCGAGCAGTTTTACGCGCGGGTCAACCAGCATGCGCAGCTGGCGCTGCGGCCAACGCAGGCCCATACCCCTGCCGACCCACTGGCGCCGGGCGACGGTTTGTCAGCCTACGCCGAGTTCGAGGCCTTGCCACCGCTGACCGTGGTGCGGGGCGCCGAAGACCCCTTGGCCCGCCTCAAAAGCCACATTCGGAACACCCAACAGCGCGTGCTGGTGCTGGCCGAGAGTGAGGGCCGGCGCGCCAGCCTGCTCGATTTTTTACATGCCAGCAGTTTTGACCCACCAGCCTTTGACTCTTTGCAGGAGTTCCTGGCCAGCGACGAAAAGATCGGCATCGCCACCAGCAGCCTGGCCACCGGCTTCAGCTGGCTGGAAAGTGGGGTCGACTTTGTCACCGAGACCGAGCTGTTTGCCGCCAGCCCAACCACCCGCAAACGCAAAAAACAGGAGCAGGTCAGCGATGTTGAAGCGCTGATCAAGGACCTGAGTGAACTCAAGGTGGGTGACCCGGTGGTGCACAGCGCTCACGGCATTGGCCGTTACCGGGGGCTGATCAACCTGGACTTGGGCAACAAATTACCTAATGGCGATGCGGAGATACAAGAGTTTCTTCATCTGGAATATGCCGACAAGGCAACCCTTTATGTGCCGGTCAGCCAGCTGCAGCTGATCAGCCGTTACACCGGCGTGAGCCCGGATGAAGCGCCGTTGCACAAACTCGGCAGCGGCCAGTGGGACAAGGCCAAACGCCGCGCCGCTGAGCAGGTGCGCGACAGCGCCGCCGAGTTGCTCAACATCTACGCCCGCCGCGCCGCACGTGAAGGCCACGCCTTCCGCTACAGCCCGAACGACTACGAGACCTTTGCCAATGACTTTGGCTTTGAAGAAACCGCCGACCAGAAGGCGGCTATCCATGCGGTGATCCAGGACATGATCAGCCCGCGCCCGATGGACCGGCTGGTATGTGGTGACGTGGGTTTTGGCAAAACCGAAGTCGCCCTGCGTGCCGCCTTCATTGCCATCACAGGTGGCAAACAGGTGGCCTTTCTGGCGCCCACCACGCTGCTGGCCGAGCAGCATTACCAGACGCTGGTGGACCGTTTTGCCAAATGGCCGGTCAAAGTGGCCGAGATGAGCCGCTTTCGCTCCGGCAAGGAGATCACCGCTGCGCTCAAGGGCGTGGCCGATGGCACCATCGACATCGTGGTGGGCACGCACAAGCTGCTCAGCGAATCGACCAAGTTCAAGGACCTGGGCTTGCTGATCATCGATGAGGAACACCGTTTTGGCGTGCGCCACAAGGAACAGATGAAAGCCCTGCGTGCCGAGGTGGATGTGCTCACCCTCACCGCCACACCCATCCCGCGCACGCTGGGTATGGCACTCGAAGGCTTGCGTGATTTAAGCGTGATCGCCACGGCACCCCAGCGCCGCCTGGCGATCAAGACCTTTGTGCGCACCGAAGGCAATGGCGTGATCCGTGAGGCGGTGCTGCGTGAACTCAAGCGGGGTGGCCAGGTGTACTTCCTGCACAACGAGGTCGAGACCATTGAAAACCGCCGCGCCAAGCTCGAAGAGTTGCTGCCCGAGGCCCGCATCAGCGTGGCCCACGGCCAGATGCCCGAGCGCCAACTGGAGGCGGTGATGCGTGACTTTGTGGCGCAACGCAGCAATGTGTTGTTGTGCTCCACCATCATCGAGACCGGCATCGACGTGCCCACCGCCAACACCATCGTGATGGCCCGCGCCGACAAGTTTGGCCTGGCCCAGTTGCACCAGCTGCGTGGCCGGGTTGGCCGCAGCCACCACCAGGCCTACGCGTATCTGATGGTGCCCGATCTGGAAGGCCTGACCAAACAGGCCCAGCAACGCCTGGACGCGATCCAGGCCATGGAAGAACTGGGTAGCGGTTTCTATTTGGCCATGCACGATCTGGAAATCCGCGGTGCCGGTGAGGTGCTTGGTGAAAACCAGAGCGGCAACATGCTCGAAGTGGGCTTCCAGCTCTATAACGAGATGCTGAGCGAGGCGGTGCGGTGCCTCAAGGCCGGTATCGAGCCCGACCTGCTCAACCCGCTCAATGTGGCCACCGACATCAACTTACACGCCCCGGCGCTGTTGCCGGACGACTATTGTGGGGACGTGCACCTGCGCCTGTCGTTCTACAAAAAGTTGGCCACCGCCAAAACCACAAACCAGATTGATGGCCTGCTCGAGGAAATCATCGACCGCTTTGGCAAACTCCCCGCCCAGGCACAAACCCTGATCGACGTGCATCGGCTGCGGGTGCTGAGCCAGCCCTATGGTGTGACCAAGGTGGATGCCGCGCCCGGTGTGATCAGCATCACGTTCAAGAAAAACCCGCCGATTGACCCGATGAAGATCATTGCCATGATCCAGAAAAACAAACACATCAAACTGGCAGGCAATGAAAAATTACGCATCGAGCGCGAACTGCCCGAGGCCAAAGACCGGGCCCAGATGGTGCGTGACATTCTCAAGAATTTGGGACAACCGCTGGCGCAGGAGAAAGCCACTGTGTGAGGGTAGCCACCAAAACACGGCGCCCCTGGGTTTGAAGCCAGGGGCGCAGTCTCTGAACACACCGGAAAAGCTTTAGCCTGCCGCAATCTTGGCGCGAATGTACGCCAGCGCTTCTTCCACCTGGTCCACCAGGATCAGGCACAAATCGCCCTCACCCAGCTTGTCCATGGCGGTGTCAATCGCCAGAAACTCGCCTGTGATCTCCTGCACCAAGTGTGTGCGGGCAGCGCCGTTGAGACCTTCACGCAGCAGCGCAATCACCTCGCCGTCAGCGCGGCCACGTTGGCATTGGTCCTGGTACAACACCACCTCATCAAACGCCTGACCCAGGATTTGGGTTTGCTGGCGGATGTCGTCGTCGCGCCGGTCACCGGCACCGCTGATCACCACCGAACGATGTTTGGCTGGCAAAGCCTGCACCGCCTGCACCAGGGCGGTCATGGCATCGGGGTTGTGGCCGTAATCGGCAATCACGGTGGCACCGCGATACTCAAACAGGTTAAAACGACCCAAAGCGTTGTCACTGTCGTTGACAAAACTGGCCAGCGCGCTGCGCACCACAGCCCAGTCCAGACCCAGCGCCCAGACAGCCGCCACGGCTGCCAGCACGTTTTCAACCTGGAAACTGATGCTGCCACCCAGCGTGATCGGCACGCCAGACAAGGGCAGGCGCCAAAGCTGCGTGCCGTGCTCAGCCACCAGATCGCCGCCCTGCACATACACCGCGCGCTGGCCCAGGGCCAGGTGGGTGGCCATGACCGGGTGCTGCCGGTCCAGCGCAAAATAAGTAACGGAGCCGCTGCAGTGTTTGGCCATGGCCACCACGGCGGGGTCGGCCGCGTTCAACACCGCCGTGCCGTTGGGGGCGATGTTCTGCACGATGACCCGCTTGAGCACCACCAGGTCTTCCAGCGTGGTGATGTAGTTCAGGCCCAGGTGGTCGCCACTGCCGATGTTGGTGACCACGGCCACATCGCAGCGGTCAAAAGCCAGGCCTTCGCGCAACATGCCGCCACGCGCCGTTTCCAGCACAGCGGCGTCCACGTCAGGGTGCTGCAGCACATTGCGGGCGCTTTTGGGGCCACTGCAGTCACCGGTGTCGATGCGCTGCCCGGCAATGTAGACGCCGTCGGTATTGGTCATGCCCACGCGCAGGCCACTTTGCGTCAACAGGTGGGTTATCAGGCGCACGGTGGTGGTTTTGCCGTTGGTGCCAGTCACCGCCACCAGCGGAATGCGGCCATTGTCGTGGGGGCCAAACATTTCTTGAACGATGGCCTCACCCACCGCCCGGCCCTTGCCAAACGACGGCGCAATGTGCATGCGCAGGCCCGGTGCGGCGTTCACCTCCACCACGCCGCCGCCACGTTCTTCCAGACTGTGGTGAATGCTGTCGGTCACCATGTCCACACCACAAATGTCCAGACCGACCATTTTGGCGGCCTCGACCGCGCGGGCGGCCACGTCGGCATGCACATCGTCGGTCACGTCGGTGGCGGTGCCACCCGTGGACAAATTGGCGTTGCGGCGCAGCGTGACGCGCTGGCCCAGCGCCGGGACCGACTCGGCCTGCAGCCCCTGATCGGCCAGGCAGGCCAGGGCGATGTCATCAAAACGGATTTTGGTCAGCGATGTGGCATGTCCGGAGCCGCGCCGCGGGTCGCTGTTGACACTGTCCACCAGCTCCCGCACGGTCAGCACACCGTCGCCCACCACGTGCGGGGCCTCACGGCGTGCGGCAGCGACCAGCTTGTCGCCCACCACCAGCAAGCGGTAATCGTGACCCGGCAGAAAGCGCTCGACCAGCACCCGGCTGCTGAAGGCGGTGGCCGTCTGGTAGGCGGCTGCGAGTTGCTCGCGGGTGCAGATATTGACGGTGACACCTTTGCCCTGGTTGCCGTCCTTGGGTTTGACCACGACCGGCAGGCCAATGTCTTGCGCTGCCGCCCAGGCATCATCGGCGCTGTACACCTGGCGGCCCTGCGGCACCGGCACACCGGCAGCGGCCAGCAGTTTTTTGGTGAGCTGTTTGTCCTGGGCGATGGCCTCGGCAATGGCGCTGGTGGCATCGATTTCAGCGGCCTGGATCCGACGCTGACGGCTGCCCCAGCCCAGCGCGACCATGCTGCCTTCAGTCATGCGTCGGCACGGAATGCCCCGCGCCAGCGCCGCGTCGACGATCGCACCCGTGCTGGGCCCCAGGCGAACATCTTCGTCCAGCTCACGCAACTGCGCCAGCGCCTGCGGCAGATCAAACGGGCTGTCATCCAGCGCGGCTTGGCACAAGGTCTGGGCCAGTTCCAGCGCCAGGCGGCCCACCGCCTCCTGGGTGTATTCCACAATCACCTGAAACACACCGGCGTCCAGCGTGGGCGTGGTGCGCCGGTAGGTCACCGGGCAGCCGGCCTGGGCTTGCAGGTCCAGCGTGGCCATGCCCAGCACATGGGCCAGCGGCACGGGGCCATCCTGCCCCACCGGGCGCAAGGCACTGAGGGCAGGAAAACGTTCGCGCAGGCGGGTCTCGAAACCGGGCACATCGGTCATGCTGGCCTCAGCGGGCGTGCAAGTCACCACCACCTCGATGGCGGTGTGCTGGGTCCAGAGGTTGGGGCCGCGAAGGGCTCTGATACGGGATAACTTCATGACACCACAGCGATTTATTGTGAAGGAATTTGGAAGGTGCGCAGGCCTGCGCCAATCAGCTCGGGCGTCATGCCCAGCGCCCAGGCAGCAGCAGCTGCTGCCAGCACCACATCCAGCTTGTCGTCCGGCCAGGCGGGCAAGGTGTCCAGCGGCAGACGCGCCGAAGAGGTGAGCCCGTGCGCCAGCGCCAAATGGCCGTCCTGCAGAAACACCACTTGCCCGCCGGCAGTCTGATGCGCAGCCAGCGCCTGCACCGTGGGGTCAGCGGCGTAAAAGATCACCTGACCGTCGCACAAGGGGGCCATCTCGGCCACCTGCGGGTCGGCCGCGTTCAGCACCGCCGTGCCGTGCGGCAGGATCACATCGACCTGGGTGCGCATCACGTTATAGAGCTTGTCGGCGCTGTCGATATAAAAATTTGACAGCGCAGCAAAGTCACCCACATCGGTCACCACACCCACGGTGCATTTGTCGTATGCCAGGCCATCGCTCAGGATGCCTTGCGGCGTGTGCTCAAACACCGCCACCTCCAGCGAGCGGTTCATCAGCAGGTTTTGCCCGGCGTCCCAATGGGCGCCGTCACGCGCGTCAACCCGGCGCACCCCCAGATAGAAGCCGTCGCGGCAGGCCAACCCGACTTTTTGTGACTGGATATAGAGCATCCAGCTCACCAACCGGGCAATCAGCGTGGTGTGGGTCTGACCGGTGATGCCGACCAGCTTGATGCGCCCGGTGTCACCCGGGGCAAACATGTGCGCCATGATGGCCTGCCCGATGGGCCGTGGTTGACCGCTGGCGGGTTTGAGGTGCGCCAGCAGCCCGGGGCTGGCATTCACTTCCACCACCGCACCGCGCTGTTGGTCCATCGGGCGGGCGGCATCTTCCAGCACCATGTCCACCCCGGCTATGTCCAGCCCGACCACGCGCGCGGCCAGCGCCGCGGTGGCCGCCACGCTGGGGTGCACCTGATCGGTGACGTCAAAGGCCACATTACCGTTGCGCTGGATCAGCACCCGGGCACCCGCTGCAGGCACCGAATACGCAGTGAGGCCCTGGCGCTCCAGTTCCAGAATGATCTCGGCCGACTCATGCGGCTTGACCACGTTGAGGGGAAATTCCTCGGTCGCACCGCGACGCGGGTCGGTGTTGATCTGCTGGTTCACCAGCCCCAACACATCGGCCACGCCGTCACCCGTGACCCAGGCCGTCTCACCGCGCGCCACAGCCACCACCTGGGTGCCCACGACCAGCAGGCGATGTTCATTACCCGGCACGTAGCGCTCCACAATCACCCGGTTGCCACCTTGGCGCTGGGCCACCACAACCGCCGCCTCGATGTCCTCGCGGGTGGTCAGATCCAGCGACACACCGCGCCCGTGGTTGCCGTTGTACGGCTTCACCACCACCGGCAAACCAATGTCCTCGGCGGCTTCCCAGGCTTCAGCAGCCGTTTGCACGACCTGGCCCTCGGGCACCGGCACACCGGCCGACCGCAACAAATTTTTGGTCAGGTCTTTGTCACCGGCAATTTCTTCGGCAATGGCGCTCGTGTGATCCGTCTCGGCGGTCCAGATGCGGCGTTGGTGGGCGCCGTGCCCCAGTTGCACCAGGTTGCCATCCGTCAGACGGCTGTGCGGAATGCCGCGCTCGGTAGCGGCCTCCACAATGTGCGCGGTGCTGGGGCCCAGGCAATGCACATCCACCAGCTCACGTAGCCGCAGGACGGCGGCAGGCAAATCAAACGCGGTGTCGTGGATGGCGGCGTGCACCAAGTCAAGGCCCTCGTTCAGGGCGGCGCGGCCAACTTGTTCTTGACGGGTGCGAAACGCCATCTTGTAAATACCGCGCACCGAGGTTTGCCGCGTTTTGCCAAAGCCGGTTTGCATGCCGGCCAGGTTTTGCAGCTCCAGCACCACGTGTTCCAGAATATGGCCAGCCCAGGTGCCCTCGCGCAGGCGCGCCAGAAACCCCCCCGGCTCACCCACCCCGCAACGATGCACCGCCAAGCCGGGCAGCCATGCGGTCAAACGCTCATAAAATCCGGGCAACGTGTTGGAGGGATAGTCTTCCAGGTCGCCAATGTCCAACCAGGCCTCGATCACGGGGCGATAGGTCCAGATATTGGGACCGCGCAAGTGAGCCACACGCAGCAATTGAATGGTCTTCATCGTCATGAGTTTTATTAGGTCACCCGTTACGTATCGGTGCCGGATTTTCAGTTCTTTTGGTTAACAACGGCCCCTGTTTGAGCAGCAAAAGCATAAATATTTTGTCAACCACGGCAGCCGCCCCATCGTCCCAACATTGGCCTCCATGACCCCAGACTTGCTTGCCCCCGATCCTGCGCTGCACGACCTCCCCCCCGCGCTGCGCGCCGAGGCCGCGGCGCAACTTCAAAATCATGAGAGCGCTTTGGCCTCTCTGGTGGCTGATCTCGACGACAAACTGCATTTTGTCCAGGCCTTGGTCCTGCTGACCAACCAGCGCCTGCTGAGCCGTGCGCCAGACGGCACGTGGCAAAGCTGGCCCTACCGCCGTGGTCTTGCCCTGAAGCTGCACGACCACGCGGGCGTTGGCCATCTGGAGTTGATGGACGCCCACGCGCGTCTGGCCGTCTGGCGCTTCACCCTCACGCACAACCTGCACGCCACCCGGCTGGTGGACCAGTTCCAGATTTACCAGACCAGTTTCGAGTCCGGGGCACCACCCGTGGTGCCAGAAGGTCACCGCTGCCCGAGTTGCAAGGCCCCGCTGGCACCGGACGAAGACGAGTGCCCGATCTGCACCAAGGTCATCCACACCCCGCCGTCCACCTGGACGCTGCTGCGGCTGTGGCGTTTTGCCAAACCCTACAAAGGCCAGTTGCTCGCCGGCCTGGTGCTCACCCTGCTGGGCACCGCCGCCAGTCTGGTGCCGCCGTATCTGGCCATGCCGCTGATGGACGAGGTGCTGATCCCGTTCCAGAACGGCCAACACATCGACCCGATGCTGGTGGCCGGTTACCTGGCCGGACTGTTTGGCGCAGCGCTGTTGGCCTGGGGCTTGTCGTGGGCCAAGACCTATATCCTGGCGCTGGTGTCAGAGCGGATTGGCGCCGACCTGCGCACCACCACCTACGACCATTTGCTGCGTATGTCGCTGGAGTACTTTGGCGGCAAACGCACCGGCGATTTGATGTCGCGCATTGGCAGTGAGAGCGACCGCATCTGCGTGTTTTTGTCGCTGCACCTGCTGGACTTTGCCTCGGATGTGCTGATGCTGGTGATGACGGCGGTGATTCTGGTCTCGATCAACCCGATGCTGGCGCTGGTGACGCTGGTGCCGCTGCCGTTCATTGTGTGGATGATCCGCTCGGTGCGCTTCCGGCTGCAAACCGGTTTCGAGAAGATTGACCGGGTCTGGTCCGCCGTGACCAGTGTGCTGGCGGACACCATTCCTGGCGTGCGCGTGGTCAAGGCCTTTGCCCAGGAAGACCGCGAATCAGCCCGCTTCAAGGAGGCCAACAAACAAAACCTGGCGGTGAACGACAAGATCAACAAGATCTGGTCGGTGTTTGCGCCCAGCATTTCACTGATGACCGAGCTGGGCTTGCTGGTGGTGTGGGGCTTTGGCATCTGGCTGGTGTCCCAATCCGAGATCACCGTCGGTGTGCTGATGGCCTTCATCTCCTACATCAGCCGCTTTTACGGGCGGCTCGATTCGATGAGCCGGATTGTCTCGGTCACCGAAAAGTCGGCTTCAGCGGCCAAACGCATTTTTGACATCCTGGACCACGTCTCCAGCGTGCCGGAACCCACCCAACCGGTGAAGCTGGCGCGGGTCGAGGGCCGTATTGACCTCACCGATGTGAGCTTCCGTTATGGCAACCGCGAGGTCAACAAGGGCATCAACTTCACCATCCAGCCTGGCGAAATGATTGGCCTGGTGGGCCACAGCGGCTCGGGCAAAAGCACGCTGGTCAACCTGATCTGCCGGTTTTACGACGTGTCTGAAGGCTCGATCAAGGTCGACGGTGTGGACGTGCGCGCCTTGCCGGTGGCCGACTACCGCCGCCACATCGGGCTGGTGCTGCAGGAGCCGTTCCTGTTTTTTGGCACCATTGCCGAGAACATCGCCTACGGCAAACCCCATGCCACGCGGGCCGAGATCATTGCCGCCGCACGCGCCGCCCACGCGCATGAATTCATCCTGCGGCTGCCACAAGGTTACGACTCGATGGTGGGGGAACGTGGCCAGGGCCTCTCAGGTGGTGAACGCCAGCGCATCTCGATTGCCCGCGCCTTGCTGATCGACCCGCGCATTTTGATCCTGGACGAAGCCACCTCGTCGGTGGACTCCGAGACCGAAAAAGAAATCCAGAACGCGCTGGAAAACCTGGTCAAAGGCCGCACCACCATCGCCATCGCCCACCGGCTCTCGACCCTGCACCGCGCCGACCGGCTGGTGGTGATGGACCGCGGCAAGATTGTGGAAGTGGGCACCCACGACGCGCTGATGGCCGCCGAGGGCGCCTACTACAACCTGTACCAGGCGCAGGCGCGCAACATGGATGTGGACATGGACGACGAGAAAGACCGCCGCAGGGACGACCAATGACCACCCCCACCGCCATGACCCCGACCTCTTTCACTTTGATGCGCAACCCGTTTGGCCGCCTCGTCTTGACCACACCGCAGGGCGACGAGGTGGAAGGCGTGGTGCCGGTTCGCGCGTTCCCGATCCAGTCGCCCGAGAACGGTATCTCGCTGGTCCACACCGACGGCCATGAAGTGGCCTGGGTGGACGACCTGGCCGCCTTGCATGAACCCGCGCAAAGCCTGATCCGCGAAGAGTTGCAGACCCGCGAATTCATGCCGAGCATCCTGAGCATCGAGAGCGTCACCAGCTTCTCCACCCCTTGCACCTGGCAGGTGACAACCGACCGGGGCGACACCAGTTTTGTGTTGCGCGGTGACGAAGACATCCGCCGCGTCGGCCCAACCATCCTGCTGGTGACAGACTCCCACGGCATCCAGTTCCTGATTCGGGATGCGACCACGTTGAGCCGCGGCAGCCGCAAGATCCTGGACCGGTTCCTGTAGCCCACCCACGATGTGCCTGATCGCCTGGCACTGGCAACCCGGCAGCACGCAGCGGCTGCTGCTGGTGGCCAACCGCGACGAGTTTTACGCCCGCCCCACTGCGCCCCTGCATGCGTGGGCCGAGGCCGACATCCTGGCCGGGCGTGATTTGCAAGCCGGTGGCACCTGGCTCGGGGTCAGCCGCACGGGGCGTCTGGCAGCGCTGACCAACCACCGTGACCCGACCCAACAACGCTTTGAGGCCCCCTCACGGGGTGAACTGGTCAGCGCTTTTTTGCGCAGTGATCTCAGCGCCGAGGCTTATCTGAGCGAACTGCGTTCACAGGCCAACAACTACAACCCGTTCAACTTGCTGGTCTACGACGGCAACCATTTGATGGGGCTGGAGAGCCGCCACGCGCGGGTGCTGGCCCTGTCCGAAGGTATGGGCGCGGTGTCCAACGCCGATTTTCAGACGCCCTGGCCCAAGCTGAATGGTTTGACCAAGGGCCTGCAACAGCAGCTCAGTCAGGGTCAGCACAGTGATACCGAGTTGCTGGCGCTGTTGCAGGACCGGCGCATCGCCGCCGATGCCGATTTGCCCACCACCGGCGTACCGCTGCCGCTGGAGCGCGCCCTGTCCGCCGTCTTTGTGGCCTTGCCAGACTACGGCACGCGCGCCAGCAGTGTGGTGCGTCTGAGTGGTGACCACGTCGACTTCACCGAACAGGGTTTTGACGCCAAGGGGCCACTGCAGGCGCGACACCTGCGAGCGAAACTCGCACCCAAAGCCTGATAACAAATGTGGCTCCAGCCCTTATTCAATAAGCCCAAGTCGCTACAACTTCAGTAGTATGTCGGCCTTGTCCATCAACCTTGTTGTGTTGCTACTGTGCCTGAGCGTTGCGCTGCTGCTGCGCCCATGGCAGTTGCTGAAAGGCGCCACCCGGTTGACACCAATGCTCGCGGCTCTCACCCTGCTGCCCTGGTTGTGGGCCCTGCCCAGCCTGCACCAGATGCCGCTGCAGTTGCAGGGCTCGGGCGCCTGCCTGCTGGTGCTGATGCTCGGTTGGCCACTGGCGGTGCCGGTCTTGTGTGGTGTGGGTGTGCTAGCCGCGCTGATCTCACCGATGGGCTGGGACACCGCGTTGGACCTGACGGTCTGGCTCGGCCTGGTGCCCGCCACGCTGGCCTTGGGGCTGGGCCTGGCCGTGCGCCGCTGGGTCGGGCACCACCTGTTTGTCTACATTCTGGGCCGCGCTTTTCTGGGCACGGTGGTGTGTGTGTTTGCCGCCGGTGTGCTGGGCCAGTGGGCCGGTCACAACCTGCCGGGTGTGGATGATGACCTGAGCCTGGTGGCACACTGGCTCATCGCCTGGGGTGACGCGTTTTTGACCGGCCTGGCCACCGCGATCCTGGTCGCTTACAAACCCGATTGGCTGGCCACTTGGTCGGACCGGCTCTACCTGAAAAAGCCGTGACACACACGACGCTGCATTTTTTCAAGGAAAATCGGCACCTAGCCCTTTGATACACGGCGCTGTTAGCTACTTTATTCATAGTATTTTCCATTTCATGACCTCCACCGAATTTGCTCCCGGCCTGCGCATCGCAGGTATCACACCGCCGCTGCGCCTGTCCGACTACAAGCTCATTGCTTTTGACATGGACTCGACCCTGATCAACATCGAGTGTGTTGACGAAATTGCCGACGCGGTGGGTCGCAAGGCCGAGGTGGCCGCGATCACCGAGGCCGCGATGCAAGGCCACATCAGCGACTACAAAGAGAGCCTGCGCCAACGCGTGGCCCTGCTCCAAGGGGTGACGCTGGCGCAGATGGACCAGATCTACCACGAGCGCTTGCGCCTGAACCCCGGTGCTGCCGAGCTGGTGGCCGCCTGCAAACAGGCCGGGCTCAAGGTGCTGCTGGTCTCAGGCGGCTTCACCCACTTCACCGACCGCATCCGCGACCGCTTGGGCATCGACTTCACACGGGCCAACCAGTTGGAGGTGGCCGATGGCGCCCTCACCGGTCACATGGTGGACCAGGCCTGGGGTGACATCTGCGACGGCGCCGAGAAACGGACCATGCTGTTGCACACCTGCGCCCAACTCGGGATCGACCCCAGCCAGGCGATTGCCATGGGCGACGGTGCCAACGACCTGCCGATGATGGGTGTGGCCGGCCTCTCCGTGGCTTACCACGCCAAACCCGCCGTGCGGGAACAGGCCAAGGTCTCCATCGAGTCCGGCGGGCTCGACCGGCTGCTGGAACTGATGCAGGCTTAAACGGGCTCGGGCACGCTGGGCAAGCCCGACAAGGCCATCGCCAACTCGGCTTCGTCGTACGTCTCGTCGGTCAACTCACCGGCAAAGTACTTTTGGTAGGACGCCATGTCAAAGTGGCCATGGCCCGAGAGGTTGAACAAAATGGTCTCGGCCTTGCCCTCGCGTTTGCAGCGCAAGGCTTCTTCAATCGCCCCTTTGACGGCGTGGTTGGCTTCCGGCGCGGGCACGATGCCTTCAGCCCGGGCAAACAACACACCTGCCGCAAAACACGCCACCTGGTCGTAGGCCACGGCTTCGAGCAAACCCAGCTCCTTGGCGTGTGACACCATGGGCGCCATACCGTGGTAACGCAGGCCACCGGCGTGAAAACCCGGCGGTGTGAACTGGGCGCCCAGCGTGTGCATTTTGGTCAGCGGTGTCATGCCCGCGGTGTCGCCAAAGTCGTAGGCGTATTTGCCGCGCGTCAGCGACGGGCAGGCGGCCGGTTCCACCGCCACGATGCGTGGCTTGGGCCCGCCACGCAGGCCGTGGCCAATGAACGGGAAAGCCATCCCGGCAAAGTTGGAGCCGCCCCCCGTGCAGCCCACCACCACATCCGGCCAAGTGTCGGCCATGGCCATCTGTTGCATGGACTCCAGCCCGATGATGGTCTGGTGCAGCATCACATGATTCAGCACCGAGCCCAGCGCGTATTTGGTGTCATCGCGCTGCACGGCCAGCTCCACCGCTTCAGAGATCGCAATGCCCAGGCTGCCACGGTGATCGGGGTGTTTGGCCAATACCGAACGGCCATAGACCGTTTCGTTCGACGGTGAGGCCACGCAGCGCGCGCCATAGGTTTCCATCATGGCGCGGCGGTACGGTTTTTGGTCATACGACACGCGCACCTGGAACACCTCCACCTCCAGCCCGTAGTGCGCGCCCGCAAAGGCCAGTGAGGTGCCCCACTGGCCGGCGCCGGTTTCGGTCACCAAACGTTTGACACCGGCTTGCTTGTTGAAAAACGCCTGTGGCACGGCGGTGTTGGGCTTGTGGCTGCCCGCGGGGCTGACGCCTTCGTACTTGTAATAAATCTTGGCGCAGGTGCCCAGGGCTTTTTCCAGGCCATGGGCGCGGTACAGCGGCGCCGGGCGCCACAGGCGGTAGACGTCGCGCACCGGCTCGGGAATCTCCACCTCGCGCTCGGTGGTCACCTCTTGCTGGATCAGCGACATCGGAAACAGCGGCGCCAGGTCGTCCGGCCCCACGGGTTGCATGGTGCCGGGGTGCAGCACCGCCGGCAGTGGCTGGGGAAAGTCGGCCTGCAGGTTGTACCAGGCCTTGGGCATCTGGTCTTCGTTGAGTAAAAACTTGGTCTGCTGGCTCATGGTGGTTCCTGATAGGTCAAAAAAGGAGGAAAAAGTGCCGATAGCTTGGTATCAGCCGCGCAAATTGTGCCTCAGGAAAACCCTTCTACCGACACGGTCTTACGCCTTCGACCGGGTGACGGTGGGCAAGATGGACCGTCAACATCCTGTGCGCCGCAGCGTGAATTGACGCACATCAATGCGACTGCAAGGCCGATCTTCTATCCTCGCGGCCTGCGTCTCGCAAGCATTTAAAATCGCGCCTTTCCAATCCAACCGTAGATCACTCAACATGACCCATGTCGTCACCGAAGCCTGTATCAAGTGCAAGTACACCGATTGCGTTGACGTTTGCCCCGTGGACTGTTTCCGCGAAGGCCCGAATTTCTTGACCATCGACCCCGATGAGTGCATTGACTGCGCTGTGTGCATCCCCGAGTGCCCGGTGAACGCCATCTATGCAGAAGAAGATGTGCCGAAAAACCAGCGCCACATGACCCAGATCAACGCTGAGCTGGCCTTGCTGCCCAGCTGGAAAACCATCACCAAGCGCAAGTCGCCGCTGCCGGAAGCCGAAGAGTGGAAAGACCGCACCGACAAGCTGCCGCACCTGCAACGCTGACCCGCTTCCCTTGACACACCACCGTGATTGAAACCGACGCACTGGTCATCGGGGCCGGGCCGGTCGGTTTATTCACGGTCTTTCAATTGGGCCTGCAAGGTTTGGCAGCCCAGGTGGTGGATGTGCTGGACGAGCCCGGTGGCCAGTGCGCCGCGCTGTACCCTGACAAACCCATTTACGACATTCCCGGTGTGCCGGTGTGCAGCGGGCGTGAGCTGACGCAGAACCTGCTGCGGCAAATCGCCCCGTTTTCACCCGGTTTTCACGGGGACCAGATGGTCAGCACCTTGGAGTTGCAGGCCGACGGCCGATGGTTGATCAGCACTGAGCGCAACCACCAGCCTTGTCAACAGTTCCTGGCGCGCACCGTGGTGGTGGCAGCTGGCGTGGGTGCGTTTGTGCCCAAAGAACTCAAGCTCGACGGCCTGGGCGCGTTTCTGGGCCAGCAGCTGTTTTACAAAACACCGCCGCCCGAGCTGGTCAGTGGCCAACACATCGTGGTGGTGGGTGGTGAAGACAAGGCCGTGGCCCAGGCTATCCGCTTGGCCCAAGGTGGCCAGATCCGTAGCATCACCCTGGTCTACCGGCGTGAGGTCTTGCAGGCCAGCGAAGCCGCCCTGGCTGAATTTGCCGCATTACGCGACGCGGGGCGCATCCACTTTCAAGCCGGGCAAGTCACCGGTATCCAGACTGACCACCAGCGATTGACCGGTGTGACGGTCAGCACCCCAGAAGACCAGGCCCTGAACCTGCCGCTGGACCTGTTGCTGGTGTTCCAGGGCATCAGCCCCAAGCTCGGCCCGGTGGCGCAGTGGGGTCTGGCCATGGAGCGCAAACAGCTCACCGTGGACACCGCCACCTTTGCCACCAGCGCACCGGGGATTTTTGCGGTGGGAGATGTGATCACCTACCCCGGCAAAAAGAAGCTGATCGTCTGCGGTTTCCATGAGGCTACCTTGGCCGCGTTTGGAGCGGCCGCGCTGGTCCACCCGGAAGCCTCGACGGTGTTGCAATACACCACCAGCAGCGCGCTGTTGCAGCAGCGGCTTGGGGTTTTGCCAGCGCCCTGAGAACGGGCCGGGCACCACCCAGCTTGATGCCCAACACCCTGGGGCCAACGCAGCGGCGGTTGGCCAGATTTATCACTTTTAATAGCTATCTACCCATATAACATATGGGCTAGAAGACAATTTGGCATCCAACATGGGATGTCAGCCAAGTGTTTGGTCACGCAGGCTAGAATCCGCCTCGCGCCAGTCACATGGCGCACACGCTAGGGGTGTTGGCCCGCAGTACACGCTGTGGGCCGACTGAGAGAGTCCCTTTGAACCTGATTGAGGTAATCCTCGCGCAGGGAAGCTGGTCCAAGCACGGGGGTTGCCGCCTTCTCAGACAACGTTTACCCGTCACGATCGACGCTGACCTGCCAACTTTTTGCATGGAGCAAACGGATGGCAAACAAACCTATTTCACCCAACCCGGCGTCAAATTCGGCGCTCTCACCCATCGCCGCCAGCGAGCGGGTTTTCAGCTGGCGCGACCACACTGCCCTGTGGTTCAGCCTGGGTGTGGGCCTGCTGGTGATGCAGATTGGCGCCTACCTGGTGCCCGCCGTGGGCAGCCGCGACGCGGCGGTGGCCATTGTGCTGGGCTCCCTGGTCGGCGCCGGCCTGCTGGCCTGGACCGCACGGCTGGGCTGCACCACCGGCCTGTCTAGCGCCGGGCTGATGCACGCCAGCTTTGGCAGCCACTTTGCGCGTCTGCCGGTGCTTTTGAACATGGTGCAACTGGTCGGCTGGACCACCTTTGAGCTGGTGATCATGCGCGACGGCACCCGTGCGATCACCCTGCAATCTTTCGGGCTGGACCTGGGTGGCACCAGCGGCCTGCTTGTCAGCACCCTGCTCTGGGGTGCGGTGCTGGTGGCGCTGCTGGTGGGGTCCATGACCCGGCTGGTGCGCCAACTCATCAGCCGCATCGCTCTGCCGCTGGTGATTGCCTCCCTGCTGTGGCTGAGCTGGCAGTTTGGCAGCCAGTTGCAGGCCCAAGGGCTCGCTGCTTTCTGGGCACGCCAGGGGGACGGCAGCATGGGCATGTTGTCGGCGATGGATCTGGTGATCGCCATGCCGGTGTCCTGGTTGCCGCTGGTGGCCGACTACGCGCGCCACGGCAAAAACGGCCGCAGCGCGATGAGTGGCACCTGGCTCGGTTACGCGCTGGCCAATATCTGGTGTTACGCCTTGGGGGTGATGGTGGTGAGTGTGGCGCAGCCGGGCACCGACCTGGTCACCGCGCTGCTGCTGGCTCAAGGTGGTTTGCTGGCGTTGAGCCTGATTCTGGTGGATGAAATCGACAACGCTTATGGCGATGTGTATTCCGCCTCGGTGTCGGGCCAAAGCCTGCGTGGCAGCTGGAGCATCCGGCAATGGGGCCTGGTGCTGGCGGTGCTGTGTACCGCGCTGGCGCTGGTGTTGCCGATGCACAGTCTGGAGCCGTTTTTGCTGTTGCTCAGCTCGGTGTTTGTGCCGCTGTATGGGGTGATTCTGGGGCGGCTGGCGCTGGGTTCACCCAGCCTGACCGCATCCAACAAAGCCGTGGACTGGATGGCCGCTGGCCTGTGGCTGCTGGGCATAACTTGTTATCACCTGTTGGCCAATTACGCGCCGCAATGGGGCTCTGCCCTGCCCACGCTGGCCATAACTTTCACCCTGGCCTGGCTGACGCGCCCGGCTGCTGCTGCCTTGCGTGAGGTCCACGCATGAACATCACGATTTTGGGTGCCGGCCTGATGGGTCGGCTGCTGGCGTGTTCACTGGCACGCGCTGGCCACACACTGACGGTGTTTGAAGAACGCGCGGCAGATTCGCGCGGTGCCGCCGCTTTTGCCGCTGCCGCCATGCTGGCGCCACTGGCCGAGTCGGCCGTGGCCGAGGACGAAGTGGTGCGCCTGGGCCAACACAGCTTGACGCGCTGGCCCGAACTGATCGCCGCGCTCGACACCCCGGTGTTTTTCCAGCGCGAAGGCACACTGGTGGTCTGGCACCGCCAGGACGCGCCGGATGCGCAGCGTTTTGGCCAGCTGCTGGCCGCCACTGGCTCACGCCTGCCAGAGCTGCCGCAGCCACAAACGATGGACAGCGCCGCGCTGGAGGTGTTGGAGCCCGGCATGGGCAGCCGGTTTGCCCACGGCCTGTACCTGCCCGGTGAAGGTCAACTCGACAACCACCAGCTGATGGACGCGCTGCTGTTTCAGATGCTGCGCCTGGGTGTGGACTTGCACTGGACCAGCCCGCGTGGCCCGCTTGACTTCTGCCCCGGCCAAGCCGGTGAGCCCGACTGGTTGCTCGATTGCCGCGGCCTGGGTGCCCAGCCGCAGTGGCCTGAGTTACGCGGTGTGCGTGGCGAAATCGTCACCTTGCACGCGCCCCAGGTGCGCTTGTCGCGCCCGACCCGGCTGATCCATCCGCGTTACCCGATCTACATCGCGCCCAAGCAAGAGGGCTACTTTCTGGTGGGCGCCACCGAGATCGAGTCGGACGACACCTCACCGATGAGCCTGCGCTCGGCACTGGAGCTGCTCAGCGCCGCCTACACCGTGGACAGCGGTTTTGGCGAGGCCCGCATTGTGGAGCTGGTAGCGCAGTGCCGCCCGGCCCTGCCCAACAACCTGCCCACGGTGCACTGGCTCGGCACACGTTGTTTGCAGGTCAACGGCTTGTACCGGCACGGTTATTTGATCGCCCCCGCGATGCACGATGTGGTGCTGGAGCTGATGGCCAGCGGCAGCTCGCCCCTGGCACAAGGCCTGGGGCTAACCGGTTTGGTCCAAACCAGTGCCACCTCACCCCAGCCCTCTCCCGAGGCGGGAGAGGGTGATTACAGTCGCGGCGCGATGCTCTCGGCCTGCCTGGAGGCCGCGCCATGAAGGTGTTCCTCAACCAACAAGCGTGTGAGTTACCCGCCGGGGCCACGCTGGCCCAGGCAGTGGCGACCAGCCAGGTAACACCGCCTTTTGCGGCTGCGCTGAACCGGCAGTTTGTGCCCAACACCCAGTATGCACAGACCCCACTCCAAGAGGGTGACCAGATTGAATTGATCGCCCCGGTGGTGGGCGGCTGAACCCACACAGTTAAACCCATGAACACAGATCACGTGTCCCCTGACACCCCACTGAACGACCCGCTGGTGCTGTACGGCGAGGTCTTCGCCAGCCGCCTGATGCTGGGCACCGCGCGTTACCCCTCACCCGGCATCTTGCAGGCGGCCGTCAAACGCGCCCAGCCTGCCATGTTGACCGCCTCGCTGCGTCGGCAAAACCTGGACAGCAGCAACAGCCCCAACCGCTTCTGGCAACTGCTGGCCGAGCTGGGTGTGCCGGTGTTGCCCAATACCGCCGGTTGCCACACGGTGGCCGAGCTGATCACCACCGCGCAGATGGCGCGTGAGGTCTTCAACACGCCCTGGCTCAAGCTTGAACTCATTGGTGACGACTACACGCTGCAGCCCGACACGCTGAACATGGTGGACGCCGCCCGCCAGCTGATCAACGACGGCTTCAAGGTGCTGCCCTACTGCACCGACGACCTGGTGCTATGCCAGCGGCTGGTGGACGTGGGTTGCCAGGCGCTGATGCCCTGGGCCGCACCGATTGGCACCGGCAAAGGCCCGATCAACCCCTACGCCTTGCAGACTCTGCGCGCACGCCTGCAGGTGCCGATGATTGTGGACGCAGGCCTGGGTCGGCCGTCGCACGCGGCGCAGGTGATGGAATGGGGCTTTGACGGCGTCTTGCTCAACACCGCCGTGGCGCTGGCCAACGACCCGGTGCGTATGGCCGGTGCCTTTGCCGCCGCCACCCAGGCCGGGCGCGATGCTTTTCTGGCTGGCACCATGGCCGAAAAAGCCTCCGCCGAGCCCAGCACACCGGTGCTGGGCACACCGTTCTGGCACCAGACCTGATTCCATTTCTAAATCACCCGTGTCGTTGTTGCTTCGCCTTGTCGTGCGTCAGCACTGCCTACGGCTTCGCGCCTAGACACGAATGATTTGGAAACGGAATACGCACAGCCCAACCCATCCCGCACCATGACCCACACCGTGAGCCACCTGGCGCAAGCCATAGTTAATGCCCATGCCGCGCTGGCACTTGGCACCCCCAAGAGTTCCAAGGCTTTTGAGCCTCTAACCCTTATCCATCAGGGGCCAACAGCTATCAACAATGAGTCAGACGCCGAGGTCTACCAGGCCGCCCACTTGGCCAGTTTGGCGCTCGATTTTGACGAGGCCGATGCCCAGTCAATAGCCCGCGCCTGGCAAGCACAAACGCGGCGCACCGGTCAGTTTGACGCACACCACTGGCCCACCGAGCCGGTCGACTTTGGCTTGCTCTCCCGGCCAGATGCCGCAGCGTTTGCCCCCTGTCCACAGCAGCTGGGCCTGTACGCGGTGTTGCCCGATGCGGCCTGGGTTGGTCGAATGGCGCGCGCCGGGGTGCCCACGGTGCAACTGCGTTTTAAATCCGACGATGCCCAGGCCATCACCCGTGAGGTGCGTGCGGCGGTCGAGGCGGTGCGCGGTACCCCGGCGCTGCTGTTCATCAACGACCATTGGCAGGCTGCCATCGAGGCCGGGGCTTACGGTGTGCACCTGGGGCAGGAAGACCTGAGTAGCCTGAGCGAGTCCGACCTGGGCGCCATCCGCCGCGCCGGGTTGCGTCTGGGCCTGAGCAGCCACGGTTATGCCGAGATGCTGCGCGCTGCCCAATGTGGCCCCAGCTACATCGCGATGGGTGCGGTGTTTGCCACCACCCTCAAACGCATGGCCACCCCACCCCAAGGTCTGGCGCGTTTGCAGGTCTACAGCCGCTTGCTGCGCCACTACCCCACCGTGGCCATTGGCGGCATCGACCTGGCGCGCCTGGGCGCCGTGCTGGCGTGTGGGGTCGGGTCTGTGGGGGTGGTGCGAGCGCTGGTGGCGGCAGACCAGCCCGAAGCGGCAGTGCGCGCGTTTCAAGCGGCCTGGGTCTAAATCCTCAGAGCAAGCGCATCACCACCGGCGCAAAGCCGTGGTTCAGCGGGCCGCTGCCCTGGCCGGTTTTGACGGTGGCACCGGCTGCCATGGCTTGGCGCACAAATTCTCTGGCTTGTAACACCGCGTCTGGCAGGGTGTGGCCCAGGGCCAGATAGGCGGCCACGGCGCTCGACAAGGTGCAGCCGGTGCCGTGGGTGTTGGGGCTGTGGATGCGTGGGCCGTGCATCCAGATTGGCTCGGCGCCCGATGCCAGCAGCAGGTCCACCACCTCATCACCCGGCAAATGGCCACCCTTGAGCAGCACCGCCCGCGCGCCCTGGCCCAGCAGCAGCTGGGCGGCGGGCAACATGTCTTGCACGTTGCTGAGCGGCTTGCCCACCAGCAAACCGGCCTCGTCCAGGTTGGGAGTGATCAGCGCCACACGGGCAAACAGCTCGGCCACCAGCACATGGATGGCCTCAGCGTCGATCAGCACCGCGCCGCTGGTGGCCACCATCACCGGGTCAAACACCACATGCGGCGGCTGGTGTTTGTCCATCGCCTGGGCCACGGTGCGCACAATGTCAGGCGCGTGCAACATGCCGATCTTGACCGCGTCCACGCCAATGTCTTCGATCACCGCGTCGATCTGGTCACGCAGAATCTGCGGCGGCACACCGTGGATGCTGCGCACCCCACAGGTGTTTTGTGCGGTGAGTGCGGTGATCGCCGTCATGCCAAAACAGCCCAAGGCGGCAAAAGTCTTCAAGTCCGCCTGGATGCCCGCGCCGCCGCCGCTGTCCGAGCCGGCAATCGACAACACATGCGGGTAGCGCTGATTCAGTTCAAACGTCATAACAAACTGTCCTTATGCCACAAGGGCTAGAGGCTAAAAAGGCTTACAAGATATGAGAAACCTGGGCGCTGTCTGTTAGATCAAAACAGCGCCCGAAAAGCCCGCGCCGCCGCTGCCGGGTCATCCGCTGAACACAGCGCACTGACCACCGCCAGCCCGTTGGCCCCGGCGGCCAACACCTCGGCCGCATTGCTCAGATGGATGCCACCAATGGCCACCAGTGGCAATTGGGTCACAGCCCGCACGGCAGACAAACCAGCCAGCCCCCAGGGCGGCGCGGTGTCTGTTTTGGTGGGGGTCGGGAACACCGGGCTGACACCCAAATAGTCCACCGGCAAGCTGGCAGCGCGGTGCACATCGTCCAGCGTTTCGACCGACAGGCCTATGAACACCTGCGCTGGCAGCAACTGGCGCGCCAACGCAACGGGCATGTCCGACTGGCCCAGGTGCACACCCTGCGCGCCGCAGGCCAGCGCCACGTCAATGCGGTCATTGATCACCAGCGGCACACCCAGCGGGGTCAGCAAGTCGTTGAGCGCACAGGCCAGCGCGACAAAGTCGCGCGTGTTGCTGGTTTTTTCACGCAGCTGCACACAGGTGACGCCGCCCTGCACCGCCGCCATCACCACGTCCGTCAGGTTGCGACCCCGTAGCGCCTGCTGGTCGGTCACCAGATACAGCCGCACCAGATCGGCCACCGCCACGCGGCCCGGACGCGCCATATCACTCACAAAATCAGAGTGCATGGCTCAAGCACTGATTGGGCCAGAGGCCATTTTGAGCACAGATTCGAACGTCACCTGATCCATCAACTGCAACTGGTCCAGCAAAGCAATTTGCAAGCTGCCCACACCCAAACCCTGGGCCTGCACCTGCTGTGTGGCCACCTGCCCCACCACGCCCAGGTACGCCATGGCCGAGACCGTGGCGCGCCAGGCATCGGGCTGCACCGCACAAAACGCCCCCACCAGCGCGGTGGCCGAACAACCCACGCCGGTGATGCGCGTCATCCACTCATGGCCGTTGGACAGACTCACGTGGCGGTCACTGGCGTCCAACACATGGTCCACCTCACCACTGACACACACCACACCGCCGGTGCTGGCGGCCAGATCGCGTGCGGCTTGCAGGGCGTCGCTGACGGCAGCGCCGCTGTCCACCCCGCGCGTCTGCACGGCCACACCCGCCACACTCATGATCTCGGACGCATTGCCCCGAATCACCGACGGGCTGGCCTGGGCCAGCAAGGCAGCAATGCTCTGGTTACGATAGCTGGTAGCCCCCGCACCAACAGGGTCCAGCACGGTTTTGATGCCACGTTGGGCGGCAATGGCCAGCGCCTGGCGCATGCTCTCGATCCAGTACGGCTCCAAGGTGCCGATGTTGAGCACCAGCGCCTGCGCGATGGCCGCCATGTCGCGCACCTCTTCGTGCGCGTGCGCCATCACGGGTGAGGCGCCCATGGACAGAAGGAAGTTGGCATTGTAGTTCATCACCACCAGGTTGGTGATGGAGTGGACCAGCGGGCGCTGCGAGCGCACCGCGAGCACGTCAGCCCAGATGTCAGAAGGGGTTAAAGCGTTGGAAGAAATCGTCATGGCCGTCACAGGTTAAAGACCCGAAGTCGCACGACGCTAAGCAAGTTTTTGACGCTTTCCTACGCTGGCACGACCCAGATCAGGTTCTAAGAGTATTTCTCAGCCACCCGAACCGGGCGGCACCTCTAGCGGGGGGGATTATGACGGATGAGCAGCGCCATCCGTTGAACACAGTCTGATGAAGTTTCCTGAAGCCGCCGATTCATCGAATTGCCAAGCCTGCTTCTCACCCAGTTGCGATATTTAAAACAACAAACGCGGCTTGGCACCAACGTTTGTTTTTCTATCAAGCCCCCCGTGTAACCTGAAGGCAGGCAAGACGAGCAATGGTCGGCAGACTTGAGGCTGGTCAAGGGTGGCACAGTTTGGCAATTGGTGGCAACACTCAGAAATCCGCTGCTGTGATGCGGTACTCTTGAAACTAGGTACGGATACGGAGGTGGATATGCCAACAGGTGATGGGCGGATCGTTTTGGTGGCCGGCGCTACCGGTCTCGTGGGCAGGGAAATCATCGCAGCGCTGTTGGCAGACAAGTCGGTGGACGTGGTTCACTGTCTGAGCCGCCGACCTCTGGCGCTAAAGCACCCCAAACTCCATGTTCTTGTGGTCGATTTTGCTGCGTTGCCGTCGTTACCCAAGGTTGATGAATGCTTTATTGCGTTGGGTACCACCATCAAGGTGGCTGGCAGTCAGGCAGCGTTCAAATCGGTCGACCTGGATGCTGTTGTGGCAGTCGCCAGGGCGGCCAAGTCAGCCGGTGCAACAAAATTGGGCGTGGTCAGCGCCATGGGTGCCAACGCGCAATCTCGTGTTTTTTATAACCGCATCAAGGGTGAGATGGAGCTTGCACTGACCAGCTTGGGCTTGCAATGCCTGGTGCTTGCGCGACCGTCCTTGCTGGATGGCAACAGGGCGGCACTGGGTCAACCAGAACGTGGTGGCGAGGATTTTGGGCTGTTGCTGGCGCGCCGCTTGCGGGTCTTGCTGCCTGCGAACTACCGGGCCATTCTGGCCAAAGATGTGGCGCATGCCCTGGTCCGGGCGGTCAAGGCGGCCAAGCCAGGCGTGGTGACGCTTTTGTCAGGTGAAATGCAGGGCGCATGACGGCATACGCCAAGTCCTAAAAGTTGAAACTCGTGGGATTGCATGGGTTTTCCATGATGCCGTCCACCTTAAGAACCCCAACGTAGTCATTTTGCCTGCATGACTTGGGCCCTAATCTCACCACCCGGGTAAGCCTTGGTATGTATATTGACGTACCACTTGCCACTCAACAGATCGTTGGCCTGCTCTGGCGTAATAGTGGCCTGCCCCACGATGGGGCTTTCGACACTGCCTTTGAATCCTACGACAACACCTGCATTTTGACCCGGCTCAGCTGGCCCATGAAAATGGGCCGCTCCAGCAAGACCACTGAGACCTGAGTAGACCACTTTCCATGTCAACTCATTGGAACCCGTATTCAAAGTCGCTTCGACCGTTCCCATGCCTGCGCTGGTGGCGTTGGGGGCGACAGAAAATGTTCCATTCAGGGCAACTGTATCGGCGGCATAGGCGATATTTGCGTAACCGGTGAATGCCAACAAGGCAGCACAAACAATTCGTTTGCTCCTGGCACTGGATTGACTGAACATGATTTTTCCTTTCGGAGGTGATGGCCTGACCGGGAATTCGGCTTTGCGGCTTTCAGCTGCCATGTTCGCAAAATGCCCTTTTTTGAAAAGCAGGTCATTTTTCAACCACGACCACAATAGGGCCACTGCACCAGCAACCTCCGCATATGACTTGGCAACCAGCGATTGCGAGGCCATCAAATAGCAAGCAGATTCGGCGATGTCAATACCAAAGCGTCGAGGTCAACCGAATCACCCCGCCGTCACCGGCTCCAACACCCGCCAAACCGTTTTCCCCTTGCTGTCCTTGTCGATCTGTTTTAACACGGTTTCGTGGGCGGCCAGTTCCTGTTCGTTGGCGCTTAACACCGGTAGGTTAAACACCCGCAGGTCCATCAGCGGGGCGCCGTTGCCAGCCGCCTCGTTGGCCGAGCTGTCGTCCATCAGCAACACGTTTTGCCCGCGCGTGAGGTTGATGAACACGTCGGCCAGCAGCTCGGCGTCCAGCAGCGCACCGTGCAAGGTGCGGCCCGAGTTGTCGACCTCCAGGCGGTCACACAGGGCGTCGAGTGAATTGCGTTTGCCTGGGTACAGCTCCTTGGCCATGACCAGGGTGTCGGTCACGCTGGCAACAATCTCGCGCACCTTGGGGTGGCCGAGTTTGCCAAACTCCATGTCCAGAAAACCCAGGTCAAACGGCGCGTTGTGGATGATCACCTCGGCACCGGTCAGGTAGGCCAGCAGGTCGTCGGCAATCTCCTCAAACTTGGGTTTGTCCTTGAGGAACTCGGTGGTGATGCCGTGTACCTTGAGCGCTTCTTCATGGCTGTCACGCCCCGGGTTCACATAGATGTGGCGGTTGTTGCCGGTGAGTTTGCGGTTGACCATCTCCACACAGCCGATTTCGATGATGCGGTCGCCGTTGTCGGCAGACAGGCCAGTGGTTTCGGTGTCGAGGAAAATTTGGCGCATGGGTTCGGATCAAAAAAAGGAGTCTAACTCGCAGGGCGTACCGCCCACCCAATCTGCTGGTGCCAAAAACAGCGAACGGCTAGCAGCGTGCGTTGGGTGTCCGGCGCAGCGACACAAAGGAGGAGGCTTAAGGCGCAGCCGCAAGCCGGGGGACAGTCGCGGAGTCGGACGCCCAGCGTGCGCTGCGGGTTAAAACAAGCGCGAAAGGTCGACGGCGAAGACCCTCAGTGATTCTCTTTGGCGTGGTTGATCGAGTACTTGGGTATCTCAATCACCACGTCTTTTTGCGCCAGGATCGCCTGGCAGCTCAGGCGCGACTGCGGTTGCAAGCCCCAGGCGCGGTCCAGCAAGTCGTCTTCTTCTTCCTCAGACGGCGCCAAAGAGTCAAAACCCTCCTTCACGATCACATGGCAGGTGGTGCAGGCACAACTCATCTCGCAGGCGTGTTCGATGTTGATGTGGTGCTCCAGCAGCGCCTCGCAGATCGAGGTGCCGGCCGGAGCAGTCACCTCGGCGCCTTGTGGGCAGTATTCGGCGTGGGGCAGGATTTTGATGGTGGGCATAGTTAAATTGTTGGGGTCAGAGCACTTTGGCCGCGCAAAGTGGCCTGACCCACAATGTCCTTAGATTGTTTCGATATTTTTACCGGACAACGCGCGCTGGATGCCGCGGTTCATGCGCAACGCGGCAAAGGCTTCGGTTTTTTTGGCCAGCACCGCGGTGATGGCTTCGATGGCGGCCGGGTCTTCCAGATCGCACGCGGCACGCACCTGGCGCATGAGTTGCTCGATCTCGGCGCGCTGGGTTGCATCCAACAAATCACCGTCAGCCGCCAGCGCGCTTTGGGTGGCCAGAATCATACGGTCGGCGTCCACACGGGCCTCGACCACGGCGCGCACAAACATGTCGCGCTCGGCCGAGGTAAAGCTGTCTTGCAGCATGCGGGTGATGAGTTCGTCGCCCAGGCCGTAAGAGGGTTTGACGGTGATGTGCGCCTCGACCCCGCTGACCTGCTCCAGCGCCGAGACACTCAGCAGGCCGTCGGCATCCACGGTGAAGGTGACGCGGATGCGCGCCGCACCAGCGGTCATTGGCGGGATACCGCGCAGGGTAAAGCGCGCCAGGCTGCGGCAATCACTCACCAGGTCGCGCTCGCCCTGCACCACGTGCAACGCCAGCGCGGTCTGGCCGTCCACATAGGTGGTGAAGTCTTGCGCCTTGGCGGTGGGGATGGTTTCGTTGCGCAGCACAATGCGCTCGACCAGGCCACCCATGGTTTCAACCCCCAGGCTTAAGGGGATCACGTCCAGCAGCAGCAAATCGCCGCCGGGGTTGTTGCCAGCCAGCTGGTTGGCCTGGATGGCAGCGCCGAGCGCCACCACCTCGTCAGGGTTCAGGTTGTTGAGCGGCGGCTGGCCAAAGAATGCACCCACCGCTTTTTGAATGTGCGGCATGCGGGTGGAGCCGCCGACCATGACCACACCTTTGACGTCATCAGCCGACAGCTTGGCATCGCGCAGCGCCTTGCGCACCGCGCTCAGGGCGCGGGTGGTAAGCGGCTGCGTGGCGGCGTCAAAGTCCGCACGTTTGACGTTAAAAGTGACTTCACCTTCCGTCAATGCGGCGTGAAATGTGGCTGACTCTGCCGCCGTGAGCGCTTCTTTGCAGGCCCGGGCTGCGGCTTTGAGGGCGGCTTTGTCGGCCGGACTGCGGCTGGTCGCGTTGCCGTAGTTGGCGCAACTGGCGGCGCACTGGGGCTCCACACCCAAATTGCTGCACACGTTGACGGCGCTTGCAGATGGCTCGGCCACCTGTGCCAGCACCCAGTCGGCCAAAGCGTGGTCGTAATCGTCGCCACCCAGGGCCGAGTCGCCGCCGGTGGCCACCACCTCAAACACGCCTTGTGTCAGCCGCAGGATCGAGATGTCAAACGTGCCGCCGCCCAAATCGAAGATGGCATAAACGCCCTCACTGGCGTTGTCCAGCCCGTAGGCGATGGCTGCCGCGGTGGGCTCGTTGATCAGGCGCAGCACGTTGATGCCTGCCAGTTGCGCGGCATCTTTGGTGGCCTGGCGCTGGGCGTCATCAAAATAGGCCGGCACGGTGATGACCGCACCATACAAATCGTCGTTGAAGGTGTCTTCGGCGCGGTAGCGCAAGGTGGCCAGGATGTCACCACTCACCTCGACCGGCGACTTTTCACCCTGCACGGTTTGCAGGCCCAGCATGCCAGCGTGGTCCACAAACTGGTAAGGCAACTTGCCCGCCAGCGCCACGTCTTTCAGGCCGCGGCCCATGAACCGCTTGACCGAGGCAATGGTGTTGACCGGGTCATCGGTCCCCGCCGCCACCGCGTCCCAGCCAATTTGCCGCGCGCCACCGGGCAGGTAACGCACGACCGAGGGCAAGATGACCCGGCCTTCGCTGTCTGGCAGACATTCAGCCACGCCGTGGCGTACTGAGGCCACCAGTGAATGGGTGGTCCCCAGGTCAATGCCGACCGCAATGCGGCGCTGGTGCGGGTCAGGCGTCTGGCCTGGTTCAGAAATTTGGAGTAACGCCATGGTTCTTAAAAGGTGACAGGGCCCGTGGGGCCGGAGGCTCAGGTTTCAATCTGGTCGAGTCGGGTGTTGACATCGTCTTCAAAACGCTCAACAAACATCAGTGCGCGCACTTGGGCCACAGCCTGGTCAAACGCTTGCTGGTCGTCAATCAGACGCTCTATGTCTTTTAGCATGTCACGCTTGGCGCGTTGCACCTGCTGGCTGATTCGTTCAAGGTCTTGTGCACCTTGCGCCTCGTCGAGTTCTTCACGCCATGCCATCTGTTGCATCAGAAAAGCAGGAGGCATGGCCGTGTTGTTTTCGGCATTGACCGGGGCGCCGTTGAGTTCACACAGATAGGCTGCGCGTTTGAGCGGGTCTTTCAGGCGCTGGTAAGCCTCGTTGATACGCACCGACCACTGCATGGCCACCCGCTGGGCGGCAGCGCCCTGGTCGGCAAACTTGTCCGGGTGGGCCTGTCGCTGAAGATCCTTCCAGCGGGCGTCGATGGCAGTACGGTCCTGGCCAAAGCGCCGCACCAGCCCAAACAGCTCAAAATCGTCAGATTGGAGGGATTTCAATTGAGTCGCACCGTCGCTTCAAACACGGAAAGACTCGCCACATCCGCAACGGTCTCGCTCCTTCGGATTGTTGAACTTGAAGCCCTCGTTGAGCCCTTCGCGCGCATAGTCGAGTTCGGTGCCATCCAGGTACACAAAACTCTTGGGGTCCACGATGACCTTGACACCGGGCAAGTCAAGCACCATGTCTTCCTCACCGACGCTGTCCACATATTCCAGCGTGTAGGCCATGCCCGAGCAGCCGGTGGTCTTGACGCCCAATCGAACGCCCACACCCTGCCCACGTTTGGTCAGGTAGCGGGCGAGCTGCGCAATCGCCTTGTCTGTCAGCGTTATAGCCATGGTGTCTTGAGATCTTTGATTCAGTGCACCACCCCAGCCAGGTCAGGCCGGGGCGGGGTGATGGAGATTAAGCGGTTAATGCGTCAGTGTGTTTTTGGCGGTAGTCGTTGACTGCGGCCTTGATGGCGTCTTCCGCCAAAATCGAACAGTGGATTTTGACAGGTGGCAAGGCCAATTCTTCGGCAATCTCGCTATTTTTCAGCGCGGCGGCCTGCTCCAGCGTCTTGCCCTTGACCCACTCGGTGACCAAGGAGCTGGACGCAATGGCCGAGCCGCAACCGTAGGTCTTGAAGCGTGCGTCTTCAATCACGCCGGTCTCGGGGTTGACCTTGATCTGCAGCTTCATCACGTCGCCGCAGGCCGGTGCGCCCACCATGCCGGTGCCGACCGAGTCGTCGCCCTTGTCAAACGAGCCAACGTTGCGGGGGTTTTCGTAGTGGTCGACTACTTTTTCAGAATATGCCATGGTTGTTCTCCTTCAAATCTGTCTCAAAAAACGCGGCCTAAGCCAGAGATGCCGTGGAACCGGCTTTGCCGGGCCGCTGGCATCGCCCCCTTGAGGGGGAGGCGGCGCCAGCCGACACAGGGGTGTTTGTCTAATGTGCTGCCCACTGGATCGTGGAAATATCAATGCCTTCTTTGTACATGTCCCACAGCGGACTCAACTCGCGCAGCTTGGCCACATTGAGCTTGATGGTCTCGACCGCGTAGTCGATGTCAGCCTCGGTGGTCCAGCGGCCAATCGTCATGCGCAGGCTGCTGTGGGCCAGTTCGTCGCTGCGGCCCAAGGCGCGCAGCACGTAGCTGGGCTCCAGGCTGGCCGAAGTGCAGGCCGAACCGCTGCTGACCGCCAAGCCCTTGATGCCCATGATCAACGATTCACCTTCCACATAGTTGAAGCTCATGTTGAGGTTGTGCGGCACACGCTGGGTGAGGTGGCCGTTGATGAACACCTGCTCTACATCTTGCAGCCCGGCCAGCATGCGGTCATGCAGTGCCTGGATGCGGACGTTTTCCTCACCCATTTCTTCCTTGGCAATGCGGTAGGCCTCGCCCATGCCCACACACTGGTGCGTTGGCAAAGTGCCAGAACGCATGCCGCGCTCATGACCGCCACCGTGCATTTGCGCCTCAATGCGGATGCGTGGCTTGCGGCGCACAAACAATGCACCAATGCCTTTGGGGCCATAGGTTTTGTGCGATGTCAGGCTCATCAAATCAATGGGCATCTTGCTGATGTCAAACGCCACGCGACCGGTCGCTTGCGCCGCATCCACATGAAAGATCACGCCCTTTTCACGGCAAATGGCGCCGATGGCCGCCACGTCCTGAATCACGCCAATCTCGTTGTTGACATACATCACGCTGGCCAGGATGGTGTCGGGGCGAATGGCGGCTTTGAACACCTCCAAATCAACCAAGCCATCGGCCTGCACATCCAGGTAAGTCACCTCAAACCCCTGGCGCTCCAGCTCGCGGCAGGTGTCCAGCACCGCCTTGTGCTCGGTTTTGACGGTGATGATGTGTTTGCCTTTGGACTGATAAAAGTGCGCGGCACCTTTCAAGGCAAGGTTGTTGGACTCGGTGGCGCCGCTGGTCCAGACAATCTCGCGCGGGTCGGCGCCGATCAAGGCGGCCACGTGCTCACGGGCTTTCTCGACAGCGGCTTCAGCCTCCCAGCCCCAGGCGTGACTGCGGGACGCCGGGTTGCCAAAATGCTCGCGCAACCAGGGGATCATCGCGTCCACCACCCGCTGGTCGCAGGGGTTGGTGGCGCTGTAATCCATGTAAATCGGAAAGTGCGGTGTGCTGTCCATAGGTAACTCTCTGGCAGGTTGACGTGAAAACTTAGATTTTGGAGAAGGCGTTGCCCAGGGCAAATACCGAGTTGGGGGCATTCACCCGCATCGGCTTGATCGGCATGCTGGCAATGGCGCGCTTGAGATTGGGCTTTTCTTCCAGCTCAAAACCCTTGGCCAGTTGCTCGTCCACCAGCTTTTGCAGGCTGACCGAATCGAGAAACTCCACCATCTTGACGTTGAGCGAGTCCCACAAGTCGTGCGTCATGCAGCGGTGGCCTTCGCCCAGGCAATTACCCTTGCCTGCGCATTGGGTTGCATCCATCGGCTCGTCGACCGAGGTGATGATTTCGGCAACGGTGATATTGTTGGCCGACTTGGCCAATGTGTAGCCGCCGCCCGGGCCGCGGGTCGACTCCACCAACGCGTGGCGGCGCAGCTTGCCAAACAGCTGCTCAAGGTAAGACAGCGAAATCTGCTGGCGCTGGCTGATGGCTGCAAGCGTGACGGGCCCCGACGATTGGCGCAGCCCAAGATCAATCATCGCAGTAACCGCAAAACGGCCTTTGGTGGTGAGACGCATGGCAAGCTCCTGACGTTTTGTTGAAAACCAGCCGACAGATTTGTCGACTAACGCACTCAAGTATACCAAAAACCCAGCGCTGCAGTCGGGTAAATAGACTGAATGGTAATTTTGTAAGGGTATTCAGCGGCTTCTTATGAATTAGATAGCACCTAGCCATTGATATAAAAGGGCTAGAGGCCAGTTTTAGCTTACTTTCCAGCAGGCACCAGCAGCGTAATGTTATCGCTGCCCGGGGCGCCAAAGGCCTGTTCTTTCAAAATCGCCAGCTGATCACGCACCCGTGCGGCCTTTTCGAACTCCAGGTTGCGGGCGTGTTCCATCATGAGTTTTTCCAGGCGTTTGATCTCGCGCGAGATGTCTTTTTCGCTCATCTCTTCGACCTGGGCGCGCTGCATCGCGTCGCGCTCAAGCTTCTCGGCCTCTTTGCCCGCCTTTTCACTGTAGACGCCGTCGATCAGGTCGCGGATCTGTTTGACGATGGAGCGTGGTGTGATGCCGTTCTTGAGGTTGTGCGCCACCTGTTTGGCGCGGCGGCGCTGGGTCTCACCGATAGCGCGCTCCATCGAGTCGGTGATCTTGTCGGCGTACAGGATCGCCCTGCCCTCCAGGTTACGCGCGGCACGGCCAATGGTCTGGATCAGCGAACGCTCGGAGCGCAAAAAGCCCTCTTTGTCCGCATCCAGAATCGCCACCAGCGACACCTCGGGAATGTCCAGCCCTTCACGCAGCAGGTTGATGCCCACCAGCACATCAAACGCACCTAGGCGCAGGTCGCGCAGAATTTCGACCCGCTCTACGGTGTCGATGTCGCTGTGTAGATAACGCACCTTGACACCGTTGTCGGTCAGGTAGTCGGTGAGCTGCTCGGCCATGCGTTTGGTCAGGGTGGTGATCAGCACCCGCTCGTTTTTCTCGACACGGATGCGGATTTCCTGCAACACGTCGTCCACCTGGCTACTCGCCGGGCGCACTTCGACCTCGGGGTCAACCAGACCGGTCGGGCGCACCAGCTGCTCCACCACCTGCCCGGCGTGGTCCTTTTCCCACTGCGCGGGGGTGGCCGAGACAAAAATCGCCTGGCGCATGCGCGTCTCAAATTCTTCAAACTTGAGTGGCCGGTTGTCCAGCGCGCTGGGTAGGCGAAAGCCATACTCCACCAGCGTGGTCTTGCGCGAGCGGTCGCCATTGAACATGCCGCCAAACTGGCCGATCAACACATGCGACTCGTCGAGGAACATCACCGCGTCCTTGGGCAGGTAGTCGGTGAGTGTGGCGGGTGGCTCACCGGGGGCGGCGCCGCTCAGATGGCGCGAGTAGTTTTCGATGCCCTTGCAGTGGCCGACCTCAGACAACATTTCCAGGTCGAACCGGGTGCGTTGCTCAAGGCGCTGGGCTTCCACCAGCTTGCCTTGGCTGACAAACTCCTTGATGCGGTCCGCCAGCTCAATTTTGATCGCTTCCACCGCCGACAACACCTGCTCTCTGGGTGTGACGTAATGGCTGCTGGGGTACACCGTGAAGCGCGGGATTTTTTGCCGGATGCGCCCAGTGAGCGGATCAAACAGCTGCAACGATTCGATCTCGTCGTCAAACAGCTCGACGCGGATCGCCATCTCGGAGTGTTCGGCCGGAAAAATGTCGATGGTGTCGCCGCGCACGCGGAAAGCGCCCCGTGAAAAATCCATGTCGTTGCGCTGGTACTGCATGCGCACCAGCTGCGCAATCATGTCGCGCTGGCCCATTTTGTCGCCTGCGCGCAGCGTCATCACCATCTTGTGGTACGCCTCGGGCTGGCCAATACCGTAGATGGCCGAGACGGTGGCCACAATCACCACATCACGCCGCTCGAGCACACTCTTGGTGCACGAGAGGCGCATTTGTTCGATGTGTTCGTTGATGGCGCTGTCTTTTTCAATGAACAGGTCGCGCTGCGGCACATAGGCCTCGGGCTGGTAGTAGTCGTAATAACTGACGAAATACTCCACCGCGTTCTTCGGAAAAAACTCGCGGAACTCGCTGTACAGCTGTGCTGCCAGGGTTTTGTTCGGTGCAAACACAATCGCCGGGCGGCCCAGGCGCGCGATCACGTTGGCCATGGTGAAGGTTTTGCCCGAACCGGTCACACCCAGCAGGGTCTGGAACACCTCACCGTCTTCTACACCTTCGACCAGCTGCCTGATGGCTTCGGGCTGGTCGCCAGCAGGCGGATACGGCTGGTACAGCTCAAACGGTGAGCCAGGAAAGCTGACGAACTGGCCGGTGCGAATGTGCTCGGCATCGTCAGTGGAAACAAGCGTGATCGGTGTAGGCGCAGACATGTGGTGGGTGCAATCGGTTGAAGGCAACCGAGCATGTTATCCAACTCCTCTGCAGCAAGCTTGACGACAGGGTGGCCACATGAGCCACCAAACGAAAAAGCCCGCTGTCTTTTTGACAGCAGGCTTTTTATGTTAGGTGGGGTGGCTGATGGGGCTCGAACCCACGACAACAGGAATCACAATCCTGGACTCTACCAACTGAGCTACAGCCACCGTAAGCGTAAATTATAGCGCAAGAGCATCAACTTCAAACAACCCAAACTACGGCAAAGTGGTCACATTCTGCGACGGTTGACTCACCAAAAACGCCACCTTGAATTTTTCCTTAAGGGAAGCGTAATACGCGCCCGCTTCAGCAGCCGTCCACCACTGAGAATACTGCGCACGATCTTGCGCCGCAGTGGGCTGGCTGGCTTCATCACGCGGCACCACCTTGTTTGTGCGCACCACAGCGTACCCGGCAGAACCAAGATCGACGCCTTGCCAGACTGGCAAGGCCTTGGCATCAGCCCTGAGTGCTGCCGTCACAATTTGTGCGGGGAGATTTTGCATTTGATCCCGGGCCACTGTCAGAGCGCTGGGCAACACGGCTTTCTCTGGCGCCTTTTGCCACAAGGCCATTTTTTCTGCCCCTTCTTTTTTGGCAAGTTCTGTGGCGCGTGCAGCAACAACACCGTCTCGCACTTGTTGACGCACCTCTGCCAAGGTCAGCGTTTTGACGGGGTTATAAGTGATGACGCGCCCCGCGGCCAACTGGTTCACGGCTGTCTCGACGGCTTCTGTGTTACGTTTTTTCTCGATGCTGTCCGCCGCAAACAACGCAGCGAGAAACTTTTCACTGGCGAGGACACCAGAGGCACCGGGCGCAGGTTGACGCGTCACTGCAGCAACCGTTTTAACCTCGAGTCCGAGCTTGTCGGCCACGGGCTTCAGGCTGTCTGACTGCTCGTACACCGTATTGGTAAACAACTCTGCCACCTCCGCAAATTTGCGTTGGGCCTGTTGATTTTTCAGATCGCTCTCGATCCCGGGGCGCAGCTCGTCAAACGACCGCTGCTTCGGTTCTTTGACGTCGGTCAGCTTGATAATGTGATAGCCAAAATCCGACTCAACCAACTCGCTGATGCTGCCTTTTTTCATGGCAAAGACTGCATCTTCAAACGGTTTGACCATCGCGCCACGTCCAAAGTAGTCCAGATCGCCACCTTTGGGCGCTGAACCAGCATCCTGCGAGTTCTTCTTGGCAACGTCGGCAAAGCTGTCGGGCGCTGCGCGAACTGTTTGGAGCAAGGATTCTGCCTGCGCCTTGGCTTTTTCCCGCTGTGGCGCGGGGGCATCCTTGGGGGCGTTGATCAGGATGTGACTGGCCCGGCGCTCCTCATTGCCGCTGAGTCTGGCCACGTTTTGCTCGTAATACGATCTCAGGTCTGCTTCCGGGACTTTGATGTCTTTTTTGACAGCATCGATGTCCAGAACAACGTATTCGACCTGGGCCTGCTCGGGCGCTTTGAATTGGGACACATTGGCTTGGTAAAAAGCCTCCAGATCAGCATCCGACGGATTGACAGTTGCCGCATAGTCCCTGGCCAGGAAGTTCACGACCTGAATCTCGCGGCGTTCAAAAAAAGCGTTCAGTGCCACATCGGCCGGTGCCGTTGTCAGCAAGCCGGTCTGTATCACGCCAGCTTCAACCTGTTGTTTTGAAATGTCCTGGCGCACCGTGTTTTCAAAACCTTCTGGTGTCAACCCCTGGCTGGCTGCGAGTTGCCGATAGCGCTCCATGTCGAGTTTGCCATCTGCTCGGCGTAGCGACGCAATGGTGGGATCTTCCTGCAGAAAGCGCGCCAGTCTCGCGTCACTGGTGATCAGGCTGGATTTTTCAGCTGCAACTTGCAGGACCGTGTCACGCACCAAGCGTTCGAGTGTGGCGTATCGGGCTTGCGGAGAGTCAAACAGCTTGACATCCAGTTCCGGCCGAGAGGCCCGCAGGCGGTCAACGTCATTTTTGTGCGCTGCATCCCATTGCGCCTGCGTGATCTCAATCGCTCCGACCTTCGCGACAATGGTGTCTGTCTGGTTCATCTTTTGATACCCGTCGATACCGAACAGCACAAAAGAGGGAATGATCAGCAAAACCAGCAAAACCATCATGATTTTGGTGTGTTTGCGAAAAATGTCGAACATGTGAAAACTCTCCTGCAAGCAAACAAAAAAGGCGAACTGTGAGTTCGCCTTTGCATGGGTGGTGGGTGATGACGGGCTCGAACCGCCGACCTACGCCTTGTAAGGGCGCCGCTCTACCAACTGAGCTAATCACCCCACCGAAAACAACGTTCAGTTGATCGCATCTTTCAATGCTTTGCCGGGCCGAAACTTGGGAACCTTGGCAGCCTTGATTTTAATCGAAGCACCCGTGCGAGGATTGCGCCCAACGCGCGCCGCGCGCTTGCCAACAGCGAAGGTGCCAAAACCGACCAGCGACACGGAATCGCCCTGCTTCAAAGTCAATTTAACTGCCGCAATTGTCGACTCGAGCGCCCGTGCTGCAACCGCTTTGGGAATGTCTGCATCAGACGCTACGAAATCAATCAGTTCTGTTTTATTCACAACCTACCTCTTAGGAAAATTGGCGTTTACGAATTTGTTGCTTCAAGCATTTGTATTGCTTTGCAAAAATGGCTTTTTGTCTCTCAGACATCAGTTCTTGTCAACCGATACCGCCACGCCGCCCGGGATTCTAAGCGGATTTAAATAGGCAACGATTCGGTGCCGCAAAGATTTCTGGCGCTGACGCCTTCACCAACAGGCCAGCATCACACGCCCCTTGGCTGCCTGCAGCCTGCCTGAACGGGTCAATCCAGCCATGTTGTGAAGTCGTTCACGGCCACTCTGGGCGTCTGGAACGTATTGACGAGGTCTGTTGGGTCGGCATAGCCCAGCGCCATGCCACACACCAGCATGTCACCCTCATCGGCACCAATATGCGGCAGGATGATGTTTGCAAAACCATTCCAGGCCGCTTGGGGACAGGTGTGAAGACCCTGCGCACGGGCCGCCACCATCAGGCTTTGAAGATACATGCCGTAATCGAGCAGCGATCCCCGCCCCATGACACGATCGATGGTGAACATGAGTCCGACTGGCGCATCAAAAAAACGGTAATTGCGCTGGTGCTGGGCGTGCATCATGTCCTTGTCACCCTTGCCGATCCCCAGCAAGCCATACAGGCCCCAGCCGTTTTCACGCCGCCGGTCGATGTAGGGACTGACCCATTTCTCCGGGTAATAGTCGTATTCCTCGCGAAAATTGGCGGCCAATGCCGGGTCGGCACGCAGCGCATCATGCGCGGCGCAGACCTTCGCCACCAACGCATCCCGGCTGGCGCCTGTCAGAACATAAACCTTCCAGGGTTGGGTGTTGGTGCCGGACGGCGCCCGGCTGGCCACTTCCAGCAGGTGCTGAAGCAGACTGCGCGGCACCTCACGCGGCAAAAAGGCGCGCACCGACATGCGGGACGTGATGGCATCTTCAACGACACTGGCCAGGTCAGCCTGAGATTCAAGGGTTGGAGTCATGGTTTTTTAAGCAAGTTGGAAATATCAAACGGCAGGTTTTACTCTGGATGCTCCTTGAGCAGGTCACGCAGGCGCCGAGGTGCGGGCACCAGTGGTGTGCGACTGCGCGTCCAGGCACCTTGCTCGGAAGGTGACAGCGCCCTGCCCCGACTCATGAACCAGGAAGCCACCTTATACAGGCCCTGTTTGCTGTACACCTGTGCCCAGACCCGCCACACCGCCGAGATCGACGTGCGCCGCCCCGCCCCACTGCCGCGCAATGAAGCGTTATCACTTTGCGGCCGGGCCTGAGCCTCGTTGCGCAAACGCACCAAGATGTCGGTGATGGGAATCTTGACCGGGCACACCTCATTGCACGCGCCACAAAGGGTGGACGCAAAAGCCAGCGGATAGGTCGACTCCAAACCCAGCATGTGCGGCGACACAATCGCCCCAATCGGTCCCGGGTAAGTGGTGCCATAGGCGTGACCGCCGATGCGGGCATACACCGGGCAATGGTTCATGCAGGCACCACAGCGTATGCATTGCAGGGTGGCACGCAGGTCCGCGTCGGCATAGGCCTGGGTGCGTCCGTTGTCCAGCAAGATCAGGTGCACCTCTTGCGGGCCATCCTTTTCACCTGGCTTGCGGGGGCTGCTGATCAGGTTGACGTAGGTGGTCACCGGCTGCCCGGTGGCGGAACGGATCAACAAGCTGAGCAAGGGCGGCAGGTGCTCCAGCTTTTCCACCACCTTCTCAATGCCGGTGATGGCAATGTGCACGCGGGGTACGGTGGTGCACATGCGACCATTGCCCTCGTTTTCGACCAGGCACAGGGTGCCGGTTTCCGCCACCGCAAAGTTCACGCCCGACAAGCCGATGTCCGCTTCGGCAAACTTGCGGCGCAGCACTTGGCGGCCAATCTGGATCAGCGCGTCCACATCTTCGGTGTACGTCACGCCAGGCACTTCATCTGCAAACAGCTGGGCGATGTCCTGCTTGGTTTTGTGGATGGCGGGCATGATGATGTGTGATGGCGCTTCGCCCGCCAGTTGCACGATGTACTCACCCATGTCCGACTCAAACGCTTCGATGCCCGCCGCGGCCATGGCGAGGTTGAAGCCGATTTCCTCGCTGACCATCGATTTGCCCTTGATGATGCGTTTGGCATCCACGCGGCGGGCGATATCAAGGGCGATCGCATTCGCCTGCGCGGGTGTTTGTGCCCAGTGCACCTGTACGCCCTGGGCAATCAGATTGGTTTCCAACTGTTCCAGCAAACGCGGCAGGTTGGCCAGGCTATAACGCCGAATCTGTGACCCCAGTTCGCGTAGGCCTTGCAACTCGTTCTGATCTGGAAACTGGGCGTGCCGTTTGGCCTGCAAAAAATCCATGGCACCCCGAAAATTTTGGCGCTGCGCCGGGTCGTCCAGCACTTGGCGGCTGCGCGCTTTGAAGTCCTGTGTCGGGTTGATGCTTATCACCTTGTTCATGTGGCACCCCCTGCCGGATGGCGCAGCAACACCACCAGTTCGCGCGGGCCGTGGGCGCCATACGCCAGCGTTTGCTGGATATCGGCCGTCTTGGACGGGCCTGAGATCAGCAACACATTGGCCGGCATGCCGGTTGCCCAGCCCTCGGCCAGCATGGTCGCATAGAGGTCAGCGTGAACGGTGTCGGCTTCCAGCAACACAAAGTGCAACGAGGGCACCAGCGACATCAACCGGGGCTCGGCGGGTGTCGGCCACAGGATCAGGCTGCCCGTCTCAGCCACGGCGGCGCGCGCCAGTGTCAACGAAGCGTCAATGCCCTCAAAAAGTTGGTCTCGCCAGGCCTCGATGGGGCGGTCATAACGAACGATGGCCAGCCCATCTGGTGCACAGGATGCCAGTTCGTCGCCATGGGGCGTGTCACTGCCAATCAGCACATGCCTCAGTCCTTTGCTGGCAGCAATGCTCAAAAGTACGCTGACCCAGTTGGCCGAGGTCACTTCATGGACTTCGGTCCTGACCGCTTCAAGGGCCGCGCGCAAACGGGCCAGGCGCTGGGTGTTGTCCTCGTTGCGCGCTTGCGCGTGATACCAGCCAGCAACATCGGGCAATGCCATTGCCTGCGCGATGGGTGCAGCCCGCAGCCGCCCCAGAATGTCCTCACGCGCGCTCACGGCTTGGCTCCGGCGGGCGGGTTGGTGCGGTTCCATAAAAAACTGGCCAGGTGTTCACCAGGTAGGGTTGGCTCGCTGACACCCATCAGTTCGTCCTGCCTGGCGGCCCGGCCGGTGATGTTGAGGAGACAGCCGCAATCCGCACTCACGACGCATTGAGCGCCCGTGTCCCGGATGCTGGCCACCTTGTCGGTGACGATGGCTTCCGATATTTCCGGATGCAGCAGCGAAAAAGTGCCGCCAAAACCGCAACACTCCTCAATACGCGACTGTTCCACCACATTCACCTGCGCAAGTGTCTGCAACAGGGCAGCACTGGTCTCGTGGGAACCCATCTGCCGGCGTGCGTGGCAAGAGGTGTGCAGCGCCACCGTGCAGTCCCCGCCAAGGTCCTCGTGCTTGAAATTGACCACATGCACCAAAAACTCGCTCAATTCAAACACCCGCTCTGCCAAAGCCTGCGCTTTAGCGTGAAGCACCGGGTCGTCGGCAAACAGGTGCGGGTAATGCAGACGCATCATGCCGCCGCAAGACCCCGAAGGCACCACCACCGGCCAGAGTTGGTCAAACAGGTTCAACTGATGCCGTGCCACAGCACGTGCCTCGTCAGGATAACCGCTGCTGTGCGCCGGTTGTCCGCAACAGGTTTGCGCCTGCGGGTAATGCATCCGAATGCCTTCGCGTTCCAGAAGGCGTACCGTGTCCAGGCCCGCCTGCGGGGTGAACTGGTCAATCAGGCAGGTGGCAAAGAGATACACGTCGCTGGGTTTGTCGGGATAGGTCCGCGCAGCCGCGCCGAATGGGCCCATGGTTTGTCTCCTGATCAGGTTGCGTGTCAGCGCGGATTGTTGGCGATTTTCGAGGCTTGCGCCCGCTGCCAATAACTCAAGGCCACCCTGAAGGTGTTCACCTGCAAATGCACCGTCTCACCAATATCCACGCCATAACCACCGGCCATCACAAACGCCACCGGCACTTGCCGCTGCCAACACCAGGCAAACACGCGCTCATCACGCGCCTGAAGGCCAGCCGCCGTCAGTTTCAATCGGCCCAGGCGATCACGTTCGAACGGATCGGCACCCGCCAGATAAATCACCAACCCTGGCACCGGTCGCTCGGCAAGGATGTGCAGCGCCTGATCCAAGGCCGTCAAGTAGTCATCATCGGTGCAGCCATCGGGCAAGCCCATGTCCAGATCACTGGCTTCCTTGCGAAACGGAAAATTTTTCTCCCCGTGCAGGGATAGCGTGAAAACACTCGGGTCATCACGAAAAATATGCGCGGTCCCGTTGCCCTGGTGGACATCGAGATCAATCACCACGACCTGTAACGGTCTCATGGCGCGCTGGAGCGCGTCCTGTTGGGCGCATCGCACAGCCACCGCCACGTCATTAAAAACGCAAAAACCACCACCTTTGTCGGCATAAGCGTGGTGGGTACCACCCGCCAGGTTGGCTGCCAGTCCCCGCTTCAGCGACGATTGCACGGCGGCCACGGTGGCGCCTACCGACCTGCGGGCGCGCTCGGCCATCTTCTCGCTCCACGGAAAACCAATCTCGCGCATGTAAGCCGTGGCGTTTTCCCCGGTGGCAATGGTTTGGATGTAACCCTGGCCGTGCACCAGCGCCAATTGCGCATCGGTCACCGTGGGTGCTTCATGTAAAACGATCTGGGGCAATTGGGCTCGCAGTGCGGTGTGCAGCATGGCGTACTTCTGCATTGGAAAGCGGTGGCCATCCGGCAGGGGCAAGACGAAGTGATCTGAATAAAACGCATCCATCACAGGATTGTGTCGTCTGGTTGAAACGATCGCCATTTAGTCAGTCACAACTAATTTGTTGCAATGCAGCAAAAAAGTCTTGCGCCCGTGAAACTTATCTCTATAATTCACTCATGCTGCACTGCAACATAAACCTGGGTCAGACTCAGTGACGGGGCAGACACCTTTTTTTAGTAACCCTCTGGAGATATGAAAATGATGATGACCGTAGAACAAGTTCTGGCCGCGCAAAAAGCCAACATGGAAACCCTGCTGGGTTTGACTTCCAAAGCTTTCGAAAGCGTTGAGAAGATTGTTGAACTCAACATGGCCGCCTCCAAGGCCGCTTTGGCCGAGTCTGGCGAAAACGCCAAGGCCATGCTCAGCGTGAAAGACGCCCAAGAACTGCTGGCCCTGCAATCTGGCCTGATGCAGCCCCTGGCTGAAAAGACCGCTGCTTACAGCCGTCACCTGTATGAAATCGCGTCTGGCACCACCAGCGAATTCACCAAGGCCATGGAAAGCCAGGCCGCTCAGGCGCAACAACAGTTCACCGGCATGCTCGACTCCGCTTCCAAAAACGCGCCCGCTGGCTCTGAAGCTGCTGTGGCCGTCATGAAGAGTGCTGTCGCCGCTGCCACCAACGCGCTGGAGTCGGTCCAGAAAGCCGTCAAACAAGCCACGGATGTTGCTGAATCCAATTTCACCGCCATGACCAACACGGCAGCCAACGTGACCAAGTCGGCGACCAAAAAGCGTTGATCGGCATCTTTTTTGCTTGAAGTCAATAAGCATCAAAATAAGTACCCACCTCTAACGATCAAGGGAAAACCCTGAGATACTCCTAAAAGTACGGAATTCAGAAACCTCACGGTTTCAGCAGGTTGTCTCCTCGGGTCCTTTCGAAACCATCAGGTTCAGGGATCCCTTAAGGGCTGGTCGCAAGACCGGCCCTTTTTTTTCACGCCTTGGCCCAATCCAAGAGACCAAACAAAAACCGGTACAGACCTTGCAGGCCGGTACCGGTTTGAAAAGATGAAGCCTCAGTCTGTTTAGCCGACCGCTGCCTCCTGGGGTTCAGGCTTGGACTTGCCTTCCTTCTTGGGCAGGGGCGTGATCTCCAGCAACACCTCGGTCTTGCTTTCATCCTTGTCGTCCAGGTCCACGGTCAGCCGCCCGCCGTCCATCAGACGCCCAAACAACAGCTCATCAGCCAGTGCACGCCGAATGGTGTCCTGAATCAGGCGCTGCATCGGACGCGCGCCCATCAGCGGATCAAACCCCTTCTTGGCCAAATGCTTGCGCAGCTTGTCGGTGAACGTCACTTCCACCTTCTTGTCGGCCAGTTGCGCCTCCAGCTGCAGCAGGAACTTGTCCACCACCCGCAGAATCACGTTTTCGTCCAACGCCTTGAAGCTAACGATGGCATCGAGCCGGTTGCGGAACTCGGGCGTGAACAGGCGCTTGATGTCGGCCATTTCGTCACCCGCCTCGCGCGGGTTGGTGAAGCCGATGGTGGCCTTGTTCATGGTCTCGGCACCCGCATTGGTGGTCATGATGATGATCACGTTGCGGAAATCCGCTTTGCGGCCGTTGTTGTCGGTCAAGGTGCCGTGGTCCATCACCTGCAGCAACACATTGAAGATGGCCGGATGGGCTTTTTCAATTTCATCAAGCAAGAGCACGCAATGCGGCTTCTTGGTGATGGCTTCGGTCAACAACCCGCCCTGGTCAAAACCGACGTAGCCGGGCGGCGCGCCAATCAGGCGGCTCACCGCGTGCTGCTCCATGTACTCACTCATGTCAAAACGGATCAGCTCAATGCCCATGATGTAGGCGAGCTGCTTGGCCGCTTCGGTCTTGCCAACGCCCGTGGGGCCACTGAACAGGAAGGCACCAATGGGTTTGTCGCCCTTGCCCAGGCCTGAACGTGCCATCTTGACGCTGGACGCGAGCTTGTCCAGCGCCGCATCCTGGCCAAACACCACGTTGCGCAAATCGCGCTCCAGGGTTTTGAGTTTGCCGCGATCGTCATTGGACACATTGGCCGGGGGAATGCGGGCGATCTTGGCCACGATTTCTTCCACCTCGGCCTTGCTGATGATCTTTTTGCGCTTGGACACCGGCAGGATGCGTTGGGCCGCACCCGCCTCGTCAATCACATCAATCGCCTTGTCGGGCAAATGGCGGTCGTTGATGTATTTGGCGCTCAGCTCCGCAGCGGCCTGCAAGGCGGCCAGTGCGTACTTCACGTTGTGGTGCTCTTCAAAGCGCGATTTGAGCCCCTTGAGGATGTCCACCGTCTGCTCAACCGTGGGCTCCACCACATCCACCTTCTGGAAGCGGCGGCTCAGCGCCGCGTCTTTTTCGAAGATGCCCCGGTATTCTGAGAACGTGGTCGCGCCAATGCACTTGAGCGCACCCGAACTGAGCGCAGGCTTCAACAAGTTGGAGGCATCCAGCGTGCCGCCCGATGCCGCACCAGCGCCAATCAGGGTGTGAATTTCATCGATGAACAGGATGGTGTTGGGTTTGTCCTTGAGCGATTTCAGCACGCCTTTGAGACGCTGCTCAAAATCTCCGCGGTACTTGGTGCCCGCCAGCAGCGCGCCCATGTCAAGCGAATACACAATCGACTCGCCCAGAATATCGGGCACGTCTTTTTGTGTGATGCGCCAGGCCAGGCCTTCCGCGATGGCGGTTTTACCCACACCGGCCTCACCCACCAGCAGCGGGTTGTTTTTGCGGCGGCGGCACAGGATCTGGATGACCCGTTCCACCTCGTAGTCACGACCAATCAACGGGTCGATCTTGCCGTCTTTGGCCAACTGGTTGAGGTTTTGGGTGTACAGCTCCAGGGGCGACGCCTTGTCGCTCTTCTCACCTGCCGCGTCATCGGCCTCGGCCGGGCTTTCACCGGATTTGATGGGTTCCGGCGGGTCACTCTTTTTGATGCCGTGGGCAATGAAGTTGACCACGTCCAAGCGCGTCACACCCTGCTGGTGCAGGTAATACACCGCATGGGAATCTTTTTCGCCAAAAATCGCGACCAGCACATTGGCGCCGGTGACTTCTTTTTTGCCGCTGCCGGTGGACTGCACATGCATGATGGCGCGCTGGATCACGCGCTGAAAACCCAGCGTGGGCTGGGTGTCCACATCATCGCTGCCCGCCACTTGCGGCGTGTTGTCCTTGATGAAGGTCACCAGCGATTTGCGCAGGTCATCCACATTGGCTGAGCAGGCGCGCAGCACCTCGGCAGCGCTGGGGTTGTCCAGCAAGGCCAGCAGCAAATGCTCGACCGTGATGAACTCGTGGCGCTGTTGGCGCGCCTCCACAAACGCCATGTGGAGACTGACTTCCAGTTCTTGGGCAATCATGGTGTTCCTTTGTTAGCTTCGATTCGATGGTTAACTGTAATCTGATTTGAAATCAGGGCGGCTCTGCAGGGATTCAGTCACTCACGAATCCAGCGGTTCTGCGACACACTGCAAGGGATGGCCAGCCTTGTTGGCGGCTTCCATCACCTGGTTCACCTTGGTGGCGGCCACGTCACGCGAATACACACCACACACGCCCCGCCCATCCAGATGGATCTTCAACATGATCTGGGTCGCTGTTTCCAGATCCTTGCCAAAAAACTCTTGAATCACGATCACCACGAACTCCATCGGCGTGTAGTCATCATTGAGCATGACCACCTGGTAGAGCTTGGGCGGCTTGGTTTTCTGGGTTCGCCGCTCCAGCACTACTGTGCCGTCCGTGTCATCCACTTGAGGTTTTGCAGGCGGTTGCGGAATGATTTTTGGGATTTTTGTGCTCATGAAAACATTCTATCGAGCCGCTTCCTGCGCTGCGGACCCAGGTGACATGGTGCCACTGACGCAAGATTCAAGCCCTGCCATTTGGAAAGCCAGCCAGGCATCCACATCTGCCGGGCGGTGATACGTCTTGACGGCTTCAAACGCCTGTTGCGCCTGCGGGTACGCCCGGCGCAGCAAATTGAGCCACTGTTTGAGCCGCCCGGTACGCTGGTCCACCCGCAGATGTTGGCCCACCAGATGCCAAAAATCGGCAATCAGCGGCAGCACCTGCGCCCAGGACAGCGGCTGGGTCTGGCCCCCGCGAATCTCCAGCGCCAGCCCCGGGTTGGCCACCATGCCCCGCCCCAACATCAAGGCATGGCAACCGCTCGCGGCGCGGCAAGCCAGCGCGTCGGCCACGGTCCAGATCTCGCCATTGGCCACCAGCGACAGTTTGACCACCTGGCGGATATCGTCCACACGCTCCCAATACGCAGGTGGACGGTAGCCGTCCAATTTGGTGCGCGCATGCACCACCAGCTCGGAGGCACCACCCGCCTCGATCGCCAACGCACATGCTTCGGCACGGGTGTCATCGTGCAAGCCCAGCCGCATCTTGGCCGACACCGCCTGCTGTGCCGGTACGGCGCGACGCACCGCAGAGACGATCCGGAACAACAGTTCAGGTTCGTCCAGCAACGCGGCGCCACCCCGGTGCCGGTTCACCACCTGCGACGGGCAGCCAAAATTCAAGTCAACACCATGTGGCCCCAAGCTGGCCAGGCGCGCTGCGTTGTCGGCCAAACATGCCGGGTCAGACCCCAGCAACTGCGGGCGCACCGGCACGCCAGTGGCTGTGTTGCCACCTTGCGTCAGCTCGGGCACCAGCCGCTCAAACACGCGCTCCGGCAACAAGGTGTCGGTGATGCGGATGAATTCGGAGACGCAACGCTCGACCCCGCCCACGCGGGTCAACACGTCACGCAGTACAAAGTCCAGCAGCCCCTCCATCGGGGCCAGCAGCAAGACAGGGGACAGATCAGGTTCTTTTGGCACCGGCGGATTGTGGCGTGATTCAAGGCAGGCGGAAGGCCACACGCGTCGGGCTATGATTTGTCAAAGCGCGCGCCGCAGCGCGCAGACTGACCACACCACAGGACTGGAGCACACGATGGCAATCACCGTCAACCTCGATTTGGGTTATGAATTTGCCGTTAAAGCCCCGTATGACACGGTGTTTGCGCTGCTCTCGGATGTGCCCCAATCGGCCAGCCACTTCCCCAAGCTGGACAAGCTGGTGGACCTGGGTGACGGCGTGTACCGCTGGGAAATGGCCAAAATTGGCGTTGCCAAATTTGTCCTGCAAACCATCTACGCCTCCAAGTATGTGGCGAACCCGGCCAAAGGCACGGTCATCTGGACGCCGGTAGCAGGTGAAGGCAACGCCCTGGTGTCGGGTAGCTGGAAGGTGGTTGACAAGAAAAAATCCACCCATCTGACGCTGCACATCCAAGGCGAGGTGATGATGCCGCTGCCCGGCATGGTGAAAATGATCGTGGTGCCCGCCGTGCAAGCTGAGTTTGAAAAGCTGGTGGAGCAGTACATCGCCAACCTCACCAAAAAGTTTGGCGGCGAGGTCTGAGGCCTCTATTTCCTGGTTAACGCCGACTTGACCCAACTGACGGCCTGGACCCCTGCCAGCGCCACACCTCCAGCCAACAATCCGAACACACCGCTTAGCACCGCCGACGCCACCGGTGCCGCAGCACCCGCCAGCAGGCTGATGCTCTCGAGCCACTCGCCAGCGCTGTGCCAGCCGTGCGCCAGAATGCCGCCGCCGACCAGAAACATCGCCAGCGTGCCCAGGATGGTCAGACTTTTCATCAGCAGTGGCGCGGCGCGCAACAAGCCCCGGCCCAGCCTGTGTTGCCAGCCCGGCTGCCCAGGGCGCAACGTGAGCCACAGGCCCAGGTCGTCGATCTTCACGATCGCCGCCACCAGCCCGTAAACACCCACCGTCATCAACAGGGCCACGCCAGCCAGCACACTGACCTGGGTCACAAACGGGCTCGCCGCCACCGTGCCCAGGGTGATGACGATGATCTCGGTCGACAAAATGAAGTCGGTACGCACCGCACCCTTGATCTTGTCTTTCTCAAGTGCGACCAGATCCACCGACTCGTCGCTCAGGGCTTGGACCAGCTGCGCGTGCTCGGCTTCGACTTCGTGGCTGCTGTGCAAAAACTTGTGCGCCACCTTCTCAAAGCCTTCAAAACACAAAAAAAGGCCGCCTGCCATCAGCAGCGGTGTGATCGACCACGGGGCCACAGCACTCAGCGCCAGCGCGCTGGGCACCAGAATCGCCTTGTTGATGAATGAGCCCTTGGCCACCGCCCATACCACGGGTAACTCGCGGTCGGCCTTGACACCGGACACTTGCTGGGCGTTCAGCGCCAGGTCGTCGCCCAGCACACCAGCGGTCTTTTTGGCCGCCACCTTGGTCAAAAGCGCCACGTCATCCAGGATGGTGGCGATGTCGTCCAACAAAACAAGCAGGCTACTGGCCATCTGAAACACTCCAAGGTCTGAAAAACGTGGCGAAAGTCGCGCGCTGCATTGTCGTTGATGGCCTGGCACCAGTTGGCTTGCGGCAAGTTCGATAATGGCACCCGCCAATGTGTCATGGGACCTGTCCCGCCTTCAGAAAGATCAGTCATGCATCGCGTTTGTATCAGCAGCACCGGGCTGTATGTGCCCCCCTTCACCATCAGCAATGCCGAGCTGGTGGCCGCCTTCAACCAGTTTGCCGACCTGGACAACGCCGCACACGCTACCGAAATCGCCGCAGGCAGCCGCGCCGCCGTGGCGCATTCCAGCGTCGAGTTCATTGAAAAAGCATCGGGCATCCAGCAGCGTTATGTGGTGGAAAAGTCTGGCGTGCTGGACCCGACCCGCATGCGCCCGCGCTTAAGCGCCCGGCCAGATGCCGAGATCTCCCTGATGGCCGAGATCAGCGTGGCCGCATCGCTTGACGCCTTGCAACGCGCCGGTAAAACCGCTGCCGATGTCGACGGTGTGATCTGCGCTGCCGCCAACATGCAGCGTGCCTACCCGGCGATGGCGATCGAGATCCAGCAGGCGCTGGGCATCACCGGTTTTGGGTTCGATATGAACGTGGCCTGTTCGTCGGCCACCTTTGGCATTGAGATGGCCGTCAACGCCGTCAAATGCGGCTCGGCCCGCGCGGTGCTGGTGGTCAACCCTGAAATCACCTCGCCGCACCTGGCCTGGAAGGACCGAGACTGCCACTTCATCTTTGGTGACGTGTGCACCGCCATCCTGGTGGAGCGGCAAGACACCGCGCCGGCCGGCGCGTTTGAAGTGCTGGGCACCAAACTGGTGACCTCGTTTTCCAACAACATCCGCAACAACGCTGGCTTTATGTCGCGCAGCGAAGACCGCAACCCGGACGACCGCGACCAATTGTTCTACCAGGAAGGCCGCAAGGTGTTCAAGGAAGTCTGCCCGATGGCCGCCGAGCACATCAACAGCCACCTGGCCACGCTGGACATGGCCCCCAGCGGTGTGCGCCGCTTCTGGCTGCACCAGGCCAACCTGGCGATGAACCAGCTGATTGGCCGGCGCCTGCTCGGGCGCGAGGCCATGGCCGATGACGCGCCGGTGATCCTGAACGAATTTGCCAACACCGCCTCGGCGGGGTCGATCATCGCCTTCCACCGCCACCATGCAGACATCGCCGCGGGTGAGGTGGGGGTGATCTGCTCGTTTGGCGCGGGTTACTCGATCGGCAGCGTGGTGGTGCGCCGGCTGGCTTGATCAGTTGGGGACAGAGCTGGTTCGCCTGGCGTAACTGCGGTCTGTCCCGCAAGGCCTTTAATTTAAATCGCGTTTGAAACGGATCTCTTCGATCCGCGTCAAGCCAACCAGCACCGTTTTGATGCTGGTCATCTCGCGTTTGAAACCGGCCATATCAAAAAAGCGCAGGGCACGCTCGTAGCCCAGCGGCACCCAGGCGGTGACTTTGGTGCAACCTTCATCAATCAGGCCTTCACGGGCGGCGTCCCACAGCGCCAGCCCAACACCCTGACCCCAAACGGTGGGGCGAGCGAAGAGCGCCCAGATTTCGCCCATGGTGGCGGGTGTCTTGGGGTCGCGTGAGCGATCGAACCCGACAAACCCCACCACTTCGCCGTCCACCACGGCCACCAGCACCTGCGGGTCGGCAAACTCGATGGCTTCGCGCCAGTAGCTTTGGCTCTTTTTTAACGAATCAAATTCCGGCATCGGCTCGCCGGGAAACTGCGCCTTGAACGCGGCTTGTGAGGCGGCCGCCTGGATTTGGGCGATGGCCTGGGCGTCGCGCTCTTTGGCGGGACGGACTTCAACTTCAATGGATTCAGACATGCAAAAAAAGGCCGGGGTCAGGCCCGGCAAAGTTTCAAAAAGGAGCTGGATTGTCGCCGCACTAAGACCGGCTGTCTTGGAAGACGTGATCCGCCATCCCACCGCCCGGTGGCAGCGTGGCTAACTCAGGCCCGCCATAACATCCAAAGACGTCAGAAAAAACCAAATGCCCCTGCGCCCCAGGGTCATGGGCCTTCCGGTCAACAAGGCCAAAAACAGCGTTCACGTCAGACACTAACCCGCCCCGCGCGCGATCAGGTAACTGGCCAGCACGTCACGGAACACCTCGTCATCGCGCACCTTGGGCAAGATAGCGTTGACAACGTCCTCGAACGTCCGGTTGGGATCCGCGCCCGAGTCCAGGGCACGGCGCAGCACCGCCATGTCACTTGAGAGCAGGCCGATCCACATGTCAGCCGCCGGGTCAGCCACGCCCAGGGCCCGTGCACGCTGAAGGACTTGCAGCATGTGCTTTTGCCGCGCATGTTCCTTGGGGTCCAGCGTGGTCAGGTCATCACGCACCAGTCCGGAGACGCTGCGCAACGTCTCCTTGCCGACCTGAAGCGAACGCACCACACTGTCATATTGAGCTTGGGTGATCTTGCCCTCGGACAGCAGGCGATGCGCTTTCTCCAGCAAGTCCAGTTCTGCAGCCACGGTCTCGACGTGGATCTTGACGGTTTCAGCATGCGTGTGTTCGGTTTCGGCCTGGAGATTTGGCAGGGCCAACGCTGCCGCTGCGATGGAGAGCACGCCAAGGATGGCCTTGCCTTTGCCCCGCAACTTCAGCTCGTTGGGTGTACCGATCACCAGCTCTTCAATCCACAAAACATCACTTTCCGTGGCCGTGGCAGCACCGGCATCAATCGATGCTTCGGACGACGCATCGTGCGTTTGCAGCAACCACACGGCTGTGTACAGCGCCGTCATGCCTGCCAGCAAACTCTGCAGCTGCACGGCTTGCACCGCATCCACCAGGGGTACACGAAGCAACAATTCGGTCTCGTCAGTGCTTGCCATCACATCCTCCTGAAATGGGTTTCGGAACAAAGCAGTGGCGCGTTCCGATGCACGTTATACCGCAGGCACGCCATTGGTCAAAACGAGAGGGCGGCTGGATGGGCACAAGCCGAAGGTTCTGGCTCATCAGGGACAATACGTCTCTGTAATTATTTTTTAATCGGCTAGTGATGGTGTTCGTGCGTTTGTCCTCATGGATTGGCCCGGTCATTGTTGAGGTGCCGACGTCACCCCCATGTGGATCACTGAACTCTATTTCCTGCTACCGCTGACGTTTGTGGCGGCCATGCTCAACGCCTCGGTTGGTGGCGGCGGCCTGGTACTGATACCCGGCATGTTCGCCCTGTTTCCAGCAGCGGCCCCCGCCAGCCTGCTGGCCACCGAAAAGTTCGCGTCGGTGACCGGCATGGCCACCGCCACGCTCCAGTACGCCCGACGCATGCAGTTGCCCTGGGGCCTGCTGCTGTTGACTGCCGGGACGGCTTTCTGTGGCGGCTTTTTCGGCGCGCGCGCCATTGCCGTCTTGCCCAGCGCATGGATCAAGCCATTTGTGGTGTTTTTGCTGTTTGTGATGCTGATCTACACCTGGTTCCGGCCCGAGTTTGGCAAGCAGGATGCCAACATGCCGGTGACCCGCAACGACAAGGTTCGCGGCGTGTTGATCGGTACAGCGATCGGGTTTTATGACGGCTTTTTTGGCCCCGGCACCGGCAGTTTCCTGATCTTTCTGTTCGTGCGCATCTTCCACTTTGACTTCATGCGCGCCACCGCCTGTGCCAAAGTGGTCAACATGGCGACCAATCTGGGCGCGCTGGCGTTTTTTATTCCGGCCGGTTTTGTCAGCTTCAAGCTCGCCATTCCGATGGCAGTGGCCATGATTGCCGGCTCGTTCGTCGGCAGCCATCTGGCCATGAAGGGCGGCAACCGTTGGCTACGGCGGTTGTTTTTGGTCCTGGTCATCAGCCTGCTAGGCAAGCTGATACTGGATTTGGTCCGTCCATGATCAGACCCAAGCACACTCGCAGGTGAAGTGCCGTAGAAACTGCGGCTGTTTGGTGATCTTCACACCCCGAATCGACGCCGCCTTCTCCTTCACCTCGGCAATCACTTCCGCCGCGTAGTCAAAGTGGCTTTGCGTGTACATGCGCCTTGGGAAGGCCAGGCGCACCAGTTCCATGCTGTGGTAGGTCTCGACTCCGTTCGCCAAGCGTTTGCCAAACATCACCGAGCCAATTTCTACGCCGCGAATGCCGCCCTCCAGATACAGCGCGTTGCACAGCGCCCAGGCTGGGTAATGCGCCACCGGCATATCCGGCAGCACGGTGCGCGCGTCGATGTAGACGGCGTGGCCGCCGGTGGGTTTGACGAAGCTCACGCCCGCAGCGTCGAGGCGCTCGCCCAGGTATTCGGCGGTGCGCAGGCGATAACGCAGGTAGTCTTCCTGCATACCCTCCTCCAGCCCCACGGCCAGCGCTTCCAGGTCGCGCCCGGCCAAGCCGCCGTAGGTGGGAAAACCTTCGGTCATGATCAGCACGTTGCGCACCGCGTCCATCCATTCTTCGCTACGCAGCACGATGAAGCCGCCGATGTTGACCATGCCGTCTTTCTTGGCGCTCATGGTGGCGCCGTCGGCATAGGAGAACATTTCCTGCACGATTTGTTTGATCGGCGTGTTCTCATAACCCGATTCACGCATCTTGATGAACATGGCGTTTTCCGAGAAGCGGCACACGTCCATGATGAAGGGTTTGCCGTATTTCTTGAGCAAAGCGGCATAAGCGCGGATGTTGGCCATCGACACCGGTTGCCCGCCACCGGTGTTGTTGGTGACGGTGATCATGCCGAACGGAATCTGGTCGCCACGCTCTTTGAGTAGCGCTTCAACCCGTTCCAGGTCGATGTTGCCCTTGAACGGGTGGATCGTGGCGGGTTGCAGGCCTTCCGCGATCACCAGGTCCAGCGCCTCAATGCCCAGAAACTCCAGGTTGGCGCGGGTGGTGTCAAAGTGGCAGTTGTTGGGCACCACATCGCCCTTTTTGCAGACAGCCGTGAACAGCACCTTTTCTGCCGCACGGCCTTGGTGCGTGGGCACAAAAAACTGCATGCCGGTGATGTCCTGGATGACTTTTTCTAATCTGTAGAAGCTGCGCGCCCCGGCGTAACTTTCGTCACCCTCCATGATGGCACCCCACTGGCGGCTGGACATGGCGCCGGTGCCGGAGTCGGTCAACCAGTCGATCAGCACGTCTTCGGCGTGGAGTTTAAAAACGTTGAGTTTGGCGGCTTCCAGCAACTGCACCCGCTCCTCACGGGTCGTCATGCGGATGGGTTCAATGCTTTTGATGCGGAAGGGTTCGATCAGGGTTTTGGGCATGGCGTTCTCGTCTCAGGAAAAGGAGGCGAGAAGGTAGCACCGGGTTTAACCACATGGTGTCGGTTAATTCCAACACTGTTCCATTCGACGCGCGCACGCCGACAACCGTATCAGGCACACCTGACGGTGCGCCTGGTTCCGCGACTGTCCCCAGGCTGCGCCCTCCTCCATGATGTCGCTGCAGCAAGCGCTGCCGTCAGGCGCGCCCGGTGGCATCGCTCAGAGCTTGAACAGCGCCACGGTCTGCACCAGGTCATTGGCCTGGGCTTTGAGGCTACTGGCTGCAGCGGCCATTTCTTCCACCAGCGCGGCGTTTTGCTGGGTGACCTGGTCCATTTGCGTGACGGCTTCGCCCACTTGTGCCACGCCCAGGCTTTGCTGGCGGCTGGCGTCACTGATTTCACTCACCACCTCGGCCAAACGGGCGATACCGCTGACCACCTCGGTCATGGTGCTGCCGGCCTGGTCCACCAGGGTGGTACCTTGTGCCACCCGTGCCACACTGGTGTCGATCAGTGTCTTGATTTCTTTGGCAGCGGCCGCGCTGCGCCCGGCCAAGGACCGCACCTCAGACGCCACCACGGCAAAACCGCGGCCCTGTTCACCAGCGCGGGCCGCTTCCACCGCCGCGTTCAGCGCCAGAATGTTGGTCTGGAAGGCAATGCCGTCAATCACGCTGATGATGTCGCCGATGCGGCGGCTGGCCTCATTGATGCCACGCATGGTGTCCACCACTTCGGCCACCACCTGGCCGCCCTGCACCGCCACGCTGCTGGCATGCACCGCCATCTGGCTGGCCTGGGCAGCGCTGTCGGCGTTGTGCTGCACGGTGGCGCTGAGCTGCTCCATGCTGGCAGCGGTTTGCTCCAGTGCACTGGCCTGTGATTCAGTTCGGGCGGACAGGTCGTGGTTACCCTGGGCAATCTCGGCACTGGCCGTGGCCACGCCCTCAGAGCCCTCACGCACCTCGCGCACGATGGTGGCCAAGGTGTCGCGCATGACCACAATGTCATACAGCATGCTGCTGCGGTCATCTGGACGCAGGTCGATTTGCATCGCCAATTCACCCCGCGCAATGTGCTGGGTCAAGGCGCTCACATCACTGGGCTCACCACCCAACTGACGCAGGATGCTGCGCGAGATCAGTGTGCCAAACGCAAACAGTACACCCAGCAGCGCCAGCGTACCGCCCGCAAAACCGAGCGCCCGGCTCCACACGGCCGCATCGATCGTGTCCACATACACACCGGAGCCAATCACCCAAGCCCAGGGCGTAAACCCTTTGACAAAAGAGATTTTCTGAACCGGTTCGTCCTGACCCGGCTTGTGCCAGAGGTACGGCACAAAGCCTTCACCGCTGTTTTTGACCTGATTGGCAAAGTCCACAAAGATCAATTGGCCAGTGGGACTCTTGTACTCCGACAGGTCCTTGCCTTCCAGCTCCGGACTGACCGGATGCATCACCATGGTGGGTTGCAGGTCATTGATCCAGAAATAATCGCTGCCGCTGTAGCGCAGTTGCCGCACCGCCGCTGCGGCCTGGTACTTGGCGTCGGCCTGGGTCAACTGGCCATTGGTTTCGAGTCCGTGGTAATGCGCCAACACGGCATGCGCCAGTTCAACCGTCTGGCGCACGGCAATCTTGCGTTCATCCAGTATCAGTGACCGCTCGGACCACAAGAACACACTGGCCAACGCGGTCACCCCCAGCATGGCGCTGGCGATCAGAATCATGAGGCGGCGTGCCACGCTCAATGATGTCAGTTTCAACATCCCAATTTCCTTCAAAACAGTGGACGTGAGTCTATCCGCAGGATGGCTACCCGCTTGAAGCGGCCAGCAAGAACGAAACCACTGTTAGCGCTTTTGTAGCGCCATCTCCACACCACGGTTGGCCAAGGCATCGGCGCGCTCGTTGCCGGGATCACCGTTGTGGCCGCGCACCCAGCGCCAGTCGATCTGATGCTCCCCATTGTTCACCAAGGCATCCAAGCGCTGCCACAAGTCCACGTTTTTCACAGGTTCCTTGCTGGCGGTTTTCCAGCCGCGCGCCTTCCAGCCGGGCAGCCATTCGGTCATGCCCTTGAGCACATATTGGCTGTCCACGTGCAGCGTGACCTTGCATGGGCGCTTGAGCGCGGCCAGCGCCTCGATCACCGCCGTCATCTCCATGCGGTTGTTGGTGGTGCCCAGCTCGCCGCCGCAGAGTTCTTTCTGTGCGTCGCCAGATTTGAGCCAGGCGCCCCAGCCGCCGGGGCCCGGATTGCCCTTGCAGGCGCCGTCGGTGTAAATATCAATGCTGTTCACAATGCGTGTTCCGTTGGTTTGATGTGTCGATCGTGGGGGTCTGAAGTTTCTGCGCAACCCGTGCGGTTAGCGACGGAGACAGGCGCACCAGAGAGCCGTAAGACAGGCTTTTTCAACGGGTTCAGCAAGGTCATGCTGTGCACCCGCTTGACCGCCACAAGAAAATAGGCCGACCCCAGTATCGGCCACCAGCGCGCACCGGCCTTGTCCATCCAGTTGAAGCGGTGCAGCCACTGCTGGCTGGAAAACGCCGGGCAATAGCAACCAAAATGGCCCTCCTCGATCTGCAGATTGAGCAGCCGCAGCCAGTCGCGCAAGCGCAAATACCCGATGAACTCGCCCTCACGTGGCAAAAACAGGCTGGAATCGCCCAGTCGGTGAAACCAGTGCGCACGTTGCTGGCGAAAGCCCCACAAACTCAGCGGGTTCAGGCCGCAGATCACCACGCGGCCCTCGGGCATCAGCACGCGCTCCACTTCGCGCAGCGCACCATGCGGGTCGGCGGTGAGTTCCAGTGTGTGGGGCAGCACCACCAGGTCGAGGCTGTTGGCTGGAAAAGGCAGCGCGAAGAAGTTGGTGGCAAAAGCCACGCGCGGGCTGAAACCCACCTCGGCCTGAGTCTGGGTGGCCAGCCAGCGATGCGGCATGCGGTTGGCCTCCAGGGCATCCAGCTCGGGCAAGCCGAGTTGCAGCGCATGGTAGCCAAACACATTGCTCACCGCCTGCGCCATTTGCGCCCGCTCCCAAGCCAGCAGGTACTGCCCTGGCGGAGTGGCCAACCAGTCATGCATCCCTATAATTTGACCGCTCATGAACTTAATTCCACTGCCTGCTTTCAACGACAACTACATATGGATGCTGCACGATGGACAGCGTGCCCTGGTGGTGGACCCCGGCGACAGCCAAGAGGTATTTGAGGCCATCGAGCGCCTGGGCGTTCAACTGGAAGCGATTCTAGTCACGCATCACCACAACGATCACACCGGCGGTGTGGCCGCGCTGCGCCAGGCCACCGGTGCCCAGGTGTTTGGCCCGCTGCTGGAAGACGTGCCCGAACCTTTGACCCGGCTCCAGCAAGGCGACACCATCCACCCGCTGGGCCTGGCCCTGCAGGTGCTGGACGTGCCGGGCCACACCTCAGGCCACATTGCGTTCTATGCCGAACCGGTGGGCCAGGCGCCGCTGCTGTTTTGTGGCGACACCCTGTTCAGCGCGGGCAGCGGACGCCTGTTTGAGGGCACCCCGGCGCAAATGCTGGCCTCGCTGGGCAAGCTGGCCGCACTGCCCGACGCCACCCGGGTGTGCTGCGCGCATGAATACACCGCCAGCGGGCTGGTGTTTGCGCGTGTGGTGGAGCCCGATAATCAGGCCTTGATCTCTTACCAAGTCAGGGTGCAGGCACTGCGCGAGCACAATGTGCCCACCCTGCCCTCCAGCATTGGGCTGGAAAAAGCCGTCAACCCCTTTTTGCGAACACACCTGCCCGGTGTGATCCGTGCCGTGCAGCAATTTGAGGCGTCTGCGCAAGACCCCGTCAGCATCTTTGCCGCACTGCGAACCTGGAAAAATCAGTTTTGAAATCTTTTTTTAAATCAGCCGTCGTTTTACTCAGTGTCTGGCTGGCGGGTTGCGCCAGCACCGGCCTGACCCCAGACACCACAGACACCTACACGCTGGCGACACCCGCCACACCGGGTGTGCAGGCCAAGTCCATGCCACCCGGTCTGCGGATGCCGGTGTACCCAGCCGGTAGCCTGCGCGCCCTGCCCAGTGTCTCGCTCAACGCCGTACCAGTGCATGCACTCACGCCACCGGCCGACATGTGGGACCGTATCCGCCAGGGTTTTGCCATGCCCGACCTGGACACCGATCTGGTGCGTGACCGCGAGCAGTGGTACAGCACCCGGCCTGATTACGTGCAGCGCATGACCGAACGCGGCAGCAAGTACCTCTTCTACATCGTCGAAGAGCTGGAGCGGCGCAACATGCCCACCGAGCTGGCGCTGCTGCCGTTTATTGAGAGCGCCTTCAACCCGCAGGCGGTGTCCAGCGCCCGCGCTGCCGGCATGTGGCAGTTCATGCCCGCCACCGGCAAACATTTCGACCTGACGCAAAACATGTTTCGTGATGATCGGCGTGACGTGCTGGCCTCCACCCGCGCCGCGCTGGATTACCTGCAACGTCTGTACGGCATGTTTGGCGACTGGCACCTGGCGCTGGCAGCCTACAACTGGGGTGAAGGCAGTGTCGGCCGCGCCATTGCCAAAAGCAAAAGAGCAGGCCTGGGCACCGCCTACACCGACCTGAAGATGCCCATGGAAACGCAGTTTTACGTACCCAAACTGCAGGCGGTCAAAAACATTGTGGCCGACCCGGCGCGCTTCAACATCACCCTGCCCGGCGTCGGCAACCACCCGTACTTTCAGACGGTGGAGATCCGCCGCGACATTGATGTGACGCTTGCCGCCAAACTGGCGGAGGTGCCGCTGGCCGATTTCCGCGCGCTCAACCCTTCCGCCTCCAAGCCGGTGTTGCTGGCCGCGGGCACGCCCCAAATCCTGCTGCCCTGGGACAACGCCCAGATTTTCCAGGCCAACCTGGAAGCCTATGGCGGAGGCGCCACCGCAAGCTGGACCGCCTGGGTGGCCCCCGCCACAATCAATCCCGCCGACGCGGCCCAGCGCGTGGGCATGCCGGAAGACGAGCTGCGCGAAGTCAACAACATCAAGGGCCGACTGCTCATCCGCGCTGGCTCAACCCTGCTGGTGCGCCGTTCCAGCAGCGTGTTGCTGGATGTGAGCAACCATGTGGCGGACAACGGCCACCTGTCGCTGGCGCCCGAAGTGGTGCTGCGCAAAACCACCATCAAGGCCGGTAAAAAGGACACCGTGGTGGCTTTGGCCCGCCGCTACCGCCTCAACGTGGACGATGTCGCCCAGTGGAACAAGGTCAGCGCCTCCGCCGCCTTCAAGGCCGGGCAAAAAGTGGTGGTGTATCTGCCCGCCCGGGCCAAAGCAACCCGCACCGCGCAGCGCGCTGGCAGCAAAGCCAGCAGCAAGGTGGCCAGCCGAGCCAGCAGCAAGAAAACCGCCAAAGCGCCGGCCCGCAAAAAAGCGGTGACAGCCAAGCGCCAGACAGCGCCCGCCAAAAAGGCCGTGCGTGTGACCCAGCGTTAAACGCTCAGCGGTACCCGGCAAACAAAATGACGATGTTGACGCCCAGAGCCAGCAGCCAGACCACGCTGCGCATGCTGGCCCGATTGGCCACATACAGCACGATATAAATCACGCGCAACAACACGAACAGCGCCGCCAGCACATCCAGTCGGGCCTGATCCGCCCCCAACTGGTGAGCAATCACCACCGCGCCAATGAAGAACGGCAGCGCCTCAAAACTGTTGGCCTGCGCTGCGTTGGCGCGGGCGCGCCAGTCACCCTGGCGGGCCAACCAGGCGCGTGGATTGGCATTGTCAAAGCCGCCTTGTGTCGGTGGCGTGGTGAAAGTGCCCCACTTGGCCATACCGGCAGACACAATCGGCAGCAGTGCGGCCACCAACACGCACCAATAGGCCAGGGTGAAGTGGGTGATGACCATGTAAAACCCTCGGTGTGTTAACGCCGGTCGACCAGCGCATGGGCGATGGTGCCCAAATCAACGTACTCCAGCTCACTGCCCACCGGCACCCCACGCGCCAGCCGCGTGAGCTGCAGGCCACGGCCCTTGAGCCCTTCACTGATCACATGCGCCGTGGCTTCGCCCTCGGCCGTGAAATTGGTGGCCAGAATCACCTCAAACACGGTGCCGTCCAGCGCCCGGTCAAACAGTTTCTTCAGGCCAATATCTTTCGGGCCAATGCCGTCGAGCGGGCTGAGTTTGCCCATCAGCACAAAATACAGCCCCTTGTAGGCACCGGTACGCTCCAGCGCCGACTGGTCTGCCGGTGTTTCCACTACACACAGTTTGCTGGCGTCGCGCCGCTCGTCCAGGCAAGTGGCACAGATTTCCGCCTGGGTGAAGGTGTGGCAGCGCTCGCAATGCTGAATGGTCTGCGTGGCCTCGCTCAAAGCCCTGGCCAGCGACTGCGCTCCGGCCCGGTTGTGCTGCAACAGGTGAAACGCCATACGCTGCGCCGACTTCACCCCCACGCCCGGCAGGCAACGCAGTGATTGGATCAGCGCCTCAAGCGCGTTGGTGTCGGACATGAAAGATAGAAGTTCCGAGTTTAAAAAAACAACAAACGCTGCGGGCGTAGCGAGCAAGCGTCAGCCTAGGCGGACGGAGCGCAGCAACCGGAACGTACTTCCTGTACGTGAGGATTGCGAGCACCGCCCAACGACGGATCACGCTGGCTCGGTAGCCTTTCAACATGTTGGGGACAGAGCTGGGTCGCTTCGCGTACCGCGGTCCGTCCCACAAGGTTTCAGAATGGGAACTTCAGGCCGCCAGGCAAACCGGGCATGCCCGCGGTGATCTTGCCCATTTTTTCGGTGGTGGTCTCTTCCACCTTGCGCACCGCCGCATTGAAGGCGGCGGCCACCAGGTCTTCCAGCATGTCTTTGTCGTCGGCCAGCAGGCTGGGGTCGATGGTGACGCGGCGCACCTCATGTTTACAGGTCATGGTGACCTTGACCAGGCCCGCACCAGATTCACCGGTGACTTCGATGTTGCCCAGATCGTCCTGGGCTTTTTTCATGTTTTCCTGCATCGCCTGCGCTTGTTTCATCAAGCCGGCGAGTTGTCCTTTGTTGAACATGGGGTTTTCCTTGGGTTGGTTTTCAAAAAAGCTAGAGCGGTTTGATGCTGCCTGGGACAATTTTCGCCGCAAACTCGCGCATCATCGATTGCACAAACGGATCGTCAAAAACGATTTTTTCAGCCGCCAACTGGCGCTCTGCGGCCGCTGCGGCGTTGCGTTTGGCCGGGCTGTCGGTCACACGGCCGACCTCGATGGCCAGGCGCACCGGGTGGCCGGCGGCGGCCAGCGCAGCCATTACACGGTCGCGGCTGCCAGGGTGGTTGAGCGACTCGCGCTCGACGCGCAGCAACCATTCGTCACTGTCGCGCGCCACCAGTTGCGACTGCAAGGCCAGCTCGCGCGCCATGGCGTTGATGGCCTCGGCCGCAATCAGCGCCTGCACGGTAGCGTGCCAGAAGTCGCCCTCGGGCGTGCCGTCGATGGCACGGGGTTTGTCAGCCGCGACCACATCACGCGGCGAGTCGGACTGCACACGGACCTGAAATGCTTCGATCGATGTAGCGGCCGACCCTTGCTCTGCGTGCGGTGGCGCCTGTTCTGGGCGATGGTCTTTGGCTGCCAACGCACCTTCTGGCGTCTCTTTGATGGCCAGATGCTGGCCGTGGGGCAAGGCGTGTCTGACCTGCGTGTCAGGGGTTGCGGGCACAACAGCCACAGGTGTCGGGGGCTGAATGGGTACTTGATCTTTGGCACCCAGCCTCTCGGCTGGCAGCGCTGCTGCGACCGCCGAAGCGGTGGCGCCCGCCAGCGACGTAGCCGCAGGTGGCGGCGCTGCAACAGCACTTGGCGGCGTCGACACACCGTCAGGCGCTACCGGAGGATGTTTCAGTGTTTTTTTTTCAGGCGCCGCTTGCAGCGGGTGGGCTGGTTTAAACGCCAGCAACCGCAGCAGCACCATGGTCAACGCGGCGTATTCGTCAGGCGCCAGGCCCAGTTCAGAACGGCCATGCAGGCAGATGCTGTAGAGCAACTGGGTTTCATCCATCGGCATCAGCACGGCCAGGCGTTGTAATTCGGCCTGTTCCGGGTCAGAGTCGTCGTCAGCAACCAAACCAGGCACGGCCTGCAGCACCGCCATGCGTTGCAACACGGCGCTCATTTCCTCCAGCGTGGACGCGGCACTCAGGCCATTCAAACGCAGTGCTTCCGAGGTGTCGACCACGGCTTTGCCGTCACCTTGCGCCAGCGCATCAATCAGGCGGAACACGTGGGAGCGGTCCACACTGCCCAGCATCTGGCGCACCGTGGCCTCGGCCAACGCGCCAGAACCAAAGGCAATCGCCTGGTCGGTCAGGCTCAGCGCATCACGCATGGAGCCGCGGGCGGCGCGCGCCAGCAGCCGCAGGGCCTGCACATCCGCCGCCACCTGTTCCACCTGCAGCACTTTTTGCAGGTGCTCGCGGATGGTTTCCGGGGCCATTGGGCGCAAATTAAATTGCAGACAGCGCGACAGCACCGTGACCGGCACTTTTTGCGGATCGGTGGTGGCCAGCACAAATTTGAGGTACTCGGGCGGCTCTTCCAGCGTTTTGAGCATCGCGTTGAAGGCGTGGCCGGTGAGCATGTGCACTTCGTCGATCATGAACACCTTGAAGCGGCCCTGCACCGGCTTGTACACCGCTTGCTCCAGCAGCGCCTGAACCTCGTCCACGCCCCGGTTGGAGGCCGCGTCCAGCTCGGTGTAGTCCACAAACCGGCCGCTATCAATATCCGTGCAGGCCTGACAGACACCACATGGGCTGGCGGTGATGGTGCCGGTACCATCCACGCCCTGGCAATTGAGCGACTTGGCCAGAATGCGCGACACCGTGGTTTTGCCCACGCCACGCGTGCCGGTGAACATGTAGGCATGGTGCAGCCGCTGCGTGGTCAGCGCATTGGACAGCGCCTGCACCACGTGGTCCTGCCCCACCATCTCGGTGAAGTTGCGGGGGCGGTACTTGCGGGCGAGCACGAGGTAGGACATCCAGCGATTCTAAAGGCCGGGCGTGGCGCTAGACTTCAGCTTGCCGGGCGGCAACGGCCCGCGCAGGCTTCGGCAAACCCCTCACGTGCATGTCAACAACAGGAGAAAATTGATGGCTGGAAAATTTGAGATCACCCAGACAAAAAGCGGCAAGTTCATGTTCAATCTGAAAGCTGGCAACGGGCAAACCATCTTGACCAGCCAGCTCTACGACACCAAAGCCAGTGCCATCAGCGGCGCGGAGTCCTGCCAAAAGAATGGTGCCATCGGCGAACGTTTTGAGCGCGCCGCCTCCAAAGCCGACGAGCCCTACTTCAACCTGAAGGCCAGCAATGGCCAAGTGATTGGGCGCAGCGAGATGTATACATCCGCAGCCTCCATGGAAAACGGCATCAAATCCGTCATGGCCCATGTGGCTGATGCGGTGATCAAAGACCTGACCGAGGTTTGAGGCTTTACAATCTGCGTTGACGGGCCTTCCCGCATGGTGAAGCGGCCAACCGGGTCAGGTGGGGAACCAAGCAGCCCTAACTGTGGAGCCAGTGCCGGGGTCAAGGCTCGTCAACCTCATTCTTTCGTTCAGGCCGGGCTGGGCACGTTCCAGCTTTTGGTGACTTTGCCGGCACTATTCACACTCTCCAGCACCACACCAAAGCGCCACAGGTGCGCCACGTGTTTCAGTACTTCCAGCGTGCTGTCAGCCAAGGGGCGATCCTGATACTGGGTATGTCGCAGCGTCAGGCTGCGGTCACCACGCAGGTTGACCGCCCAGACCTGGATATTGGGCTCGCGTGCACCCAGATCGTATTGCCGTGACAGGGTTTGGCGCAGGCGCTGGTAACCTTCCGCGTCGTGGATGGCGCTCACCTCCAGTTCCGCTTTCGTCTGGTCATCGTGAATGGCAAACAGGCGCATCTCGCGCATCAGGTGCGGGCTGAGAAACTGGCCAATAAAACTCTCATCCTTGAAATTGCGCATGGCGTGGTCCAGCGTGGGCAGCCAGGGCGTGCCCGCCATGTCGGGAAACCAGGCACGGTCTTCGTCGGTGGGGGTGTCGCAGATGCGTTTGATGTCGATATACATCGCAAAGCCGAGCGCATAAGGATTGAGGCCGCTGTAACCCCGGTGATCCACCGGCGGCTGGTAGATCACATTGGTGTGGGAGGTCAGCCATTCCAGCATCATTCCGTTGGCCAGATGCCCGTCGTCATACATCGTGTTGAGCAGTTGGTGGTGCCAAAAAGTTGCCCACCCCTCGTTCATGACCTGCGTCTGGCGCTGCGGATAGAAATACTGCGCCACCTTGCGAACAATGCGCACAATCTCGCGTTGCCAGGGTTCCAGCAGTGGCGAGTTTTTTTCGATGAAATACAAGAGGTTTTCCTGGGGTTCCTTCGGGAAGCGTTCGGCCACCTGCTGGCCGCCGGTCTTGTCTTCGCGCTGGGGCAAGGTGCGCCACAACTCGTTGACCTGCTGCTGGGCGTAACGTTCACGTTCCTGGCGTTCGGCCACCTCTCGCGCCAGGGTGCGTTTGGCCGGGCGCAGATAACGGTCCACCCCATAGTTGGCCAGGGCGTGACAGGAATCCAGCACGGCTTCGACCGTTTCCATGCCGTGACGTTCCTCACATTCACTCACGTACTGGCGGGCATAAACCAGGTAGTCGATGATGCTTGACGCGTCCGTCCACATGCGAAACAGGTAGTTGCCCTTGAAAAAACTGTTGTGCCCGTAGGCCGCGTGGGCGATCACCAGCGCCTGCATCGCGGTGGTGTTTTCTTCCATGAGGTAACAAATACACGGGTTGGCGTTGATGACAATCTCGTAAGCCAGTCCCATGTTGCCGCGGCGGTAACGGCGCTCGGTGCTCAAAAACTCTTTGCCATAACTCCAGTGGCGGTAATTCACCGGCATGCCGACCGAGGCGTAGGCATCCATCATCTGCTCTGAGGAAATGATTTCCAGCTGAATGGGGTAGGTGTCCAGACCAAAACGCTCGGCCGTCTGGCGGATGACCTCGTGGTAGCGCTCGATCAGCTCAAACGTCCAATCGCTGGGGTCAGGCAGCGGTTGCGCTGCACGGGGTGGTGCGGGACATGGCGCCTGAAGCTGCACGCGCGGGCGACGATCACCCGTGGCCGGAACCCGCCAGAGGTTCTCATAAGCGCGCCGCTCCATCACCGATGGCTCCACATGGTTCATGTGTCCACACCCGCTTTCTTGAACAGGTCGTGAAAAACTGGATAGATCTCGTTGGCTTGGGTGACTTTGCGCATCGCAAAGTTGGCATGTTTTTCACGCAATTGTTCGTACTCAAGCCACAAGCTTTGCTCTTCCTGAGCCACCTGGAGGTAGGCGAAATAACGCACCAGGGGCAGGATTTTTTGCGACAACAGGTCACGGCAGTTGCCACTGTCGTTGGTGAAGTTGTCGCCATCGCTGGCCTGCGCGCCGTAAATGTTCCACTGGTCACTGGGGTAACGCGCCAGCATGATCTGGTGCATCAACACCAGTGCACTGCTGACCACGGTGCCACCGCTCTCGGTGGCGTGGAAAAACTGTTCTTCGTCCACCTCCTGCGCCTGCGTGTGGTGGCGGATGAAAACGATGTCGATCTTCTCGTAGTGCCGGGTCAGAAAAATATACAGCAGGATAAAAAAGCGCTTGGCCAGGTCTTTGCGGTCCTCGTCCATGGAGCCGGAGACATCCATCACACAAAACATCACCGCTTTGCTGCAGGGCATCGGCGTTTTGACCCGGGCGCGAAACCGCAGGTCGATAGGGTCCAGAAACGGGATGCGTTTGAGCCGCCATTCCAGATGGGCGATCTCCTGGCGCAGTTGTCTCGTTTCTTCGCCCTCCTCCAGCCCCAACATCAGCAGCTCGCGCAAACGCGCGCGTTTGTCCATCAGTTTCTGCCGGTCCCCCTTGCCCATGGCGATCCGTCGGCCCAATGCCCCGCGCATCGACCGCACAATGGCCAGGTTGTTGGGTGTGCCGTCATGGGTGTAACCGGCGGTGTGCGATTGCCATTGCAGGTTGTCATCAATGACGGTGCGCAACAAATTCGGCAGCGCCAGGTCATCAAAGAAGAGTTGCATGAACTCCTCCTTGCTCAGGGTAAAGACAAAGTTGTCTTCACCCTCCCCCGAATCGCTGGCGTGTGAGCCGCTGCCCGGACCACGTTTGGGGCGGGCAATGTGGTCGCCACGCAAATAATCTTTGTTGCCGGGGTGAACCGTGTCCTGGATGCCACCTTTGGCATGGTGAAAAACGGGCTCGCTGATGTCTTTTTTCGGGATGACGATGCTTTCACCCCGCTCGATGTCGCGGATGTCGCGGTCTGACACCGCGCGGCGCACCGCCTCGCTGATCTGCTGTTTAAAACGCCGCAAAAACCGCTCCCGGTTGCCTACCGATTTGTTTTTACCGGCCAGTCTGCGGTCAATGATCTGGAGTGCCATACCGATCCTGAACCTCAGGAACTCTTGCGCACCCGCAAATACCACTCACACAGCAGCCGAACCTGTTTGGTGGTGTAACCCTTGTTCACCATGCGGGTGACAAAGTCTTCGTGTTTTCGGGCTTCGTCGGCGCTGGATTTGGCGTTGAAGCTGATCACCGGCAGCAGCTCTTCGGTGTTGGAGAACATCTTTTTCTCGATCACCAGCCGCAATTTTTCGTAACTGGTCCAGCTCGGGTTATGCCCCTGGTTGTTGGCACGTGCCCGCAGCACAAAGTTGACAATTTCGTTGCGGAAGTCTTTCGGGTTGGCAATGCCAGCCGGTTTTTCAATCTTTTCGAGCTCGCTGTTCAAGGCGACGCGGTCAAACACCTCGCCCGTGTCGGTGTCGCGGTACTCGTTGTCCTGAATCCAATAGTCAGCGTAGGTGACATAGCGGTCAAAGATGTTTTGTCCGTATTCGCTGTAACTTTCCAGGTAAGCGGTCTGGATTTCCTTGCCGATGAATTCGGCATAACGCGGCGCCAGGTACTCCTTGATGAAGCCGACGTATTTGGTTTCCAGCTCTGGCGAAAACTGCTCACGCTCAATCTGCTGCTCCAGCACATACATCAGGTGCACCGGGTTGGCGGCCACCTCGTTGCTGTCGAAGTTGAACACCTTTGAGAGGATCTTGAACGCAAAGCGGGTGGACACGCCGCTCATACCTTCGTCGACACCCGCGTAGTCCCGATATTCCTGGTAACTCTTCGCGCGCGGGTCGGTGTCTTTCAGGCTCTCGCCGTCATACACCTGCATTTTGCTCATCAGGCTGGAGTTTTCGGGCTCTTTGAGGCGCGTGAGCACCGAGAACTGGCTCATCATCTTCAAGGTGCCCGGAGCGCATTTGGCGGCGCCCAGAGAAGATTCCCGGATCAGTTTCTCGTAAATTTTCACCTCTTCGCTGACCCGCAGGCAATACGGCACCTTGACGATGTAGATGCGATCCAGAAACGCTTCGTTATTCTTGTTGTTACGAAAAGTCTTCCACTCGCTCTCGTTGCTGTGCGCCAGCACGATCCCGTCAAAAGGAATGGCGCCAAAGCCTTCGGTGCCTTTGTAATTGCCCTCCTGCGTGGCCGTCAGCAAGGGGTGCAGCACCTTGATAGGCGCCTTGAACATTTCGACAAACTCCAGCAAGCCCTGGTTGGCCAGGCACAGGCCACCTGAATAACTGTAGGCATCGGTGTCATCCTGCGCAAAATTTTCCAGCTTACGGATGTCGACCTTGCCCACCAGCGAGCTGATGTCCTGGTTGTTTTCGTCACCCGGTTCGGTCTTGGCCACACCAATCTGCTTCAAAACGTTGGGGTAACGCTTGACCACCCTGAACCGGCGAATGTCACCGCCAAATTCATCCAGCCGTTTGACCGCCCAGGGCGACAGAATGCGCTGCAGGTACCTGGGCGGAATGCCAAAGTTCTCCAGCAAGACAGGGCCATCTTCCACCGGGTCAAACAGGCCGAGCGGGGTTTCATTCACCGGTGAGCCTTTGAGCGCGTAAAACGGCACCTGCTGAATCAGGTGTTTGAGCCGCTCGGCAATCGAGCTCTTGCCGCCACCCACCGGCCCCAGCAAGTACAGGATTTGTTTGCGTTCTTCCAGGCCCTGAGCCGCATGGCGAAAGAAACTCACCACCTGTTCGATGGCGTCTTCCATACCGTAAAACTCTGAAAACGCGGGGTAACGCTTGATGACCTTGTTGGCAAACAGGCGCGACATACGCGGGTCATTGCGTGTGTCCAGCATCTCAGGTTCACCAATGGCGGCCAACATCCGTTCAGCGGCCGTGGCGTAAGCCATGGGCTGGCTTTTGCACTCCGCCAGATACTCGTCAAGACTCAGTTCTTCTTCGCGGTTACGCGCATAACGCGCCACAAAATTACCAATGGCATCCATAAGACCTCCTGTTTTAGGTGGCGAGTGTCGGTAGCTTCAGATTTGAAATTTTGGGCTCTTTTCTGCGCCTTTAAGTGTTCAGTGAGTCACGTGCTTGCTCCAAAATGATTCTGAGGCATTTGTTCACCCGCTCAGGACGGCAAACACGAAAGTGACATGAATTTTGGGGTTAATACCAACGGTGTCAAACGCTCTTTGGACTTACATAACCTGACGAATTATTGGAAAAGCGGTTGTTTTCCTGGGTAATATCCGCCAAAATTGATCCGCATCAACAAGCCGAAGGAGCGGTCTGGCACCTCTGAATTCGTTTGAAAGCCCGGCCATGAGCACCGATCTGAACCCAAAAATTCCGTCGTTGCACGCGTCAGACACGCCAGATGCAACTCTCGACATCCCTCAACTGGTGGCTGAGGTCTACGCCGATGCGCCTGCAGTTTTGCGCGTCAGCCTGCTGGAGCAGTTACTCAAGCCGATGGGTGTCTTGCCGCTGGCGATCGTGGCCAACGGTATTTTTGCCACGATTCGATTCAACAACGGCTGGCCAGACATGCACCTGCGTTTTGAAGACGTGCGCAATGTTCAACCCAAAGATGTGGCGGCCCTGGTTGAGCGGGTACAGCAGGTCAGCCTCAGTTCCTTTGACGGGTTGACCAGGATTTTGACGAGTTCACCCTTGATCACCAGCTCAGCCGCGGCGGCCATTCTGCTGGCCACCTTGATGAAAATGTCCCGTAATCGCCGGGAAAGCGACAACCGTCACAGCGCCAGAACGGATGGTTGATAGCTCAACTCTTTTCACAAAATCACCACAGAATCCAGTTTCACTCGCTTTCAAACTGGCCCTAAACCCAACAGACGAAAAAAAACACTTAGCAATTACGCTAAGTGTTTTTTAATGTGTATTTTGGTGGGATGTGCGGGGGTCGAACCCACGACAAACGGATTAAAAGTCGCCTGTAAATAGTATTTGCCCATGTTGAATGGTGTCGATACAATCAATACAAATCAACAGGTTATTGATTAAGTGCTGGACAAAATGACAGTTTGGCTGTTGATTGATATTCACCAAAATAGCGCAAAAGTGGCTACATGGTGGCTACATGGCCTTTTAGGGGTTCATCATGGCAAGACCGTCCAAAGACAAAGCACCAGACCTGAGCGTGGCGCAAGAGCTGACCGCCGGGCTTATTGAGCGCCTGAGTTGCCCAGCCGACAAGCAACAGGTTTTCCTGAGAGACACCAAAGCGCCGGGCCTGCGCGTTCGGGTCACTGCAGCAGGCGCGAAGTCGTTTGTATTTGAAGCAAAGCTGAACCGTCAGACCATTCGGCGAACCATTGGGGATGTGCGAGCCTGGACGATTGAAGCTGCACGGGTTGAAGCAAATCGACTGCGTGTGACTTTGGACAGTGGCACCGACCCCCGCGAGGTAGAGCGCCAGCAACAAGCAACCAAAGCCACTGAACAGGCGACCACTGCGATGCAAGCAGTGACCGTGGGCGAGGTCTGGACCGCCTACACGACCGCACGCAAGCCGCATTGGGGCGACCGGCACTATCTTGACCACCTGAAGCTGAGTGACGCCGGAGGGCAGCCGTTCAAGCGTGGCAAGGGGACCACCCAACCGGGGCCGCTGGCCGCACTGATGTCCCTGCCCTTGCGTGACCTCACTGCACCCGCAATTGAGGCATGGGCAGCAAAAGAAGGCAAGACCCGCCCAACTTCGGCCCGGCTGGCGTGGCGCTGCTTGAAAGCCTTTTTGGCCTGGTGCGCTGAACAGCCGGAATACGCGCCAGCAATGACCAGCGTGAACCCAGCCAAGACAAAGAAGGCCCGCGAGTCGCTGGGCAAGGCCGGTATCAAGCAGGACGCACTGATGCGCGAGCAACTGCCTGCCTGGTTTGACGCTGTTCACAAACTCGGAAATCCCACCATTGCGGCATACCTGCAAGTGATATTGCTGACCGGCGCGCGACCGGGTGAAGTGCTGGAGATGCAGTGGGACGACATCAATACGCAGTGGCGCGGCCTGACCATCCGAGACAAGGTGGAGGGCGAGCGGGTCATTCCACTGACGCCTTACGTGTCCCAACTGATTCACGCCCTGCCCCGTCGCAACCAGTGGGTGTTTGCCAGTAACCCGCGTGGCGGTGCAAAGAAGGCCGGGCCAATTGCCAGACCCAGCACCTCCCTGACCAGCATTGCCGCCGTGGTAGGCATTGAACTGCTGACTCTGCACGGTTTGCGCCGTTCGTTCAAAAGCCTTACCGAGTGGCTGGAAATACCCGCTGGCGTGGTGGCGCAACTGATGGGGCACAAACCCAGTGCCACGGCTGAAAAGCACTACACCGTGCGACCGCTGGACCTGCTGCGTGTTCACCATGAAAAGATTGAAGCCTGGATTTTGGAACAGGCCGGGATTGTTTTCGATGCCAAGGCAGAGCCGGGCAAACTGCGCGTGGTGGCTGGTTAGCTTGCAACGTGTAACGCTACGGGATACAATCAACCATGATTAAGTCATTCGGCCACAAAGGGCTGCAAGCGTTTTTCGAGCGTGGCACCAAGGCAGGTATTCGGCCAGACCATGCATCCAAGCTTGCACGGCTGCTGGCACGCCTTGACGCTGCTACATGTGACCGGGATATGAACGTGCCGGGCTGGGGCTTGCACCCACTGTCAGACGATTTGAAGGGGCATTGGGCCGTGTCGGTCAATGGCAATTGGCGAATGACATTCACCTTTGACGGCACAGACGCTGTGCTGGTCGATTACATGGACTACCACTGAGAGGTACAACGATGACCCGCATGTTTAACCCACCGCACCCCGGCCTGACCCTGCGTGATGACGTGCTGCCCGCGCTGGGCCTGGGCGTGACCCAAGCCGCTGAACAGTTGGGCGTGTCCCGCGTGGCACTGTCACGCATGTTGAATGGCCGCGCCGCCATTTCGCCCGATATGGCCCTGCGCCTTGAGGCATGGTTAGGTGCTGACCGTGGCGGCGATGCCCGCGTATGGCTGGCACTGCAAAGCGCCTATGACGTGTGGCAAGCTCAACAGCGTTTCAAGACCGCACCGATGCGTGTGCAACCAGCGCCAGCGATGGCAATATGAAAAGCTGCCCGCTGGTGGTGATACCAAACGCGTTACTCACGGCCCACCGTGACGGTACCGTTCAGGAATGGATGCTGGAATGGAAGCCCACGACTGCGGCCTCGCTGACAGACGAAATACGGGCAATGAATGCACGTCACCGTGAGCGGTTCGTTCGCCAGAATGTGTCAATCGCCACATTTCTTGAGTGGAAGACAGAAAACCCCCGAACCTTCATTCCTGAACGGGTGCACAAGCGCATGGCAGCGAGAGCCGGATAACAGTTTTTGCGCCAGCTAGACCCGCCTCGAAACCGGGTTGAAAAACCAGTCCTCCCCTGGCCTGCTGGTGCATCCTGATTGGGAGAGCACGGGAGGTGCTGGATGTTACTGGTCACACTTGAAGATGATGATTGCGCCAATGGTGGTGCCTTCGTATTCATTGGCGCGCTCGCGTCGGCCATAGCAAAGGTAAAGGCGCAGTCAAAGCCTTTAGAAGTCATCCTGAACGTAGAGCGCAAGTTGTTTGGTCTGGTCAATGGTGCCATTCAAGTCGGTGCGCTTCATCCCCATGACCCCGAGACCCTGGTTCCATTGTCGAAAAGTGACTATGGACATGGGATAGTCGCGATTGAAGAACTGGTTGCTTGGGGCCATAGTCTTTCTGTGCCGCTTGACTTCAAGGTTGCGCAAAACAGCGCAGCACCCATTGCTGGGCGTGCCGCGGTTTCTGACGCATCCGAACACGCGCATGAAAGCCCTGTACGCATGACGAAGGCCGAACGCCAAAGAATGGATGACTTTTTCGCAGAGGGTTTGCGTCGTTCGCAAAGGGTGTCGGAAGCCGCCGCCACTGCCCGCGCTGCCGAGCTTGCAAGGCTAAACGCACGGGATGAATACGAGGCCAGCAAGGCACGCCAGCAACCAGCTCCAGTACAGGAATCACTTGCGCCTATGGTGGCTGCCAGCGATGGTCCTGCACCACTGACCACGGGCAATATTGCCTTTTGCTTTGCTGGACTGCGCTGGAACGAACAGGGGTGGAAAGACACGCTAGGCAGCGACAGAAAATGGCTGAATGACTGCCTGGTGACAGCCGGACAACGTGGCGTGAATGAAAGGCGCTGGAACCCCGTTCTAATCGGCGCGTGGCTGGCGGTGCACCAAGGCCACGTAAGCACACGTCAAGTGCGTGCAAGGTTTCAGACCGTTGACCTTTTGAAGCCGTGGTTTGATGCGTGGAGAACCTACGAAGCTGATAACGGCGACACCCCGTAAAACACCGTTAGAACCCCGGGGGTGAACCCCGGATTTGATTTGAATTGCTGCGCTTTATATAGCTACTGATTTAATTCCAGCAAGGGATACAGACTGACAGTTTAAAACCCCGGGGTTTTTCGTAGAAATACGGGGTTTTCAAAGTTCGCCCCATACCTAGCCCGTGCTGCTGGGTTTGGAAAGCGAAAACATGACGACTGCATCAATAAGCATCCATGCAATGCGCGAGGCAACCGCCCCGCAACAGGTCACCAGCCAGTACCAGCCGCTGGAACAAGTCACCAAGCCGAACCTCAAAACCGAGGAAGCCGCCCACTACCTGAACCGCCGCCCGCAGACTTTGCGCGCGTGGGCGTGCTTGGAGAATGGCCCGCTTCGCCCGCGCCGCATTGCCGGTTTGTTGGCGTGGTCAACCGCTGACGTGAAGGCACTGGCCGGGGTGGCGTAATGGACGCGCCCAAAACTCCCGCCCCAAATGAGGAGAGCCCATGCGAATCAGGCAAGGGCTCTCAGGAATCAGCACATCAAGAATGCTCGGATTCTATCAAGCCAGTCCAAATTGGGTCATTGCCTACCCGACACAACACCGTGACCGCCGAGGTGCTTTGTCGCCTGCTGGAAGGTGAAAACCTCACTGGCATGGATGCCGTGTTCGGATGCAGCACCACCAGGCTGTCCGCCGTGATTCACTACCTGACCGGTGAATACTGCTGGTCCATCGACCATGTGGATATGGAAGTCGGCACCAACGATGGCCGGGTAACAGTGATTCGCGCCTACTTCTTACCGCGTGCTGTCATTCGTCGCGCCTTTGACGCTGGCGCGCTTGCGTTCTGCCGCAGTGTGAAGCTGGCCAGAGCCGCCGCACGCAAAAACGCAGCAAAGACCAAAGAGGCAGCCCACAAGCGCAATGCTGCCCGCCATGCTGCCCGTCGCGACCTTCTCCAAGGTTCTTTGTTTGGAGGTGAGGTATGACTGAGCAGCTTTCTTTCCTGCCTGAGCCTGAATTCTGCCCACTGCTGCCGCCCCACGGTAGCCTGGCAGAGCAAGCCCTGTTCGACCTGCTGGCGCGTGACTGGACGACGCCGGAATGGGACAGGGCTGGCAATGGCTGGCGTTTGGCCGCTGCGGTGAAGGACTTGGATTACCTGGGCTGGGAGCCTATTTCAATCCGCGTGCCTCATGCAGGATGCAAGCGACCGATAGCACGGTACAGCCTGAGCGCCAAAGCAAAACAGGCCGCTGCTGCTGCGCTTCGAGGGGGTGACCATGCTTAACGGACGCAACCCCGACCGCGCCCGTGATGCGCTGCACACGATACCGCCTGACTGTGACCGCGCCGCCTGGGTGAAAACAGGCATGGCGTTTCATGCTGCTGGTGGTGACTTTGACACGTTCAACGAGTGGAGTGCCGGGGCTGACAGCTACAACGCTCAAGCCGCCCGTGCAACCTGGCGCAGTTTCAAGACCGCGCCCGGTGGTGTTGGTGCTGGCGCCTTGTTCGGCATGGCCCGCGACCACGGCTGGACAGAGGGCGCACCGCAAGCAGCAAGGCCCTTTGAAGCCCCTTCGAAGCCTGCCCGCCAGCCTGAGCCGCAACGCAAGCCCGCGCCCGGCATGGCCGCTGCTGACGTTTGGAGCCGCTGCCAACCTGCAACCAACAACCACCCGTATCTGGTGCAAAAGGGAGCCGCCAGCGTGCCGCTGGATGCTCTGCGCGTGGTGCCTTCTGCTGACCCGCTGCGCATCATGGGCGAGAGCATGGCCGGGGCGCTGGTGGTGCCGTGCATGGCTTTGGATGGCTCGCTGTCGACCTTGCAACTGATACCGCCGCCCGATGTGGCCGCACGCCTGAAAGCTGCTGGCAAGCCCGGCAAATTGAACCTGCCCGGCCATTCTGTTCAAGGCTGGTTCACCGTGGGCGAACTGGTGCCGGGTGGCTTGGTTTATGTCGTTGAAGGCATCGGGCAAGCATGGGCAGTCTGGCAGGCAACCGGGGCCGCTGCTGTGGTGGCGTTCGGTGCTGGCAATATGGGCAAGGTGGCAACTGCTTTGCGCCAGAGTGATGACGCCGCCCGGCTGGTGCTCTGCCCTGACCGGGGTAAAGAACCGGATGCCCACAAGATAGCGGCTGACATTGGCGCTGCTGTGGCCTGCCTGCCTGTGTGCGAGCCGGGTAACTTCGACGTGGGCGACCTATTCCAGCGTGACGGCTTCGAAGTGGTGGCCGCGCTGCTGGAATCAGCGACCAAGCCGCCCAAGCCTGAACCACTGCTGAAACCCGTGTCGGTGTTTGATGTGCTGACCAACCCAAGCCCAGCGCCTGCATTCGTCTGGGACGGGTATCTGCCGCGTGGACAGGTTTCGCTGCTGGGTGCACATGGTGGCACAGGCAAATCGACGCTGGCGCTGATGCTGGCCGTTTGCACGGTGCTGGGCAGGCCGCTGTTCGGTGTTGCCACTGAGTCTTGCAATGTGCTTTTCGTCAGCCTTGAGGATGGCGTGAACATTGTTCGGCACCGCCTGGCGGGCATCTGCCGCGCCTGGGGGATTGACCCGGCACAACTGAATGGCCGCCTGCACGTTGTTGATGGCACCGAGCACCCCGAGCTTTTCACCGCAGAGCCGCGCGGTGCTGGCGAGCTGACCCAGACCTACCGCGAGCTGCACCGTCTGGTGCGCGACAGCAGTATCGGCCTGGTGCTGGTTGACAACGCTTCGGACGCCTATGGCGGCGACGAGATACAGCGCCGCCAAGTGCGAGCATTCATCCGTTCGCTGGCCGTGGTTGCGCGTCTGGTTGATGCTGCCGTGGTGCTGCTGGCGCACGTTGACAAGGCGACCAGCCGCGCCCGCAAGTCGGAAGGTGGCGAGGGTTATTCGGGTTCGACCGCATGGAACAACAGCGTGCGCAGTCGCGTATTCATGTCACGCGGCGAAGATGGCCTATTGAGCTTGGAGCACCAGAAGAGCAACCTGGGCCGACTGCGCGAGCCGTTGACGCTGGAGTGGCCGAATGGTGGCCTGCCGCGAGTGGTTCAAGGGCTTGATTTGGACGGGTTGAATCAGCGCCAGCATGGACGGGCTGATGATGACCGAGCCGCCGCACTGCTGAAACTGATAGCGGAATTCGAGAGCCGGGGGCAGTACGCAAGCCCATCACCAACTGCACGCAACAACGTGCACAACCTGCTGAAAAGCGAGCCAGCCTTTATCGCGCTGAAACTGCGACCTGATGACACCAGGCGGATAGTGAATCAGTGCCAGCGTGCGAAGTGGCTTGAGCCGCTGGAATACCGCAGCAAGCACACAAACAAGAATTGTCAACGCTGGGAACTGTCGCCAGAAGGGCGGGCATTCGCTGGTTTACCGTCTGTGGCACCCACAGCACCCACAGCACCTACAGCACCTACATGCCATGTGGGCAATGAGGGTGCACCGCGTGCAAATGGGGGGGCACCCACAGCACCCACATGTGCAGGGGGGTACGGGGGGAATAGCGCACCCCCTTTTGGCGCAAAAGATGGGCCAGTCATGAGCGAATCATTCTCTGGTGCAGCCCAGGCAACTCTGACTGCAGAAACCAAAACGGCCCTTTCCGACTTCGGCGCCTACAAGCGGTTGACCGCCAAACCCGCGCACCTGTTCACCAACTTGATTCACTGAGAGGCCACCACCATGACCACTATCACGCAACGCCAAGCTGACCACGTCCAGAACCTGACCATCGAGACCGGCACCGATGGCAGCATCATCCTTGAACAGGACACAGGGGGCGACATCAGCCACGTCTACCTTCACCCGGTCCACCTGCGCGCGCTGGCAGAGAAAGCGGGCTTGGTGGAAACGAGCGACCCGCAAGCCGCCAAGACCATCGCCACGCTCACACGCCGCCTGCTGGTGTTGCGTGACCGCATTGACCACCTGGGCGACTATCTGACCAACCACAGCGACCACCAACATTCAAACCTCGATTACGAGCTGACCTACATCACTGCGACCGCCAACATTGCCACTGAGTTCTGTGCTGACCTGATTGATACCGCGCCACCAGCGCCAGCACAGTGCAAGCCCGATGTGAGTGCTGTCAAAGCCTCAACCCCGGCCACGGCTGGCAAGCCTGGACCAACTGCGCTGCAGGCATCACTTGTCTGAACCTGGGCACCGTGTGAATGCTGCCTGCCGAACGGTCTATGGTCATTGTCAAATCGCTTCGCCTTGCAATAGGTTTTGGCTATTGGAAAATCAAGGGCACAAAGACAGCCCAAATGACACACCGACCGGCAAGCAAGGTTGCGGAAACGGTCACACGATGAAGGACGGCCAGCATGGGCAGCACGCTCGACGATGACGATGACGAACGCCACCAGTTCACGGTTGTGCAGAAGAAGGCCGCCAAGCATGGCTATGCGCTGGCGCGAACTACTGCTGGCTACAGGCTGGACGCACCTGGTGTGGTGGCTCACCGCATGGCGCTTGATGGGGTGCTGCAGCTTTTGAGCGACTGCCCACCCTGGCCAAGAACCGCCAGAAGCATCATTGCTGCCTGATTGGAAAACCTTAGAAAACTTAACATTTTTGGCAGCAAAAACCTGAAAAAACCTGAACCTGCTGGCGCCTGAACGATGGCTGGTGAGCGCGCGAAAAGTCAACAAAAGTCAACAAAAAGTCAACAGTGCCACGACCAAACACGAACAAGGCACGACCAAGACGCAAGCAGGAAAGTCAGCAAAAGTGCGCAAAAAGTCAGCAGCGCCACGATGGACGCCACCACGATGTCAGGCTCATTGGCCCAGCGTGCTTTGATGGCATCCACAACTGATTGCGCCTCGGTTGTGGTGATGCCGGTTGCGTTTGCGCCACGGCTCATCGGCGTACCGTTTGCACGACGGTAACCAGCAAGGCTTTTTCCGTTAGACTTTTCTGCGGTCGGTGTTCAAGCTAGGCACGCGGGGTAATTGCAGCCCCGAACGACCTAGAAGTTCACCGGCCTTTTTCGTGTCAACGTAAGACACGCCGCCATTGCGAATTTGCCTTTCAATGCGCTTGGACCGGCGCTCTCCCAAAGCGAATGCACACAGCGCAAGCAGAGTAGATTCTCAATATCAACTTCGAGAGTGAACCCACCGACAAGCGCCACCACAGACACCGCTGGCGCAGCGTGAACATATTTCAACGCGAGATGGTTTCTGCTGGTGCTGAAAACTGGCGTATGATTTGCGCCGGTGCTAGTCACACCAAAGATAACGCGGTAGCAACTCCCACCGAAAGCGGGGTTTTTTCACGTCCAGAATTTGGCAACGTGGCATCACGCCATGTTCAGAGTTTGGGGCTGGGAGTGTCGGTACCGTAAGGCCGGCAGCATGGCGTTATCCATGTGACTACACCCAGCTCCACCCGCTGGCCTAGTCAGTCAAACGGTGGTTTCAGTCTCATAACGGAGCCGAACCTATGTCCACCATCACGCCCACACCGGGCAATCTCCCACGTTACGCAACCACCAGCACGCCACACCCTGACCGGCTGGCGCTGCACACACCACCGACCACACACAGCCCCACCGAGGCGGCCTTGCGGTCAATCCTGCTGGAAGTTACACCGGGCATCCGCCCGTACAGCAGCGAGAGCTATCTGCCTGACCACATGGTCAAAGCGGCACAGTCTGCGCTCGATGGCAACAGCCTGGCAGCCCGCCAGCACGCCCACAACGCACTGAGCACCGCTGCCTGGCACATTGCCCGCGGTGAGGCCCCGCAGGCCCTGGCGCGGCTGCGCAGGGCACAGAGCCACATCATGGCCAGCATGGAAGGCGGTGCAGCATGAGCAATCACATTCGTCTGGACGCTTGCTGTAACGACAACTGGAGAGGCGAATCTGCACCACCGGTTGCAATCCTGAACCCGGAGACAACCCTTCACGACAGGATTGCTTATTGCTGGGGTCTTGGCGCTCAAATCGAGGAACTGTCCATGCTGCTGCTGGACACCCCCGCAGACAGTGCTCAGTCACGCATCGGGACACTGCTGAAACACAACATCGACCCCCTGATGGCGGTCCTTCATGAGCTGGGTTGCAGCACACTCCCGAACAAGTTTGGGGGTGCCAAATGAGCCTGACCGAACACAAAGACGAATCGGCGACTCTGAGCAGCGCCCGCCTGACGGTTTGCCTGGCCGCGGCTTGGGAACTGGACACCCTGGCCGAGCTGTTGACCACAGTCACCGGCAACGACACGCCCGAGGCTTTGAAAGTCAAGCACCGGGTTCGGGCCATTGCCAGCCGCATCAAAGAGCTGGCGTCAATCCAGATGGCTGGCTTGGATGACGAGGTGGTGACGACTGAAAACCTGCGCAGCCGATTGGAGGTGACGCCATGAACCAGGCCACTCACACCGCCCGCCCAGTCACGCTGGCGCACGCTGGCAGCAGTCAGGACATGGTGGGCACCATCACGCCCGAGGATGACGACGAGCCGCTGATTCTCTGCATTGGCCAACAAGCTGGCGCTGAGGCATTGCAGCGGGCAGCAATTCGCCACGGGCTGGAGCTGGCCGCGCTGGTGGCGTTCCGTGATGGTGCGCCGCCTTGACCACCTGACCCGGCACCCAGCAAAGACCAGACCCAGCCTGACCCGCTGGGTTTTTTTTGCCTGGCGAGGCCCGCCCTGCTACTGTTCCCGATACATAGCCTTCGGCGAAGCCTTTGCGTATGCCTTCACTAAAGGCTTGCACCAAGCCTTTGCCAGAACAAGCGCCACGAGGCGAACGCCGAGCGGTGGCACCTTGGGTGGCGCCAGCGGCAGAAATACAACCAAGGGGCGAAAACGCAGCCACGGGCACGGCCTGAGATGCAGGGCCTGACGGCGGGTTTTCTTTTGCTGGCGCTAGTTTCGTGACTGTCACCCAATGGCTGACCATTACCGGGTAAGGGTTCACCTGCTGGCGTTGGTTGACCTGGCTACACGGTACAAAAACCGGTACTGGTGGCTACACAGTGGCTACACGGCAACACAAAAGAAAAAGCCCACTACCGTTTTGATAGTGGGCTTTCCTTGCTGTATCTGGTGGGATGTGCGGGGGTCGAACCCACGACAAACGGATTAAAAGTCCGCTGCTCTACCAACTGAGCTAACATCCCAAGTGAAAAGAATTCTCTATCTCACCGAGCCTCAAATTATAGCCAATTTTTTACCCAATTCGTTCAAACTCACTCTTTAGCTGCCAATTCGTTCAGGACCACCCCAGCCGCACATTGCCCAAACGTTGCTGTCACTGTGACCACGGAGCCAAAACCGTGGCAGTTGAGTGAACCATCACTGCTAGCGCTGCAAGATGCATCCGGCGGCGCCACGGCTTCCTGACTGAACACACAGACGACACCGATCTTTTTGTCGCCTCGCGATGCGCCGTGCTCTTTGCGCAATTGGTAACGCACCTTGGACAAAAGGGGGTCGTGGGTGACTCGAGCCAAATCCTCAACGCTGACCAGATGGGCAAGTCGTTTGCCTCCCGCTGCTCCAGATGAAACAAACAAACGTTTGTTCTTGATGGCCCAGTCCGCCATGATCGTCTTGACCGGCCACTGGTCGCATGCATCAATGACCGCGTCAACGTCAGCAGGCAATAGAGCGGGCCAGTTGGCGGGTGTTGCGAAATCATCAATGCAAGTCACTTGGCAGTCGGGCGCAAAGGCTTGTATGCGATCCCGCATGGCGAGCACTTTGGCTTGCCCCAAGCTGGCCTCGGTGGCATGAACCTGGCGATTGATGTTGGATTCGGCAACATGGTCGAGATCAATCAGGGTCAACCTGCCAATGCCACTGCGCGCCAAAGCCTCCGCCGCCCATGAACCCACGCCACCAATACCGACCACAGCCACGTGCGCTTGTCTGATTCTCTGCGCCCCCAGCACACCAAAAAGCCGGGCCAAACCACCAAAACGACGATCCTCCACCATGTCAGTGCCAGCCACCCGTCAAGATTTCAGCGTGGCGAGTCGTTCTTTGGCAGCGGCAGCCGCCTCTGAGCTCGGATAGGCTTTGATCAAATCAGTCAATGTTTTGCGGGCACCCTTGGTGTCTTTCAACTCAAGCTGGCAATTGGCGACCGACAAAACGGCTTCCGGTGCTCGCAGATGCTCTGGATTTTTGCCAATCAGGGTCCGGAAATTGGTCATGGCTTCTTTGTAATCGCGGGTGGCGTACTGCGCGTTGCCCAGCCAAAACAGGGTGGTCAACGCATAGCCACTGCTGGGGTAACGGGACAACAAACCCGCAAACAAAGTTTGCGCCGCACTGAAATCTCCCTTGCGAAAAACAGCCAGGGCGGCCTCATAGTCGCGCTTTTCAGCCGGACCGACCGAAAATTCGACGCCATCAACGGTCACTTTGGCAGGCTCAAATTTGGCGAGGCGCTCCGACATACTCTGCATATCGTCCGTGTAGCGCCGCTGCAGGTCAGCCAGGTCTTTGGAAAGTGTTTCGTTGCTACCCCGCAGTGATGCCACGTCTGATCTCAGCAGCTCAATCTGGCGCTGCAGCTCCAACAGCCCGCGCCCCAGACCCGCTTTTTCGTCATTGGAGGCGGTCTGAATCTGGTCGGTGTCGGCGCGAAGTTTTTCGACACGCTGGCGCAAGTCCAGAATAGCCCTGCGTGCCTCATCATCCTCAAACAGCGCTGCATGGCTCGACGAGGCAAACAACACACCCGCCACCAGCAAAGCCCGTATCGTCAAAAGGCGAATCTGCATCACTGCCACCCGTCTCATTGGTACCTGATTTCAGCCCGGCGGTTCTTGGAGTAAGCCGTTTCGTCATTACCCACCACAGCAGGCTTTTCTTTGCCGAAACTCACCGCTTCCACCTGGTTCCGGGACACGCCCAGCACGGTCAGAGCACCCGCCACAGCCTCGGCTCGCTTCTGGCCCAGCGCCAGGTTGTATTCGCGGCCGCCAGTTTCATCGGTGTGCCCTTCAATGGCCACTTTACGACCAGCCTGTCCCATGATCAAACGGGCGTTTTCAGAAATCAACGCTTGGTACTCGGACTTGATCACAAAACTGTCGTAATCAAAATAAACCGTGCGTTTGGCGACTGACATGTTGGCTGGTGACCCTGACTGGCCCAAATCCACTGGCGCCACGCCTGAACTGTTCACACCAGAACCGCCATTCGCTCCTGCCACACCCGACACCGGGTTGGCCGTTGCATCTGACACCGGCACATCACTCAATGGCACCGTCGTGCCGCAACCCACCAAGAACGCACTGAAAGCCAAAGCAAACATCAAATTCTTCATCAAAAACTCCTAAAAATCATTAGTTCAAAAATGGGCCCCAATGGGGTTCACGAATGTCACCATTCTGCCCATTGAGCCGCGCCTTGACCTTGCCATCGAGGGTTGTGGTCATCAAAGCCTCTTTACCTTGAAATTGGGTGGCATACACCACCAGCTTGCTGTTGGGTGCAAAACTGGGACTTTCATCTGCAGACGTGTCCGACAGCGCGCGCACATTGCCGCTATCGATTTCCATCAGATGCAATTTGAAGGCACCACCCAACCGGGAAATATAAGCCATCCAACGGCCATCCTGGCTGATGGCGGGAGAAATGTTGTAAGTGCCTGTGAATGTCACGCGCTCCACACCTTGCCCGTTGACGCCAACTTTGTAGATCTGAGGCGAGCCGCCACGGTCACTGACAAAAAAGATGCTGCGGCCATCCGGCGAAAAAACGGGTTCCGTGTCAATGCTGTTGGACTGAATCAGGCGGCGTGGCTCACCACCCGCGGCGCTTAACAAAAACAATTGCGATCCGCCGTCGCGGCTCAGCGTGACAGCCAGCGTTTTGCCATCTGGTGACCAGGCTGGCGCACTGTTGGAGCCTTTGAAATTGGCGATCAACCGCCGTTTGCCAGAACCAACGTTGTGCACATAAATCACCGGCTTACGCGACTCAAAAGACACGTAGGCCAGCTGATTGCCGTCGGGTGACCAAGCAGGCGAAATGATCGGCTCCGGGCTGGCCAGCGCAGACTGGGCGTTTTCACCGTCCGAATCGGCAACCCACAGTTGGTGCCGCTGCCCAGATTTGGTGACGTAGGCAATGCGGGTAGAAAACGCGCCTTTGTCCCCCGTGAGCTTCTCATAGACGTAATCGGCCACACGGTGCGCGGCCAGGCGGGCGTCTGCTGCTGCCACGGCAAAGCTCTGCCCGCCAAGATCCTGCGCCTTCACAACGTCCCATAAGCGAAACCGCACATCAAGCCGACCATCGGACAGGGTGGTCACGCTGCCAGACACCAGCGCATCAGAACCTGCCTGGCGAAAAACGGACAGATCCGGCAGCGAGGTCTCATCCAGCGCACCATGCGACGCGTTGACTGTGCGGAACTGCCCGCTTCGCTCCAGGTCGGCCTGCACAATGGCAGATATCTTCTGAATTGAGCCTGACTGGCCTTTGAACGGGGCGATGCTGATAGGCACCTGGGTCAGGCCGACGCCTGAGACTTCAACGCGGAACTGGGCGAGAGCGGCGTTCTGGAGCCCCGCCATCAAAAAAAAGATCAGTGCAAGGACTGACGTTAAGGAGGGCATTTGGGGTGGTGGTCTCCGGAAAGCGCCAAACTTCGCGCAATCACCACCACGCGACAGACGAAACATCGAAAAAATTTTGGCTTCGGCAATGTGAAACATGGGTGCTTTTAGAAGACCTAAGATCATGGAAAATGACTTGATGAAAAAAATGACTCTATCGGTGATTATCGCCGCCAAGAATGAAGGGCATCAAATAGAGGCCTGCGTCAAGTCGGTAAGCTTTGCCGATGAAGTCTTGGTACTCGACTCTGGCAGCACGGATGACACCGTAACACGGGCACAAGAAGCAGGCGCCACCGTCCACATGACAGACTGGCCAGGGTATGGGCCACAGCAACAACGCGGCATCAAGCTTGCAAAAAGTGACTGGGTTCTTTCTCTCGATGCGGACGAATTGGTGAGCGACGCCTTGCGCGAAGAGATCCTGGCGGCCATGATTCAAACAGACTTTGATGGCTTTTTCCTGCCCCGACATTCGAGTTTTTGCGGCGTTTTTATTGAGCATGGTGGCTGGCGACCAGACTTCACCTTGCGTTTGGTTCGCCAGCCATTGGCCGGATTCACGGACCACTTTCTCCATGCGCACATGACAGTCAATGGAAGGGCTGGTCATTTGAAGGCGCCCATCATCCATTACAGCTACAGAACACTGGATGACGTTCTTGAGAAACTAAACCGCTATTCCAGAGGCGCCGCCCGTGATTTGGCTGACCGCGGCGGATCATCAACTTTAACAAAAGCAATTTTTAAGGGATTTTGGGCTTTTTTTCGGACCTATTTCATCAGACGCGGATTTCTTGATGGTCAGATGGGGTTGGCGCTCGCTATTTATAACAGCCAAACAACTTATTACAAGTATCTACGTCTGTGGATGGCCAAAACAAAAAACCACTCCGCAAATAATTAACACTCAGAAATACGTATAAAAAGAGATAGATTTCGCAAGAGCATTAGATTTATTCAAGAGCATTTAGAATATTTTCTAATCTTGAGAAAACAAGCTCCGGTTTAATGCTCGCCATACATGACATAGGAGATTGGCATGTATCAGTATGATTGTGCAGCGAGTCACAAGCACAGCCATCCGCACGGATAATTTTTTCTTCCGAATAAATAGGAGCAACTTGCCTGAGCGAGTTACCTACGCCAAATATTCCCAGAATCGGAACACCCAAACCCTCGGCGAAGTGAAGCGGACCAGTATCACCACATACAAATATTTTCGAGCTTTTTATAACAGCCAAAAATAACCTTAAATTATTAATTTCTGGAAGTATCTCTGCCTCAGGCAATAATAATTTAAGCTCTTCAAGCAACTTTCTCTCACGCGCGTTAGGTCCAGCAGAAAAAACAAGCCTCACTCCAGATTGGCGTGCCAAATTGAATAAATCTCGCCAATGCGATAACGGCCAGTCCTTCTTGGGTTGAGATGTCGATATATGACAGAGGATGGATTTTTTGGATAAAACCCTAATTCTTGTGTCTATTTCAATTTCGTCAACGCCAATTTCAAGCAACGTCGGAATCGGTCTTTTTATATTCCAAGCTTGAAGTAATGCAAAATGCAAATCAAAATAAGGTGCACTGGGATTTTTGTGCTTTATGATTTGCGTAAAACATGCTCGCTGTAGCCATGTTGGTTCGTCACGATCAATCGAACCCAAGCGCTTGTTCGCACCACTCAGAAAGCTCAATAGCGCACCACGGTCATTTCCACCAAAGTCAACAGATTGATCAAAATTCTCTCGACGCAGGGCGCTAATAAAAGGCAGTGAATGGAATAGCTTGGCTTTGCCCCTTTGGCGTGGCATTGCCCAAACTTTATGGATCCACGGCAAATTCTCCAAGAGTGGTGCTATTTCAGCAGCAACCAAAACGTGCAATTCAACATTTGGTATCTGCATCGCCATCGCCTTGAGCGCAGGCGTGAGAATAACAGCATCACCAAGATATTTAAATTGTACAGCTAAGACTTTAGTGGACTTCAATTTTATTTATTAAATTTTTCTTAGGCTGATAAACACTCAAAAAAACACCTGCCAAGACACAAAAGAACTTACCCTCACCAGCATCCAATAATAGAGAATTAAATAACGAACCAACAACTATAGTCACAACAAGGCCTCGCAAGGCATAGCCATAATATTCTTCATTTATTTTCAGGACATCGAGACGATAACTCATTCTCCAAAAAATAATGAAATATGCAATCAAAATCAAAAGCCCCACAACTCCTAATTCTTGCCCAGTTAATAGAAATTCATTATGAGGATTTGGAACGTACGTTGTAACGGTCTTTTGATTTTCTGCTAGCGCTCGGTACTCATTTTCAAAACTTCCCGTGCCACCACCAAAAATCGGATTCTGACTGATCAAAGTGAGTGCATTCTGATAAAACTCCAACCGTAAACCGGATGAAGTTGGCGCTTGGCTTGGATCATGATTCATCACTTCCTGCTTGATTTCCATCAGACGATTTTTAGGAAGATCATCGGCAATAAAATAAATAACAGGAAGAGACACTACCAAGACCGAAAGCCATCGAACCGATTTCCACCTCCACGTTTCCCAAAGAAACCAGAAAATTAAGGCAACCATGATTATTTGCCCAGACCGTCCGTTTACTAAAAATAGGATATTCATGGCGGACAGAAAGCTGACAGCACTCCAAACCCAACGCTTCAACCCGAATGATTTCACTGCCAAATGAAGAGTGAGATACATGGTGAAAGCCATGAAAATATTGTGCGCGATTCTTCCTTTGAAAACAAAATATCCTTGCCCAATGTCCTTGTGCGGTACGACGCCCATCCATTTCAAGTATGAAATAAAAAGCACCATCAGCATTCCAGCCAAAAATGCCTTGAGCGCTAAACTTCTATATTTTTCATCCGCAAGTACTGTGATAATCAACGGAACATAAAGCAGCTTATGATACTTTAGCCACCATGTCATGCGCATTTCCCAAGAGGCACTTGAATAAAGCATTCCTATACCATATAACAAAAAGAATGCAATTGATATCAATGCAGCTGGATGATTAAATATTAATTGAAATTTATTTTTATAATCACCTGACAGAGCCCATGCGATTACAAACAACCCCATCGATATGCTCATAAAAGCAGTTGGGAGTGCAATACTGAAACAAGCCAAGACAACTAAATATATCTGAACTTTTTCAGCGAAAGAAAAGTACCAATGTCGCATTGTGTTTCAATATTTAATTAGCTTGAAATGTTTTTTACTCATTTCCAAACCGAATAACTTTTCCAACTTCATAACCCAACGATGTTTCAATTCCCTGCGGTTAGGTTGATAATTTGTATCGGGCAAGAAATTCTTTTCCGCCTCATTGACTAACCAATCGTCGACGATAGCAGGGTGTTGTCCTGAATACTTACAAATAGCCTCTGGATCAATTTGATATCCATTGAAGAGCGGGTGGTCATGTCCCCAGTATTTTCCAACGCGTTGGTTTTTGGCTTGCATGGCAACAATGCTTCTGACGTGACCATAGTGATAGATAGGGGCACCTACCAGCGCCGCTTTGGGATACCGGCCTCGGCTGTTTTTATTCATCACTACCCAATATAAGCCATCGGGCGCAAAGGTACGGATGGTATTTCGGATGATTCGACATTCTTGTCGATACCAGGCAGGGCTCTTTGCCAACCAATCTGGACTGCCAAAAAAATGCAGATAATCAAATGCCAGCGCCTCCACCTCCGGATTATTCAGATGCCGTTCCATGGCAGCGCGAATTTTTGGCAGATCGTCTTCGTGGAGGACTTCATCACCTTCAAGGTAAAAAGCCCAATCGCCGGTGCAGTTGTATTGTGCAATCATCTTCTGTTGCGCATACACAAACCCACGATCCTGCATTTTTTCATTCCAGAATGTGGGAATGATGATGATTTTTTCTGAGTTGATCGCCTGGATACGGGCCAATGTATCGTCTTCGCTGTTGCCAACTGCAATCACAAATTCATCACAAAGCGGCAGTGCAGAGCGGATACTCTCAATAAAGGGATACCCTAACAGCACCCCATTTCGGATAAAAGTAAATAGACTAATTTTCATATCGAATACGGTTTTTTGTCGATGACGGACCCGTGGAAGTTAATCATCGCCAGCTACCCCGCGTCCTGCAATTGCTCAGCCGCCCCAAACTGGATGCGATGTAACTGCGCATACACCCCATTCCTGGCCAGCAATTCGCCATGGGTCCCTGTTTCGACCACCTCACCCTTTTGCAACACAACAATGCGATCCGCTTTTTCGATGGTGGACAAGCGGTGGGCAATCACCAACGAGGTACGGCCTTGCATCAGGGTTTCCAGGGCCGCCTGCACATGGCGCTCCGATTCGCTGTCCAAGGCAGAGGTGGCCTCGTCGAGGATAAGAATGGGCGCATTTTTGAGAATGGCACGGGCAATGGCGATGCGCTGACGTTGGCCGCCGGATAGTTTGACACCGCGCTCTCCCACCAGGGTTTGCAAGCCCTGCGGCATCTCCAGGATGAATTCCATGGCATGCGCCGCTTGGGCTGCGGCAATGATTTCCGCCTCGGGCACCTCGCGCGTTTGGCCATAGGCGATATTCGCGGCGACGGTGGTGTTGAACAACACCACTTCCTGGCTGACCAATGCAATGTTGGCCCGCAGGCTTGGCAGCGACAGCTCGGCGAGGTCATGGCCGTCCAAGGTGATGCGTCCGCTATCCGGTAAATAGAAGCGCGGCACCAGATTGGCCAACGTGCTCTTGCCGCTGCCCGATGCCCCCACCAGCGCGACGGCTTGACCCGCCGGGATGTTCAGGCAGATGTCGCGCAATGCCAAGCGGTCATCACGCTCATAGGACAGGCTGACATGTTCAAACGCAAGGCTGCCCTGGGCGCGGCCAATGTCGATCTGCCCGGTGCTGATTTCGCCGGGCGTATCCAGCAAGTCAAACACGCTTTCCGACGCCGCCAACCCGCGTTGCAGGTGCTCACTCACACCCGTCAGGCGCTTGATGGGTGCCGTGAGCATCAACATGGCGGCGATGAACGACAAAAACCCGCCAACGGTGGTTTGATCCGCGGCGGACTGCAAGGTGGCGAGGTAGACGATGGCGGCCAAAGCCACGGAGGCAATCATCTGCACGATGGGCACGTTGCTTGACGCGGCCATGGCCTGCTTCATGTTGTAGCGCCGCACCCAGTTGACCTGGTCGCTGAAGCGACTGCGCTCATAGGCCTGGCCGCCAAACAGCTTGACCACTTTGTGCGCGGCGACGCTTTCCTCGATGACTTGCGTGATATCGCCCATGGCTTGCTGCGAATCGCGGCTGGCGTTGCGCAACCTGGCATTGATGATTTTCAGGATAAAAGCGATCACGGGCACCATGACCAAGCTCAGCAGGGTGAGCTTCCAGTTCAAATAAAACAGCCAGCCCAGCAACCCAACGATGATGATGGAATCGCGCACCACAACGGTCACCACATTGGTGGCGGCCGCCGTCACCTGCGCCACATCAAAAGTCAGCTTGGAGATCAGATTGCCGGTGGCATGCTCGTCATAAAACGGCGTGGGCAGCGCCAGCAGTTTGTGGAACATTTCCTCACGCAAATCCATCACCACCTTGTTGCCCACCCAGGCAATGGCATAGGTGCCCAAGAAGGAAGCCACGCCGCGCACGAAGAAAATCGCCAGAATGATCAGCGGCGCAAATTGGATGACGGCGTTGTCTTTTTCAATGAACGCGCCGTCCAGCATGGGCTTGAGCAAGGCCGGCAACAGCGGCTCGGTGGCGGCTGTGATGGCCATGCCCAGGATGGACAGCGCAAAAATGCGCCAATAAGGTTTGACATAACCGAGAAGACGTAAATAAAGCTGCGTACTGCTTGGCTTCATGGGGTTGACCCTAACAAGATGGATGCAAATCTCAAGCCGCCGTTAACGCAACGAGATCCAAATGAAAAATTTCAGGTTCACTGAACCTGCGTCTGGTCCCGCAGGAGTGCAAAAACATGAGCGCTCACATCAACACAATATCGTACTGCTCCTGCCCCATCGCGCCCTCGCTTTGCAGCGACACCGGTTTGCCGATGAACTCAGACAGCCCCGCCAGATGCTGGCTTTCTTCGTCCAGAAACAGTTCGATGACTTTGGGTGACGCCACCACGCGGAACTCTTTCGGGTTGAACTGGCGCGCCTCGCGCAAAATTTCCCGAAAAATGTCGTAGGCCACGCTGCGTGCGGTCTTGATCTGACCCCGGCCCTGGCAGGTGGGGCACGGTTCGCACAGCATGTGCGCCAGCGATTCGCGGGTGCGCTTGCGGGTCATCTCCACCAGGCCCAGCTGTGAAAAACCGCCGCACATGGTTTTGACACGGTCGCGGGCGAGTTGTTTGCGCATCTCGGTCAGCACGGCTTGGCGATGGTCCTCGCGTTCCATGTCGATGAAATCCACCAAGATGATGCCGCCCAGGTTGCGCAGACGCAGTTGGCGGGCAATGGCTTGGGCGGCTTCCAGGTTGGTCTTGAAAATGGTGTCGTCAAAATTGCGCGCACCAACGAACCCGCCGGTGTTCACATCCACTGTGGTCAACGCCTCGGTCTGATCGACGATCAGGTAGCCGCCCGATTTCAGGTCCACCCGCCGCCCTAGCGCCTTGGCAATGTCTTCGTCGATGGAATGCAGGTCAAAAATGGGCCGCTCCCCTTTGTAGTGCTGCAGTTTTTGGGCTGCGGCGGGCATGAATTCCACACCAAACGCCTTTAACGCCTCAAATTGCTCCAGCGAATCGACCCGGATCGACGCGGTGCGCTCACCCACCATGTCACGCAGCACACGCTGCAGCAAACTCAAGTCCTGATGCAGCAGCGACGCGGTGGGCAGCCGGGTTGCGGCGTCGCGGATGCGCTTCCAGGCCTTGCGCAGGTAGGCAATGTCGTCAGCCAGTTCCAGATCGCTGGCGTCTTCGGCGTTGGTGCGCAGTATGAAGCCACCGCCCAAGTCACCCACCAGGGTCTGCACGCGCTGGCGCAAGGCTTCACGCTGCTCGGCGGGTATCTTTTGCGACACGCCAATGTGGTCGTCTTGCGGCAAAAACACCAGCATGCGCCCGGCAATGCTGATCTGGGTGGACAGGCGCGCGCCCTTGGTGCCAATCGGGTCCTTGATGACCTGCACCATCAGGCTCTGGCCCTCAAACACCTGCTTTTCAATCGGGGTCTGCGAGGCCGCTGCGCGTGCGCTGGAGATCGTCTCGCCCTCGGCGGGCGGATGCCACACGTCGGCCACATGCAAAAACGCGGCCCGCTCCAGGCCAATGTCGATGAAGGCCGATTGCATGCCTGGCAGCACCCGTGCCACTTTGCCCAAGTACACGTTGCTGACCAGGCCACGCTCCAGCGAGCGCTCCACGTGCAGCTCTTGCAACGCGCCGCCTTCGACGATGGCCACGCGCGTCTCTTGCGGCGACCAGTTGATCAGGATGTCTTCTTGCATGGTTTTGTTATCAGAATAATGCCGCTAGCCATCAGGCATAAAGCAGTTGTTGCTCTACAAAAACTAGCATTCAAAACCGAATTGGTTCAACAACTGTGCGGTCTCAAACAAGGGCAGCCCCATGATACCGGTGTAGCTCCCACTCATGCGCGGGATGTGCGCTGCCGCCCTGCCCTGCACCGCGTAGGCACCCGCTTTGCCCATCGGCTCGCCCGTGGCCACATAGGCCTGAACCTGCGCACGGCTCATCGGCGCAAACGTCACCCGGGATATCGACACGGCCTGCAGGCGTTGCGCGCAGGTGCCCACCGCCACCGCGGTCAACACCCGGTGGGTTTTGCCAGACAGCGCCGTCAGCATGCGTGTGGCATCCGCCAGGTCCGCCGGTTTGCCCAAAATCACGCGCCCCAGCGCCACGGTGGTGTCAGAACACAGCACCGGCGCGTCCGGCAAACCACGACGCTGACGGCGCGCTAAAGCAGCGTCCAGCTTGAGTTGCGTCACCCTTTGGACATATGTCAGCGGCGCCTCACCTGGCAACACCGATTCCAGGCTTTCGGCGTCTTCATCCGCGTCAGGCAGCAACAGTTCATGCGCCACGCCCAGTTGCGCCAGGAGTTGCCTGCGGCGCGGGCTCTGGGAGGCGAGGTAAACAAAATTATTCACGGTGGTACGGGTGATTGGCATTGACCGACCACGCGCGGTAAAGCTGCTCAATCAGCAGCACCCGCACCATGGCGTGCGGCAGCGTCAAATCCGACAGGCGGATGCGTTCATGCGCCGCCTGCCGGAAAGCTGGCTCCAGCCCGTCCGGGCCACCAATCACCAGCGCCACATCACCACCCGAGAGTTGCCAGTCCTTGAGCTTGCCCGCCAGCGCCAGGGTGGTCAGCGCGGTGCCGCGCTCGTCCAGCGCCACGATGCGGCAGCCTTTCGGAATGGCCGCCTCGATGCGGGCCCGCTCGGCGGCAAAAATAGTGTCCAGCGATTTGGAGGCGCGCGGCTCGGTTTTGACGGCTTTAAGTTCGACCTTGATCTCAAACGGAAACCGTTTGGCGTAGTCGTCCCACGCAGTCTGCGCCCAATCGGGCACGCGCTGGCCCACGGCAACAATCAGCAGACGCACGGTGTGGCTTAGCGCTTGGTCGTCTTCTTGGCGGGTGCGCGGGCGGCTGGTTTGGCAGCAGATTTTTTGGCGGCCGGTTTGGTGGGTGCGTTCACCACCAGTGTCTTGATGCGCGGTTTGGCCACCGTGTCAGCGTCTTGTTGGCCTCCAGCTTTTGTCGCTCTGGCCTTGGACGCTACTTTTTTGGCAGCAGCGGCTTTGGCCTCTTCCTGCTTTTTGAGCTGTGCTTTGGAGGGGAAAGCGTCTTCCACACCTTTTTTGGCGGCGCTGGAGCGGCGCAGGCTGGTCTCGGGTTTGGCGGCACGGGCCGGCTGGGTCGGTGCGGCGGGCGCCTTGACGACCTTGGCCACCACCGGTTTGGCGGCACCGAGCTTCAGGCGCACCGGCTTTTCGCCCCACAGTTCTTCCAGGTTGTAGTAAGTGCGGTAGGTGGGCTGCATCACGTGCACCACGGCCTGGCCGCAATCGACAATGATCCACTCGCCATTGGCTTCCCCTTCAACGCGCGGCTTGGGGAACCCGGCCTCACGCACCGCATCCACCACACTCATGGCCAGCGCCTTGGTCTGGCGGTTGGAGGTGCCCGAGGCGATGATCACGCGCTCAAACAGCGACGACAGTTCCTCGGTGTCAAACACCACAATCTCTTGCGCCTTGACGTCTTCAAGCCCATCCACAATGGCGCGCTGCAGTTTTTGCACGTCTTTTTTACCCTCAGCCTTGGCTGCCGGTTTGGCGGCGGGCCGGGCGGCTGGCTTGGTGACGGCACGTTGGCGCTCTTCGGCCTCAGCTGGTGTAATTGCTTCGGTGGCCGGTTTGGCCAGGGTTTTAGCAGCTGATTTAGCAGGGGTTTTGGCGGCGCGTTTGGCAGCGGTCGGGGCAGAGGTTTTGGTAGTCATCAAGCGGTCTGGTAAAGGTGGTGGGCGGCAATATAACGCGCAACGCTCTCGCCCACCAGTGCCGTCACGTTTTGGTGGGTGGAAATGGCAGCCCGGATGTCGGTTGCACTGAGGGCCATCGCTGGCATTTGCAGGTGGAAAAAGCGATCAGGATAGGCCGTCTCTGCATCAAAAACAACCCTGGGCCCTGTTGAAAAGGGGCGATCAGCTACACATATTGTAGCTGATTGAAGAATCTGCTCCCACGCATGCCAGGTGGTCAGCGCCTGGGCTTGGTCGGCGCCGATGATCAGGAAGATATCGGCACCGGGCACCTCGGCGCGCAGTTCGTTCAAGGTGTCAAGGGTGTAGGTGGGCCCGCTGCGCCGGGTTTCACGCGCATCCGCCACCGCCTGCGGTAGCTCGGCAAACAGCAACTCGGCCATGGCCAACCGGTGCACGGCAGCGGTCAAGGGACGCGGCTTGTGCCAGGCCTGCCCGGTGGGGATCACACGCAACTCGTCCAGTTGCAACTGTGCAACGGCAGCCTGCGCCAGCGCCAAATGCGCCAGATGGGGCGGATCAAACGCACCACCCAGAATACCCACACGCCGGGGCGATACCGCTGCTGCGCTCAAACCCAATCCCGACGCACCAGAAATTGCTCGGTCAAGGCCGCTTCGGGCGACCCCGGCTCGGCCTGGTGCTGGTACGACCAACTCACCAGCGGTGGCATGGAGAGCAGAATCGACTCCGTGCGCCCACCCGATTGCAGGCCAAAGTGGGTGCCGCGGTCCCAGACCAGGTTGAACTCGACATAACGGCCACGCCGGTACAGCTGGAAATTGCGCTCGCGCTCACCGTAGGGCGTGTCCTTGCGGCGCAACACGATGGGCAGGTAGGCACCCAGAAAACTGTCCGCCACCGACTGCATCATGGCCAGGCTGCGCTCAAAGCCCAGTTCCTGGAAGTCGTCAAAAAACACGCCACCCGCGCCACGCTGCTCATGGCGGTGTTTGTTGCAGAAGTAGTCGTCGCACCAGGTCTTGAAACGCGGGTATTTGTCGTCACCAAACGGGGTCAGGGCGTTTTTGCAGCTCTGGTGGAAATGCACCACGTCTTCTTCAAAGCCGTAGTAAGGCGTCAAATCCATGCCGCCGCCAAACCAGCACACCACCGAGCCATCGCTGGCGGTGGCCGAGATCATGCGCACGTTCATGTGCACGGTGGGCACATACGGGTTGCGCGGGTGAAACACCAGCGACACGCCCATCGCCTCGAACGGCACCCCCACCAGACCCGGGCGGTGCTGCGTGGCCGACGGCGGCAGGTTCGGCCCGCTCACGTGGGAGAAGCCACAACCAGCGCGCTCAAAAATGGGCCCGCCCTCCAGAATTTGGGTGATGCCCTGGCCCTGCAACTTGTCGCCAGGCGCTTTTTGCCAGGCATCGGTCAGAAACGCGTTGCCGTCCATGTCGGTGATGGCACTGGTGATGCGCGCCTGCAGGCCGCGCAAATAGCTGCTGACGTCTGCCGTCACGCTGGCGGGGTTGGCAACCACCGCCGTCATGCTGCAGTACCTTTGATGGCGCGGTAGCCAATATCGGTGCGGTATTGCATGCCGTCAAAACGTATACCCGCCGTCACTTCATAGGCGCGCTGCTGCGCCAGGCGCACGTTGTCGGCCAGCACGGTCACACAGAAGACGCGCCCGCCGGAGGTTTGCAGTGCGGCCACCTCACCGCCTTCGCCGGGCGCCAGCGCAGTGCCGGCATGGAACACCACCGCGTCTTCCACCGGCTTGGGAATACCAGTGATCACATCACCCTTACGCGGCTGCAGCGGGTAGCCGTGGGCGGCCAGCACCACCCCCAACGCGGTACGGCGGTCCCATTGCAGTTCGATCTGGTCCAGCTTGCCGTGCGGACCGGGTTCGGTAGCGGCCAGCATCACATCCACCAAATCGCTTTTCAAACGCATCATGATCGGCTGGGTTTCGGGGTCACCCAAGCGGCAGTTGAATTCGAGCGTCTTGGGCCTGCCTTGCGCGTCGATCATCAGCCCCGCGTACAGAAAGCCGGTGAATTGAATGCCGTCTTTTTCCATGCCACGGATGGTGGGCAGGATGATCTCGCGCATGGCGCGGGCATGCACATCGGGCGTGACGATGGGCGCGGGTGAATACGCGCCCATGCCGCCGGTGTTGGGGCCTTCGTCGCCATTGAGCAGGCGTTTGTGGTCCTGGCTGGTGGCCAATGGCAGCACGTTTTTGCCGTCCACCATGACGATGAAACTGGCCTCTTCCCCTTGCAGAAATTCTTCGATGACCACGCGTGCGCCACCGGCGTTGTGGCTCACGCCCAGCGTGTTGTCCACCAGCATGAAGTCCACCGCCTCGTGCGCCTCGGCCAGGGTGGATGCCACCACCACGCCCTTGCCAGCGGCCAGGCCGTCGGCCTTGACCACGATCGGTGCGCCCTTGGCATCAATGTAGGCATGCGCCAGTGCCGGGTCGGCAAAGGTTTCAAACTCGGCAGTGGGGATGGCGTGGCGTTTCATGAAGGCTTTGGAAAACGCCTTGGAGCTTTCCAGCTGCGCAGCCGCCTGCGTGGGGCCAAAGATGCGCAGCCCGTGTTTGCGGAACTCGTCCACCACACCTGCGGCCAGCGGCACCTCAGGGCCAACCACCGTCAGCACGATTTTTTGCTCCGTAGCCCACTCGCGCAGTGCCTGCACGTCGGTGATGGGGACGTTCTCAAACAGCGGGTCAGTGGCGGTGCCGCCGTTGCCGGGGGCAACGTAAATCTTGTGGGTTTTGGGGGACTGCGCCAGCTTCCAGGCCAGGGCGTGTTCGCGGCCACCGCCGCCAATAACGAGAATCTTCATACAGCGTCCAGGTCAAGTTCGGCGTTGTGAAACACCGCTTGCACATCGTCCAGGTCTTCCAGGGCGTCCAGCAGCTTTTGCATGCGGGTGGCTTCGTCACCGCTGACCTCGATCGGGTTCTCCGGGCGCATGGTCACTTCAGCGTCGTCGGGCGTCAGGCCAGCGGCCACCAGCGCGTCCTTGATGGCTTCAAAATCTGCCACCGGGGTGATCACCTCGATGGCGCCATCTTCGTCGGTGATCACATCATCGGCACCAGCTTCCAGCGCCACTTCCATCACCTTGTCTTCACTCACACCCGGGGCAAAAATGATCTGGCCGCAGTGTTTGAACTGAAACGCCACCGAGCCCTCGGTGCCCATGTTGCCGCCAAACTTGGAGAACGCGTGTCGCACCTCAGCCACGGTGCGCACCTTGTTGTCGGTCATGGTGTCAACAATGATCGCCGCGCCACCAATGCCGTAACCCTCGTAACGGATTTCTTCGTAGCTGATGCCGTCGAGCGAACCGGTGGCTTTGTCGATGTTGTATTTGATGCGGTCGGCCGGCATGTTGGCCGCCTTGGCGCGGTCAATGGCCAGACGCAGGCGCGGGTTGGCCGACAAGTCGCCGCCACCGGCCCGTGCCGCCACGGTGATTTCACGGATGATGCGCGTCCAGATCTTGCCGCGCTTCTCGTCTTGGCGGCCTTTGCGGTGCTGAATATTGGCCCATTTACTGTGTCCTGCCACGGGAATTCCTTTGAAAATTCGTTACGCTATTGGCTCGATTGTACTTTTTGAGTCCGATATGCCTGAACCCATCCTGATCGCCCAGCACGGGCAGACCCAGTGTTTCCTGCAGCCCGACAAGGCCAATCGCCACGGGCTGATCACCGGCGCCACCGGCACCGGCAAGACCATCACCCTGCAAACCCTGGCCGAAGGTTTTGCCAAACTCGGTGTGCCGGTGTTTTTGGCCGACATCAAGGGGGACCTCACCGGCATCTCCCGCCCCGGCAGCGCCACCCCCAAACTGGCCAAAGTCCTGAAGGAACGTGGGCTGACGACCCCTGACTACGAGGCTTTTTCCACCACGCTGTGGGACGTGTTTGGTGAGCAGGGCCATCCGGTGCGCGCCACCGTGAGCGACCTGGGCCCGCTGCTGCTGTCGCGCATGCTCAACCTGAACGACACGCAGGCGGGCGTGTTGCAACTGGTGTTCAAGATTGCCGACGACGCCGGTTTGCTGCTGCTGGACATGAAAGACCTGCGCGCGATGTGCCAGGACGTGGGCGACAACGCATCCAGCTACACCACCGAGTACGGCAACATCAGCGCCGCCAGCATCGGCGCCATCCAGCGCGGGCTGATGCAGATTGAGGAGCAAGGCGGCAACAAGTTCTTTGGCGAGCCGATGCTCAACATTGAAGACTTCATGCAGACCGACGCGCACGGCCGTGGTTTGATCAACATCCTGGCCGCCGACAAGCTGATGAACTCGCCCCGGCTGTACAGCACCTTTTTGCTGTGGATGCTCAGCGAGTTGTTCGAGACCCTGCCCGAAGTCGGCGACCTGGACAAGCCCAAGCTGGTGTTCTTTTTTGACGAGGCCCACCTGCTGTTCAACGACGCGCCCAAGGTGCTGATCGAACGGATCGAACTGGTGGTGCGGCTGGTGCGCAGCAAGGGCGTGGGCGTGTACTTTGTGACGCAAAACCCGCTGGACATCCCCGACAGTGTGCTGGCCCAGCTGGGCAACCGGGTGCAACACGCCCTGCGTGCCTTCACCCCGCGTGACCAGAAAGCCGTCAAAAGCGCCGCCAGCACCATGCGCCCGAACCCCGGTCTGGACATTGGCGCGGCCATCACCGAGTTGGCCGTGGGCGAGGCGCTGATCAGTTTTCTGGACGACAAAGGCCGCCCCTGCCCGACCGAGCGGGTGTACGTCTTCCCGCCGGCCAGTCAGATCGGCCCGATCACCGCTGAAGAGCGCCGCGCCCTGCTGGCAGACTCCATCGTGGCGGGTGTCTACGAAAAAACACTGGACCGCGACTCCGCCTTTGAGAAGCTCAAAGGCCACGCCGCCGCCCGGGCCGCGCAGGCAGAGGAACAGGCCAAGGCATCACCCAAAACCAGGGGCGCCACGGCAGAACCCGCCGCGCAAGAAGGCGGCGGCCTGCTCGACAGCCTTGGCAGCCTGCTCGGTGGCGGTGGTGGCCGACGCACCTCGGCCGGTGAGCAGCTTTTCAAAAGCGCAGCCAGCTCGATTGGCCGCGAAGTCGGCCGCCAGATCATCCGTGGTGTGCTGGGCGGTATTTTTGGTGGCAAGCGTTGACCGGATAATCGCAGCACACACTTATTACAAAGCAAGCATATGAACACAAACGATCCCATGGTCCACGTCATCAACCACCCGCTGGTGCAGCACAAGCTGACCCTGATGCGCCGCAAAGACGCCAGCACCACCAGTTTCCGTACCCTGCTCAATGAGCTGGCGATGCTGATGGCTTATGAAGTGACCCGCGACATGCCCACCCAAGAGGTGGAGGTCGAGACCCCGCTGGAAACCATGACCGCCACCATGATCGATGGCAAGAAGCTCGCACTGGCCTCCATCCTGCGTGCGGGCAATGGGCTGCTGGAGGGTTTTCTGGCGGTGGTGCCCGGCGCCCGCGTCGGCCACATCGGCCTGTACCGCGACCCGGCCACGCTGCAGGCGGTGGAGTATTACTTCAAGATGCCCAAGGAAATGCCCGAACGCGACGTGATCGTGGTCGACCCGATGCTGGCCACCGGCCACTCGGCCATTGCCGCCATCACCCGCATCAAGGCGCTCAGCCCCCGCTCCATCAAGTTTGTCTGCCTGCTGACCTGCCCCGAAGGCGTCAAGGCCTTGCGCGCTGCCCACCCCGATGTGCAGATCTTCACCGCGGCCATCGATCGCCAGCTCAACGACCACGGCTACATTCTGCCGGGCCTGGGTGATGCCGGTGACCGGATCTTTGGCACGCAGTGAGGGTGTGAGGCCGGGGCTGAATCCCTGAGCGGCGCATCCTGTTGGCGGGCTCAGAACGGCGCGGCGGCATCCAAATGGCGCGCCGCACTTGCCTTTACAAACCAGCGCCTGAAGCTCTATAGTCACCACCCACCCGGGCAAAAAGCAATGACCCGGGTGGCACAAACAAAACAAGGTGCGCCATGTTGGACAACAACCCAAAATTCGACGTCGTGGCTCAGGCCTTCCCGCATATCGGCGTCAAACTCAAGGAATACTGGGGGCGTGACGGCTTCGTAGCCTACATGGAAGGCCTGTTGCACGGCACCCGTGGTGGCACCCGGCGTGGTTTTCAGCTTGAGGTGCTGATGGCCCTGCACCATCTGGCCGAGCAACACAAGGCCACCTATCCCCAGTTTGAGGTGCGTGATGACTTTTGGGCCTTTGTCGAGAGCAAGCCCGCCAGTCAGGGCCCAGGCGGTTTTTGAGCCCGCCTGAGCCTGCGGGCACAGCCCCCGCGGGACTCACATCACATTCATGCGCTTGGCCTGCTCGGTCAGTTCGGCGCGAAAGTGCGGGTGGGCGATGCTGATCAACTCGCGCGCGCGCTGTTTGGCCGACTTGCCGCGCAGCTGCGCCACGCCGTATTCGGTGACCACGTAATTGATGTCGTTCTTGCTGGTGCTGACATGGGTGCCGGGCGACAGACACGGCACGATGCGCGAAATGCTGTGGTCTTTGGCGGTGGACGGCAGCACGATGAAGGCCTTGCCACCGCGCGACATGTTGGCCGCGCGCACAAAGTCGGCCTGGCCGCCGGTGCCCGAATACTGCACATGCCCCAGGCTCTCGGAGCCGCATTGGCCCAGCAAGTCAATCTGCAGTGTGGCGTTGATGGCCACCAGGTTGTCGTTCTGGCCGGCCAGCGTGGGGGCGTTGGTGTAATCCACCGGGTGAATTTCCAGCGCCGGGTTGCGGTCCATGAAGGTGTAGAGCTTTTTGGAACCCAGCGCAAAGGTTGCCACCATCTTGCCGGGCAGGTAGTTTTTGCGCCGGTTGGTGACCGCACCCGCTTCGAGCAAGGTCAGGATGCCGTCACCAATCATTTCGGTATGGATGCCCAAATCATGCTTGGCGGTGAGCTGCATCACCACCGCATCGGGGATGCCGCCGTAGCCAATCTGCAGGGTGGCGCCATCGTCAATCAGTTCGGCCACATACTTGCCAATGGCCTCCTGCACGTGGCCGATTTTCGGCAGGGCGACCTCGGGTACCGGCGTTTCGCTCTCCACCAAGCCAGCCACTTGCGAAATGTGGACATGGCAGTTGCCGTAGGCAAAAGGCACGTTGGGGTTGACTTCCAGCACCACGGCTCGCGCCTTGGCCACGGCGGCCATGGTGTAGTCGGCCCCCAGGCTGAGCGAAAAATAGCCGTGCGCGTCCATCGGTGAGGCCATGCTGAACACCACGTCAGCGGCCATCTGGCCGCGCCGGATCATGCAGGGGATTTCTGAAAAATAGTTGGGCAAAAAGTCAATCCAGCCCGCTTGCCCGCCAGCGCGGGTGGCGGCACCATAAAACAGCGCCACATGCCGAACATGGTCCACCGTCTCGGGGTCCAGGTAGCCATACTTGTGCATCGCCAAAATCTGCGCCACCTTCACATCATGAAAACTGCGCCGCTGCCGGGACAAGGCGGCCAGCAAAGCGGGTGGCTCAGCCACACCGGTGGGCACGATGATGCAATCACCGTCTCTGACCAGGTGCACGGCGTCGCTGGCGGACATTTTTTTCTTGGCGTAAGTTTCTTGGACTGACATGCTGGCTCCTTTTTTTGGGTGATGGATGTCCTCGGCGCTGCTCAATCTGCCTGCGGCGCAATCATTTCCGCGTAATCGTAAAGCGCCCCCAAAATCGCTTCACCGCGCTCGTCAGCCGTTTCTGCCAGCGTATCGAGCTGGTCAAACAGGGCGGTCAGGGTGAGGGCGCCGCCCTCACCTTCCAGCAGGCGCGCCGCGCGGTGAGCCTCCCAGGCGGCGGCTTCGTCGGCGGTCAAACTTTCAGGAAAGTTGCGGGCGCGGTAGCGCCATAACAACTCCGTCAGGCGGGTGTCGTCAAAGGCCGGACGGGCTTTGGCGAGCTGTTCAGGCGGACTGGCACGCAGGTCGTTCAGGCGGCGGCGGTCGGCGTTGCAGATGAAACCGCCATACAGGTCTTCGTCCACATCCACCGGGCCGGTGTGGCCGCGCTTGAAGACATCGGCCCAGATGGCGCTCATGTCCGGCAGGTCGCGCGCCTTGGCGGCGTTGTCCAGCTGCGCGGCCACGTCGATGCCCCAGCGCTGCGCCATCGGCTCGCTGAGCACTTTGAGGTTGCTCATCACCATCGGTGACTTGTTGACATGCACGGATTTGATGGGCAGGCGGCGCATTCCCTCGGGCAAATCAGCGCTGCGAGTGAACAGGCGTTGTTGGATCTGTGCGGCGTTCAAACTGGCCAATTCGCTCGGGTCTTGCGCCAGATCCCAGGCCAGCAGTTCGTTTTTGTTACCCGGGTGCATGGCCAGCGGCCACATCAGCGCCAGGCAGCCGCGCTCAGGCGCGAACATGCCCGAGATGTGCCAAAACGGCCGCGCGTTTTTCAGGGTGGCGGGCAAGCCCAATTCCGAGAGCACCCGGTCCTTTTTGTGCAAGCCAAAACAGAAGTCAAACAGGCGTGGCTGCGCGGTTTTGATCAGCCGCGCCAGCGCGATCGTGGCGTGCACGTCGCTCAGCGCGTCATGGGCGGATTCGTGCGCCAAGCCGTTGGCGGCGGTCAGGTCGGTGAGTTTGAAGCTGGGTTTGCCGTCCGGTTTAGTCGGCCAGGTGATGCCATCAGGCCGCAGCGCATAGGCGGTGCGCACCACGTCAAGCAGGTCCCAGCGGCCGCAGTCGTTTTGCCATTCACGGGCGTACGGGTCAATCAGGTTGCGCCAGAACATGAAGCGGGTGATTTCATCGTCGAAGCGGATGGTGTTGTAACCCACGCCGACCGTGCCGGGAAAGCTCAGCAATTGCTCGATCTGCGCGGCAAACTGGTGTTCCGGGAGGCCTTTGGCCAGGCATTCCTGCGGCGTGATGCCGGTGATCAGGCAGGCCTCGGGCTCGGGCAAAAAGTCGTTGGCAGGCTGGCAATACAGCATCACCGGCTCACCCAGCGGGTTCAAGTCAGCATCGGTGCGAATGGCGGCAAACTGCGCCGGACGGGCGCTGCGGGTGTTGGCACCAAAGGTTTCGTAGTCGTGCCAGAGAAAAGTATGGGTCATGTTGTTTATTTTCTGCGGGCCGAACTCACTCCCGGCAGCTCGGCCACCAGGCCCAGAACCTTGTGCAGGCGGCCCGAATCCGACACCTCCACGGTAAACGTCATCCACGCCGTGCCCTTGATGGACTGGGTCTGCACCCCGATGACGTTCATCTTCTCCTTGGTGAACACCTCGGAAATATCGCGCAGCAGGCCCTGGCGGTCGTGCGCCTGCACAGCCACATCCACCGGGTACACCGAACCACTCACCGCCTGCGCCACACCCCACTCCACATCGATCAGGCGTTCACCATTTCTGGCCACCATTTCTTTCAAATTGCTGCAGTCCTTGCGGTGCACGCTGACGCCTTTGCCACGGGTGACAAAACCACAGATCGCATCCGGCGGGGCGGGTTTGCAGCACTTGGCCATCTGGGTCATGAGTGAATCCACACCCACCACCAGCAGCCCGCCTTTGGTCGGGTTGTCGCCCGAGCGGGGTTTGCGCAGAAGCGGCAAATTGGCATCAAACTGCGGTGCCTCCGGCGGGCGCAGCAGTTGCTCAATGGTGCGCAGCGAAAACTCGTCCTTGCCCACATCTTCAAACAGGGCGTTGGCGTTCTCGAACCCCAGTTGCACCGCCAGGTCGTCGAGCTTGAGCGCGGTTTTGCCTTCACGCTGCAGCAGTTTCTCAACCGCCTCGCGGCCTTTGGCGATGGTTTCACTGAGGGCCAGCGCGTTGAACCAGGCGCGCACCTTGGTGCGGGCGCGGTGGCTGGCCAGGTAACCCAGGTCGGCATTGAGCCAGTCGCGTGACGGGCCACCCTCTTTGGCGGCAGACACCTCCACGGTCTGGCCGTTCTTGAGCGGTGTGTTCAGCGGCACCATGGCGCCGTCCACCCGCGCACCGCGGCAGCGGTGGCCCAGGTCGGTGTGTACGGTGTACGCAAAATCGACCGGTGTGGCGCCTTGCGGCAGCTCGACGATGGCGGCGTCTGGCGTCAGCACATAAATACGGTCGTCCAGCAGGGTTTCCGGCTGCACGCCCGACAAATCGCGCTCCCACGCCAGCAGCTGGCGCAGCACGGCGATCTTGGCGTCATAGGCGCCGGTGGCCGACACCCCCGCGTAACCTTTGGCACCGGCTTCTTTGTAAGCCCAGTGCGCCGCCACACCGTTTTCGGCGTGGTCGTGCATGGCCTGGGTGCGGATCTGGATCTCGGTCGGCAGCCCATCTGCATCACGCACCACGGTGTGCAAGGACTGGTAACCATTGACCTTGGGTTTGGCGATGTAATCGTCAAACTCTTCGGTGATCGGTTTGAAATGGTCGTGCACCCAGCTCAGGGCGCCGTAACACTCCGGCACGCTGGCCACCACGATGCGCAGCGCGCGCACGTCATACACCTTGTCGAACCCGAGCGACTTGCCACGCATCTTTTTGACAATGCTGTAGATGTGTTTGGGCCGCCCCGACACCGAGGCATGGATGCCATTGACGTTCAGGTCATGCTCCAGCTGGCTGCGCAAACGCTCCACATGGGCTTCGCGCTCAACCCGCTTTTCGTCCAGCAGCCGGGCCACCTGTTTGTAGGTGTCGGGCTCCAGAAAGCGGAACGCCAGGTCTTCCAGCTCCCACTTGATCTCCCAAATGCCCAGCCGGTTGGCCAGCGGCGCGAACACCTGCAGCGATTCAGCCGCCACGCCATCGGGCACGGGGAGCTTGCTGGCAGCAAAAAAACGCAGCGTTTGCAGCCGCGAGGCCAGGCGCAGCATCACCACGCGCAGGTCACGCGAGAAAGCCAGCAGCATCTTGCGCACGTTTTCGGTCTGCACGGCGGCCGCTTGCTGCGCCGCCGGGGTGTCGGTAGCCGCCGTGGCTTTGGCCGCCTTGGCGGCCTTGGCCTGGCGCGCCTGACGCTGCACCCGCACCAGCTTGGTGGTCTCGATGGCCAGCGCGGCAAAGTTGTCGCCAAACGCCTTGGCAATCACCTCCTGCGGCTTGTTCAGGTGGTCACAGGTGTAGACCAGGTAACTCGCCGCCTGCATCGCCTCCGAGCCACCAATGTCTTTCAAAATCACAGCCACGGCGTCCGCATGGGCCAGCGTGTTTTCGCCGGTGTCCAGCGTTTCGCAAGACAGCAGGGGTTCGGCAAAAGCACGGGCGCGCACCAGCGCCTGGGGATGGTCGGGCAGGGTTTCTGCAATGGCCGCCACCACGGGCAGCACGGGTTTGACCGCCTTGACAGGCGCCGCCTCGGAGACTGAACTTTTCATGAAAACGTCTGGTCTTGTTCTTGTATCGATTGCGTGTGTAGCCCCATCGGGCTCAACCCAACAGAAAAGACACCACCGCGTCCACCTGGTCGTGCGCCACCAAGGTGGGCGCGTGGCCCACACCGGCAAATTCGATCAGGCGGGCTTTGGGGCCGCGCTGGGTCATGGCGTGGGCGGTGGCGGTGGCGAGCAAGTCAGAATCCGCCCCGCGCAGCAGCAGCGTTTGCGCCGTGATCTGGTCGTAGGCCTGCCACAACATGGCCTCGCCCTGCGCGGCAGACTCGGCGGTGACCGCCTTGAAGGGCTCGGCCAGGGCCGGGTCATAACGCAGCGTGAGGCGCCCCGAGCCATCGTCGGCAGGCTTGATCTGCGGGCGCGTCAGCGTCAGCCATTGTTCAGGCGTGTGCGGGCCGAAGCTGCTGGCAATGGCCCATAACGCATCGGCAGCCTCTTGTTCGGTGTCAAACATCGGCACTTTGCCCAGATATTGGCCGATGCGCTGCAACGCCTGCCATTCAATTGCCGGGCCCACGTCATTGAGCACCAGACGGCGCACCTGGGCAAACGGCGGCAGCTCGGGCTGGCCCGCCACGGCGATGCCCATCAAGCCGCCCATGCTGGTGCCCACCCAGTCCAGCGTGCTGGGCTGCAACTGTGCCAGCAGCGCCAGCATGTCGGCCGCGTAAAACGGAATCTGGTAACCCTGCGGGTCTTTCAGCCACTCGCTCTGGCCACGACCCGCCACGTCCGGGCAGATCACCTGAAGGGCGTCACCTGCCTTGTCGCACAACGCCTGCGCCAGCGTGTCAAAGTCGCGCCCTTGGCGGGTCAGGCCGTGCACACACAGCACCACGTGGCTGCTAGCCAGGTTGCCCCAGCGCCAATAGGCCATACGGTGACCGCCCTGGGCATCGGGGCAATGGATGAATTCAAGCGTCGGATCGGACATGGTGGAGCATCACTGGATAATGACTGCATCCTAATTCAAACCGGATCACCGCCCTACTTTGGCGCCCCCAACCCATCTATTTTTTTGCGGAGAAGACCCCCATGCTCAAAGGTAAAACAGCGCTCGTCACCGGCTCCACCAGCGGCATCGGCCTGGGCATTGCCAAGGCGCTGGCAGCGCAAGGCGCCAACATCGTGCTCAACGGTTTTGGCGATGTGGACGGCCCCACGGCGGAAGTGGCCGCGCTGGGTGTGCAGGTGGCTTACCACGGCGCGGACATGAGCAAGCCCGCCGAGATTGGCGAGATGATGGCCTTTGCAACCGAGAAGTTCGGCCGGGTCGATATCCTGGTCAACAACGCCGGCATCCAGCACGTAGCGCGCATTGAAAACTTTGCGCCCGAGCGCTGGGACGCGATCATTGCCATCAATTTAAGCAGCGCCTTCCACGCCACCCGGCTGGCGCTGCCCGCCATGCAAGCCGCAGGCTGGGGCCGCATCATCAACCTGGCCTCGGTCCACGGCCTGGTCGCCTCGGCAGAAAAGTCGGCTTATGTGGCGGCCAAACACGGCATCGTGGGGCTAACCAAGGTCACCGCGCTGGAAAACGCCACCACCGGTGTCACCTGCAACGCCATCTGTCCCGGCTGGGTGCTGACCCCGCTGGTGCAAAAGCAGGTGGATGCCAAGGCGGCGGCGCTGGGGGTCTCCAATGACGAGGCCACGGGTTTGCTGCTGGGCGAAAAAGAACCTTCCAAACAGTTCACCACCCCTGAAGAACTGGGCGCGCTCGCCGTGTTTTTCTGCTCCCCCGCAGGCAACAACGTGCGCGGTGTGGCCTGGAACATGGATGGCGGCTGGGCCGCGCAGTGAACCCACGGCCAGCCCATCGCGCCTCTGGATATCGCCGCTGCCCCTGATCGACGCGGGACTGGGGCGCTATTTTTCTTGCAGATACTGCAACACGCCCCGCCCCGCGTGCGCGCCGCTGGCCAGGCAGGCGGTGAGCAGGTAGCCCCCTGTGGGCGCTTCCCAATCCAGCATCTCACCGGCGCAGAAGACACCGGGTAAGGCCTCCAGCATCAGTTGCGGGCTCATGGCCTCAAACGTCACACCACCGGCCGTGCTGATGGCTTCGTCCAGCGGGCGCGTGGCCTGCAGCCTGATCGGCAAGGCCTTGATGGCGCCAGCCAGTTGGGCCGGGTCGTGCAGTTGCGCTTTGGTCAGCAGTTCATACAAAATCGCCGCTTTGATTCCATCAATGTGCAGTCGGCTTTTGAGGTGATTGGACAGTGAACGTGTGCCGCGCGGGTGCAACACTTGGGCCAGCACCCAGTCGACCGACCGGTCGGGTAGCAGATCCAACGCAAAACTCGCCTCGCCCCGGGCCAGGAGATCATCACGCAGCAGGTGTGAGGCGGCGTAGATCAGGCTGCCTTCCACGCCGGTGGCCGTGGCAACAAACTCGCCGCGCCGTTGAAAGCGCACACCGTTGGCCGATGGCAATGTGATCGCCACCGACTTGAACGGTTGCCCGGCAAAGTGGCTGGCAAAGTATTCACTCCAGCCACCCGAGACGTCAAAACCACAGTTGGCCGGCAGCAGAGGCGCCACGGTCACGCCCTGGTCGCGCAGCCAGGGCACCCAGGCACCGTCAGAACCCAGCCGGGCCCAACTGCCACCCCCCAAGGCCAGCACCACGGCATCAGCCTGCACAACTTTGGGGCCGTCAGGGGTTTCAAAGCGCAGGCTGGTCGCGCCGTTGCCATCCGCGTTCCATCCGGTCCAGCGGTGGCGCATGAAAAATTGCACCGGTGAACCGATGGCCGGGTGACGCAACTGATGCAGCCAGGCGCGCAACAGCGGTGCGGCCTTCATGTCCACCGGAAAAACGCGCCCCGAGCTGCCCACATAGGTCTCAATGCCCAACGCGGTCGCCCAGGCGCGCACGCCGTCGGCATCCAAGGTCTTGAAGATGGCCTCCAACTCGGCGCGCCGCGGCCCGTAACGTGAGGCAAACCGGTCCGCTGGCTCGGAGTGGGTCAGGTTCAGCCCACCCTTGCCGGCCAGCAAAAACTTGCGTCCCACGCTGGGCATGGCATCCAACACACTGACGCTCACACCGGCTTGCGCCAGCACACTGGCTGCCATCAAACCACTGGGTCCGGCACCTACCACCATCACATGCTTCATGGGTCAAATTACTTTCTCAGATGATTTCTGTCACAATTTCGGCATTCTTTACTCTACATATTCAACAGGAAAAAACATGGCCAGTGAACTGATCAAACATGTGTCCGATGCGTCTTTTGAAGGCGATGTCCTTCAATCGAGCATCCCGGTGCTGGTGGACTACTGGGCAGAATGGTGTGGTCCCTGCAAAATGATTGCGCCGATTCTGGACGAAGTATCGGTGGCTTATGAAGGCAAAGTGCAGATCGCCAAAATGAATGTCGACGAGAACCGCGACATTCCTGCCAAGTTTGGCATCCGTGGCATTCCCACCCTGATGATGTTCAAGAACGGCCAATTGGCCGCTACCAAGGTGGGTGCCATGAGCAAGTCACAACTCACCGCCTTCATCGACCAACACTTGGCTTGATTTTGACAGCCGGGCCTCATCAGCCTACGCCTCCCCGGTGCGTCAACCCGGGTTTTTTCCTGTCATAATTCACCCGCTTGCCAGCCCCCATCAAGGGCATGACAAGGTCTCCGGCAGAGGCTCATGCGACTTGAACACACCAAGTCCAGCCGCCAACCCTCCCCCGTTTAGCACCTCCCCCTTTCACAGCGTCATTCCATGCATTTAAACGAACTCAAGGCACTGCACGTGTCAGAAGTCCTCAAGCAAGCTGAAGATCTTGAGATTGAAAACACCGGGCGCATGCGCAAACAGGAGCTGATGTTTGCCATCATCAAGAAACGCGCCCGCGCCGGGGAACAGATTTTTGCCGACGGTGTGCTTGAAATTTTGCCCGACGGCTTTGGCTTTTTGCGCAGTCCCGACACCAGCTACACCGCCAGCACCGACGACATCTACATCAGCCCAAGCCAGGTGCGCCGCTTCAACCTGCACACGGGTGACATGATTGAAGGTGAAGTGCGCACGCCCAAAGATGGCGAGCGTTACTTTGCCCTGAACAAGCTGGAAAAGGTCAACGGCGGTGGCCCCGAAGAAAACAAACACAAGGTGATGTTCGAGAACCTGACGCCACTGTTCCCCAAGGAACAGATGCGGCTTGAGCGCGATATCAAGAGCGACGAAAACATCACCGGGCGCGTGATCGACATCATTGCGCCCATTGGCAAAGGCCAGCGTGCCCTGATCGTGGCGCAGCCCAAGAGCGGTAAAACGGTGATGATGCAGCACATTGCCCACGCTATCTCCACCAACTATCCCGACAGCTACCTGATGGTGCTGCTGATCGACGAGCGGCCTGAAGAAGTGACCGAAATGCAGCGCACCGTCAAAGGTGAGGTGATTGCCTCCACCTTTGACGAGCCCGCTGCGCGCCACGTGCATGTGGCGGAGATGGTGATCGAACGCGCCAAGCGTCTGGTCGAGTTGAAAAAAGACGTGGTGATTCTGCTGGACTCCATCACCCGCCTGGCCCGTGCCTACAACAACGTGGTGCCATCCTCCGGCAAGGTGCTGACCGGTGGTGTCGATTCCAACGCCCTGCAGCGGCCCAAGCGCTTCCTGGGTGCGGCGCGCAATGTGGAAGAAGGCGGCTCGCTGACCATCATTGCGACCGCGCTGGTGGATACCGGCAGCCGCATGGACGAAGTGATTTTTGAAGAGTTCAAGGGCACCGGCAACTCGGAAATCCACCTGGACCGCCGTTTGTACGAAAAACGCGTGTTCCCCTCCATCCAGCTCAACCGCAGCGGCACCCGCCGCGAAGAACTGCTGTTGCAACCCGAAATTCTGCAAAAAACCCGCATCCTGCGCCAGTTCCTGTACAACATGGACGAGGTCGAGTCGATGGAAATGGTCTTGAAGCAAATGAAGGCCACCAAGAACAACAGCGAGTTCTTCGACATGATGCGTCGGGGTGGTTGATCATTTGGCTGGTTTATAATCCAAGGCTTTTCGCGATAAGTACGAGCGGCTTTGAATTGCACATCGGGTTTGTGCAAGGGCTGACGCGGCTAACGCAACTGATGGAGAACTCATGAAAAAAGGCATTCACCCCAATTACCGCGAAGTTTGCTTCCAGGACATGTCCAATGGTTTCAAATTCGTCACTCGCTCTTGCGCCAGCGCCAAAGAGATGATCACCATGGAAGACGGCCGCGAGCTGCCGTTGTACAAGCTGGACACCACCAGCGAGTCGCACCCCTTCTACACCGGCACACAAAAATCCGTGGACAACATGGGTGGCCGTGTTGAGCGCTTCCGCAACCGCTTCGGCAAAACTGCTGCCAAGTAAGCACACATTTGCGCTCTGCCAAAGGCAGCCGGGTCATTCCGAGCTGCCTTTTTCTTTGCACATTCACCCCCGAAACCCTTCTTCCCCTGTTGTTGTGAATCAACCCACCCCAGCCATCGTTGCGCAGGACGCTGTTCGGCGTTTGCCGCGGCTGGCGTTATGGCTGTTTTGCCTGGCCTATGTGTTGCCCGGTTTTCTGGGACGTGGCCCCTGGAAGCGCGAGGACATCACCACCCTGGGTTACATGCTGGAGTTGGCCCGGGGCAACTCCGACTGGTGGCAACCCACCTTGGGTGGCCGTGGCCCGGAAGTGGATGCCTTGTTGCCCTATTGGCTGGGTGCCTGGGCCATACAGCTGGCCCCTGACTGGCTGAGCGCCGACTGGGCGGCGCGGCTCCCCTTCATGGGCATGCTGATCATCACGCTGATTGCCACCTGGTACGGCGTGTATTACCTGGCACGCAGCCCGCTGGCGCAACCGGTGGCGTTTGCCTTTGGCGGTGAAGCGCAACCCACCGACTACGCCCGTGCCGTCGCCGATGGCGGCTTGCTGGCTTTCATTGCCTGTCTGGGGCTCGCACAGCTGGCCCATGAAACCACCCCGGCGCTGGCCCAGCTGTGTTTTGTCTCGCTGCTTTTTTACGCCACCGCCTCCCTGCCCTACCGGACTCTCACACCCGGTCTGGCTGCCGTGGCCGGTTTGCTGGGGCTGACGCTCTCTGGCGCACCCAGCATGGCATTGGCACTGGGCCTGGGATCGGCGGCGATTTATCTGCTGGAACCAGGCTCGGCATCTGAAGAACGGCCGCGCCAGAAACTGCGGGCTGCGGGGGTGCTGGGGATCACGCTGCTGGGTGCCTTGTTGGCCTCGCTGCTGGGTTTATGGCAATGGCGCATTCATCTGCCGCAGGCCAACTGGGCCGAATGGCAAAGCCTGGGGCGCCTGTTTTTATGGTTCCTTTGGCCGGCCTGGCCACTGGCCATCTGGACGCTGTGGCGCTGGCGGCGCCAACTGTTAGGGGCACGCCTGAGCAGTCGTCACCTGTGGTTGCCGCTGTGGTTTGTGCTGGTGGCGGGTGTGGCCACCCTCACCACCAGTTCTTCGCAGCGCTCCTTGCTGCTGGCCCTGCCCATGCTGGCCACACTGGCAGCCTTTGCCTTGCCAACGCTGGGCCGCAGTGTGGCTTCGCTGATTGACTGGTTCACGCTGATCTTTTTCAGCGGTTGCGCCTTGATCATCTGGGTGGTGTGGATTTCCATGCAAACCGGTTTTCCTGCACAGCCGGCGGCCAACGTGGCGCGACTGGCCCCGGGTTTTGTTCACAGCTTTTCTTTTGTGCCGTTTGTCATCGCGTTGGCCGCCAGCCTGACCTGGGCCTGGCTGGTGACGTGGCGTGCCGGTCGACACCGCGCCGCGCTCTGGAAAAGTGTGGTGCTGCCGGCGGGCGGTGCGGCCCTGTGCTGGCTGCTGCTGATGACCTTGTGGTTGCCGCTGCTCGACTTTGCACGCAGTTACCGCCCGCTGGTGCAGCAAGCCGCGATCGTTTTGCCAGCCCATCCGAGTTGTGTGTCCACCTTGGGCTTGAGCCGCAGCCAGACGGCTGCGTTCACGCTGCACAGCGATTTACCGTTGAAACCCTCAGAATCCGGCGCCAACTGCCCGTGGCTGATTGCTGACGGCGAAGACCCACGCACCACCGCAGGCTTTGTACCCGGCAAGCCCTGGCTGTTGCGCGCCACCATCCGGCACCCGGCCGACCGCAACGAAAAAGTCTTTATTTTTGAGCGTCAAGCGCGCTAAGAGGCTTCACGCAGCCGCACCGCCGGGAAGGTGATGCGAAAACTCGCGCCTTGCCCTGGTTGGCTCTCGATCACCAACGTGGCGCCATGGCGCTGCGCCACATGTTTGACAATCGCCAAGCCCAGCCCGGTCCCGCCCGTTTCACGCGAGCGGCTGCGATCGATCCGGTAGAAACGCTCGGTGAGCCGGGGAATGTGCTCGGGCGCAATGCCCGGCCCGGTGTCCACAACTTCAAACACGGCCTGCCCATCTGGCAAGCGGACAAAACTGACACCAATGTGGCCCCCAGGGGGGGTGTAACGGATGGCATTGCTCACCAGGTTCCCCATGGCACTGTGCAGCTCTGTGACCACACCGGCGATTTCGCCGTGGAACTGGCAGTCAAACGTCAACTGATGCAACGACGCCCCGTCCGTGTTGATGACCTGCGTCAGGGCACGGGCGTCCTGTGCCAACTGCTGCATCAGGGTCGGCACCGAACTCCAGGCATCCACACCCGGCGTCGGGCTGCCCTCCAGTTTGGACAACATCAACAAGTCGTTCACCAGGCTTTGCATGCGCTGCGCCTGCTGCGCCATCAGGGTCAGGTAACTCTCGCGCTCGTCGGCGTCAAGATCCAGGGTTTGCAGCGTTTCGACAAACCCCGCCAGCACCGTCAGCGGTGTACGAATTTCGTGCGACACATTGGCCACGAAATCGCGCCGCATGGCCTCGGCCTGTTCGACCGCCGTCACGTCCCGCGACAACAGCAACATCCGGCCTCCGCCGTAGGGATAAAGCTGGACCGACAGGCGCAGCGGGCGCGTGGGCGTGCTGTCGCGTCCCGCCATCAACAGTTCCCGATCAAAGCTCCGGATGCTGAGGTAGGCGGTAAAGCCGGGGTCGCGCACCAGGTTGAGGATGATCTGCTGCAGGTCGCGCCTGGGATCCAGGCCAAAGTGCGCTGCGGCCATTTGGTTACACCACTCAATCCGGTTTTTGTCATCCAGCAAAAGCACCCCGTTGGGGGAGGCTTGCATCGCCGATAAAAAATCGTGCAGACGGGTGTTGCCGTCCTGAATGGTCCGGTCCTTGTCGCGCAACAAACGCTGGGCCCGCTCCAGGATTTCGCCCCAGACGCCCGACTTCAAGGGCAGCTCCGCTGGCCGGTCCGGCGTCAACCAGCCCAGCACCCGGCTGGCGCGCATCGCATCCAGCGCCAACCAGAGCACACTGCCCAACAGCGCGCCGACGGCCGCTACCAGATAAGGGTCATGCCCAGCCACACCAAACCAGAAACCCAGCGCAGCCCCCAGCAGCTGGACACCGAAAAACACGAGGATTCGCAACAGCATCAACGGCGATCGTGTACCGGGTGCTAGGCCGCTGCTGACACGACGGGCGCGGCCATACCTTGCGTGGTGATGCGGTAGCCCGCACCACGCACCGTTTCGATCATGGCAGCAGCGTGTTCACCCAGCGCTTCGCGCAGACGTTTCACATGCACATCCACAGTGCGCTCTTCAATGAACACGTGGTCACCCCAGACCTGGTCCAGCAGCTGCGAGCGGCTGTGCACACGCTCGGCGTGGGTCATCAGGTAATGCAGCAGCTTGAACTCGGTCGGGCCCAGCTTCACCGGCTGGTCGTCAAAGCTCACCCGGTAGGTGGCGGCATCCAGGCTGAGCCGACCCATGGTCACCACCGTGGCCTCTTGTTCGGGGGCACGGCGACGCAGCACCGCGCGAATGCGGGCCAGCATTTCCTTGGTTGAAAACGGCTTGGTGATGTAGTCATCGGCACCGGCATCCAGACCCGCCACGCGGTCAGGCTCGTCGCCTCGCGCGGTCAGCATGATGATGGGAACCTCTTTGGTCCGCGGATGGTTGCGCCAGCGTTTGGCCAGGGTCAAGCCGGAGTCACCCGGCAGCATCCAGTCCAGCAGGATCACATCAGGCACCATGGCGTCGAGCTCGACCTGGGCGGTGGCACCGTCCATGGCCCACACCGGCCGAAAACCGCTGTGACGCAAATTCACCGAAATCAGCTCCGCAATCGCGGGCTCATCCTCGACGATGAGCACGGCAGGCACACGTCTCATCTCACCACCAGCTCAATCTCGTCCATGGCGGCGTGGCGAACGTCGGCCCCCTTGACGATGTAGATGATCAGCTCGGCGATGTTCTTGGCATGGTCGCCAATGCGCTCAATCGCCTTGGCCAGGAACAGCAGGTCCAGGCTGGGCGAGATCATGCGCGGGTCTTCCATCATGTAGGTGATGAGTTTGCGCACAAAACCATCGAACTCCTGGTCAATCAGGTCATCTTCTTTCAGGATGGCCAGGGCCGCGGTGGTGTCCAAGCGCGCGAACGCGTCCAGCGATTTCCGCAACTGACCCGAGGCCAGGTCGGAGGCGACCCGCAGCTCCAAGGACGGCAGGGACCGCGGTGCCCCGCTGCTGATGATGGACAGCACCATGCGGGCGATTTTTTCGGCTTCATCGCCGACCCGTTCCAGATTGGCGGTGGCCTTGGAGATGGCAATCAGCAACCGCAGATCGCGCGCGGTCGGCTGGCGCCGGGCGATGATGCTGGAGAGTTCGCGGTCAATTTCCACTTCCATGGCATTGACCTTGGCCTCGGCCGCGATCACCTGCTGGGCCACCTCGACACTGAACTGTGACAGGGCGTAAATGGCCTGGCGGATTTGCGACTCCACCAAACCGCCCAGCTCCATCACACGCGAAGAAACCGCACCGAGTTCGCTGTCGAATTGGGACGATAAGTGTTTTTCAGTCATGGGGTTACCTCAAAAAAGACTAACCAAACCGGCCAGTGATGTAGTCTTCCGTTTCCTGGCGATTGGGCTTGAAGAAGATTTGCTCGGTGGCACCAAACTCCACCAGGTCACCCAGGTACATGTAGGCCGTGTAATCGCTGCAACGCGCGGCCTGCTGCATGTTGTGGGTGACGATGACCACGGTGTAGTCCTGCTTCAACTCGATGATCAGTTCTTCGATCTTGGCCGTGGAAATCGGATCCAGCGCGGAACAGGGCTCGTCGAGCAAGATCACTTCGGGCTTGATGGCCACACCGCGCGCAATACACAGGCGCTGCTGCTGCCCGCCCGACAGGCTGGCGCCGTTTTGTTTGAGCTTGTCCTTGACTTCATTCCACAAGGCCGCCTTGCGCAGCGCCCACTCGACCCGCTCTTCCATGTCGGTGGTGCTGAGGGACTCGAACAGCTTCACACCAAAGGCAATGTTGTCAAAGATCGACATCGGAAACGGTGTGGGCTTCTGGAACACCATGCCGACCTTGGCCCGCAACAGCGCCACGTCCTGCTTGCTGGTCAGCAGGTTCTCGCCGTCCAGCACCACTTCGCCATGGGCTTTTTGCTCCGGGTACAACTCAAACATGCGGTTGAAAATGCGCAACAGCGTCGATTTGCCACAGCCTGAGGGGCCGATAAAAGCGGTCACTTTGTTCTCGGGAATCTCCAGATTGATCCCTTTGAGCGCATGGAACTTGCCGTAATAAAAATCCAGATTCTTGACAGCAATCTTGGTCCGCTCTTGTTTCGCAGTCACGGTGGTCATAGTCATTCGATGCCTTTGTTCGTCAGATTGAACTTGTGTTCAGAGTTTGCTTCTGGTCAGCACACGCGCCAGAATGTTGAGGCCCAGCACCGCCAGCGTGATCAAGAAGACGCCTGCCCAGGCCAGATGCTGCCAGTTTTCATAGGGGCTCATGGCGAATTTGAAGATCGTCACCGGCAAGCTGGCCATCGGCTGGCTCAAGGACGAGGTCCAGAACTGGTTGCTCAGGGCGGTGAACAGCAAGGGGGCGGTTTCACCGGCAATCCGCGCCACGGCCAGCAAGACACCGGTGACGACCCCGGCCCGTGCCGAGCGCATGGTGATGCTCAGAATCACCTTCCACTTGGGTGCGCCCAGCGCGTAGGCGGCCTCACGCAGCCCTGGCGGCACCAGTTGCAACATGTTTTCGGTGGTGCGGATCACCACCGGTATCACGATCAGGGCCAGCGCCAAAATGCCGGCATAACCCGAAAACGACTTGAACCGGGTCACCACCACCGCATACACAAACAGGCCAATCACAATGGACGGCGCCGACAGCAAAATGTCATTGACAAAACGTGTCACGTTGGCCAACCAGCCCTTGCTATCGAACTCAGCCAGGTAAATGCCTGCCATGATGCCAATCGGTGTGCCGACAAAGGTGGCCAGCATCACCATGACAAAAGAGCCGTAAATGGCGTTCAGCAACCCACCCTCATCATTGGGTGGTGGGGTCATCTGGGTCAGCGTGGCCAGGGTCAGCCCGGCGGTACCCAGGCGCACGGTTTCCCACAAAATCCAGAACAACCAGAACAGGCCAAACGCCATCGCCAACAGCGACAGGACCAAGGCGACGTTGTTGACCCGCTTGCGCCCGGCGTACCGGTGTGCACGTGTCTCAGCCAGCGCCTTGGCTTGCAGCAACGTTTCGCTGGTGCTCATGACTTGGCTCCTTCATTTTTCTTGAGCTGTGACAGCAGCAGCTTGGACAAGGACAGCACCACAAAAGTAATGAAAAACAGCACCAGGCCCAGATACATCAATGAGGCCTGATGCAAGCCTTCACCGGCCTCGGCAAACTCGTTGGCCAAGGCAGAGGTGATGCTGTTGGCGGCCTGAAACAAACTGAGTGAATCGAGCTGGTTGAAGTTGCCGATCACAAAGGTCACCGCCATGGTCTCGCCAATGGCCCGGCCCAGACCCAACATGATGCCGCCGATGACACCGGCTTTGGTGTAGGGCAGCACGACCTTCGACACCACTTCCCAGGTAGTCGCGCCCAGACCGTAGGCAGATTCCTTGAGCAAGGTCGGCGTCACCTCAAACACGTCGCGCATGACCGCCGCAATGAACGGAATGATCATGATCGCCAAAATGATGCCGGCCGACAAGATGCCAATGCCCACCGGTGGGCCGGAAAACAGGGCTTCCAGATACGGCACGCCCTTGAACATTTTCTGCAAAGGTTGCTGCACGTAGGTGGACAGAATCGGGCCAAACACCAGCAAGCCCCACATGCCGTAAACAATCGACGGAATGGCCGCCAGCAACTCGATGGCGGTGCCCAAAGGTCGCTTCAGCCAGGCTGGCGAGAGTTCCGTCAGAAACAGGGCGATGCCAAAACTCACCGGCACCGCGATCAGCAGCGCGATGAACGAGGTCATCAGCGTGCCATAAATCATCACCAGACCACCAAATTCCTCAGTGACCGGGTCCCAGGTGGTCGAGGCCAGAAAACCCAGACCATACTTGCTGATGGCAGGCCAGGCACTGACGGTGAGCGACAACAAAATGGCAAACAGCAAGCCCAGCGTTAACCAGGCCGCACCTTTGGCCAGCCAGCCAAAGATGCGGTCAGCCAGGGGGCCGGAACGGGCTGTTTTGACAGGAGGTGGATTTGTCATCACGCGCGCATTCGTGGTTGGTGAGTGGATGGGACTCTCTCGCGCGGAAAGTGTAGCTGACACGTTGAATTCTCCTGCTGCCAAGACCGGTACCTGAAATCAGCGCTTATTTCAAAGCGACAGCTTTGCCCGACGCGTCTTTCACGTTGGCCCAGTTCTTTTCGATGGTGGCAACCACCGAGTCAGGCAGGGGAACGTAGTCGAGGTCGGAGGCCGCCTTGTCGCCGTTCTTGAAAACCCAGCTGAAGAACTTGAACGCTTCCGTGGCGTTGGCGGGTTTGTCCTGGACGTTGTACATCAAGATGAAGGTGGCGGTGGAAATGGGCCAGGTGCCTTTGCCGGGCTGGTCGGTGATCAGCTGGTAGAACGACTTGCTCCAGTCAGCACCCGCGGCGGCGGCCTTGAAGGCCTCTTCACTGGGCTCGACAAAAACGCCGTCTTTGTTCTTCATCAAGGTGTAGGTCATCTTGTTTTGCTTGACGTAGGAATATTCCACGTAGCCAATCGAATTGGGCAGACGGTTCACAAATGCCGCCACACCTTCGTTGCCTTTGCCGCCCGCACCCACCGGCCAGTTGACAGCGGTACCCTCACCCACCTTGGTTTTCCACTCGGGGTGAACGCGGCTCAGGTAGTTGGTGAAGTTGAAGGTGGTGCCTGAGCCGTCAGCGCGGCGCACCGGGGCAATGTCGGCATCCGGCAGGGCCAGCGTCGGATTGAGCGCCTTGATGGCGGCGTCATTCCATTTGGTGATCTTGCCCAGGTAAATGTCACCCAACACCTGGCCGTCCAACTTCATCTGACCCGGGGCGATACCCTTGATGTTGATCACCGGCACGGTGCCACCAATCACGGTGGGAAACTGGAATTGGCCCTTCTTGGCCAGCACGTCGTCGGTTTGTGGCATGTCGGAGGCGCCAAAGTCCACCGTCTTGGAGTCGATCTGTTTGATGCCCGCACCTGAACCCACCGACTGGTAGTTCACCCGCACACCGGTCGCCTTGTTGTAATCAGCCGCCCACTTGGCGTACAACGGTGCCGGGAAAGTCGCACCAGCGCCCGTGATTTCCTGGGCGTTGACTGCACCAGCACCGATGAACGCCAGGGCCGTTGTGGCCAGGATGGACTTGAATACATTTGTCTTCATGAAAAACCTCTCGAAGTTAAAACTTAAAACCAGGGACAAGCGCTTGGACAAGACGGAATTTAAGACATGAATATGTCAGGCTTGTGACAACGTCTGAATCTTCGGTGTTGGTGTTTCATGGACTTGTCACACCAACGTCATCAAAATATCGGGCCCGCTGCGCTACGCTCCCCCATTCGTTGAAGCGCCTTGTTTGGGTGCATCATCGCGGGTCACGCCACGGCGCCCCGCTTTCGCAACACCCCCCGAGAAATACCTGACATGCTTGCCATCAAAAAAGCCCGCAAACTCATTGAAGCCAATCCCAACGACGCGGCTTCACAAACCATTGCCGCCCTGGTGGTGGCCCTTGAGAGCGCCACCACGATCTCGGTGGCCCAGCTTTACTCCCTGGATGACAAGCGTTTTGCATTGGCCCTGGAAATTCTGGACGAATGGCGTCTGGACCGGCATTACGCCAGCAAGTTGCGACTGCTCGACTCCAGCAACCTCGTGCAAGAGTTGAAGGCTCCGCCAGACACCGTCAACCCGGCGGCCTGAACCCCGACGTCCGACACAATAAGCCAAAACGGCGTGAGCTGTCACGCCACTGACAAATCACTGCCACACCACTGACACGCCGCCGCGTCACGATACCGCATCCCCACTGCGGAGCGTGACATGCAACATCGGCCTAACGCCAGCTTATTCCAGGCTGACACAGCGTCAGGCGGCGCCCAGTGGCGCACCCCCGTCAGGCCGATACCGCCCCAGACGGACGACATCGTGCCCGATGCCGCGGACGACCTGCCCCACACCCGGCGCACCAGCTACCGCGCCATCTTCATCTCAGACCTCCACTTGGGCACCCCGGGCTGCCAGGCGCAAGCTTTGCTCGATTTCATGAAGGCCAACGCCAGCGACTACCTGTACCTGGTGGGCGATATCGTGGATGGCTGGCAATTGCGCCGCCGCTGGTACTGGCCTACCTTGCACAACGATGTGGTGCAAAAGCTGCTGCGCCGTGCCCGCAAGGGCTGCCGCATCATTTACATACCGGGCAACCACGACGAGTTTGCGCGCGGCTTTTTGGGCCACCAGTTTGGCGGCATCGAGGTGGCCGACGATGCCGTTCACGTGACCGCCGACGGCAAACACCTGTGGGTCACCCACGGCGATGCGTTTGACGGCGTGATCCAGTGCGCCAAATGGCTGGCGTACCTGGGTGACAACTTGTATGAGTTGACCCTCAAACTCAACCGGTATCTGAACCATTGGCGTACCAGGCTGGGGCTGCCGTACTGGTCGTTGTCGGCCTATCTGAAGCACAAGGTCAAAAAAGCCATGATGTACGTGGCCGATTTTGAAGAAGCCGTGTCCAAGGAGGCCATGCGGCGCGGTCACCAAGGCGTGGTGTGCGGCCACATCCATCGCGCCGAGATGCGCCACATCAACGGCATTCTGTATTGCAATGACGGCGACTGGGTGGAAAGCTGCACCGCGCTGGTGGAACACCACTGCGGGCGCCTGGAACTGGTGCATTGGGCCCCTGCGCCGCTAGGCCAGAAACACACAGACAACGCCGCCGTCTGCCAGCCAGCCTGATGGCCGCCACCAAATCCGTCACACATTTGTCACGCAGCTTACTTAAACTGGGCTTGGCCTTTAGCTCAACTTCCTCGTGACAAACATGCCTTCAACAACGATGTCCCTGCCCCTTGCCGCGAGGCGACTCGTGTGGCGGGCGGACGGCTGTACAGCAGCGCGCTACCTGGGGCCTGCCTTGAGCTCGGGCGCCGTCAGAAAAGGCCGGGGCAACTTGGCCAACTTGTTGCGCCGACGACTGTTGCACCCGGTGTTTCAACCCATTGCCTCGCTGGAAGACGGCAGCATTTACGCCCACGAAGCCCTGATCCGCGGGCCGGAAGGCACCGCGTTGCACACACCAGACCGGCTGCTGCACGCCGCCGAGCTGGAGGACCTGAACTTCCAGTTCGAGAGCCAGTGTGTGCTGGTGGCCATGGAGCAATGGGGCGACTTGCGCGAGGCCGGGCGACTTTTCCTGAACATCAGCGCCGATGCGCTGATGGGCGCCATCCGGCACTGCGAACTCGACGGCCTGATCTCCCTGGCGTCCCAGCTCGGTATCTCACCGCGCATGCTGGTGCTTGAAATCACCGAGTACGAACGCGTGGCCGACATGGACCGGTTGGCCCTGGCCGTGCAGGAGGTGCGGGCCGCCGGTGTGGCCCTGGCGCTGGACGATTTTGGTGACGGGCGCTCCAGCCTGCGCCTGTGGTCGCAGATCAAGCCCGAGTTTGTCAAGATCGACAAATACTTCACCAAAGCCATCAGCCAGCACGGTGACAAGCTCAAAACCATCCAGGCGCTGCAGCAGATTGCCGCCATCTTTGGCACGGCGCTGATCGCCGAGGGGATTGAAACCGAAGACGAATTGCGTGTTTTGCGTGACTTGGGCATTCCCTATGGGCAAGGCTACCTGCTGGGGCGGCCCGCGCATCTGCCGCGCACCCAGATCGAGCCCAAAGCCCGGGTCACGCTGCGTGACCGCATGGTGTCGGTGTTTCCCGAGATGCGGCGCGCCGCCAGCGCCGGGTCGATCAGCCGGCTCGCGGTGATCAAGGCACCCCACATCACGCGCGCCACCACCAACGACGAGCTGGCGCAGCTTTTTTTTGAACACCCCAAATTGCATTCGGTGGCGGTGGTGGATGACGCCCGACCGGTGGCCATCATCAACCGTTCAGCGTTCATGAACGAGTACAGCAAGTTGTATTACCGGGAGATCTGGGGCCACAAGCCGTGTTTGAAACACGCCAACCTGGAGCCCCGCGTGATTGAGCGCAACCACAGTGTGGACGATCTGGTGGGCATCTTGACCTCGGACGACCAGCGTTACCTGGTGGACGGCTTCATCGTCACCCACAACGGCCGCTACGAAGGCATGGGCACCGGCGAGCAACTGGTGCGCTCGGTGACGGAAACCCGCATTGAAGCCGCCCGCCACGCCAACCCGCTGACGTTTTTGCCCGGCAACATCCCGATCAGCCAGCACATTGAGCGACTGCTGGCCAGCGGGGTCGAATTTGTCGCGTGTTATGCCGACTTGAACCATTTCAAACCCTTCAATGACCAATATGGCTACTGGCGCGGGGACGAGATGATCCGCCTGTTGGCCGGCCTGTGCCAGGCGCATTGCGACCCGCGCCGCGATTTTGTCGGCCACGTGGGCGGCGACGACTTCATCCTGCTGTACCAAAGCGACAACTGGCAAGCCCAGTGCGAAGCCATCATTGCCGAGTTCGCCCACCAGGCCCGGGCCTTGTTTGACGACGCGGCGCGCGAGGCGGGTGGCATCCAGGCGGAAGACCGCCACGGCGTGTCAAGATTTTTCCCACTCACCACACTGTCGATCGGCGCCGTCATCGTCAACCACAACGAGTTCACCAATGCGGAAGAGGTGGCCTCGGTGGCGGCACGCGCCAAACACGATGCCAAAACCAGCGAACAAGGTCTTCAGATCAGGGCGAACCAGGGCATGCTGCTGGCCCCCGTTTGAGGCGTTGCCGACCTATCCAAGCGGGTTGTCATGGCGAGCCCCGCCCCGCCATCCCTGCTTGTGAAGGCATGGATTTCCCCGGGTCGTGGCCCGGGGCAGGCGCGGCCAGTCCAGGACGACAGACCGTGCATACCGCGTTAATACAGCGCCACTTCCTGCCCCAGCATCACCCGGGTGACCAGCGTGATGCCCTCCCCGGTAACGTGGAAGCGCCGGGCATCTTCGGCCGGGTCCAGGCCGATGTGCGTGCCCTCTGGCAGCGTGCAGTTTTTGTCAATGATGCATTTTTTGAGGATGCAGTGCCTGCCAATCTGCACGTTGGACAACACGATGCTGTCCTCCACCACACTGTGACTGTGAATCCGCACGTCTGAAAACAGCATGCTGCGCCGCACCAGCGCACCGCTGATGATGCAGCCCCCGGCCACCAGCGAATCCAGTGCCGTGCCCTGGCGGTCGGGTTCGTCAAACACAAATTTGGCCGGCGGGCTCTGTGGCTGCCAGGTCCAGATCGGCCAGTGGTTGTCGTACAGGTTCAGGTGCGGCGTGACCTGCACCAGATCCATGTTGGCCGCCCAATAGGCGTCCAGGCTGTGCACATCGCGCCAATAGGCGGGTTTGTCCAGATCACCGATGCGGCTGTCCAGATACGGGTGGGCATACACGCGGTGCTGCGCCACACAACGGGGAAGCACGTCGCGGCAGAAGTCGTGGCCGGAGGTCGGGTCATCGGCGTCGCGCTGCAACTGGGCATACAAAAATTCCGCATTGAAGACGTAGATGCCCATGCCGACCATCACCGGCGCCGGCTGGTCAGGCCCCGTGGGGTCGCGGTGGCACTCCATCGCCACGACGCGTTGCGTCCCGTCCAGCGTCAGCCTGGCAAAGCGCTCGGCATCGCTGGCAGGCACCTCCATGCAGGCCAGCGTCACGTCAGCCTGGCGCGCCACGTGCGCGGCCAGAATGCGACCGTAGTCCATGCGGTAGATGTGGTCCCCGGCCAGCACCAGCACATAGGCCGGTGCGGCGCGGCGAATCTCACGCAGGTTTTGGTACACCGCATCGGCGCTGCCGCGGTACCACTGCGACTCGTTGACCTGCTGCTGGGCCGGCATGATCTCGATGAACTCGCCCAGACGCCCGTCCAGAAAGCTCCAGCCCAGTTGCAAATGCCGGATCAGACTTTGCGCCCGGTATTGGGTGGCCACCCCCACACGCCGCACGCCGGAATTCACGCAGTTGGACAACACAAAGTCGATGATGCGGAACTTGCCGCCAAACGCCAGCGCCGGTTTGGAGCGCCAATCGGTCAGCTCATGCAGGCTGTCCGAGCGGCCCCCTTCCAGAATCATGGCAAAGGTGTTGCGGGTGACTTGGCTGACAAAGCGGGGTTCGCGTGCGCTGCGGGTGGGCACGCCGGGTTCTGGGTCAGGGTTCATGGTGGGTCTCCACGTTGGTTGTGTCTGTCTGGCGCCAGCCCGATCAGCGCAGTGCCAGCGCCATGGTCGGCAACCTGAACTGGCCCGCCACATCTCTCAGGCCCCCGGCCTGCTGCTGGAGGTTTTGCGCTGCCGCCGCTGACTCTTCCACCACCGCGGCGTTTTGCTGGGTGAGGTGGTCAAGCTGGCTGACCGCCTGGTTGATGCTGCTGATCACCTTGTTTTGTGTCAGGTTGCCCAGATGGACTTCACCAATGGCCGCTGAGACGCGTTCGACCGAATCCACGATGTGGGCCATGGTGTCACGCGCTTGCTGAACTTTCAAAGCGCCCGCGTTGACCTTGGTGGCGGATACGCCAATGATCGCTTTGATCTCGCGCGCCGCCACCGCCGAGCGGTTGGCCAGCTGGCGCACCTCGGCCGCCACCACGGCAAAACCACGTCCCTGCTCCCCGGCGCGCGCTGCCTCCACAGCCGCGTTGAGGGCCAGAATATTGGTCTGAAACGCGATGCCATCAATCACGGCCGTGATGTCCACAATTTGGCGCGACGCGGCGCTGATGTCGTCCATGGTCTGCATCACCTCGGACATGACGGCACTGCCCTGGGTGGCCTGCAGACTGGCCGACTTGGCCAGCGACTCGCCCCGGCTGGCGGCTTCCAGCGAGGTCTGCATGGTGGCCGTCACGTCCTCGATCAACGCCGCCGTTTGCTGTAAGTAAGCTGCTGCCGTCTCGATCCGGTCTGATAAGTCCAGATTGCCAGCGGCAATTTGTGTGGACCCCTCGGCCACACTGTGGCTGGCGCTCTGAACCTGCTGCACCAGGGTGTGCAACGAGGCCTGCATCCGGCTCAGGGCGATCAGCAGCCTGCCTGCCTCATCGCGCTCATGGCCGTTGATCAGATGGGTCAGGTCCAGCGAGGCCACGCGGTCAGCGGTGTGCACCGCCTGCTGGATTGGCACATTGATGCTGCGGACCAGCCACAGCGACAAAACCGCCCCCAGCACCAAGGCAAACGCGCTGAACACCACCAAGCCGGTGCGCGCGGTCAAACTCACGCTGCCGATGTTGAGCGCCGATGCATCAATATGGGCGCGCTGTGCGTCACCAAGTTGCCGGACCGCCGCCTGCAACGCATTGGCAGCCGGCAAAAACTGTTCGTTGTAGACCTGCTCGATCCGGGCGGTCAAACCACTGTCACGCGCCGCGCTCAGGTCGTGCAGCGCCCGGGTGAAAGCCCCGTTGGCGGCCACCATGTGGGTCAGAATGGTCCGATCTTCGGGCCGGGCCAACTGGCTGTCCAGGCGGGTGAACAAGGCAGCCACCTCCCGGGCGGTCTGGTCAATCTCCGGCTTCAGGGCGTCGCCGACCTGAGGCTCGGAACTCAAGGCAAACGCTTTGGAACGCGCCACATTGACCCCGATGTGGCGCTGCAAATCGGCCACCAGGCGCTCCGTGGCCACCACCTCGCTGACCATGCTGTCGGTATCCACCGACACCCGTTGCAGCGACCAAAAGCCGATCGTCGAGCCCAGCATGGCGACTGCCAGAACCAGCCCGAGAACGGCTGTGATCTTGCGTGAAAACGAGCCAGACGAACCAAATGGACGCGTGACAAACCCGATGGACATGGACAACTTCACTTTCTTGCTGATCAAACCGCGGATAAACCCTGCCATCTTGCGTCAGTGACGTTTCAGCCGTGTGACAGCCAGGCCTGCACGCGGGCCATGACCCAAGGGCCATCATCCAGCGGCAGGTCGTGCCCGGCCCAAGGATGCAATTGCCAAGGACATTGCCACGCAGCAGCCAAAGCTTGCGAGCACCGCGCGCTGACCAGCTGGTCACGTTCACTGGCCAACAACAAGGTGGGCGTGACGGGTGGCGCCCTGGGTGCAGTAAATCGCGCGGCGGCCAGCAATTGGTTCAACGCATTGCGGCCAGTCACCGGGTTGGCACGGCGCAACGCTAGCCAGCCGGGCAGCACCGAAGCATCGCGGCGCTGGCTGGTAATGTGCAAAATGGCCCGCTCAATCGCTTCGGGCGCCGCGCCCGGCAGGGCCACACGCAGCAGCGTGGCGTAGTTGGCCGGTTGGAGCCGCTGGTAAAACGGGCTGAACGGCCGCATGCTGGTGTTGATCAGCACCTGCGCGGCGACTTCCTGCGGATAGACCTGCGCCCAGGCCACCGACACCATCGCACCCAGCGACATCGCCAGCACGTGGTAGGGCGGTGCGATGTGCCGCCGGGCCAGCTGCGCCCGGCAGTCCGCCACCATGTCGGCCACCTGGCGCGGGCTGCGCTGCTGGTTCAGGCGGCCATTGCCCGCCAGGTCCAGCGGCACCACCAGGTCACCCGCCAAAGCTTGCTCGAACTGCGCCGCGAAGTCGCCCCAATGGCGGCTTTCCCGGGTCAGTCCGCGCAAAAAAATCCAGCGGCGCATGGGGTTCAGTACCAGTCTTGCAAGGCTTGGGCGTGGTGCTGCGCCCGGTTGTCTGGGGTGGGCAACCACAAGCGGTGGCCACAGGCTGCGCGTGACAAAAACTCCAGCAACCACTGGTGCTGGCGCAACACCCGCTGTTGGCGGTGTTCGATCAGCGGGTTGAAGATGCCGTGGCGCGAGAACAGTTGCCTGGGATTTTTCTTGACCCACAGCCAGGAACCCATCTCCAGCGTCAGCGGTAAAAACACCCGCTGCGGCTGCGCACAGGACTGCAAATACAGGTGGTCCCAGAGGTCCCCATGGGCCAGGTACTGCAGGCTCTGCGGCTCGATCAGGTAGCGGTGATGGTGGTTGGACTGGACAAAAATATGCTTGAGCGCCTGCATCTCGGCCAGGTGGGTCATGGGCGCACGCTTGTGCGCAAACGGAAACCAGACCCGGTCGCGCGCGCCAAAGCCGGAGTGGCAATCCACCGAGACACTGAAGTCGCGCGTCAGCAGCTCGGTGCTCACCACCTCGCAGACCGCCAGGTTTTCTGGCTCCATCACCCCGTCGCGGGGGCCGCGGTACCACGGCAAACCCGCGCTGATGCGCTGCCCGCCCACCAGAAACGGCACCGGCTCCTGCGCGGCCACCGGTGCGTTGCGCATCAAGTCCACGCCGTTGGGGTTGGCCCGGGTGCACAACGCCATGCCGCCCGGGTTGACGATAGGCATGAACACCAACCGCACCGTTTCCAGCTGCCGGTGCAGCGCGCTGTCCCACTGCAGGCGCATCACCAGGCTGTGCAGATGGGTCATCACCACCTCGGCGCCGATACGCTCCAGGCCATGCACGCCACCAAAATAACCGACGCCCGGCACCTGCAGGCTGGGGTTGCCCAGCGTGATGACGTACACCGGATACGTGCCACCGCCGGGCAAACCCACCCGGCACAGCACACGCGCCTGCAGCCAGCCCGCGCCCAGTTCAATGATGCGCTCCAGCGCCTCCAGCTCGGGCAGTTCAGGCGCGGTCACAGGCGTGTACGGGCATCAAGGTGGAAGCAAGGCGGCATGGCGCGCCAGATTACGACCATGACGTGTCAAAAGCATGACAGCGAGGTGCGCCCAGTCCTGCTGGGCGCTGTCACAAAAAATTCACCCGGCCTTGCTAAATTGGTGGCCAAGCTTCTCTCAGACAGACCCAGACCATGCCCATCAAAGCCAACTTCTTTCGCCTGCTGGCCATTCCCGCCTGCCTGGTGTGGGGCGTGCGGGAGCTGATCTCCTTGCAGCGTGCCCGTTGGCGCACCAGCACTCGAGGCGACCGGTTCAAACTCTCTTGACCCGGCGGGATCGGACGTCCGGGTGGCTGCGTGGCAAGCGCCCGTTGGCGGCTGGCCAGAGAGCCCCCTGTCACGGCGTTCAACCGCGGGTGTGTTGCATGAAGTCGCTCTGCGGATCCTTGATCAGACAGCGGTAGGAAATCGACCAATCCTGCGGCACCGCAGCGGTCGGATGGGTCAGCTTGCTGTCTTCAAAGTCCGCTTGCACCTGCTGGCACAGAGCGTCGTCGGGGCCATAGCGGCGGTAGAGCTTGTGAAACAGTCGCTCCAGGTTGTCCAGGTGCCTTGTCATGGTGACTTCAACCTTTCAGCCAATAAAAACAGGCTCATGTTAGCCAGCGCGTCAACCGCCTGAGCGGAAAAGTCATGTCCATTTGACCCAATGCAACAACACACGTTTTTTTGCTGCGCTGCGGCTGGATCAGCCCGGTTTGTCATCAGGCCTTCACATGACGGGTGTAGTGCGTCGCGAACCGCCTTTTTGGCCACCGCGTTGCCCAATTCAGGGCCGGTCTGGAATGCTATGCTGGCGACCGTCAAAAACATCAATCACCAACATGCAAGATGGAACGCGCCTGGCGGCAGTGGATTTGGGCTCCAACAGCTTTCGCCTTGAAATCGGTCATGCTGCTTCGGGCCAGTTTTGCCGCACCGACTACCTCAAAGAAACGGTACGCCTGGGCAACGGGCTGGATCAGCAGTCACGACTGACGCCCGAGGCCATGACCAAAGGCTGGGACTGCCTGAGCCGATTTGGTGAGCGTCTGCAGGCCTTTGCGCCCCAAGCGGTCAGTGCCGTGGCCACCCAGACCCTGCGTGAAGCCAACAACCGGGATGATTTTCTGGCGCGCGCCAGCACCCTGCTCGGCTTCCCGATCCAGACCATTTCCGGCGACGATGAAGCACGCCTGATTTACCAGGGCGTAGTGCAAGCCCTGCCCGACTCGACGGAACGCCGCCTGGTGATCGACATTGGGGGGCGCTCCACCGAATTGATTGTGGGCCGCGGCACCCGTACAGAAGAGATGGCCTCTTACCCGGTGGGAAGTGTCGCCTGGTCGATGCGGTACTTCCCCGAAGGCGACCTGACCGCAACCGCCTTCGCGCATGCCGAACAAGCCGCCAAGGACGTCTTGGCACCCGCCCTGGCGTTTTGTGCACCCCATCAATGGGATGTGGCCTACGGCTCGGCCGGCACGGTGAACGCCGTGGTGGATGTGTTGGCCGCTGCCGGGTGGCCCGCGGGTCATGTCAGCCAGGCAGGACTGGACTGGCTGCTGGACAAACTGCTGGCCGCACACCGCGCCGGACAACTCAGCATGATGGGCCTGCGGGAGGACCGCAAAGCCATCATTGGCGGCGGCTTGAGTGTGCTGCGGGCATCGTTTGCACTGCTGGGTATCAGCCGGCTGGAGCAGGCGCTGGGGGGGCTGCGTCACGGCCTGCTGATGGACCTGATGCGCCCCCAGACCGTTTGATCATCCGCACCCGCCAGACGCACACCTCATGTGGACGCGGATGCCTGGCGGCGTCTGCCTGACGGCCCTGGCGCTGCCGGGACGCTGGCGCCCGATCCCCTGGCCTGCCCCACGGTCAGCTGCCATCGGTCGATGTCCCAACCCTTTCCGAACAGCAACATGCGGGTCTGCAGGCTGTCGCGCGTCAACTCGTCGATCGGCGTCTCCAGAAAAGCGATGTTTTTGTCACGAACTTCGATGTACGCAAGCTGATGCGACATCGCCAGGGATCGCCACAACGCGTGGGCGCCCGGCGACTGGCGGGCGCCGCTGATCAAGCAAAACCCTTGACCAAGCGCCCATTCGTACACAGCGGTGGCAATGCCACGTCGCTGATAGTCGAGCGCATACTTTGAATGGGGCGCACGAACGAACCGGTCCACCCGGCGATTCACTTCAATCAGGCGATTGAAGACCGTGTAGCCGGCCAGACAGCCGCGCGCCACGTCCAGCACATAGACGTAGTGCTCCCCATCGGCCTCCCGGTGACGAAACATCAGACCGGGGCATTGGTTCTGGAGGATCTCGGTGGCGCTGTCGATCAGTCCTGTACGCTGCAGGCGCGCCTGCAACGACTGCAACTCATCATCCACCTCGCCTGGCCCCAGCTGCACATCCACGCGCAATTCCATGATGTGGCTGCGGGCAGAAGAACGCGCAGCTGGTGCCCTGGCCGGCAGCCTGCGCCCAAGCATGTGGTGGTGAACGAACAACGGCAATGACAACATGGCCAACAGGTAAGGCTCAAACATCGCGAACCCCCGCCCACCAGCCGCTCATCAAACCTTCGGGCTTGTCGCTGGCGCAGACCCGGGCACTCGATTCCCAAACCGCCATTTGCACATTCAGGCCGGCAAAAACGCCATACCCTGAACCCGCCCGAATTGTCTCGAACGCGCTGAGGCTCTCACCTGAGCGGATCGCGCCGCGTGCCCGGATGGCCGTACCCGCCTTGATGCCCCAACCCGCCTCGAGGTGCATCCCACCATCGATTTCCGCGCCGACCGAGATGCCTTCGACGGCGTGGATACTGTCACCTGCCACCAGACTGCCTCCGACTGCCAGACCCTTGTCGCAGGCAATGGCGCCTTGCACGGTCAAGTCGCGGCCCACCGACGCCTGACCGCTCAGGCGCAGGCTGCCGCCGCACCGAACATCCCAGGCGGCCCGCAGGTCTTCCTTGACGGTCAGATCTGCGCCCGTCTCGATGCCCCAACCGGCCTTGAGGCGACCACCGGACGCCAGCCTGCCGTTGCAGCGAATACCGCCTTCACAACGAATGTCGTCGCCCGACACCAGCGCTTCGCCGACAAAAATGCTTCCGCCCACCTCGATGCCCTGCCCGGCATGCACCACCGAGTCAACATCGATGTTGCCGCGCACGCGCAATGCGCCCGCAAACACGACGGCGGTGGCCGACAGATGGTCAACCGTCAGCGTTTCGTTGGTCGGGCCGAACTGCGCCAGCAGCCAGAGGGCGTCGTTCACGCGGTCGGCGTTGACCAGGGCGTCCAGCAAGTCCTGGTAATTGCTCCCCGCCTGATGGTGGCGCAGGAACCAGCGAAAGCCATCAGCACAAGGCTGTTTGGTCTTGATGAAATGTTTGGTGAGGTCCATGGCGACCTCAGCAATAAATGCGCTTGTTCCGCTTCAGGGACGCGCGCAGGTCGATCAGTTCGGGCGGACGTTGAACGCCGTGCAGATGGCTCAGACGTGCGGCATCGATCTCGGTGAGCAGCCGCTCACCAGCAAGTTTCTTGTGCATGGTGCACTCCAACTGGAGCAGGCCCGCCACAAAAAGACGAGGCCCGCTATCGCGCTGGGTTTTGGCCCGGCGATGGTTGGATTGCGCAAAAAGGAGGAAGGGGTATCGCCGGGCTTAGGAATGTGCGACCGGCTGGAGCAGTCGCACCGACGCCATCAGCTGGCGACCAGCCACAGCGTCACCGGCCGCTAGGGGCCAGCAAATTGCTGCGTGGGCAGTGATGGTTGGGAGGAAAGCCATGCCGCCATTGTACGAGAGCTCACCTGGCAGCGTGACCCTGTGCGCTTGGGTACCCTGGCGGCGCGCCCGGAAACAAAAAACCCCATCGAGTTGACGCGATGGGGTTTTTTTGAAACCTTGCGGGACGTCTTGCGACGTCCTGGAAAGATTCAATCATTATCTATAACTTGTGAGTAACCTATTGTTATAAAAACGTTTTTCTGACTTAGCGTTTTCAAAATGGCTCAATCCATGGCTCAAATCAAAAGAACGAGGCAAAACATAAAAAGGCACCCGCCCAGCGTCGTGACGCTGCCGGTTGTCGGTCATGCCGCTCTCACTTTTTGCAAGGCCAGCGCCAATTCATATCGCAAGTGATTAACGAAGCGCTCCTCCTCAGCAAGCATCTTTTCAAGTTCGTCAGCCCTTGCTCGGGCGGCGTTTTCAACAAACGCCCTCACCCGTTTGTCACGGCCATAAATCAAAACACTGGGAACCGCCTTGGGCAAACGACCGCGACGGGGCTGCTGTACGACTTGCGGCCTGTCAAACCGCTGGTGAGTGACTATTTTGGCTGAACTGGCCATGTCAGACTCCCCGAAGCGCCTTGGTGCCTTTTCGTCCCAGCGCCACGCGGTAAAAGACGGCACCCGGCTGGGTCACGATCACATCAAAACCAGCCCTGTTTTTAAAGACCATGGACCGCTTTCCTTTGGCAGCTTTTTTCCCGCGCAGCTTTGTTCGCGGTGCATCGCCCAACACAGCAAAGTAGCGGCCCAGCGTTTGTTCAAATTTTTTGGCTTTCATGACGCAAACCCCGTTCACATTGGTGGTCATGATGCGGCCTCCAATTTGCTGTGGATGTCGTTGATTTGTCGCGCAACCACTCGCAACGCGACGCCCAGGCTGTCTTCGTGACACATCCACTCGCTGCGGGCGTCAATCCGCTTAATGAGGGTTGCGTCAAATTCAGCATCCACGCCTGCAACATCATTGATATCAGTCAGCACCCGGCGCGCTTCTGCGGCAAAGCCGCACACCTGAACAATGTGCATCAGGTCTTGCAACTCACCCATGGCGGAAGTGATGGCTTCTTGAGTTTTAGTTTTCATGGCTCAGGTCTTTTGGGTGGTGGTTGATTGATCAAGATGGTTGCCGCCTTCCATGCTGGCCAGGATGTGGCTTTGTGCCCTGCGCAGCCGGGTCAAGGCTTGCGGGGCGTCACCGCGGGCAATGTGCCAGGCGGCGGTGGCCAGCGCGTTATGGGCGTGCTGGTGCAGTTCGATGGTCAAGGCGTTGTAGGCGGCGATCGGCATCACGGCGCGCACTGGCGTGCTGTTGGCGGACTGGTAACGATGCAGGCCGCTGGTGGGGATGGTGGCTTGGTTCATTGCAGCACCCCGCCCTTGCTGATTTCACGGTGCAGCAGCTCCGCCAGGCGGGCGGAAAGCCTGCCAACCGGAATGCAGATATCGCCGTAAGCGGTGCTGATCGTGCAGCCACGGCCGGCCAGGTCAGGGATTTGCTTTGCGAGCGCGTAACTCTCTATGTCTGAAAGCGTGGGGGTGGTTTGGGCTGATTTGCCCGTGGGTGTGGCGTGTGCCATGGTTTCGGCTCCTGTATGAGTCTGAAAACCACCTGCTGACTTTCGACGGCCAACAGGTGGACGGGATGTTCGAAACACGGATACAGCCGTGCGCCAGACGTTACCGTTCTGGCCATCCCGTCCGAAACTTGAAAATTCTGGACGTGAAAAAACCCCGCTTTCGGTGGGAGTTGCAACCGCTGTATCTATGGTGTTTCGAGCACCGGGGAGAACTCTAGCACAGCGTGGCCGTGCCAGGTGAGTATTTTTTCATGATGTTTTTGTGGTTGACAGCACCTGTCGGCGGTGTGATCAAAGATTGCGGAATTTTTCAAAGCGGCCACAAAGTTGCAGGCGATGGCGCTCGGGTTTTATGGCGAATATCAGCGCCTGGGCCAGTCGCGTGATTTCCGCGTGATCATTGGCATCCAGGGCGGCGTCCACAGCGGCCTTGCGGGCTGCATGCCCAAAAGGCAAAGGCTGCTCAAAATGCCCAGGCACGTCAACGTCTGCCAGTTGACCAATTTCCTCCAGTGCGCTGGCGCAAAACATTAGGCAGGCCAGCGCACCGCCATAAACATGGGGCGTAGGCTGGGCGCTGCAGGCGGATATGTCCATGGCTTCAGCCCATGCCGCGTCCAGATCGTGGCCGCCCTCGATGGCCGCCCGCATCAGGTCAAAACCCAAGATCAGTTGCAAACGTGGTTCCATCATTACGCCCCCAACAGCATCTTAAGGCCGTCTTTGTTGACGCGCGTCTGGATTTTTTGCAGGATCTGCCACATAAAGGCCTCCAGGTGCGGCTCCAACCCGTCACCGGTGATCTTGATCAGGCCCTCGCCGTTGTTCAGAGCTTGGGTTTGGGCTTTCATCTGCTCGATCTGGGCCTCGGTCAGCTTTTTTTGCAGCTCAAACGCGGCCTGGCGCATGGAGGTCTCTTTGTCGATGCCGCTCTCAATCAGCCGCTGCTGGCTCCAGCTCATGGTGTTGAAATCTTTGGCGTTGCCGTACAAATCGCCCAGCAGGTTGCCTGTGCTGGTGATGGTGTTGCTCAGGCCTTCGATCAGCGCGGTGGCAATCTTGGCATTGGCCTCGACGTTGGCAATGTCGAGCTTGACCTTGGATTCGATGTATTTGATGCGCTCATTGGAGGCAATCTCGGTGAGCTTGACCTCGGCCTCTTTGGTGAGCTTGGCCAGGTCGATCATCTCTTTGTTGGTGAGATTGGTTTTCTTGCTCAACGCGTCCATCACATCGGCGCTGGTTTTGAACACCGTGTTGGCGTTCTCGCTGGCTTTGCTCAGGTCAATCGTTCCCTTGGCCGACTTCACCAGCTGCTGCTCGTAGCCGATGATGGCGCCGGTGAGCTTGTCATAAATGGGCACCGTCTCCAGGGCATATTTGGACACGTCCTTTTGCGCGGTGGCAAAGCCTTGCGCCGCAATTTCAGATTTCCGGAACGACTGCTGCGCGGTGTCGCCCGAGGTCTGCGCGGCTATCTCAGTTTTTCTGAACGCCTGCTGTGCCGTGTCTGCCGCTGCGGCTGTGTTTTGCAGCGCGATCTCAGACTTTCTGAAGTCTGCCTGGGCGCTGCTGGCGGCGTTTCCAAGCTCGTTCACACCATCGGCCGCCTTGGCGCTGGCGGTGCCCATGCCCTGCGCGGCCTCGTCGGCATGGGTTAGGTTGTAGATCCACGTGCCCAGGGTGTTTTCGCTGCCGGTGATCTTGGTGATCAGGGCAGTGATTCCTTCATTGATCCACCCTCCTGCCTCAAAACCAATCCAGCCCGCAGCCGCCGCACCAGCGCTTCCCTTGGCCAGCAAACTCAGGCCTGATGCCACGACAGGCAACAAAGTAGACAGCCCAGTCAGCTCCTTCACCAGCCCAAGCCCGCTCTTGACCGCCAAAATGCCAATCAGCAAGTCAAACAGTGGCAGGGCGATGTTGAGCTGTGTCACCAGCCCGCCCAAATTGCCAGCGATTTCCAAAAATTCCATATCGGCGTCTTTGGCACTTTTCCCAACCGCCACCAGCGCATTGAACAGCGGCTCGAACGCCTCGATCGTGCCCGCCACGTATTTGCTCAAGCCAAGGAACGCCGCGCCCACGGTTTCAATGGCGGTTTTGAGGCCCTCCACCGTACCCAGGTCCAGCCCGCCGAATAAGGACTTGACGGCCTCAACCACCGCATCCACACCACCGATGAACCCGCTGAAATTGGCACTGGCCAGCGCCGCTGGCAGGTTTTTGGCGACTTGCTCCATGGCTGCCTGCAGCGCCTTCATTTGCGTCTCAACGTAGCTCACCAGGTCTTTGATGCCGCCGTTTTTGACACTGTCACCCAAGACGTTGAAAATCTCGGCAATGGCGTCGGCAATGCCACCAGCCTCGTCCAGCAGCGGCGTACCAATGTCGATGAACATGTTGGTCAGCGCCACACCCATGCGCTTGACCTGTATCTCGGTGGACGCCAGCCTGATTTCCACTTCTTTGGCTGCGCTGCCGAGGTACTGAAAACCTTTTCCGCTGATTTCCAACGTCTTGTTAACGCCGTCCATTACGGCAATGAACTTTGCCGACTGATCCAAGCCCGCTAACTGACTGGCGTAATACGTTTTTTGTGCGTCGGTCAGTGGTCCCCATGCTTTGGCCACGTCAAAGTAAATATCGCGGGAGCTGCGCAGTTCACCGTTGACATTGAACTGTGTAACGCCCAGCTCGGCCAGCGCAGTACGCACGGGTTTCGAGTCATCTTGCAGCCGCAACAACACGGTGCGCATGGCGTTTGCCACTTCAGCACCGCTGCGAAACACTTCAATGCCAGGCGTCAAGATACCGGCTGTTTCCTCCAGGCTCAAACCAGCCGCTTTGGCCACTGGCGACAGCCTGGCAAACCCCTCGCCCAACTCGTTCACGTCCGTGGCGTAGCGGTTGGACACTTCGTTGAGCAAATCAACGATGCGGGTGCCTTCAGACGCCTCCAGGTTGAAACCCTTGAGTGACGCCACCAGCAACTCGGATGCACGGGTCGCCTCGACATCGCCCGCAATCTTCAGGTCAAGCGCATTGCGGGTCAACGTCAGGGCCTCGGTGGCCGTGAACCCCGCTTGCTTGAAGTTGGAGACGGACTGCAGCACCTCGGTAGACGACACGCCGAACTGCATTGCCATGTCGCGGGCCGCGTCGCCATACTGCTCAATCGGGCCATCTGTCTCACTCAAGACCTTTTGCAGATCGAGCATTGCGCCTTCGAATTTGCTGGCCTCGTTGACCGCAAAGACGGTGATGGCCACACCAGCCGCCAGCAGCCCTGCCTCCAGTTTTGTAGCGCCCAGCGTGAAGTCTGCCACCGGCTGGGTGATGTCTTTGACCGAACCGCTGAACTTTCGGGCGTTGTCCAGCGCCGCCAGCGTGGCCGCGCCGGTTTTGTCCACGCCGTTGAAAATCAGATCGATGGTTTTTTGTGCGTCCGCCATGGCTTAAGCCTCCGCCTGAACCAGCTTCACTGCGGCCACGTAATCGGTGCCAGGGTGTGCTGCCACATATTTCTTAGCAGCAGCATCCAGCTCGCGCCTGGTCATGGGCTCAGGGGCTTTGATGGCTAGTGAGCTTTTGCCGGTCTTGCGGTCCGTGTTAAGCCGTGCCACCAGGGCGTCAAGGGCGATCTCGCCATCGACCAGGCCCGCGTCAATTGCCTGCTGGCCAATGAAGACACGCCCATCGGCCATGCGTTGCAGCACGCTTTGGCTGGTAACGCCCCGGTTTTTTGCCACATCGTCAACGAACAGCGAGTAGGTGTAATCGATGCTGTCCTGAAGGGTCTGGCGACCTTCTTTGGTCAACGGCGCGTAGCCACTGGCAATGCGCTTGTATTTGCCCGCTGCAATTTCGGTAGTCTTGACACCGGCTTTTTCTTCCGCGCCGCTGACATCCGTGTGGCTGGTGACCACCCCAATGCTGCCGACCAACGTGGTGCCATCACTCACAAAAACCGCTTGGGCTGCACTGCCGATCCAGTACGCTGCAGAGCACATGGTGCCACTGGCCAAAGCCACAATGGGCTTGCCCGACTCACGCGCCTTGTAGACCGCATTGGCCAGCACCACCGTGCCGTCGACGGTGCCGCCAGGGCTGTCAATTGCCAGGATGATGCTGTGCACGTCCGGGTCAGCCAAAGCGGTCTGCAGCGCCTTATCTGCCAGCTGCGTGCTGGTGCCGCCACTGACCTGCACCAGCAGATTCATCCGTTTGGCCAGGACGCCCTCAAGAGGCAGGATGGCCACACCATCGGTGATCGAATAGGTTTGCGGCACATTGTTCAGTGGCTTGCCAGTGCGCTTTTCAATAGCCTCCAGATCGATGGCAGCACCACCCATCCGGGCGCTGTAGATGGCGTTGATTTCAACCAGCCGCGAGGGCTCAATGGCCCAGGGGGATTGGAGTATGGAGATGATGTTTTTCATGGTGTATCCGGTTATTTAAATTGAACTTTCAGATCACCGGAAAAATTGACTCCGGATTTCTGTGCAGCCGCACGATAGGCCTCAACGGCACGAAAAGCACCGGATAACCTGTAACCGCAATATTCCGAATGGGTTATCTCAGTGGATGTGGTGCCGACCAAGTTGTCGTCTTCATCTCTGTCGTGTTTGGCACGCTTCTTTTCTATTTTTCCGTGACCATTGGCCAGACCATCAAGCCAACTACGCAAGGTAGTCAGATCGATACTTTGATTGCCGGCAAATCCTTCAGATATCAAGAGGGTGCCTTCGTTGAAGGCCTCTTTCTGGAGTTCATTCATATCGTCGATCTTTCAATCAGTGTTGATTTATGAGTTAGTTTTTGATGGCCGCCATGGCCTTTGAAAACAGGCCGCTGGCTTTGGAATCCGCTTCCATCTGGGCTCTGATCTCTGCCCTTTTCAATGCTTCAGCACTGCTGTTGACAAACAGTGGTTGGCCGATTCCAGTGGGTTCGTGGGGTCTGGTTTCAAGAACGAACGCGCAGCTGGTCGGACCAATCCCGGTAAGCATCACTGGGTCTTTAGGAACAAAGCGAGCGGAAAGTTTCCGATCGAGAAGTAGCTTTGTGCAGGCGGCAATGCGCAGCCATTGTTCTTGAACACCGTGCGCCAGGCGCAGATATTCCGTATCCGCAGCTTCAATTTCATGGGTCAGGTAGGCGCCCTCAGCCGCTGTCAGAACTGATTTGGCCGCCTCGATGGCAGCGTTGGCAGCTTGCAGTTTGCTCTGCAGGCCATTGACAACCGCTTGAGAATGCTGGTGTGCCGCAACGGCCTTTTCGTGGTCCTGCTGGGCTACTTTGAATGCCTTGGTGGCTTCAGCCAGGCCAGCATCATTGGAAAGCCCGATGGCCATATCTGCCGCTGCAGATTCATAGGCTGACCGTGCGACATCCAAGCGGGTGGAATCCACATCAGGCAAGGATTGACTGGCGATCACGCTCAGTATCTTTTGCTGTGATTCGACCGCACCAGCGTATTTCAGGTGGGCGGCTTGAAGGGTTTTGAGGGAGGGGTTCATCCTGTTTTACTTTCGTGGGTTGGTTTTGAGTGTGTGAACTGGGGTCTGGATACCTTCAGGCATTTACCCGGCTTTCGAGCCAAGCCAGGACTTCTGACCGTTTCCAGCCAACAGCCCTGCGGCCGATTTGTATTTTTTTCGGAAAGTCTGGCAGTGCATAAATTGTTGATCTGCCCAATCCTGTCAACTCGGAAACCAAGGGTTGCCGGATCAATTGGTCGGGCTGATTTGTGGTGTGCGATTGAGACCCTGCCGGTGCTGGTATGTGGTTGCGTACCGGGCTATCGCAGGGCTTGCAAGGTGGTTGGTTTTGATGCATAAAAGACCTATAAGAGTTAAGGCGCTCTTACTGTCTCAAAAATGCTTTGTCTCAAATAGGGCAAAGTGAGACGACTTGAAGAAGTTTCGGGGCACTGCGCGCATCAACTAAAACGGCCGCCGCCGTCTTTCATCAGGCGGTAGATGGTGGCTCGACTGACTTGGTGTTTAGCCACGATCTCGCGGTTGTCCATGCTGCTGAGACCGTCCTGGTAAACGGCGGCGCGCTTTTCAGGCGTCAGCCGCTGGCCTCCCTTGGGGAAATACAACCGCCGGCCACCACACTCGGTCTGAAGTTGACGCTTGATCTGATCGGCTTCGTGGCTGGTGATGTCAGGCCTCAGCGTCCGTACCACCCGCAACACGATGCTGATCACGTCGGGATCGGGGTCTAGGTTTTGGGGCCTGGCCATCGTGTTGGTCATGCTCAGCTGAACCTGCGCAGCCCCGCAAGGGTGACCCGACCATGGTTGATGTGGGGCGGTGCTGCCTGTTCGGCTACTGGCGTGTAATCGGGCTTAGCCAGATCGTCTGACACGGCGATGGTGGTGACTGGTGCCGATGCCGCCTCGTTGACAAACAGGCTGATCTGATCGGGATTGAGTGCAGCGGCCATCTTGTCCCAGTGCGCATCGGTGAGTTTGTGCAGCCCGGCATACTGGGCAGCGGCGCAGTTGTAGACCATCAGGTCCAAAGCTTCATTGCGGTCGGCCTGTTTCTTGTCCCAGCGGCTCAGGCGGTGGCCATGTTTCCATACCGTGACGCGGTATTCAGATGTGATCTGGCGAAAAAAGTCTTCCGACAGATCCTGGCTGAAGTGGATCTGGCCCGGGCCACTTTTGACGCGCCAGCGGTTGGCCAGGTAGTCCTTGGCGGTGTCGGTGCCAACAAACCAGAGCTGCGCACCATGCCGCTCATTGCGACCATTCGCGCGCACTTCGACCGTGCTGGGTTTGCTGCTCAGAATGGGGCGCCCAGGGCGGCTGGCACCCTTGATGCTGAAAATATGCCGGTGGCGCTTGGTGCGGGTGTAGCTGTAGACCTCTTGGGTGGCGTTGCCGCCTGAGTCGACAAACGCCGCCGCGATCGGTAAGGTCTGGCCAAAGGCATGCGGGTAACGTGTTTGCAGCAGGGCGTCCAGTCGCGCCCAGGTTTGCGGGTCGGACGGGTCACCGCGCACGATCTGGTAATCGATGACCCAGGCCTCAAGCCAACGGCCCCAGCCCACCACCAGCAGCTCCAGGCGGTCAGCTTGGGTGTCGACAGCAGCGGTCAGCCGCATCACACCCGCTGGTGCTGTACCCAGTTTGTAGGGTTCGGCACGCGCCATCAGTTCGTCGGCTTTGGTTTGCTCTTTCTGGCGCTCCCAGCTTCGCGCCAGGCGGGTGTTGTAGAAGGCGATCATGGCCTCCTCGGAACCTTCGTCCAGTTTGTCCTTGGCTTTTTTGTATTCGCGCAGCAGCGCCACCCAGGGCAGCCAACCGTAAGGCAGGAACATGCCGCTGATCTGGAATGATTCGGTCTCACCATCGCCACCCACACCGTCAGACCAGGCACCACGGGCAAACATGCGCGGCTTGTCGCTCTCGGTGTGGATGCCGCCACAGTGCATGCACGGGTACAGCGCGCCCTGGCCATCGTCGGTGGCGATCAGGCGCTCAAATTCCAGCGGCTGCAGCTCACCACAATGCAGGCATTCCGCCAGCGCCTGCCGCTGGGTGCCGCGCAGGTAGAGGCGTTCCACAATGGATTCATCCCGGATGGTGGGGCTGCTGGGGAAGTAGCTTTTGCGGTTGCGCTCAAACGTGGTTTGCCGGGCTTCCGCCAGAGCCACCGGGTCGCCTTCGCCGTTGACGTTGAGTTCAGCCCGGTCTACCTCGTCAAACAGCACGCGCCTGGCGGGAACCTCGGACAGGTTGGCAGCGGCCCCGGCGGTGACGATGAACAGGGCGCCGCCAATGTATTCCTTGGTGTCCAACGTATTCACACTGTCGCGGCTGCGCGGAGTCGCCACCCGCTCAGCCACTTCGGGCACAGCGGCGATGTTTTTGGCGATGCGCGTGCTGGCACGTTTGGCCAGTTTGCCGGTGGGCAGGATCCAAAGGAAGTTGGCCGGGCTTTGGTGGATGCTGGCCATGAGCCAATTCAGGCCGGTTTGCGTTTTGAGCATCTGGCTGGCCCCCATCAAGACAACGCGCTTGCACGGGTGGTGGTCGGAGAGGGCCTGCATCACCATGCGGGCATGCGGGGTGCGGCTGGTGCGGAATTTGCCGTATTCGTTCGCGCCGGAATCCTTGGGAATCACCTGGTAGGTGTCCGCCCACACATCGACCGGCAGGTCCGGGTCCGGCGCCAAGCTGGCAGCCAGCGCGCTCAGTGGGTAGTCGGTCATGGTTTGACCTCGCTGGCTGCAGGCGCCTGCACGGCCCCGATATCGAGCTTCAGGGATAGGTGCAGGTTCTGGGAGAAGCTGGCCAGGGCGGCGCGGTGCTCGCGGTCAATCACCTGTTCGCAGTCTTCCGGTGAAGTCAGGCCCGCCACCTCAGCCCCGATACGCCGTGCGCAGTTGGTCAGGGTGTCACGCAGCATGCGACCAGCATTGAAAAGGTGGCGCTCGAAATCGGCTTTGACCAGGTACAGGCCGCGCAGCCGGGCGGCTTCCATTTCGGCCCGGTCGGCCTCAGCGATTTTTTCGCGGGTGCGTGCCGAGTTGAAGGACTCAACGCGCCCACGCGGCATGCCCCCGCCCCCCCCAGTTTGCGCAGCGCCATCCACGGGCGCGGTTCCTTGCGGCACAGTCGGCTTGCACCAGGCGACGTTCAGGTGTTCCTTGCGCCAGGCCTCGACGGACGCAACCGAATCCATCGGGCAACCCGCCTTGCGCATCTTGACCATGGTGGACGATGACAGGCCCAAGGCCCGGCCAATGGCGTTCTGAGAGAGTGGTTTGGTCATGGTGAGTTGCTCGGTGCTTACTGTTCGGAAAAGTTGGCCGCTAGTTTTTTCTCGCGAGTCTGCGCACCCGTGCAGGCAGCGGCTGTGGAAGTACCTTGACAGGGGGGTGGCCGTGTGCCACTTACACCACTTATGACCCGCTGGGCGCCCACTTTCGCTCGTAAGTCCGCGTACTTATTGGACTTATTCCACTTATGACCATCCTTGAAGCCATGCAGGTGGGTGCGCGCGCACCTGCGCGCATGGACACACATTTCCTCATAAGTGAAAAAAACTAATAAGTACGCGGACTTACAAGCGTTTTCCTCGTAAGTGGGGGCGTAAGTGCTCGTAAGTGGATTCATGGCTGCAGCTCCATGCCGGTGTTTCCGAACCTCGACAGGGGCAGATCGAACGCGGCCACTGCCTCGCGGGCAAAGTCAATCCAGCGCACGCCATTGAGGGGCCCGGTGTTGACAGGCAGCCACAACACCACCGGTGCGCCCAATTCATGGGGGGATGGGGAAGCGGTCTTCTTGGTCAGCTTGCCCTTGGAGAACTTGGTCACCGCGGCGCTGAAATAGGCCTGATTCGGTGGCAGGCACTCGCCATTGGCCCGGCACCAGCGACCAAAGGCTTTGTACAGCTGGGCGGTGCTGCACGGGTGAAGGGGGAGGTCCAACTCCTGGTTAAGCCATTCGCGGGCAAAGCGTTCTGCCGGGCGCAACCCCAGGTCGATCAGGTCGCGCTTGGCTTTGGTCATGACCGGGGGCGTGTGTGAACGAAAGTCCCCCAGGTCGCGCTGCAGCAGGTAGGCATACAGGGCTTCCACACCACCATTGGCCATGGATGTGCGCACCCGCTCATACAGGTCGTCGGTGCGTTTGGGCGGGCAGTAGACCACCAGGTGGCGCCGGTCGTCGGCTTCCAGTGCCAGGGGCTTGGAATCGTTGCTCAGGAAAACGATGTTGGCGTGGTTGCGTTCGGTGCGCAACGCCTGAAACTTGACTTCGATCTGAATCGTCTCACCGGTGACCAACGACTTCAGGGTGTTTTTGTGGTGCGTCAGCTCGTTGCTGGCCACCACTTCGTCACCGATCAGGAACAGCTTGCGGCTTGCCCAATCGTTGTAGCGGCTCTCCAACTGGGACTGTCCTATCACCGCCGCATAGTCGCCAAAGATACGCGCATACGCTTCAAAAAACAGGTTCTTTCCGGTGCCCTGCGGGCCATGAAAGACCAGCGCGCTGGCCATCTTGGCGCCGGGGTGCTGCAGGGGGTAGGCCATCCAATCCAGCACGAACGCGGCCACGCTGGCCACCCCTACATCGGTGTCGGCTGATTCGCCAACCAGGTGCATCAACAGGGCCAGCAGGTCAGCACAATCACCCGGTACGGGCGCCATGGCCAGACCGCCAAACAGGTTGATGCAATCTGCGCTGCAGCTGCCGGTCGGATCAAAGACGATCTGGCTGGGCTGCACCACGCGCTTGAGGGGGTTGGTCTCCCATTCCTTGTAGGGACCGCGCCCAATGGCCAGACGTAGGGCGTTGGGCTTCATCGGGATCATCAATTTGGTGTCCCAAATGTCATCACTGCCATACACCACCGCGTACCGGTTCAGCGCATCGATGGCGCCCAAGCCGGGATCCTGCGGCGGGGCTGATCCGGTACCGCCAGATGCAGGCGTTTGCACTTTGCGCCGCCGTTTGGATTTATCACCCGGCGACGTGCCGGGTGGGGCCTGGTTGGCGGATTCAATGGCCGCGTCGATCATGGCGGCGGCCTGTTCAAGCTCGGTGGGCATTTGCAATGTCTGCAACGTAACGGATACGCCCTGCAGCCTTGATCAATCGTTCTTTGTCGGTTTCGCTGATGCTTGCCTGGCGCACCATATCGGACGCCACCAGCGCGGCCACAGTGAGTTCTTGCGCGACGGACTCCAGCAGCAGGCGGGCGGGAATGGGTGTGGGCCGGGTGCTACCGGTGTGGGGGGTGCCGTCTTCGACCCATGCGCCCAGCGCCTTAGCGGCATCAATGAAGCCCAGGCCGTGGGCGGCCTGGTGATAGGCCAGCACATCGCCGCCCTTGGCTGCACAGGCCATGCACATGAAGGCGCCACGCTCCAGGTGCACGCGCATGGAATCGCTGCCACCGTGGAAAGCACACGACGTGGTGCGCCACTTGCCTTTGCCCTTCAACACCAGGCCCTCGGATTCAAAGTAGCTCACCGGGTCCGGCAGGTGGTCGCGGTTGAAGCTCATGATTTAGCCCGGCGCCGAGTGCTCTGCCGACTGGGCAGGCGGGTGTCAAATTGGTACAGGATGCAGCCCGGCACCGTGATGATCACCGCCAGGCCATTGAATGTCGGGGCTCGGCGTTTGCGGTGGGTGCGACGGGCGCCAGTTGGTGGGCTCTGCAGCGACGCCACGTAGCGCGCCAGGGCTTTTTCAAACCGTTTGAGGCTTCTCATGTTCAGGCCCGGCGGTCTGGTGGCCAGCGGTCCAGCCGAAGCCCGCCAATGTGGGAATACACCCGGCCCCGGGCCGTCACCACCGCCAGCAGGCCATGGGCATTCTTGAGGAAGGACGTGCCGTTGCGGCTGACCGTTGAGAGCTGGTGGCAGGGCTGTTCGGCAGCGGTTCCACAGACGATGAAATAGCGGCTCAGGGCGGCGTCAACTGGCTTTTTGGCATACCCGTTGTTTGGCCGTGGCAGGCGCGGCGGGCGCACTTGGAGATCGTGGATCATTGGCTTTCCACCAATCAGGCCAGGGTCAACTCGGCCCGCTTGGCATGTAAGCGACCTACCAAGCCGCGAATATCATCGTCTGATTTACCTGCAATCCTGGCCGTATTGATGGCTTTGACCTCATAGTCTGGCCATCCGACAGAGCGGGGTCCAAGCTGAACAGGTTTTGTCAGCAGACCACCACGGACTGCGCTTGAAACGCTGGCGTCACTACGCCAACCAAATTCGGTTTTGAGTTCGGGTTTTCTGAGAATTGCCATTCGTCACTCCTTGTTTGACGTTGACGAAACTTGTCGTCAACAGGAGTGAACTGTGATTCTTGGTGTAATTTACGTCATGGATGACCTATGCAACAGATCATCCGTGACTACTTAACCGGGAATACTTCAGCTTCGTATGAGACCGCTATTCCCTTCTTTCGCCAGGCGCGTTCCAGGCTAGCCCAGTCGTTCAGTGCAAATTCATCCATCACGATGTCAACGGCTGCATCGTGGCCATGCGGCTCGATCTTGACCAGCACACCGTTTTGATGGGTGTACCCCCCAGTGCGCAGATCGTAATAGCGCTCCGCTGCGTCATTGTGCTTTTGGTCGTCTCGTTCAGCGCCGTGGGCTTCACCAATCAGTCCGAGCTCATACAGAGCTGCGCTGTGCCTTTTGTGGGCGGTGCCGTACAACCTGTATTCGGGCGTGCCTTTTGCGGGGCGCTTTTTGAGAAGTCGTCGCGCGCTGGCTAGCCGCTTCCATGCCTCATCGGCTTCTTTTTTTGATTGCGACAAACGATCTTTCAACCCGTCTTCATCAAGGGCCGTTTTCACCAAATCAATCAGCAGGGATGGCTTGATTTGACATTCACCCCCTATGTCATCTAACGTCAGACCCAACGTTTCGGCGCCGAGGGATCCTCCGATTTGCTGGAGAAAATAGCGAATCAAAACGTCATCCTCCGGCATGGATGGCGCCTCGGAATATCTGACTTTGTATACGCCAACCAGCGCAACCAAAGCCGCCTTGATAGCTTCCTGCCTCATGCTGGCTACGCCGCCTTGAGTTGAATCACGTCCGCACCCTTGACGATCTGGTCAATGCGGTTCGCGTACCACTGCAGCGCCTCCTTGCACTGCGGGGCGTATTTGGCCCGGTTGTATGCAGCGCGCACTGCGTTGCGCTCCGAATGCGCCAGGACCGTTTCCACCACGTCGGGAACAATGCCGCCCTCATTGGCCAAAGTGCTGAACGTGGACCGCAGGCCGTGGGGCGCAAAGTCCACGGGGCAACTTCCGCCAGCCTTCAGGCGCGACAACAGATGGTTGATTGAACATTCGGCCATCGGTGTTTTTTTGGAAAACACTGATGGAAAAACCCACTCTGATGATGCTGACAATTCTTTGGCCTTTTCCAGGAGCACCATCGCCTGGTCTGAAAGGTAGACGGTGTGTGGCTCAGGCATTTTCATGAAGCCATTGGCGCCGACGGTGCGCCCGGGTATGGTCCAAGTGCGCTTCTCCAGATCGAAGTGTGCCCAGCGCGCTTTTGCCACGTTGTCTTTGCGCACCGCTGTCAACAGCAAAAACTCAACGGCAATGCGCGTTCCAGGGTGGGCGTTGCAGGTCCGCACGGCTTCGACAAATGGCCCAAGCTCAGCCACCGACAGCGGGCGGTAACTGGTGGGTTTTGGTTTTGCAATCAGGCCCTTCATGGGGGTGGCCGGGTTGTAGGTCACCAGCAATTTTTGGGCGGCATACTGGTACACCCGTTCCAGAATGGCTTGAATGTTGGTAGCTTTGGTGGGTGTGTTGCGCATGCCCTCCAACAACTTCAGCACATCAGAGGCATGAACCTCACCAAGGGGTATGGCGCCAATCTGCGGGAAAACATCATTGACCAGCCAGCCAATATTTTGCTTTTGAGTCCGCGCCGAGGCATGCGCCATCTTTTCAGCAAACCACACACGGGTAAAAGTCTCAAAGCTTTGTGTTTTGGCAACCTCGGACTTGCGTTCGATGCGATCAACCTGCTTTTTTCTGGCTGGGTCAACACCGGTTGCAAGGGTCGCTCGCAGCCCTTCGTGTGCGTTTCTGGCGGCTTTGATGCTGATCATTGGATAGGTGCCAATGGTGACCTTGGTCCGCTTGCCGTTGAAACCGTAAGAGTAACGCCAGGCCTTTGTGCCACTGGGCAGCACCTCAACGAAAAGGCCTCCGCCGTCCGTTAACGGGTAAGGCTTGTCTTTTGGTTTGGCCGCCTGGATCGATTTGTCGGTCAGGGAGTAGTTCACCGCACGTGGAGAATGAGCCATGATTTGAGCCAAAAGTGAAGGGGGATGAGCCATAGTTTAATCACACCCCCGTTTTATGGCTCAAAAAAATTTGGCTATTCTTGTCATTCCTTGGCTGTAGATGTTAAAAAACCCCAAGCAAATCAATCACTTGGGGTTTATTCTTTAGCTGCCTTTAGCAGCCCTTGGCGGCTATCACATGTGGTCAATCATGACCTGGCCGAAGCCCGAGCAGCTCACTTGGGTGGCGCCGTCCATCAGGCGGGCGAAGTCATAGGTGACTTTTTTGCTCTTGATCGAGCGCTCCATCGACTTGATGATGGCGTCAGCAGCCTCAACCCAGCCCATGTGGCGCAGCATCATTTCGGCGGACAGGATTTCGGAACCCGGGTTCACATAGTCCTTGCCAGCGTACTTGGGTGCCGTGCCGTGGGTGGCCTCAAAACAGGCCACCGAGTCCGACAGGTTGGCGCCAGGGGCAATGCCAATGCCACCGACTTGCGCGGCCAGGGCGTCAGACACGTAGTCACCATTCAGGTTCAAGGTGGCGATCACGCTGTATTCAGCCGGGCGCAACAGAATCTGCTGCAGGAAGGCGTCGGCAATGCTGTCCTTGACGGTGATTTCCTTGCCGGTCTTGGGGTTCTTGAACGCGCACCACGGGCCGCCGTCGATCGGCACCGCGCCAAATTCTTTCTGTGCCAGGCCGTAGGCCCAGTCACGGAAGCCACCTTCGGTGAACTTCATGATGTTGCCCTTGTGCACGATGGTCACGCTGGGCTTGTCGTTGTCGATGGCGTACTGGATGGCCTTGCGCATCAGACGCTCGGTGCCTTCGCGCGACACCGGCTTGATGCCGATGCCTGACGTGGCGGGGAAACGGATCTTGGTGACACCCATTTCCTCTTGCAGGAACTTGATGATCTTTTGTGCCTTGGGGGATTCGGCTTCGAATTCGATACCAGCGTAGATGTCTTCCGAGTTTTCACGGAAGATGACCATGTTGGTCTTGTGCGGCTCTTTGACCGGGCTGGGCACGCCGTCAAAGTACTGGATCGGGCGCAGGCAGACATACAAATCCAACTCCTGACGCAGCGCCACGTTCAGCGAGCGAATGCCACCGCCCACGGGCGTGGTCAGCGGTCCCTTGATGGACACCACGTATTCGCGCAAGGCAGCCAAAGTTTCTTCAGGCAGCCAGACATCCGGGCCGTAAATCTTGGTGGACTTTTCGCCAGCGTAAACCTCCATCCAATGGATCTTCTTGGCACCACCGTAGGCCTTGGCAACCGCAGCGTCAACCACCTTCATCATCACCGGGGTGATGTCAAAACCGGTGCCATCACCTTCGATGAACGGAATGATCGGCTGATCGGGCACGTTCAACGAAAAATCGGCGTTGACGGTGATTTTTTGGCCTTCAGAGGGCACCTTGATGTGCTGGTACATGGATTTGTGTCTCCTTATGGGGATCGAAAAAAAGGCTCATGCAACCCTGCTGAACCCGAAAATTCATTCTAGTCGTAATAATTGACTGCAAGCTGTCATCCGCCGTGCTTGCTGGCCCGATGCCTGGCGCCAAAGCGGACCAAATGCATCAAAATACACGCATGAAACAACGACTTTCCGCTATCTTTTTAAGTCTGGCTGCCAGCATGGCGCTGGCGCAGGGCGCGCCGCAACTGGACTTGCCTCGCACCAAGCTCAGTGCGGGCATGTATTTGATCGACACGCAGGTGGCAACCACCGCCACCCAGCGCGCCACCGGGCTGATGTTTCGCACCAGCATGCCGCCCGGTGAAGGCATGCTGTTTGTGTTCGACACACCGGCCGAGCAGTGTTTCTGGATGAAAAACACCTTGCTGCCTTTGACTGCGGCGTTTGTGGCGGACGATGGCACCATCGTCAACCTGGTCGACATGAAGCCGCAGAGCACCGACTCACATTGTTCTCAAAAGCCGGTGCGGTATGTGCTGGAGATGAACCAGGGCTGGTTCGAGAAAAAAGGCATCAAGGCCGGTGCCAAACTCGGTGGGGCACCCTTCAGCAAATGATGATGCTCTGGCCATCACTGCCAGCGCTTTCCCTGCAGTAACTGGCTGCAAAAAACTGACCCGTCCTGAATTGCGTTGACACTCAGAACGGTTGAAAAGTGCCGGGGTTAACCGGCGATAGACGCCCGATGCACCACATCGGGCGTTTGCATTTTCAGCGATAAATGCGGTCGTTCCGTGT
>NZ_JAJCTH010000013.1 GCF_020594515.1 Rhodoferax sp. U2-2l
CGGGCAATATGCACCATTGCTACACCGGTCTTTGCCTGTGCCACGCTCCACCTTGCCACATTTGCAACGCCCGCGCCACGTGTTTCTTCGGAACGATTTGCGGCGCAGGCGGGCCGATTACTTCGCTTACCAGGCCATCGCGGCCGAGGCGGGTTGCAGCCCGGCGCAGCTGGCGTTGGCCTGGCTGCTGCAGCGGGGTGGCCACATCATCCCGATCCCCGGCACGACATCGGTTGAACACCTGCATGACAACCTGGGTGCGGATGCTGTTACCCTGAATGCGTCCACCCTGCAACAGCTCGACGACTTGATCAATCCACGCACCGTCCACGGTGGCCGCTACAACGCGCAAGCGCAGGCGGACGTGGACACCGAGGAGTTGTAGCCCGGCTCAGATCAGTTTGACGTCAGCATCTGCGCTGGAAATATGTCAGCAGGACCGCCGGTAGAGATCAAAAAAATAGCGCCTCAAGCCCGTTTTATTTGGGCTTGAGGCGCTTTTCCTATGTAATCGCTGGTGAGTGTTTACAGGTTGTCGGTGAAGCTGCGCAGCTTGTCCGAGCGGCTGGGGTGTTTGAGTTTGCGCAGCGCCTTGGCTTCAATCTGGCGGATGCGTTCACGGGTCACGTCAAACTGCTTGCCGACTTCTTCAAGGGTGTGGTCGTTGGTCATTTCGATACCAAAACGCATACGCAGCACCTTGGCTTCGCGCGGTGTCAGGCTGTCGAGGATGTCTTTCACCACATCGCGCAGGCCGGCCTGCATGGCGGCTTCCATCGGGGCGGTGTTGGCACCGTCTTCGATGAAGTCACCCAGGTGGCTGTCGTCATCGTCACCAATCGGTGTTTCCATGGAAATCGGCTCTTTGGCGATTTTCATGATCTTGCGGATCTTGTCCTCGGGGATTTCCATGCGCTCGGCCAGCACCGACGCGTCGGGCTCGTAACCAAACTCCTGCAGATGCTGGCGGCTGATGCGGTTCATCTTGTTGATGGTTTCGATCATGTGCACCGGAATCCGGATGGTGCGCGCCTGGTCTGCAATGCTGCGGGTGATGGCCTGGCGAATCCACCAAGTGGCGTAGGTCGAGAACTTGTAGCCGCGGCGGTATTCGAACTTATCCACCGCCTTCATCAAGCCGATGTTGCCTTCTTGGATCAGGTCGAGGAACTGCAGGCCACGGTTGGTGTATTTCTTGGCAATCGAAATCACCAGGCGCAAGTTGGCCTCGATCATCTCTTTTTTGGCCGCACGAGAGGCGTATTCACCCTCGTTCATGCGTTTGTTGATGTCCTTGAGCTGGTCCAGCGGCACCACGACCTTGGCCTGCAGATCGATCAGGCGTTGTTGCAACTCCTGCACCGGCGGGATGTTGCGGCCCATGGTGGCGCTCCAGGGTTTGCCAGCGGCGGCCTGCTTTTCGATCCATTTCAGGTCGAGCAGGTGGCTGGGCACCTTGTTGTGGTGCTTGTCACGGCCGCTGAATTCGGCAATGAACTGGGCCTGCGGGTAACCACATTTGTCGACGATGATGCGGCGCAGTTCGCGCTCTTTCTTGCGCACGTCATCGACTTGGCCGCGCACCATGTCGCAGAGTTTTTCAATGGTCTTGGCGGTGAAGCGGATCGACATCAGCTCGTCAGACAAGGCGCGCTGGGTTTTTTGGTAATTGGCGCTGCCGTATCCTTCTTTGTCGTAGATCACGTGGATCTGCTCGAAGTGGGCGCGCATCCGGTCGAAGCGGCTCATAGCTTCTTTTTTCAGCTCTTCGAGCTTTTTGGTCAACGCCTTGGAGCCACCTTTGCCGTCGTCGTCGTCGTCGGCGTCGAATTCGTCAAAATCTTCTTCGGCCACATAGTCGTCGGCCTCGTTCGGGTTGGTGAAACCGTCGACGATGGTGGTGATGACCACCTTGTCACTGCGGATGTCTTCACCCAGTTGCAAGATCACGTCGATGGTGGCGGGGGAGGCGGAAATCGCCTCCATCATCGCCATCAGACCACCTTCGATGCGTTTGGCGATTTCGATTTCGCCTTCGCGGGTCAGCAATTCGACCGTGCCCATTTCGCGCATGTACATGCGCACCGGGTCGGTGGTTCGGCCAAATTCGCTGTCCACCGTGCTCAAGGCGGCTTCGGCTTCTTCCTCTGCTTCTTCTTCGGTGGCGGCGGTGGGGCCGTTCTGGTTCAAGAGCAGGGTTTCGGCATCAGGGGTGTGTTCGTAAACAGCGACACCCATGTCGTTGAGCATCGAAATCACTACTTCGAGCGTTTCGGCATCAACCAGCTTGTCGGGCAAGTGGTCGGAGATTTCGCCGTGGGTCAAATAACCACGGGTTTTGCCGAGTTTGATCAGGGCTTTGAGGCGCAGCCGGCGTTTGGCCAGGTCTTCCTCGGACAGCACGGTCTCGTCCAGGCCAAACTCTTTCATCAAGGCACGTTCTTTGGCCTTGCTGATTTTCATGCGCAGTGGTTTGACCTTTTCGGTGGTCTCGGTTGCCTCGGTGGCTTCGGCCACGGGTTCACCCGCCAGATCGTCCTCGATGTCGGACATGTCCAGGTCATCGACATCGCCCGCTTCTTTGCCGGCCTTGGGCTTGCGCCCGCGTTTGGCGCCGGTACCAGCGTCTGCGGACTTCTTGACCGTTTTTGCGGCCCTTTTCTTCACAACAGGCTCAGCAACGGCTTCGACCTGGACTTCTTCAACAGCGGCTTTGACTTTGGATTTGGATGCGGGCACGAGGGGCACTTTCGGTTCAGTAGGTTTGCTGGCTGTTTTTTTGACAGCGCTGGTCTTGGCTGCGGGGGCGGCGGAAGTCTTTGACTTGGAAGCAGGCATGTATGAACCTCAAAACGACGACAAACGAAGCATGTGGAGCGCTGCGGGCAGACCAGCGTTTTGGAAAAACATCGCAAAAACGGGCAGGGTCCGGCAAGACGGGTGGGCGAACATTTGGTGTGCAGTCCTTGCGGCAAGGTGGCCGGATGCGCTCAAATGCATCGTGTTGGCCGGGTCCGGAGGTGCTGCTGTCGCGCTTGCCTGGGCGAAAAATAGCGGATTATACCTTTTTTGCGAGCTTGAGCGTCCCAGATGGTGCCTAGGTTGCGGGTTTCAAGGCCTTGCGACGGTCCTGCAGTTCACGGTAGCGCTGCAGCGCTGAGGGGTCGGATTTGGCCTCTTCCAGCGCCTGGGTTTCTGCCGCCATGAGCTGGTCGATCAGCATCAGGTTGAGCAGGCGGCGCAGCTCGCTGGCGGCTTCGGCCGCATCCTCATCCACGCCCAGCTCGTGGCTGCTCATCAGTTTGGTGGCAAAGGCTTCACTCTCGTGACCTTGTAGGCCCTCGCGCAGCGCCACCCAGGGTTGGGGGCCGTGTTCATGGAACTGCGCTTCCAACCAGGCGAACAGCGGCCCGTAAGGCGCTTCCAGGCCACACAGCAAACCATGGTCTTCGACCGACAGGGCCTCCAGTGCAGCCATGTTGTCGAGCAGGATACGTGCGGCATGGTCGGCCCGGCTGGCCGGCAGGCGGCTGTTGCTGGGGGTGGGGCGAGGGCTGTTTTTGGATTTATAAGATTTTGGGCTGTAGCCATCGTTTTTGTTGCGGTAGTCACTATCACTTTGATAGTTCTCCTTGCGCACCCGTTTGGGCTTGGCCTGCGTCGGGTACCAGACCTCGGTCAGCTCCCGGCTGGAGAGTTGCACCAGATCGGCGATCTCTGACAGCAGTTGTTGTTTCAGGGCACCAGCGGGCAACAACTCCCACAGTGGTTTGGCGTTGCTCGACAGATGCGAGCGGCCCTCGGCGGTGTGCAGGTCGCAGCCATCACGCGCGGCGTCGAGCAAAAAACGGCTCAGCGGCACCGCTTCGCTGACATAACGCGCAAAGGCCTCCTTGCCGTGGGCGCGGATAAAACTGTCGGGGTCGTGCTCGGGGGGCAAAAACAGGAACTTGACACTGCGCACATCGGTCGCCAGTGGCAGGGCCGCGTCCAGCGCCTTGCGTGCGGCGCGGCGGCCCGCGCTGTCGCCGTCAAAACTGAATACCACCGACTCGGTGAAACGAAACAGTTTGTGCACATGCTCGGGCGTGCAGGCGGTGCCCAGTGTCGCCACCGCGTTGGGAAAACCGAGCTGCGCCAGCGCCACCACGTCCATGTAACCCTCTGTGACCAAGGCGTAGCCGTGTTCCCGTAAGGCGGCGCGGGCTTCAAACAGGCCATAGAGTTCGCGGCCTTTGCTGAACACCGGGGTTTCCGGGGAGTTCAGGTACTTAGGTTTGTCGTCACCCAGCACCCGCCCGCCAAATCCGATGCATTCCCCTTTGATGTTGCGGATCGGGAACATGACCCGGTCGCGAAAGCGGTCGTAGCGTTTGGCTTCAGCGCCGTCTTCCTCGTTGAGGATGACCAGGCCACTTTCCACCAACAGCGGGTCGTCGTAGCTCGGGAACACGCTGGCCAAGCTGCGCCAGCCCTCAGGGGCATACCCCAGGCCAAACTGTTTGGCCACGGTGCCCGACAGGCCGCGGCCCTTGAAATAACTCACTGCACGGGGTGATGCTTTCAGGTGTTTTTGATAAGCCTTGCAGGCTTTTTCGAGCACATCGTTCAAGGTGTGCTGTTTTTGCCGTTGTTCGGCGGCGCGGGCGCGGTCTTGGGGGCTGGCGTCGTCTTCGGGCACCTGCATGCCAAATTGCTGGGCCAGGTCCTGCACGGCTTCCACAAAACTCATGCCCGCGTGCTCCATCAGAAAACCGATGGCGTTGCCGGTTTTGCCGCAGCCAAAGCAGTGGTAGAACTGCTTGGTTGGGCTGACTGAGAAAGACGGTGATTTTTCGCTGTGAAACGGGCACAGCCCCATGAAATTGGCGCCACCCTTTTTGAGAGGCACATAACGGCCGACGATTTCCACCACGTCGGCGCGGGCCAGCAGTTCCTGGACAAAGGTTTGCGGGATGGACATGGCGGGATTGTAGGAAGCGCAGCCTCATGCTCCAGACCTTCCGGCGGCAAAGACGCCGTCGCCGTTTGCACGACCCCCGACAGGGCGCTTAACGTGAAAATCCTTGGCTGTCATCCCCGCCCTGGTCCGGGACCCATGAACCCCGTGCCATGGATTGCGGGTCAAGCCCGCAATGACGGCCATTTTCCATGTGCAGGGGTGACTATTCAGCCATGGCAGTTAACGCGGTGCCAGACGAATGGCGCCATCCAGACGAATCACCTCGCCGTTGAGCATGTCGTTCTCAAAGATGTGAATGGCCAGCTTGGCGTAATCCTGCGGGGTGCCCAGGCGCGAGGGGAAGGGCACATTGGCCGCCAGCGCGTCTTGCACCTCTTGCGGCATGCCAAACAACATCGGTGTGCCAAAAATGCCGGGCGCAATGGTCATGTTGCGGATGCCATTGCGCGCCAGGTCGCGGGCAATCGGCAGCGTCATGCCCACAATGCCGCCTTTGGAGGCACTGTAGGCGGCTTGTCCCATCTGGCCGTCATACGCGGCCACCGAGGCGGTGGAGATCAGTACACCGCGCTCGCCGGTCGCTTCGGGCTCGTTCTTGGCCATGGCATCGGCACACAGGCGGATCATGTTGAAACTGCCGATCAGGTTCACGGTGATGCATTTCTGAAAGCTGGCCAACACGTGCGGACCATTTTTGCCGACGGTTTTCTCGGCCGGGGCAATGCCAGCACAATTCACCAGGCCCATCAGTTTGCCCATGGCGACCGCTGTCGCGACCACCGCCTGCGCATCGGCTTCGTTGCTGACATCGCATTTCACAAAAGCGCCGCCGATGTCCCGGGCGACGGCTTCGCCTTTGTCAACCTGCATGTCGGCCACCACCACGCGCCCCCCTTTGGCGGCGAGCATGCGGGCCGTGCCTTCGCCCAAGCCCGACGCGGCGCCGGTCACGATGAATACCTTGCCTTGAATCTCCATGAGTTTCTCCAAAAGAGTGATTGACGTTGACGTAAGCGTCAATTATCGAACACCTCAATCATGAAAATTATTCGGTCCGGATGCTGTTGGGCCAAATATTGACGCTATACTTGCGTTTTTCCTGAATTCCTCAGGCGCGTAGCTCAGCTGGTTAGAGCACCACCTTGACATGGTGGGGGTCGTTGGTTCGAGTCCAATCGCGCCTACCAAGGTTTTCTGAATATGACCAGATTCAGAACTCAAAACCTGGTAATCAAAATAGTCGTCTTCGTCTGAGGTGTTTGTTGCTTTGCATAATGGTGCGGCGCCTGACAAATCGGAAACAAATGTCGGCTAACGCAGGGGTAGACCCCGACAACTCAGCCGGTGGTCAGGCCCCACAATCCACAGCAGCCCGCAGTGATTAAATCGTGCTCAAGATGAGCCTCAGGATGACATATGACTAACGCCACTCCAGCACCGGCGCGGGGCCCGCAGCGCATCATCAAGAAATATCCCAACCGACGGCTTTACGACACCAACACCTCCAGCTACATCACGCTGTCGGAGGTAAAAGCGCTGGTCATGAAGCGTGAGCCGTTTGAGGTGCTGGATGTCAAAACCGGTGAAAACATCACGCGCAGCATTCTGTTGCAGATCATTCTGGAAGAAGAAGCCAGTGGTTCACCGATGTTCACCGCGCCCGTTTTGGAGAGTTTGATTCGCTTTTATGGCCACTCCATGCAGAGCATGCTGGGGGGCTATCTCGAAAAAAACATTCAGTCGCTGATTGATGTTCAAACCCGATTTGCCGAACAGTCCAAGGGGTTCACCCCTGAAATGTGGACGCAGTATTTGGCCATGCAACCCCCTGTGCTGCAAGCCATGATGGGTGGAAGCCTGGAGCAGTCCAAAACGATGCTGGCGCAGATGCAGGAACAAATGCAAAAACAGACAGGGCAGTTATTGGGTGCATTTGGCATCAAGAGCTCCTCCTGAAAATTCACCAAACAGTGCATGAATAATGTGACTTCGCAAGGGGCGCCAGCGCCCAAGGTTGGTTTTGTCAGTCTGGGCTGCGCCAAGGCATTGACGGATTCCGAGTTGATCCTGACGCAACTCAGCGCCGAGGGTTATCAAACCGTCAAAACCTTTCAGGGTGCCGACCTGGTGATCGTCAACACCTGTGGCTTCATCGATGACGCTGTCAAGGAAAGCCTGGACACCATTGGTGAAGCTTTAGCTGACAACGGCAAGGTGATCGTCACGGGGTGCCTGGGCGCCAAGGCCGACGATGCCGGTGGCAATCTGGTGCGCCAGATGCACCCCAGCGTGCTGGCCGTCACCGGCCCGCAAGCCACGCAAGAGGTGATGGACGCGGTGCACGCCCACTTGCCTAAACCGCACGATCCGTTTCTGGACCTGGTGCCCAACGCTTTTGGCAGCGCGGGTGTCAAGCTGACACCCCGGCACTACGCCTACATCAAGATCAGCGAAGGTTGCAACCACCGCTGCACGTTCTGCATCATTCCTTCCATGCGCGGTGATCTGGTGTCACGGCCGGTTGGTGATGTGCTCAAAGAGGCGCAGGCGTTGTTTGAAGGCGGTGTGAAAGAGTTGCTGGTGATCAGCCAGGACACTTCGGCCTATGGCGTGGATGTGAAATACCGCACTGGTTTCTGGAGCGGCAAGCCGATCAAAACCCGCTTGCTGGAACTGGTGCAGGCGTTGGGTGAGATGGCGCAAAGTTATGGCGCCTGGGTGCGCTTGCACTATGTGTACCCCTATCCAAGTGTGGACGACATCCTGCCGCTGATGGCTTCTGGCCTGGTGTTGCCGTATCTGGACGTGCCGTTTCAGCACAGCCACCCGGACGTGCTCAAACGCATGAAACGCCCCGCCAGCGGCGAGAAAAATCTGGAACGCATCCAGCGCTGGCGCGAGGCTTGCCCCGAGATCGTCATCCGCAGCACCTTCATTGCCGGTTTCCCCGGGGAAACCGAGGACGAATTTGCGCACCTGCTGGATTTCATGCGTGAAGCCCAGATTGATCGGGCCGGTTGTTTTGCCTACAGCCCAGTCAAGGGCGCGGCGGCCAATGAATTGCCGGGCATGTTGCCCGAGGCCGTGCGCGAAGAACGTCGTGCAGCTTTTATGGCGGTGGCTGAAGCCGTGTCCGCTGCCAAACTGCAACAGCGCGTGGGTGCCACGATGCAGATTTTGGTGGACCATGCGCCGGGGCTGGGCAAAAAAGGTGGCTTGGGCCGCTCGTACGCCGACGCGCCCGAAATTGACGGCACCGTGAAACTGCTGCCACCCGAAAAAATCAGCAAGACGCTCAAAGTGGGTGAGTTCACCCGGGCCCGCATTGTGGGTGCGCAAGGCCACGATCTGCTGGCGCAGCCCATTTGATGCCTATTTCTGGCATTTTCTACAACGACAACAAAAAAGCCGCTGGTTTAACAGCGGCTTTCAGTTCAAAGCATCTGGTTAGTGTCATCGAAACCAACCAGATTTCATTTATATTTGGTGCCCAGGAAGGGACTCGAACCCCCACGAAGTTACTCGCTAGTACCTGAAACTAGTGCGTCTACCAATTCCGCCACCTGGGCATTTCAGGAAAGAGAGAAGTATATCAAAAATTTGAAGCAAACCAGCGCCTTGCTGGAAGAAGTTGAAGGAATTGTTCAAGGTCATCGCGATGGGCACGGTTTTGTGACCCGCGATGACGGTGAATCCGACATTTACCTCGCCCCCAACGAAATGCGTGCGGTGCTGCACAAAGATCGCGTCAAGGTGCGCATCGTTCGCAGTGACCGCAAGGGCCGCCCGGAAGGTCGGGTGGTTGAAATTGTGGAGCGCAGCAGCCAGGTCATCATTGGCCGCCTGCTGCACGAAAGCGGCATCTGGATCGTGGCACCCGAGGACAAGCGCTATGGTCAGGACATCATGATTCCAAAAGCCGCCACCGGTGCTGCCCGTGCTGGGCAAGTGGTGGTGGTGGAACTCACTGAGCCCCCGTCGCTGTTTGGTCAGCCGATTGGTCGCGTCAAAGAGGTGCTCGGCGAGATTGACGACCCCGGCATGGAGATCGAGATTGCCGTGCGCAAATACAGCGTGCCGCATGAGTTCACAGAAGCCTGCATCGCCCAGGCACGCGCGCTACCCGACAAAGTGCGCCCGCAGGACAAACGCCAGCGCGTGGACCTGACCGATGTGCCGTTGGTGACGATCGATGGTGAAGACGCGCGTGACTTTGATGATGCCGTCTATTGCGAACCCGCCAAAATTGGCAAAGGCAGGGCGGCCACGTCGGGCTGGCGCCTGCTGGTGGCGATTGCCGATGTGAGCCACTACGTCGAAAACGGCTCGGCCATCGACATTGATGCCTACGACCGTGCCACCAGCGTGTATTTCCCGCGCCGCGTCATCCCGATGCTGCCCGAAAAATTGTCCAATGGCCTGTGTTCGCTCAACCCCGACGTGGAGCGCCTGTGCATGGTCTGCGACATGCTGGTGACGGAAGATGGCGAGGTCTCGGCCTACCAGTTTTACCCGGCGGTGATGTTCAGCCATGCGCGCTTTACCTACACCGAGGTGGCGGCAATTTTGTCCAACACCCGCGGGCCGGAAGCGCTCAAACGCAAGGACCGCATTGGTGACCTGATCAACCTGCACGACGTGTACCACGCGCTGCTCAAGTCGCGCGCGCGCCGTGGTGCGGTGGATTTTGAAACGGTTGAGACCCAGATCGTCTGTGACGAGGCCGGGCACATCGAAAAAATTGTGCCCCGCACCCGCAACGACGCGCACAAGCTGATTGAAGAAGCCATGCTGGCGGCCAACGTCTGCAGTGCGGATTTCATCGCCCAGAGCAAACACGCCGGTCTGTACCGCGTGCACGAAGGCCCCACGCCCGAGAAAAAAGAGGTGTTGCGCAATTACCTGAAGATCACCGGCGTTGGTTTGACCATCAGCGACGACCCGTCGCCGGGCGAGTTCCAGGCGATTGCCAACGCCACCAAAGACCGCCCGGATGCCGCGCAGATCCATTCGATGCTGCTGCGTTCCATGCAGCAGGCGATATACACACCCGAGAACAGTGGCCACTTTGGCCTGGCGTTTGAGGCCTACACCCATTTCACCAGCCCGATCCGGCGTTATCCCGATCTGCTGGTGCACCGCGTCATCAAGGCGATTCTGGCCAAGACCAAATACGCCCTGCCAGTGCTGCCCACGCCGGGTGAAGCCCACGCCAAGCTGTCCAAGCGGCTGGAGAAAAATCTGGCCTCCAAGGTGGCAGAGCCTGGTCAAAAGCCGCGCAAGCTGAGCGCCGACATGGTTGCCTGGCAGTCCGCCGGTTTGCATTGCAGCGCCAACGAGCGCCGTGCCGACGAAGCCAGCCGCGATGTGGAAGCCTGGCTCAAATGCAAGTACATGCGTGAGCATCTGGGCGAGGAGTTTGGTGGCGTGGTCAGTTCGGTCACCACCTTTGGCCTGTTTGTCACGCTGGACGCGATGTACGTCGAAGGCCTGGTGCACATCACCGAACTTGGTGGCGAGTACTACCGCTTTGACGAAGCGCGTCAGGAGTTGCGTGGTGAGCGCACCGGCATGCGTTTTGCGCTGGGCACCCGCGTGCGGGTGCAGGTCAGCCGGGTGGATCTGGACGGGCGGCGCATTGATTTCCGGCTGGTGCAGGAGGGGCAGGAATTGCTGTCCCGCGCGGCCAAGGACAAGGAGCCGCTGCGCGACGGCGCAGACCGCGCCCCATTTGACGCAGAACCGGATGGCGCTCCAGCAGGTCGGCGCAGCCGCAAGAGATCGGAACCCTTGGCGCGAGCCACCCAAGCTGCGCGACCGGCTGCCAAGTCGGACAGGCGCCCGGCGACGCCAGCCAAGGCCAAGGAAAAGAGTCGTAAAAATAGGCGCTAGACGTTAACCATCAATCATAGTTTGCTATTGAAATAATGATGAATCAAGAGATCAAAGTAGCCATCGTGACGGGTGCTGGTTCCGGCATTGGCAAGGCCGCGGCGCTGGCGTTGTTGCAAGGCGGTTACCGGGTGGTGCTGGCGGGTCGGCGCCAGGAGCCGTTGGCGGACGTGGCCCAGGTCAGCGGCGCGCCTGAGCGTGCGTTGGTGGTGCCCGCCGATGTGTCGGATGAGGCCTCGGTGGTGGCGCTGTTTGATGCGGCGCTGCAAGCCTTTGGCCGGGTCGATGTGTTGTTCAATAACGCGGGCATCAGCGCACCGGGTGTGTTGCTGGAAGACTTGACGCTGGCCCAGTGGCAAAACGTGGTGGACGTCAACCTGACCGGCATGTTTTTGTGTCTGCGCCAGGCCTTTCGGGTGATGAAGGCGCAAACACCGCAAGGCGGTCGCATCATCAACAATGGCTCCATTTCAGCCACCACACCACGGCCCAACTCGCTGGCCTACACCGCCACCAAACATGCGGTGACCGGCATGACCAAGACTGCCTCGCTGGATGGTCGCAAATACGGTATTGCGGTGGGGCAAATCGACATCGGTAACGCTGCCACTGACATGACGCAGAAGATGCAAGCTGGCATCTTGCAGGCCAATGGCCAGACGGCGGTCGAGCCGGTGATGGATGTGGCCGTGGTTGGGCAGTCCGTGTTGTACATGGCCAATCTGCCACTGACTGCCAACGTGATGTTTCACACCGTGATGGCGACCAACATGCCCTTTGCCGGGCGCGGGTAGGTATTGGAAAAACCCTTATCCGTGACGGGCTGACAGATGCATCATGCCGTAGACACGTGGTCTGTGCCTATGTTTCAGTGGCTTTGAGAGTGGTGGCGACGGGTCAGCACGGATCACGCTGGAGGTGCCATCAGCCTCTGAGTGACCTGGCCAGTACCGCTGCCGTCAGCGTGGTTTGTGGCGCAAGGTTGTCCGCCAGCTCACCATGCCAATAGACAGCCCGGCAGGCGGCGTCAAAACCGGTATGGCCCGCAGCCAATTGCGCACCCACCAGGCCAGCCAGAACGTCTCCAGTACCCGCGGTGGCCAGCCGGGCATTGCCGGTGGGGTTGATCACCGGTGTTTGCCCGGGGCTGGTGATGAGGGTGCCAGACCCTTTGAGCACCACGGTGCAGGCAAACCGTTGGGCCAAAGTTGCGGCAGCACCAAGACGATTTTCTTGCACCTGTTGTGCCGTTTGTCCCAGCAGGCGCGCGGCTTCCAGCGGGTGCGGCGTCAGCACGGTCACGGCCTGGCGAGCGGCGCGTGCCACCAGCGCTGTTTGTAACGTGTTGTCGCCTGCTATTGCATTGAGAGCGTCTGCATCCAGAACAACTTGGGCTGCCGAGTTCAAAACCTCCCCTAAGATGGACGCCACGGTCTGACCACCACCGCAACCGCAAACCACCGTCATGGTCGAAAAAGCCAGTGACTGGATTGGGCGAAACATCAGTTCGGGCTGCTGAATGTCAACTGTCATGGCCTGCTGGTCCAGCAAACCGACAAATACGCGCCCAGCGCCGGCATGCAACGCCGCCGATGCTGCCAGCAGCGCCGCACCCGTCATGCCAGGGGCGCCACCCACCACCGCCACATCGCCAAAACTGCCTTTGTGTGAGGCGTGAGAGCGGGGGGGTGGCAGCGGCCTGCCGTTCAGCCAGGCCGTGGGTAAACAGTCGTCCAAAGTGTCGGGCGCAAGCCACAGCGTGTCCAGCCAGAGCGTGCCAGTGGCGTCCCGCCCATGGGCGGTGAAAAGCCCCGGTTTGAGCGTCAGCAGGCTCAGGGTGTGGCTGGCTTGCACGTGTAAGGTGGTGGTTTGGCCGGAGTCAGCCTGCAGCCCGGTGGGGATGTCCACCGACAACACGGGCGTACCGCTGGTATTGATTTGCCTGATCCAGTCGGCCATCTGACCTGCGGGCTCACGGCCTTGTCCGCCGATGCCCAGTAGCGCGTCAACACACAGGTCAAAGTCACCGTTGGGTGTGGTTGCGATGCTGATCCCGGCGTCTGCCAGTCGTTGGTATGCGGCAACGCTGTCAGGTGGCGCCCTCTGCACGTCACCCAGCCAGGTCACCACGGGTTGTTTGCCCCATCGTTGAAGGTGAATGGCTGCCTCCAGGCCGTCGCCGCCGTTGTTCCCTGGGCCGCAGGCGATCCAGATGCGCCGGGCATGGGGTGCGATGGCCAGCACCAGGCGCGCCACCGCCAGGCCGGCACGCTGCATCAGCGTGTGGGGCGGCAGATTTTTAGCGGCTGAGACTTCGATGAGCCGGGTCTGATCAACCCCGAACAACGGGTGGCGGGTGCCTGGGGTGATCTTTTGCACGGTTCAGAACTCGTAGCATTCGCCTTCCCTGGCCAGGCGATAGTGCGGGTCACCGGGCTGGCGTGGGTGCTCATGCAGCACGTGTTCAAACACCTTGTCCAGCGCATCGTCGCTGCGGGTGGGCTCATGGTGGGTACAAAACAGCATCTTGGCGCGGGCCTGTTTGGCGTAGGCAATGCTGGTGTGGAAGGTGCCGTGGCCCCAGCCTTTTTTGCTCGGATATTCGGCCTGGGTGTACGAGCTGTCGGCAATCAACACATCCACCCCCGCCATGGCCTGCAGGATGTCTGCTGTTTTGGCGTCCACAAACGACTGGTATTCGGCGTACTCCGGGTCGTCGGGTTCGTAGATGTTGGGCGGCGGCTCGTGGTCACCGGTGAAAAAAACCGATTTGCCATTGGCTTCGATGCGGTAACCAAAGTCGATCACCGGGTGGTTCATCATGAACGGGGTGACGGTGGCCGAGCCGATCTGAATGCTTTCATTGGGGGTGAGGGTGACATATTCAATGCGTGCTTTCATCTCGGCCTCGCGCACCGGGAAATAGCTGTATTGAAGCTGTACCGACATCACTTGCTCCACACCCTTGCCCGACACCGGGTCAAACGCCCCATGCAGACGCAGGGTGTTGCCAGGGATGAAGTTGGGGATAAAAAACGGCAGGCCCTGGATGTGGTCCCAGTGCGAGTGGGTGATCAACACATTGGCGGTAACTGGCAACTCCCCCAGCAAGGACTGCGACAGCGGGAAAATGCCTGTGCCTGCGTCGAGGATGATGAGTTCGTTGTTGTCAGTGCGCACCTCGATGCAGGTGGTGTTGCCACCGTAACGCATGGTCAACGGTCCGGGCGAAGCAATGGACCCGCGAACACCCCAGAATTTGACTTTCATGATGCGCCTGTCATAACTTGGCAAACAATTTGGCGTCTTCGAACGCATCGTTCCACTGGTCCGATGAAGCAATGATGTCATCAAGGGTGCCACCCATGCGTCGCTTTACCTGCTCGGGCAGTTGGTGAATGCGCGGATTGCCACCAAAGCCGAAACCCAACTGTTTGCTGATCTGGTTGGCCGTGAACACGCAGGCAAACAACCCTGTGTCGAGTTGGTCAGTGTCATACTGGTGGGCAATGGTGTTGATCAATTCCGGTGCAAAACGCCACTTTTCCACCAACATGGCACCCACCACAGCGTGATCCACGCCGACAATTTTTCGCAGGGCTTCATGAAGTGAGGAGCCATCAGAAGCACTGAGCACCAGCGCCTGCCGAAATTCTTGTGGCAGGAACTGGGCAAAAACCACTTTGCCAAAATCATGCAGCAGGCCAGCGATGAAACAGTCCATCGGGTCAGCGTCCCCCGTTTGTGTGGCCAGCTTTCTGGCGATGCCAGCCGTGGACAGCGAGTGCAGCAGGTATTGGTCCACATCAAAACCGGCGGCGTTGCGCTTGGGCATGATCCCGATGGCAGCAATGCTCAAGGCCAGGTTCTTGATGGTGTTGAAACCCAGATACACCACCGCATGGTTGACCGATGTGATTTGCCTGGGCAAGCTGTAATAAGCCGAATTGACCACGCGCAAGATCTTGACGGTGATCACCGGGTCTTTGTCGATGACTTGCACGATGTCCTTGGGGGTGCAATTCACGTCCCGGGTGAGTTCCAGGATCTTTTCGACACTTTTTGGAAATGCCGGCATCCCGTCAACCGCGTTGGCGAGTTTTTGGGAAAGATCCGGCGGGAGAATGGGCATGTTCTGGCGCTCTAGCATCGGTGTGGGGCCTTGTCCAGTTGGCGGGCCTGTCAAAGCAATAGTCTAGGGCATTTGAAGAGGGCTCAGGCCCAACTGCGCAACGCCTGGCCCTGGATTCCAGCGGGCTAATGCTATACTCGATGGGCTTGAAAACAGACGCCAGTCTCTGGTGTTGTGTCAAGTAAATCGCAAACCAGTTCATCAAGGTGTTGCTACAGCCAAGCGCGCAAAGCGAAAGGTTGGGCAAAACGAGCTGGATTTTAGACTTAACCTTTGGAGTTAAATATGGCAGTAACTATGCGCGACATGCTGGAAGCCGGCGTCCACTTTGGTCACCAAACCCGCTTCTGGAATCCCAAGATGGCCCCTTTCATTTTTGGCCATCGCAACAAAATCCACATCATCAACCTGGAAAAATCTTTGCCGATGTTCCAGGAGGCTGCCAAGTTTGTGCGTCAGATTTCCGCCAAGCGCGGTACTGTGCTGATGGTGGGTACCAAGCGTCAGGCGCGTGAAACCGTGGCTGCTGAAGCGCAACGCGCTGGTGTGCCTTATGTTGACCAGCGCTGGTTGGGTGGTATGTTGACCAATTTCAAGACGGTCAAAACCTCCATCAAGCGCCTCAAGGACATGAAGACCCAGCAAGAAGCGGGTCTGGATGCCATGAGCAAAAAAGAGCAATTGATGTTTGCTCGTGAGTTGGAAAAGTTGGAAAAAGACATTGGCGGCATCCAGGATATGACTGTTTTGCCTGACGCAATCTTTGTGATTGACGTGGGCTACCACAAGATTGCCATTGCTGAAGCCAAGAAGCTGGGTATTCCGCTGGTGGCGGTGGTTGATTCCAACCACTCTCCCGAAGGCATTGACTACGTGATTCCGGGTAATGACGACTCCTCCAAGGCGGTCATGCTGTACGCCCGTGGTATTGCGGATGCGATCATTGAAGGCCGCTCCAATGCCATGGATGATGTCGTCAAGGCAGTGGCTTCTGACAATGCCGATGAATTTGTGGAAGTGGACGAGGCAGCCGCCTGAGTTTTCCATGACCCCAAGAAAGGGGGCTTTGGTGCCCCCTTTTTTTAACCCGATTTTTACCAACTGAACTGAATCCGGAGATACAAATGGCTGCAATTACCGCAAGCATGGTGGCTGAACTGCGTGGCAAGACCGATGCGCCGATGATGGAGTGCAAACGTGCCCTGACCGAAGCCGAAGGCGACATGGCCAAGGCGGAAGAAATTCTGCGTGTTCGCCTCGGTAGCAAGGCTGGTAAAGCCTCCAGCCGTGTGACCGCTGAGGGTGTGGTGACTTACGCTGTCGAAGATGGTGTGGGTGCCTTGCTTGAAGTCAACTGCGAAACCGACTTCGTCACCAAGAATGACAGTTTCCTCGCTCTGGCCAGCGCAGCGGCATCGCTGATTGCCAAAAACAACCCGGCTGATCTGGCTGCTTTGGGTGCCTGTTCCTATGAGCAGGAAGGCTTTGGCCCGACACTGGAAGATGTTCGCAAAGGCCTGATCGGCAAGATCGGCGAGAACATGAGCTTCCGCCGTTTCAAGCGTTTTGCCGATGGCAGCAAGCTCGCAGCCTATCTGCATGGCACCCGCATTGGTGTGGTGGTCGAGTTTGAAGGTGATGAAACCGCTGCCAAGGATGTGGCCATGCATGTGGCTGCCATGAAGCCGGTGGCGTTGTCCAGCGACGACGTGCCTGCTGAGCTGGTGGCGCGCGAGCGCTCGGTGGCGGCGGCCAAGGCGGCGGAAGATGCGGCCGTGGCAACCGCGGCTGGCAAGCCCGTGCAATCGGCTGAAATTGTGGCCAAGCGCATCGAAGGGGGTGTGCAGAAGTACCTCAAGGAAGTCTCTCTGTTCAATCAGCCTTTTGTCAAAAATGACAAGCAAAGCGTCGAGCAGATGCTCAAAGCGGCTGCCACCACCGTGAAATCTTTCACGCTGTATGTGGTGGGTGAAGGCATTGAGAAGAAGGTGGACGACTTTGCTGCTGAAGTGGCTGCGCAAGTCGCTGCTGCCCAACAAGCGGGTTAATCCATAGCTTTTAAGTAACATGGGGGCTTCAGGCTCCGTTGACAATTTTTTCGGGAAAACCTATGACCACTGCCAAACCAGCCTACAAACGCATCCTGCTCAAGCTGTCGGGCGAGGCGTTGATGGGGGATGATCAGTTTGGCATCAACCGAAACACCATCGTCCGGATGGTGGATGAAATTGTTGAGGTCACCCGATTGGGTGTCGAGGTGGCTGTGGTGATTGGCGGCGGCAACATTTTCAGGGGTGTGGCAGGTGGATCGGTGGGTATGGACCGCGCCACCGCCGACTACATGGGGATGTTGGCCACGGTGATGAACTCGTTGGCTCTGGGCGACACCATGAACAAAGCCGGCTTGACGGCACGTGTCATGTCGGCCATTGCCATCGAGCAGGTTGTTGAGCCCTATGTCCGACCCAAAGCGCTGCAATATCTGGAAGAGGGCAAGGTGGTGATTTTTGCTGCGGGTACCGGCAACCCGTTTTTCACCACCGACACCGCGGCGGCGCTGCGCGGGGCTGAAATTGGTGCCGAAATCGTGCTCAAGGCCACCAAGGTGGATGGGGTCTATACCGCTGACCCGAAAATAGACCCGACTGCAACGCGCTACAGCCAGATATCTTTTGATAATGCGATTTCGCAAAATCTGGGCATCATGGATGCCACGGCTTTTGCGCTGTGCCGGGACCAGAAGCTGCCGATCAAGGTGTTCTCGATTTTCAAACACGGCGCGCTCAAACGGGTGGTTCTCGGCGAAGATGAAGGAACGCTGGTGTACGCCTGAGCGAGCGACAGGTTTTCGCTGAATTCATGACTGTGGAGTGAGGAGTAGAAGATGCCAATTGCAGATGTCAAGCGGACGGCCGAGACCAAGATGGACCAGTCCATCGCCGCCTTTCAACACAATCTGACCAAAATTCGCACCGGCCGGGCCAATCCGGCCATTTTGGACACGGTGCATGTGGACTATTACGGCGCTCTGGTGCCGATCAGCCAGGTGGCCAACGTGTCGCTGATTGATTCCCGGACCGTGAGCGTGCAACCCTGGGAAAAGGGTCTGGGCGCCAAGATCGAAAAAGCCATTCGCGACAGCGATCTGGGGTTGAACCCGTCGTCCATGGGTGATTTGATTCGTGTACCCATGCCTGCCATGTCGGAAGAGCGTCGCAAGGAGCTCACCAAAGTGGTGCGTGCTGAGGGTGAAACGGCCAAAATTGCGGTGCGCAACCTGCGCCGTGACGCCAACGAAGCCGTCAAGAAGCTGGTGAAAGACAAACTGGCCTCCGAAGACGAGCAAAAGCGTTGCGAGGCCGAGATTCAAAAAGTGACTGACAAGCACATTGTCGTCATTGATCAGATGGTGGCCAGCAAAGAACAAGACATCATGGCGGTCTGACCGGCCATGGCCTACGATCAGGTTCCCCACCACATTGCCATCGTGATGGATGGCAACGGACGGTGGGCGAACAAGCGGTATTTGCCACGTATCGCGGGGCATCGGCAGGGTGTTGAATCGCTCAAGCGGTGTGCCAAGGCGTGTGATGCCCGCGGCATCCGCGTGTTGACGGTGTTTGCGTTTTCTTCAGAAAACTGGAAACGTCCCACGGAAGAAGTATCGAGCCTGATGGATTTGTTTGCCATGGCGCTGACGCGCGAAGTCAAGCAACTCAAAGAAGACGGGGTGCAATTGCGCTTTGTCGGTGATCGCCGTGGCTTGTCGCCGAGGGTGTTGCGCAGCATGGAAGAGGGCGAAGCCGCCACCGCCGGCAACACCCGTCTGGTTCTCAATGCGTGCTTCAATTACGGCGGGCGCTGGGACATCGCGCAAGCTGCCCAGAAACTCGCTGACCAAGGCCTACCCATCACCGAGGTGAATCTGAACCGTGCCATGTCGATGGCGCATGTGGCTGACCCTGATCTGGTGATCCGCACCGGCGGGGAGCATCGTTTGAGCAATTTTCTGCTCTGGCAAACGGCCTACTCAGAGTTTTTCTTTACCGATGTGTTGTGGCCAGATTTTGATGAGGCGGCGCTGGATCAGGCGATTGCTTCGTTTGCCCAACGTGAGCGGCGTTTTGGCATGACCTCCGATCAGCTGGATGGCGAGCCCACTTCGGCTGATGCCGTCTAGCCTGTCATGCTCAAACAACGGGTCTTGACCGCGCTGGTGCTGCTGATGGTGCTGTTGCCAGCACTGTTTTACGTTCATCCCGAACCCTTCTTCGTCGTCGCTGGTCTGTTCATTGCCGCAGCTGGCTGGGAGTGGGCGCGCATGAACGGGCTCAAGGGAGCGGCATCCCTGGCCGCTGGCGGGCTGTGCGTGGCGGCCTGCGCCTGGATGTGGTGGTCTGGCTTGCTGGCTGAGACCTTGCCACGCCTTTGGTTGCTGACGGGTTTGGTGTGGGTGCTGGCTGGGGCTTGGATCCTCAGGGCAGGTGTTCCTGCCTGGGCGCAGGTGGCCGTGTCGGTTCGGCTCGGTCTGGGGCTGGCGGCTTTGTGTCTGACCTGGCTGGCGGTAGCGCAAGCCAGGTTGTTGGGCACCAACTTTTTGCTCTCGGTGCTGGCGCTGGTCTGGATGGCCGATATCGGTGCCTATTTTGCCGGCCGTGCGCTGGGCGGGCGTTTCACTCGCAGCAAGCTGGCCGCGTCCATCAGTCCCGGCAAAAGCTGGGAGGGTGTCTGGGGTGGCATGCTCGGTGTCGTTCTGATGGCGATGGTGTGGCGTTTTGCGGATGCAGCCAGCGGCGCTGCCGTGCCCAGTTTCTACACCCTGCTTGGCACCAAAGGCCTGAGCTTCATGGTGATGGCGGTGGTGTTCATGGCGGCGATGAGCGTGGTGGGTGACTTGGTGGAATCACTGGTCAAACGCAGTGCTGGCGTGAAAGACAGCAGCGCCTTGCTGCCTGGGCATGGCGGTGTGCTGGACCGGGTGGACGCGCTGCTGCCAACCTTGCCTTTGGCGATGATGTTGATATCTTTTTGAGAACCTTCATGACGGAAAAATCTGCTCTGAAAAAGCAACGGGTGGCGATTCTGGGCTCAACCGGCTCGATTGGTGTCAGCACGCTTGACGTCATCGCGTTGCACCCCGATCGCTTTGAGGTGTTTGCGCTCAGTGCGTCGACGCAAGTGGACAAGATGCTGGCGCAGTGTGTGCAGTTCAAGCCCCGTTTTGCCGTCATGGCCAGTGTTGAGCATGGTCGCGCCCTGGCCCAAAAATGTCGGGAAAACAGCCTGTCGACCCAGGTGCTGTCGGGTCCAAAAGCCATCGAAGAAATCGCGGCGCATGACCAGGTGGATACCGTCATGGCCGCCATCGTCGGCGCGGCGGGGCTGGCGTCTTGTCTGGCAGCGGCCCGTGCTGGCAAACGTTTGCTGTTGGCCAACAAGGAAGCCTTGGTGGTGGGGGGAGATTATTTCCTGCAGGCCGTGCAGCAGGGCGGCGCCAAGTTGCTGCCGATCGACAGTGAACACTCGGCTGTGTTTCAGTCGCTGCCGGATGATGCCGACACCTGGGCTGCGCAGATTCACAAGATCATTCTGACCGCCTCCGGCGGCCCGTTTCGCCGCCACGACCCGGCCGGATTTGCGGCGATCACGCCTGAGCAGGCCTGTGCGCACCCCAACTGGGTGATGGGCCGCAAGATCTCGGTGGATTCCGCCACCATGATGAACAAGGCGCTGGAAGTGATCGAGGCTCGCTACCTGTTTGGCGTGTTGCCCGCACAGATTGACGTGGTGATCCACCCCCAGAGCGTGATCCATTCGATGGTGCAGTACCGTGACCACTCGGTCATTGCCCAGCTCGGCACCCCCGATATGAAGGTGCCGATCGCCTACGGTCTGTCCTGGCCGGACCGTGTGACCTCGGGCGCCACCGCACTGGATTTCAGCCGGATGGCGGACATGACTTTTGAGTCCATCCACGCGCACGGCCATGACGCACGTTTCCCCGGCTTGAGGCTGGCCTGGTCGGTGCTGGATGCCGCGCCTGGCAGCACGGCGGTCCTGAACGCTGCCAACGAGGTGGCTGTGGCCGCGTTTCTGGACGGACGGATTCGGTTTGACCAGATCCATGGGGTCAACCTGGACACCTTGGGGGCCATCAGTCCCGCCCCCCCGGGGTCGCTGGAGGATTTGCTGGCGCTGGATGCCCAGTCACGCCGTGCTGCTGAAAACGTCGCGCAGCGCCTTGGCCGTTGACCGTGCACTGACCACCTTCGCATGCTGACACTGCCTGCTTTCATTGTTGCCATTGCGCTGCTGATTGCCATCCATGAGTACGGTCACTACCGCATGGCGGTGGCTTGTGGCGTCAAGGTACTGCGGTTTTCAATTGGTTTTGGCAAGCCGCTGTGGCGCTGGCAGGCCAATCCGTCGTCCACCGAATTTGTGCTGGCGCTGATTCCGCTGGGTGGTTTTGTCAAGATGCTGGATGAACGTGAAGCGCCAGTGGCGCCTGACGAGCGGCACTTGGCTTTCAACACCCAGCCTTTGAGCCGCCGTGCGGCGATTGTGTTGGCAGGCCCCATGGCCAATCTGCTGCTGGCGGTGTTCCTTTACGCCGGTGTGAGCTGGATCGGCGTTGAGCAGCCCGAGGCCATTTTGAGCCCGCCGCCGATGGGGTCACTGGCCAGCAAGGCGGGTATCCAGGGGGGCGAACGGGTGGTCCAGGCCGGCGCGGTTGACGCTGATGTGTCAGATGTCAACTCGTTTGAAGACCTGCGTTGGGCCTTGACCCAAGGCGCGATCAACCGGGAGGATGTGCGCCTGATCCTTGCGGGGGCATCCGGTTCTGCAGAGCATGAAGTGCTGTTGCCGCTGTCCACGCTGGAATCCAGTCAGGTGGATGCCGACTTGTTTGCCCGCATGGGCATCACCGGCCCGCTGACGCGCCCCACCATTGGCCAGACGGAGGCCGACGGTGCCGCCGCCCTGGCGGGGTTGCTGGAAGGGGACGAAGTGCAGTCCATCGACGGCAAGCCGGTGCTGGATGGCCAGGAACTGCGCCGTGTCATCCGTGCCTCGGGCGCGAACGGTCAGGCCCAGGCTCAACGCTGGAAAATTCTTCGCCAGGGGCAACTGCTCGAGTTCACGCTGACGCCCAAAATTGTGACGGACGGCGACACAACCGTGGGGCGCATTGGCGCGTTTGTTGGCTCCAGGCCGACTTTTGTGACGGTGCAATACGGTCCCTTTGAAGGCCTCTCGCGCGGTATGGCGCAAACGTGGGATGTCTCGGTCTTGACCCTCACCATGATGGGCAAGATGCTGGTGGGCGAAGCGTCCCTGAAGAACATCAGTGGTCCGCTCACCATTGCCGACTTTGCCGGCAAATCGGCGGGCATGGGGGTGGTTCAATACCTGGTGTTTCTGGCCTTGGTGAGTGTCAGTCTGGGTGTTCTGAACCTGCTGCCGCTGCCGGTTTTGGACGGTGGACACCTGATGTATTATCTTTGGGAGGCTGTGACAGGCAAGCCAGTGTCTGATCTCTGGATGGAGCGGCTGCAGCGGGGCGGTATTGCCTTGTTGGTCGTCATGATGGCGATCGCTTTTTTCAACGATATTGCCCGCTTGCTCGGTTAACTGTTGTTGTGCCACTTGGCACAACCTTAAATTCTTCATTTTCATCATGCAATTCAATCGTTTTCGCCTCAACGCCCTGTCTGCGGTGGCTGCTTTGGTATTGGCCGCACCTGCCGCTTGGGCGGTGGACCCCTTCACCGTGCGTGACATCCGTATCGAAGGCCTGCAGCGTGTGGAGCCGGGCACGGTGTTTGTCTCGATGCCAGTTCAGGTGGGTGACACCTACAACGACGACAAGGGCTCGGCCGCCATCCGCGCGCTGTTTGCCTTGGGCTTGTTCAAGGACGTGCGTATCGAGGTGAATGGCGATGTGCTGGTGGTGGTGGTCGAAGAACGCCCCACGGTGGCCAATGTCGAATTTGTCGGCACCAAGGAATTTGACAAGGACGTGCTGGTCAAATCCCTGCGCGATGTCGGGCTGGCAGATGGCCGCCCGTTTGACAAGGCGCAGCTGGACCGCGCCGAGCAGGAACTCAAACGCCAGTACATCAACCGCAGCTTGTACGCCGCGCAAGTTGTCACCACCGTCACGCCCATTGAGCGCAACCGCGTCAATCTGACCTTTACCGTGACAGAAGGTGAGCCCGCCAAGATCAGCGAGATCCGCATTGTGGGTAACCAGGTGTTCAGCGAATCCACGCTGCGTGGCCTGTTTGACCTGGACACCGGTGGCTGGATGAGCTGGTACACCAAGTCCAACCGGTACTCTCGCGCCAAATTGAATGCGGACATTGAAACCCTGCGCTCGTATTACCTGACCCGTGGTTACCTGGAGTTCAAGGTGGACTCCACCCAGGTGGCGATTGACCCCAACAAGACCGACATCGGCATCACCATCAACATCACCGAAGGTGAGCGTTTTGTGGTCAGCGGCATCAAGCTGGCGGGTAACTACCTGGGTAAGGACGATGAATTCAAGACGCTCGTCTCCATTCGCCCCGGCCAGGCCTACAACGCCGACGAAGTCGCCAAGACCAGCAAAGCCTTCACCGACTATTTTGGCAACTTCGGTTACGCCTTTGCCCGCGTGGAAGCCGTGCCCGAGATTGACCGGGTCAACAACCTGGTGGCCCTGACGCTGCAGGCCACCCCCTCACGCCGGGCCTATGTGCGCAAGATCAACGTGGCGGGCAACACCCGCACGCGCGACGTGGTGGTGCGCCGCGAGTTCCGGCAGCTGGAGTCGTCCTGGTACGACGGTGACAAAATTCGCCGCTCACGCGACCGTGTTGACCGGCTAGGCTACTTTGGTGATGTAGCGGTGGAAACCCAGGAGGTCGCCGGCGCCCCGGATCAGGTGGACCTGACGCTCAACGTCACCGAAAAACCCACCGGCAGCTTGAGTCTGGGTGCCGGGTTCTCCAGTGGCGACGGCTTGGGCCTATCATTTGGTTTGAAGCAGGAAAACGCCTTTGGCTCGGGGAATTCGCTGGGCATCCAGATCAACACCAGCAAGATCAACCGAGTGGTGGTGCTGAGCACCACCGACCCGTACTTCACCGAAGACGGTGTCTCTCGCACCATCGACGTCTATCACAAGACCAGCAGCCCGTACGAAGACCAGGACTACTACAAGCTGATCACCTCGGGCGGAGCCCTGCGCTTCGGGGTGCCGTTCACTGAAATCGACACGGTGTTTTTTGGTGCAGGTATTGAGCAAACCACCATCGAAGAGGGCACCTTGCTGCCCCAGTCGTACAAAGATCACATCACTGAATACGGCAAAACCAGCTCTGCCATCCCGTTCACGGCTGGTTGGGCACGCGACAACCGCGACAGCGCGCTGGCACCCACCAGCGGGCGGTATCAGCGGGCCAACGCCGAGTGGTCGTTTGCCGGTGATGCGCGGTATTTGCGTGGCACTTACCAGTTCCAGCAATATATTCCGCTGAGCAAGCAATACACCGCAGCCTTCAATGCGGAAGTTGGTTGGGGCAAATCCATGGGTGACAAGTCTTACCCGGTGTTCAAGAACTTTTATGGTGGTGGTCTGGGTTCGGTGCGGGGCTTTGAGCAAGGCACCCTGGGGCCACGTGATATCACCGACACCGCCATCGGCGGCAACCGCAAGGTCAATGTCAATATGGAAATATTGACGCCTTTCCCAGGCGCGGGTAACGACCGCTCCTTGCGCATGTATGGTTTTGTCGATGCCGGCATGGTCGGTGGGGACGACGATGGTCTGGCTATCAACGCCAATGCCAGCGCCCTTCGGGCCTCTGCCGGTGTCGGTATCAGCTGGATTTCACCGGTCGGACCACTGCGCCTGGCGTTCGCCAAGCCGCTGAAGAAGTATGACGGCGATAAAATCCAGACCATGCAATTTCAAATCGGGACGAGTTTCTAATGAACCACTATGTACGTCGCTTGGCCGTTGTGTTGACGGCTGGTTTCTTGTGTCTGTCGGTACAGGCGCAAGACATCAAGATTGGTTTTGTCAGCACGGATCGCGTGCTCAAAGAGGCGGCAGCTGCCAAGGCCGCCCAGACCAAGCTGGAGCAGGAGTTTTCCAAGCGTGAGAAAGATCTCACCGACATGGGTGCCGGCATCAAGTCTGCGGCTGACAATTTCGAGCGTGAGGCGCCCACGCTGCCCGAAGCCCAACGCGTCACGCGGCAGAAGCAGTTGCTGGATCAGGATCGTGACTTTCAGCGCAAGCGTCGCGAGTTCCAGGAAGACCTGAATGCCCGCAAAAATGAGGAACTGCAGCAGGTGATCCAGCGCGCCAACAAGGCCATCAAGGACATTGCGGTCGCCGAAAAATACGACATCATTTTCCAGGACGCGGTGTACGTGAATCCCAAACACGACATGACCGACAAGGTCATCAAGGCACTGAACGTGCCCGCTGCCAAGTAATTCACCGACAGGGTAGCCGCGGGTGGTTTTGAGCGTAGGAGCCCTCGTTGCCTCGCTGGGCGGGGCACTTTTGGGTGATGCCGAGCGGGTGATTGAGGGGCTGGCTTCTCTGGAAGCGGCCCAGCCACAACACTTGAGTTTCCTGAGTCATCCCAAGTACCAGCCGCAGTTGGCGGCCTCCAAGGCGGGGTGTGTCATCGTCAGCCCGCACATGCAGACCGTGGCGCAGGCGCGCGGTGACTGCATCGTGACGGACAACCCTTATTTGTACTTTGCCCGTGCCACCCAGCTCTGGAAAAAGACCCTGCCTCAGCGCACCACAGCCTTGATTCACCCCTCTGCCGTGGTGGACCCGCAGGCCAGTGTTCACCCTAGCGCCCGAATAGGTGCACTGTGTGTGGTAGAGGCGGGCGCGCAGATTGGTGCGGACACGGTCCTCAAATCCCGTGTCACCGTCAGCGAAAACTGCCGCATTGGCGAACGTTGCCTGTTGCACCCCGGCGTGGTGATTGGGGCTGACGGCTTTGGTTTTGCGCCCGACAACGGCACCTGGGTCAAGATCGAGCAACTCGGCAACGTGTGCATCGGCAACGATGTCGAGATTGGTGCCAACACTTGCATTGACCGCGGTGCGCTTGCTGATACGGTGATTGAAGACGGCGTCAAGCTCGACAACCTGATCCAGATCGGCCACAACGTGTTTGTGGGTGCCCACACCGCTATGGCGGGCTGCTCGGGCGTGGCGGGCAGCGCGCACATTGGCGCGCACTGCACCGTGGGTGGGGGCGCGGTGGTGCTGGGGCACCTGACCCTGGCGGACGGTGTCAACATCTCGGCTGCCTCGGTGGCCACCCGCTCCATCCTGAAGCCCGGTCATTACACCGGCATGTTTCCGATTGACGACAACGCGGCCTGGGAAAAAAATGCGGCTTCCGTCAAACAGCTGGCCAACCTGCGCGAGCGCATTCGCGCGCTGGAAGCCCAGGTGAAACAGCTGACACCCCACACATCTTCCAATTAAAAATAAGGTCAAGTTCATGGATATTCATCAAATTCTCAAGCAGTTGCCGCACCGTTACCCGTTTTTGCTGGTGGACCGTGTACTGGAGATTGACAAGGGCAAATCCATCCGCGCGCTGAAAAATGTGACCATCAACGAGCCGTTTTTTACCGGCCATTTCCCGCACCGCCCGGTGATGCCCGGTGTTTTGATGCTGGAAGCACTGGCGCAAGCGGCGGCGCTGCTGGCGTTTGACGCGATGGACACGTCACCCACCGACGACATGGTGTATTACTTTGCCGGGATCGACAACGCCCGCTTCAAGCAGCCGGTGGAGCCGGGTGACCAGCTCATCCTGCACGTGGAGCTGCTGCGCATGAAAGCCGGTATTTTCAAGTTCAAGGCGCGTGCTGAGGTGGACGGCAACCTGGCCGTGGAGGCCGAACTCACTTGCGCGATGCGCAAAATTGCCTGAGGTCAACATCGTGAGCGCCATCCACGCCACTGCCATCGTTGACCCCACCGCCGAGTTGGACGGCTCGGTCACCGTCGGGCCTTACAGCGTTATCGGGCCGCACGTCAAGATTGGTGCGGGCACCACGGTCGGCCCGCACGTGGTCATTGAAGGCCACACGACGATTGGCCAGGACAACCGCATCTTTCAGTTTGCGTCACTCGGTGCCATTCCGCAGGACAAAAAGTACGCAGGGGAGCCGTGTGAACTGATCATTGGTCACCGCAACACCATCCGCGAGTTTTGTACCTTCAACATCGGTTCGCCCGGTGATCTGGGTGTAACGCGCGTCGGTGACGACAACTGGTTGATGGCTTATGTGCATTTGGCGCATGACTGCCAGGTGGGCAACAACACCATTTTTGCCAACAACACCCAGTTGGCCGGTCATGTGCATGTGGGTGACTGGGCCATTTTTGGCGGGTTCACCGTGGTGCACCAGTTTGTGCGCATCGGTGCACACAGCATGACGGCGATGTGCACGCTGCTGTTTGCCGACCTGCCACCGTTTGTGATGTGCCAGGGCCAACCCGCCGCCGCGCGTTCGATGAACTTTGAAGGTCTGCGCCGCCGGGGTTTCTCAGCGGAGCGCATCTCGGCGGTCAAGGCCATGCACAAGGCCTTGTACCGTGATGACCTGACCTTGCAGGTGGCTATGGAGCGCATCGCCAGTCTCCCTGAAAACCATCCTGAATCTCTGCCGGACGTTCAGATGATGCTTTCATTTTTGAAGCAAACATCACCTCAGCGTGGCATTGTCCGCTGATGTTTCAGGCATGCTGGTTTGATGCAGGCGTTTGCACTTTGAACCCGCAAGGCAGGGACTCTGGGCGGCTCCCTCATACTGGGGTACCAGAAAACGCAGTTTCGGCGCAGCCAAATCGTCAGCCGCCGAGAGTCCCTACCTCGCTAGACGTATGTTGAAATCTGAAAAAGCGCTCAACGCTGCGCTGGTTGCCGGTGAAACCTCTGGCGACCTGCTGGCGGGGTTGCTGCTCGACGGCATGAAACAGCGCTGGCCTGATTTGAGGAGTTTTGGCATTGGCGGGCCACAGATGGCCAAGCGTGGTTTTGAGGCTTGGTGGCCACACGACAAACTCTCGGTGCATGGTTTTGGCTGGGAGGTGTTGCGCCGTTACCGCGAGATTGTCGGCATCCGCAACCAGCTCAAAACCCGCTTGCTGGTCAACAAACCTGACCTGTTCATCGGCGTGGATGCGCCGGATTTCAACCTGGATCTGGAAGCGGCCCTGAAGGCGCAGGGCATCAAAACCGTGCATTTTGTCTGCCCCTCGGTCTGGGCTTGGCGGCCCGAGCGGCTTGAAAAAATCAAGCGCAGCGTCGACCATGTGTTGTGCATCTTCCCATTTGAGCCTGAACTGCTGGCCCGGCACGGCATTGCTGCCACCTATGTCGGCCACCCGCTGGCGAATGTGATCCCGATGGTGCCAGACCGGGCCCAGGCCCGTGCCAAACTCGGCCTGGCGCCAGATCAACCCGTGGTGGCCATCCTGCCGGGCAGCCGCGAGTCCGAAGTACGGCATCTGGTTCACGTGTTTTTTCAGGCTGCAGCCCTGATCCGCCAGGGGCAACCAGCGACACAGTTCATCGTGCCGGCCGTACCGGCGCTGCGCCAGAAGATTGCGGTGGCCGCTGCGGCCAGCGGCCTGGGTGACGTGTTGCGTGTGGTGGATGGCCAGTCACACACCGTGCTGGCGGCGTGTGACGTGACGCTCATCGCCAGCGGCACCGCCACGCTGGAGGCTGCCCTGTTCAAGCGCCCGATGGTGATTGCTTACCGCATGGGTGCGCTGTCGTGGCAGATCATGCGGCGCAAAAAGCTGCAACCGTGGGTGGGACTGCCCAACATTTTGTGCCGCGACTTTGTGGTGCCTGAGTTGTTGCAGGATGCTGCCACGCCGCAGGCGCTGGCCAAAGAAGTGCTGGCCTGGCTGGACGCCCCCTTGCAAGATCCGGCGAAAATGCAGCGCCTTGAACAACGTTTTTCCGCGCTGCATGCCGAGTTGCAGCGCGACACCCCGACCCTTGCCGCTTATGCCATCGCGACCGTCCTCGAAGCCTGAACCCCATGTGGTGAACAAAGCGCCGAAAGCGCGCCGCGCCAATCAGGCCGGCTTGCAGCAAGTGGCGTTGCAGTGGGGGGGCAACGGCCTGGTCGCTGGCGTGGACGAGGCAGGCCGCGGCCCGCTGGCCGGACCGGTGGTGGCTGCGGCGGTGATTCTGGACGACCTGCACCCGATCAAAGGGCTGGCGGACTCCAAGCAGCTCACCGCCAAACGCCGCGAACTGCTGTTTGACGAGATTCGTGCCAAGGCGCTGTGTTTTGCGGTGGCCCAGGCCAGCGTGGAAGAGATCGACCAGCTCAATATTTTGCAAGCCACGCTGCTGGCCATGCGCCGCGCAGTACACGGTTTGCGGCTGGCGCCCAAGCTGGTGCTGGTCGATGGCAACCGCCTGCCGGTGTTGCCGATGCGCTGCGAGGCCATCGTCAAGGGCGACTCGCTGGTTGCCGCCATTTCTGCAGCCTCCATCCTGGCCAAGGTCACCCGAGACCGTTGGTGTGATGAGGTGGATGCCCGCTATCCGGCTTATGGTTTTGCCCGTCACAAGGGTTATGGCACCGCGCAACATCTGTCGGCGTTGCAATCCGAGGGCGCCAGCCCCTTGCACCGTCAGACGTTTGCACCGGTGCGCGCTGTTTTGAAGCGCGATGCGGGTACCGCGGTGGCGGGTCTGGCGCAAGTGGTCGCACACAGCACAATTCTGGCTGCCAATGCGGGCATGGCGGAGCTGCTGTGAGAGCCCCCCTGCATGATGGCGTCGTGATCACCTCGCGCGACAACCCCTTGCTCAAGGAGCTCAAGCGCCTGGCCCACGGTAGCACTGATTACCGCAAGCAGGGTCGTTTCTGGGCGGAAGGTGACCACTTGGTGCGCGCTGCAGCGGTGCGTCACGTGCGCCCAACCCTGGGCATTTTTTCAGCGTCCTTTTGGCCTGTCGCCGAGGCGCAATATGGGTCGCTAGCCACCAAAAATATCGTGATGGCAGACCCGCTGTATGACAGCATCAGCGCCCTGGAGTCACCCGCACGCATGGGGTTTGTGTTTGATCTGCCGACCAGCCCGGCGCTGCAAGCCCAAGCGGCCACAGTGATTCTGGATCGTGTGCAAGATGCGGGCAATGTGGGTGCCATTTTGCGCAGCGCCTCGGCGTTTGGTTTCAAGCAGGTGGTGGCGCTCAAAGGCTCAGCGGCGCTGTGGGCGCCAAAGGTCTTGCGTGCAGGGATGGGGGCGCATTGGGGCCTGCAACTGCTGGAGGGCGAAGACCTGGCGGTGCTGGATCAGCTCACCCTGCCATTGCTGGTGACCAGCTCACACCAAGGTCATTTTTTGCACCAAATGCTACAAAAGCAAGAGCTACCTATGCCGTGTATCTGGGCGCTGGGTCATGAAGGGCAGGGCGTGTGCAGCGCATTGCAGGCGCGCGCCACCCACCATGTACGCATCGCCCAGCCGGGTGGAGAAGAGTCGTTGAATGTGGCCACCGCGGCGGCCATTTGCCTGCACGCCAGCGCCACAGCCAACCTCGGGTAAACCTGACGCGGAGCGCAGGCGAGCGGGCCTGCTAAGGCCTCAAAACGGGGTGCGTCGGCTATAATTTGGGGCTTTTTTGCATCCGCGTACGCTCTGCGCACAAGCCCCATCCCCACATAAAAAGCAAGCCAGGAGGCCCACTCCTGCGTGTGCATGGGCGTACCCGCAACTATTTCGGAGAACCCAGTGCTTTTGTCTCTCAAGGGAAACACCCCACCCGCCATCCTGGCGCTCGCAGACGGCACGGTCTATATCGGTCATTCCATTGGTGCCACCGGCTCGACGGTGGGCGAGGTGGTGTTCAACACCGCCATGACCGGCTACCAGGAAATCCTGACCGACCCCAGCTACTGCCAGCAAATCGTCACGCTGACTTACCCCCACATCGGCAATTACGGTGTCAACCCGCAAGATGTGGAGGCCGACAAGGTCCACGCCGCCGGCCTGATCATCAAGGATTTGCCATTGCTGGCCTCCAACTTCCGCGCCACCCAGACGCTCAGCGAGTACCTGGTGAGTGAGGGCACGGTGGCCATTGCCAATATCGACACCCGCCAGCTCACCCGCCAGTTGCGCACCCAGGGCGCCCAAAACGGCTGCATCCTGGCGCTGGCTGCCGGTGAGGCCGTCACACCCACGGCCATCAACAAAGCCGTGGCGCTGGCCAAAGCAGCACCCAGCATGGCCGGTGCCGACCTGGCCAAGGTGGTGTCCAGCCCGACTGCTTACGCCTGGACCCAAACCGAGTGGGAGTTGTTCAACCCGGCGCTGGACAACGCGCCCGGTTACGGTGAACAGACCACACCGCGTTTTCACGTGGTGGCGTATGACTTTGGTGTCAAGAAAAACATCCTGCGTATGCTGGCCCAGCGTGGTTGCAGGGTGACCGTGGTGCCCGCGCAAACCCCGGCGGCCGAAGTGCTCAAGCACCAGCCGGACGGCATCTTTTTGAGCAACGGCCCCGGCGACCCGCAGCCTTGTGACTACGCCATTGCCGCAGCGGCCGAGCTGATTGAGACGGGCATCCCCACCTTTGGCATCTGCCTGGGCCACCAGATCATGGCGCTGGCCAGCGGTGCCAAAACCTTCAAGATGAAGTTTGGCCACCACGGCGCCAACCACCCTGTCAAAGACCTGGACAGCGGCCGTGTCTCCATCACCAGCCAGAACCACGGTTTTGCGGTGGACGAAAAAACCCTGCCAGCCAACCTGCGTGCCACCCATGTCAGCCTGTTTGACGGCACGCTGCAAGGTCTGGCCCGCACCGACAAACCCGCGTTCTGTTTCCAGGGCCACCCGGAAGCCTCGCCCGGTCCGCACGACATTGGTTACCTGTTTGATCGCTTCATTGCGTCCATGGAGGCGCGCGCGTGAGTTTTTACGGCGTCACCGATCTGTGGACGTACGTGATTGGCGCGTTTGGCATCATTTTGTTGCCTGGGCCCAATTCCATGTATGTGCTGTCTGTGGCCACGGCGCGTGGCGTCAAGGCGGGCTTTCAGGGCGCGTTTGGCGTGTTTGTGGGCGATACCGTGTTGTTGATCCTTACGGCTTTGGGCGCAGCGGGGTTGCTGCGCACCTACCCGGCCATGTTCCTGGTGGTCAAGGTGGTGGGTGCGGCATACCTGGGCTGGATTGGGGTGCAGTTGCTGCGCGGTGCCTGGTCGGCCTGGCGCGCTGCGGCGGTCACCGAGGTCACTACGGCGGCGCGTTCGCCCGAGCAAGCCAGTGACGACCGTGCTTCGATGCGCCACCCGTTTCAGCGTGCGCTGGTGATCAGTCTGCTCAACCCGAAGGCGATTTTGTTTTTGCTGTCGTTCTTTGTGCAGTTCATCGACCCCGGTTATGCCCACCCCGAGCTGCCGTTTTTGATCCTCAGCGTGATCCTGATGTTTTTCAGCGCCTTGTATCTGTCCGCGCTGATTCTGGCGGGTGCCCGCCTGGCGCAAGGGTTTGCCCAGCGCAGGCGGCTCTCGGCCAGTCTGTCGGGCGGCGTGGGGGCTTTGTTTTTGTGGTTTGGTGGCAAGCTGGCCACCGCGAGTTTGAATTGATTTTGATAGCGCCTGGCACTTGTTAATTAAGGGCTGCAGGTCAACTAGGTACTGAAAATGGCAAAAAGAAACGATCTCAAGAGCATCCTCATCATCGGCGCGGGTCCGATCATCATTGGCCAGGCCTGCGAGTTTGATTACTCGGGTGTGCAGGCCTGCAAGGCGCTGCGCGAAGAAGGCTACAAGGTCATCCTGATCAACAGCAACCCGGCCACCATCATGACCGACCCGGCCACGGCGGATGTGACCTACATCGAGCCGATCACCTGGCAAACCGTTGAGAAAATCATCGCCAAAGAACGCCCAGACGCGATCCTGCCGACCATGGGGGGCCAGACCGCGTTGAACTGCGCGCTGGACCTGTGGCACAACGGCGTGCTCGACAAATACACCGGTGCCGCCACCGGCAAGCCGGTCGAGCTGATTGGTGCCACCCCGGAAGCCATCGACAAGGCTGAAGACCGCCTGAAGTTCAAGGATGCGATGACCAAAATTGGTCTGGGTTCGGCCCGCTCCGGCATCGCCCACAGCATGGCCGAGGCCTGGGAGGTGCAGCGCACGGTCGGTTTCCCCACGGTGATCCGCCCGAGCTTCACATTGGGCGGCACCGGCGGCGGTATCGCCTACAACCCGGAAGAGTTTGAAGTCATCTGCAAACGTGGCCTGGAAGCTTCGCCCACCAACGAGTTGTTGATTGAAGAATCCCTGCTCGGCTGGAAAGAGTACGAGATGGAAGTGGTGCGCGACAAGGCCGACAACTGCATCATCGTCTGCTCCATCGAAAACCTGGACCCGATGGGCGTGCACACCGGCGACTCGATCACCGTGGCCCCGGCGCAAACCCTGACCGACAAGGAATACCAGATCCTGCGCAACGCGTCTTTGGCGGTGTTGCGCGAGATTGGTGTCGACACCGGTGGCTCCAACGTGCAGTTCTCGATCAACCCAAAAGATGGCCGTATGGTCGTTATCGAGATGAACCCGCGTGTGAGCCGCTCCTCCGCGCTGGCGTCCAAAGCCACGGGTTTCCCGATTGCCAAGGTGGCGGCCAAGCTGGCCGTGGGGTACACACTCGATGAGTTGCGTAACGAAATTACGGGTGGTGCCACGCCTGCCTCATTTGAGCCGTCGATCGACTATGTGGTCACCAAGATCCCGCGTTTTGCCTTTGAGAAATTCCCCGCTGCCGACAGCCGCCTGACGACGCAGATGAAGTCGGTCGGTGAGGTGATGGCCATGGGCCGTACCTTCCAGGAATCGTTCCAGAAAGCCCTGCGTGGCCTGGAAGTCGGTGTGGACGGCATGAACGAGAAGACACAAGACCGCGAACTGCTCGAAAAAGAGCTGGGCGAGCCGGGTCCAGATCGTATCTGGTACGTAGGTGACGCGTTTGCGGCCGGCTGGAGTGTGGATGAGGTGTTTGAGATCACCAAAATCGACAAGTGGTTCCTGGTGCAGATCGAGCAGATTGTCCAGCTGGAGCTGGAGATCGAACGTCTGCCACAACCTGCCATCGGCACCGCACTGGACGCAATTGACGCGGCCACCCTGCGTGCCCTCAAACAAAAGGGTTTTTCGGACCGTCGCCTGGCCAAACAGTTCAAGACCACCGATACCGCTGTGCGCGCCCGCCGCCACGCTTTGGGCGTGCGCCCGGTCTACAAACGTGTCGACACCTGCGCTGCCGAATTTGCTACCAACACTGCGTACCTGTATTCGACCTACGAGGCCGAAGGTTCGGAATGTGAAGCACAACCGACCAACCGCAAAAAGATCATGGTGCTCGGTGGTGGCCCGAACCGCATTGGCCAAGGCATTGAGTTCGACTACTGTTGTGTGCATGCCGCACTCGCGATGCGTGAAGACGGCTACGAGACCATCATGGTCAACTGCAACCCCGAAACCGTGTCCACCGACTACGACACCTCGGACAGGTTGTACTTCGAGCCGCTGACGCTTGAAGACGTGCTCGAAATCGTTGACAAGGAAAAGCCCACCGGCGTGATCGTGCAGTATGGTGGCCAGACGCCCTTGAAATTGGCGCTGGACTTGGAGGCCAACGGCGTGCCCATCATCGGCACCAGCCCCGACATGATTGATGCGGCCGAAGACCGTGAGCGTTTCCAGAAATTACTCAACGAACTCAAATTGCGCCAGCCGCCCAACGCCACCGCCCGTACCGAGGCAGAGGCCCTGGAAAAAGCGTCCGAACTCGGTTACCCGCTGGTGGTGCGCCCGAGTTATGTGCTGGGTGGCCGTGCCATGGAAATCGTGCACGAACAGCGCGACCTGGAACGCTACATGCGCGAAGCCGTCAAGGTCAGCCACGACTCGCCAGTGCTGCTGGACCGTTTCCTGAACGACGCCATCGAGTGTGATGTGGACGCGGTGCGTGACTCGGTCGGTCGGGTCTTCATCGGTGGGGTGATGGAACACATCGAACAAGCCGGTGTGCACAGTGGTGACTCGGCCTGTTCGCTGCCGCCGTATTACCTGAAACAGGCCACGGTGGACGAACTCAAACGCCAGACCGCCGCCATGGCCGAAGGCCTGAACGTGGTGGGTTTGATGAATGTGCAGTTCGCGATCCAGCAAAAAGATGGTCAGGACATCATCTTTGTGCTCGAGGTCAACCCGCGTGCCTCGCGCACCGTGCCCTTTGTCTCCAAGGCAACTGGCATCCAGTTGGCCAAGGTCGCGGCACGTTGTATGGTCGGTCAGACGCTCGATGCCCAAGGCATTGGCGCCGAGGTGCATCCACCGTATTTCTGCGTCAAGGAAGCGGTGTTCCCATTTGTCAAGTTCCCTGGTGTGGACACGATTCTTGGCCCTGAGATGAAATCCACCGGTGAGGTGATGGGGGTTGGCAAAACCTTTGGTGAAGCCTTTGTCAAGTCGCAGATGGGAGCCGGCTCCAAGCTGCCGCGTCCTTTCAAGGCCGATGGTTCACCGAGTGGCAAGGTGTTTATCTCGGTCAAAGGCAGTGACAAGCCGCAGGCGATCGAGGTGGCGCGGTCATTGGTGGCTATGGACTTTGTCGTTGTTGCCACCAAAGGCACCGCAGCGGCCATCAATGCGGCGGGCGTACCTTGCGGTGTGGTCAATAAGGTTACCGAAGGCCGCCCGCACATTGTTGACATGCTCAAAAACGACGAGATTGTGCTGGTGATCAACACCGTGGAAGAGCGTCGCAACGCGATTGCTGACTCGCGGCAGATCCGCACCTCCGCACTGCTCAACCGCGTGACCACCTTCACCACGATCGCTGGGGCCGAGGCGGCGGTGGAAGGCATGCGTTGTATGGACTCGCTGGATGTGATTTCGGTGCAGGAGATGCACGCGCTATTGACACGCTGAAACCGTCGTCAACACGCCCAATTCGCGGCATAATTCGACCACACCGCCGGACGGCAACGTTCGGCGGTTTCATTTTGTGCAGACCTGTTGGTCATCTTTTTTGACGGAGCTTCTCGTGGCGACTCTTCCTATTACCAAGCGTGGCGCAGACAAACTCAAAGCCGAGTTGCATCAGCTCAAAGCCTTTGAGCGCCCCGCCGTTATCAATGCGATTGCCGAGGCACGCGCGCAGGGTGACCTGAGCGAAAACGCCGAATACGAAGCCGCCAAGGACAAACAGGGTTTTGTGGAAGGCCGAATTCAGGAAATTGAAGGCAAGCTCTCGGCCGCACAAATCATCGATCCGGCTGACCTGCACGCCGATGGCCGGGTGGTATTTGGTGCCACCGTGTCCCTGGAAGACGAAGATACTGGCGACAAGGTCACCTACCAGATCGTCGGTGAAGATGAAGCCGACATCAAACTTGGCCTGGTGAACATCAATAGCCCCATTGCCCGCGCCCTGATTGGCAAGGAAGAAGGTGACGTGGCTGAGGTGCAGGCACCGGGTGGCCTGCGTCGCTGGGAAGTCATCAGCGTCAGCTATCGCTGATGGCAATGCCAGATCTGTGAACGCGATCTTGCCCAAGCTGTCGGTCTGGGTGGCGGCCCTGTGGTGGGGCAGCCTGACCACGGTGGGTTTTTACGTGGTGCCGATGTTGTTTGCCAACCTGCCGACATCCGCCATGGCGGGTCAGATGGCAGCCAAGTTGTTTGCCGTACAGACCTGGATCGCGGTGGTCGGTGGGCTTTTATTGCTGTTGTCGTCGCGCTCAGAAGCTGAGCATCCTCAGGTGGCGCGGTTACAGGAAGCCTTGGTTTGGATCGTGGCCGGGATGCTGTTGGCGCTATTGTCGGAACTGGCTGTCGCCCCGCGCATCATCGCCCGCGACAATTTGCGCCTGTGGCACAGCGTCGGCACCGGGCTTTATGTGTTTCAGTGGATTTGTGCCGGGCTGACTTTCAGGAAGCTGGTGGCAAAAGCGAATTGAGGGCTGCCAGCGTCGCTAGATGGACATTCGACAATCAGGTGGCGACAGAGCAGATTTCACGGCGTGTCAATCCTGTTCTGTCCCGCAAAGTTTCAGCTTTGGTTGCGCTTTTTGATGCTGACCGGCTTCTTTTTGGCGCGTTTGATCTGGCCACCGGACGTGAGCCGCTGGTTACCCAAGACGCGCAGGGTTTTCACTTCGGGGCGTTGACCGCCGCGTTTGCTGAACTTGAGAACTTTGACGTCCTTGGGCCCAGGCATGCGGTCTTCATCGACGGTTTTTTCACGCTCGGGCATGGGCCGCCAGAGCACCAGCAGTTTGCCGATGTGTTGGATGGGTGCTGCGTTGAGTTCGTCAGCCAGCGTGGCAAACATGGCTTCACGGGCGACGCGATCATCGGAGAACACACGAATCTTGATCAGGCCGTGCGCGTTCAGGGCAGCATCGGCTTCTTTTTTAACGGCGTCAGTCAGACCGTCGCCGCCGATCATGACCACAGGGTCAAGATGGTGGGCATCGGCGCGGTGAACTTTGCGTTGAGCGGGGGTCAGTAGTATTTGTGGCATGACCGTATTATCGGGCAGAGTGAAAACTTGCGGGAAAGACCAACTGACATGAGCGAAGCAATAGCAGTTGCTTTATCCCCAAAGCCTGAGACCTTGAGGGAAAGACCAAACTACGAGAGCGAAGCGAATGAGTTTGCTCTGTCCCCAACACATTAGAAGCATATGAAATCAGCAGTCAAAAGCAGCAAAGTCAACCGAGCGTGGCTCAACGACCATGTCAACGACACCTACGTCAAACTGGCCCAAAAAGACGGCTACCGGGCGCGGGCGGCCTACAAGCTCAAAGAAATTGACGAGAACCTGCACCTGATCAAACCCGGGCAACTGGTGGTGGACCTGGGCTCCACCCCAGGTGCCTGGAGCCAGTATGTGCGCCGCAAGATGTCGCCCAAGTCGGCGCAGGGCGGTGGTGCCGCGGCGGGTGCGTTGAATGGCCGCATCATCGCGTTGGATATCCTGCCGATGGCACCGATTGAAGATGTATTGTTCATCCAGGGTGACATTCGCGAGGACGCTGTGCTGGCCGAGTTGGCCGGTCACCTGCAGGGTCAGTTGGCCGATGTCGTGATCTCCGATATGGCGCCCAATCTGTCGGGCATCGACTCGGCCGATGCTGCCCGGATCGAGCATTTGGTGGAGTTGGCGCTGGAATTTGCGCAGTCGCACCTCAAGCCGCAAGGTGCGCTGGTGGCCAAGGTGTTTCATGGCGGCAGTTACGATACGCTGGTCAAACGCTTTCGCGACATGTTTGTGACTGTCAAATGCATCAAGCCCAAAGCGTCGCGTGATCGTTCGTCAGAGACTTTTCTGGTGGGTCTGGTGCAGAAAAAGGCCACATTTCCATGCGTTCGCTGAGGATGATCAACCTGAGGCGGTGGTTCAAATAGGTTGAAAAGCCTAGAATCCTTCTCATTAAATCCTTTGCTCATCACTTGAGTCATTACGGGAGCTACGCTTGAACAATCCTTGGTTTTCGAAAATTGCGGTCTGGCTGGTCATCGCGATGGTGCTGTTCACTGTTTTTAAACAGTTTGACACCCGTCCGGCAGCTGGGGCCGGGTACGTGGGCTACTCCGATTTTCTCGAAGAAGTCCGCAACAACCAGATCAAAAGCGCCGTCATCCTGGAAGGTCAGAATGGCACCGAAATCGTCGCCACCACCAGTGACGACCGCCGCGTGCGCACCACCGCCACTTACCTGGATCGCGGTCTGGTGGGCGACCTGATTGCTAACGACGTCAAGTTTGATGTGCGCCCCAAAGAAGAAGGTTCGGTGCTGATGACCCTGCTGGTGAGCTGGGGCCCGATGCTGCTGCTGATTGGCGTCTGGGTGTACTTCATGCGCCAGATGCAGGGTGGCGGCAAGGGCGGAGCGTTCAGCTTCGGTAAAAGCAAGGCACGTTTGCTGGATGAAAACACCAACACGGTGACTTTTGCGGATGTGGCGGGTTGCGATGAAGCCAAGGAAGAAGTCAAGGAAGTGGTCGATTTCTTGAAAGACCCGGCCAAGTTCCAGAAACTCGGTGGCCGCATTCCGCGTGGCCTGCTGCTGGTTGGCCCGCCCGGTACCGGTAAAACCTTGCTGGCCAAGAGCATTGCGGGTGAAGCCAAGGTACCGTTTTTCAGCATCTCGGGTTCGGACTTTGTCGAAATGTTTGTTGGTGTCGGCGCCTCCCGGGTGCGCGACATGTTCGAAAACGCCAAGAAAAACGCGCCTTGCATCATCTTCATCGATGAAATCGACGCGGTCGGTCGCCAGCGCGGCGCGGGCCTCGGCGGTGGCAATGACGAACGTGAACAAACGCTGAACCAGATGCTGGTCGAGATGGATGGTTTTGAGACCAACCTGGGTGTGATCGTCGTGGCTGCCACCAACCGGCCTGACATTCTGGACGCCGCCCTGTTGCGTCCGGGCCGTTTTGACCGTCAGGTGTATGTCACGCTGCCTGACATTCGCGGCCGTGAACAGATTTTGAATGTGCACATGCGCAAGATCCCGGTCAGCGCGGACGTGAATCCCGGCGTGATCGCCCGCGGCACGCCTGGCATGAGCGGCGCCGATCTGGCCAACCTGTGCAACGAAGCGGCCTTGATGGCGGCGCGGCGCAATGCCCGCACGGTGGAAATGCAGGACTTCGAGAAGGCCAAGGACAAGATCCTGATGGGTCCCGAGCGCAAGAGCATGGTCATGCCCGAGGAAGAGCGCCGCAACACCGCCTACCATGAGTCGGGCCACGCGCTGATCGGCAAGTTGCTGCCCAAGTGCGACCCGGTGCACAAAGTGACCATCATCCCGCGTGGTCGTGCGCTGGGTGTGACGATGAGCTTGCCCGCGCAAGACCGCTACTCTTATGACAAGGAGTTCATGCTGAACCAGATCAGCATGCTGTTTGGTGGCCGGATTGCCGAAGAAGTGTTCATGAACCAGATGACCACTGGCGCCAGCAACGACTTTGAGCGCGCCACCCAGATCGCCCGCGACATGGTGATGCGTTACGGCATGACGGCAGCGCTGGGCCCGATGGTCTATGCCGAAAACGAAGGCGAGGTGTTTCTGGGCCGCTCGGTGACCAAGACCACCAACATGAGCGAAGAAACCATGCAGAAGGTGGATGCCGAAGTGCGCCGCATCATCGACGAGCAGTACGCCCTGGCGCGCCGCCTGATCGAGGAGCACAGCCCCAAGATGCACGCCATGGCCAAGGCTTTGCTGGAGTGGGAAACCATCGACAGCGAGCAACTCGATGACATCATGGCTGGCAAGGAGCCGCGTCCGCCCAAGGACTGGACACCGCGTGTGCCAGCCGCTGGTACTGACAACGGCAGCGGTGGCACCCCGGCTGTGAAAACCGACGCAGCGCCTCACGCAGCCTGAGTTTTTTTGATTTCTTCCAGACAACGGGGCGCAAGCCCCGTTTTTGTTGACCATGATCTGGCAAACCACGCGCTTTGACATTGACCTGAGCCGTCCCCAAGTGATGGGCATTGTCAATGTCACTCCCGACTCTTTTTCAGACGGCGGTTGCCATGCCACAACCCAGTCCGCGCTCACCCATTGCGAGCAGTTGATCCGTGAAGGCGCAGACATTCTGGACATCGGTGGCGAATCCACCCGGCCCGGTGCGCCACCAGTTTGCCTGTCAGATGAGCTGGCACGGGTGGTACCGCTGGTTAAAGAGGCGGTCAAGCTCGGTGTTCCGTTGTCAGTGGATACCTACAAGCCGCAGTTGATGCAGGCCGTGTTGGACCTGGGCGCCGACATCATCAACGATGTGTGGGCGCTACGCTGGCGCGACGCAGAAGGCCACGCCGATGCCGTCCGTGTTGTGGCGGCTCACCCCACATGCGGCGTTTGCCTGATGCACATGCACCTGGAGCCGCAAACGATGCAGGTGCAGCCCATGCAGGGTGATGTGGTGCCACAGGTACGGTCTTTTCTGGAGCGCTCTGCCCAGATGCTCATGGAGCTAGGGGTCGAAAAGTCTCGGATCGTGTTGGACCCGGGCATTGGTTTTGGCAAGACCGTGGCACAGAACTTCTCGCTGCTGGCGCGCCAGTCAGAGTTGCTGGCGGCGGGTTACCCGTTGCTGTTGGGTTGGTCGCGCAAGTCGTCCCTGGCGGGTATGACCGCCCCCGCGCAACAGAATGACAAGCTCGCTCCCCGAGAGCGCCTGGCCCCCAGCCTGGCCGCAGCGCTATGCGCGGTGCAGCGGGGGGCATCTGTCATTCGGGTGCATGACGTCAAAGAAACGGTGCAAGTGTTGCGTGTGCTTGACGCTATAAGATCAGCTGAACTGACACCTATCGACTTTTAAGGACACATTTCCCCATGACGCGTCAATATTTCGGGACAGATGGCATTCGCGGCACCGTTGGGCAGGCGCCGATCACACCAGATTTTGTGTTGCGCCTGGCACATGCGGTGGGCCGGGTGCTCAAGCGCACCGAGGCGCGTCCCACTGTGCTGATTGGCAAAGACACACGCATCTCGGGTTACATGCTGGAGAGCGCCCTGGAGAGCGGTTTCAACTCGGCCGGGGTGGATGTGGTGCTGCTGGGTCCTTTACCCACACCCGGCGTGGCGTACCTGACACGGGCGCAGCGGGCCTCGCTCGGGGTGGTCATCAGCGCCAGCCACAACGCGTTTGAAGACAACGGCATCAAGTTTTTCAGTGCCCAGGGCACCAAGCTCTCGGACGAGTGGGAGCGTGATGTCGAAGCGGTACTGGCGCTGGACCCGGTCTGGGTGGACTCGGCCAACCTGGGTCGTTCCCGTCGGCTGGACGATGCGGCCGGGCGCTACATTGAATTTTGCAAAAGCACCTTCGCCAACAACCTGACCCTCAAGGGCATGCGCATCGTGGTTGATGCCGCGCATGGTGCGGCCTACAACATCGCGCCCAAGGTGTTCCATGAACTCGGCGCCGAGGTGATTTCCATCGGCTGCGCGCCGGACGGCCTGAACATCAACCGGGGCGTGGGTGCCACCCACCCCGAGGCGCTGGTCGAGGCTGTCAAGACCCACCGTGCCGATATGGGCGTGGCGCTGGATGGCGACGCCGACCGGCTGCAAATTGTGGATGCCCAAGGGCGCCTGTTCAACGGTGATGAGTTGTTGTACCTGATGGTGGACGACCGCCTGCGCCGTGGCGAGGTGGTGCCCGGCGTGGTCGGCACGCTGATGACCAACATGGCGGTGGAGGTAGCCCTGACGTCGCGCGGTGTCGACTTTGTTCGCGCCAAGGTGGGTGACCGTTATGTGCTGGAAGTACTGGAAAAGCACCATTGGCTGCTGGGTGGTGAGGGCTCCGGGCACCTGCTGGCTTTGGACAAACACTCCACCGGCGACGGCCTGATCTCGGCGCTGCAGGTGTTGCAGACGGTGGTGCGCAGCGGCCAAAACCTGTCGACGCTGCTCAAAGACGTCACCTTGTTTCCGCAAACCCTGCTCAATGTGCGGTTGCAACCCGGTCAGGACTGGAAATCCAGCGCACGGCTGGAAGAAGAAACCCGTGCCGTGGAGGCCGAACTCGGCCAAAGTGGGCGTGTGTTGATCCGCGCCAGCGGCACCGAACCCCTTTTGCGCGTCATGGTCGAAGCCCGTGACGCGGCCTTGGCCAAAGCCTGCGCTCAGCGCATTGCCAAAACCATCAGCCAATAGAAAGTCTTTTTGATGACCCCAAACGTTTCCTTGCGCCTGTGCCGCGTTGAGTACACCGACCCGGTGCACATGCGCGCCCTGATTGATTTGCTTGACGCATACGCCAGTGAAAGTGAGGGTGGCGCCGAGCCGCTGTCAGATTTCACCAAGTCCAACCTGGCGAGCGCATTGCAGTCGCGCCCCTTCATGTTCAGCGTGCTGGCGTTCGATGAGGCTCAAGGCGGTTTGCCGGTGGGCCTGGTCAACTGTGTGGAGGGGTTTTCCACCTTCGCCTGCCGACCTCTGGTGAACATCCATGACGTGGTGGTGGCTTCCACCCATCGCGGCCAGCGCATTGGCGAGCAGATGCTGGCGCTGGTGGAGCAGCTGGCGCGTGACCGGGGGGCCTGCAAGCTGACACTGGAAGTATTGTCCGGCAATGCACCGGCGGCGCGTCTCTACCGCCGTATCGGTTTTGACAACTACCAGTTGGAGCCCAGCATGGGCCACGCGCTGTTCATGCAGAAGTGGCTTTGACTTCCTGCCTACAATGGTTTCATGGTGCGACTCGATGTCGCTTCCTTCCGTCCATGTGACGGACTTAAACAGGAATGTTTCCCTCTGAAAAGAGGCTCATTCTGCCTCTGAAATGAGGTTCACCCTGTAGTAGCCAAATGGCTCGATTTGGCTACTTCATCCGCAACCCCCAGGGACGCGGTAAAGGTAAATACTCACCCCCAGGGTGGTATTTGTAGCTTTAAAGAGACATATTTCCGCAAGGAAAGGCTTTGTTACATCTTGTTACAAATGTGTCAAGGGGTGCTGGCTGAATGGAGCGTTAACCGCTCTCTGTGTCTTGTTTCCTAGAAACCACACGTGGAACCGTGTGACCTCAACTGTATGTGCGTCCCGAGTAATTGGGGGGTGCAGAGCTACAGTTAAACGACCCGTGCGCAAGCACACAAGACAAGTGCGAACTTGTCCCAATTCCGTGAGCAAGAAACGGAAAGATCGCTGAGGTAAAGGGTATGGGAAATGTAATGTGAACTCTCGTTTTAACCGTCGTGACCATTAAACAGCTAACGCTTGTTTCGCCCCTAGGGGTGGAGCTGTGGCCAAAAGGCGTGGAGTCTGGATGCGGCTGTCATGAACGACGCATCGTTCCCTGTTGACTCCCGGCGGATAGAGAGTCCCTAACCCCGTCTGTCTGGTTTGCCACCGGATAGGGCATGGAGAGAAACGAGGTAAACCCCACTCACCGCCCGCCCCGAAAGGAGCGGGCAACCCAAGAGCAATCGAAGGCCATGGTGGAGGGGGCAGAGGAAGAAGCAAAAAGCGAATGCCGGTCTGTAATGGGTCGGATAGGTGATGCCTAAGCGAAAGCGAGCTGACTTGCTTCAGGTGCGACAACGTGATGGTTGTCTGAACTTCAAACCACGACCCGGAGGGTACTTACCCTTCGGGGAGTGCCATCTCCACTGGGTCAAGCCAAACTGGAGAAGGTATGGAAAACATCAGTAATGGTGCTGCATCTCCAGGCAAACCGAGTGATTGGACCTCCATCGATTGGAAGGTGATCATGAAATTTGTCGGAAAAGTGCAGATGCAAATCGCGAAGGCAGAAAGGGAAAAGGATTTCCGTCGGGTTGCAAAACTCACAAGGAGCCTAATCCGATCCTGGCAGGCCCGGGCATGGGCGGTCAGGAAAGTGACTGAGAACCGGGGGAAGAGATCGAGTGGCGTCGATCACGAACTTTGGGACACGACAACAAAGAAATGGAATGCGATATCGAAGCTGAACCCGAAGGGTTACAAGGCTCTGCCGTTAAGGCGGGTCTATATTCCCAAAGCGAATGGAAAGGAAAGGCCGTTGGGCATCCCGACCATGCGCGATAGAGCGATGCAAGCGCTTTTTCTGCTTGCGCTGGAACCAGCTGTGGAGTGTGCGTCCGATCCGAATAGCTACGGCTTTAGGAAAGGGCGTTCAACGCACGATGCGCGGAGTCAGCTATTCGCGACCTTATCCCAGAAGGCTTCGGCTGGCTGGGTGCTGGACGCGGATATCAAAGGGTTCTTCGATAACATCAATCATGACTGGCTGCTAAACAACGTCCGCATGGACCGCGTGACGCTTCACAAATGGTTGAAAGGTGGAGTGGTTGACGCGGGTCAACTCCTAAGCACGATTGATGGCACACCACAGGGCGGCATCATATCGCCGACATTGGCGAACATTACTCTCAACGGGCTAGAGACGGGACTCATGCAATTCCTGCGGGAAAAGTTGGGGACCAAAAAGGCAACGCAGAGTAAGGTAAATCTGGTCAGGTATGCAGACGATTTTGTGGTGTCTGGCAGCTCGAAGGAGTTACTGGAAACCATCGTTCAACCGTGGATAGTCGAATTCTTGCGCGAGCGGGGTTTGACGTTGTCCAAGGAGAAAACGCGGATCGTGCATATTGATCAAGGCTTTGATTTTCTAGGGTGGAATTTCCGCAAATACGGGGGCAAGCTGCTCATAAAGCCGAACCGGAAGAACGTGCAAGCGTTATACGGGAAGGCGAAAGATATCATTGCCGAGTCGCTGTCGAAACCAACAGAAATTTTGATAAAGCGCCTTAGCCCAGTCCTGAAAGGTTGGGCTATGTACCACAGAGGGGTAGTCGCAAAACAGACCTTTACCAAAGTTGACCACCTAATTTACTGGAGGTTGATGCGGTGGGGGCTACGGCGGCATCCTCGCAAGACTGCGGGCTGGGTGTATGAACATTACTGGAAACAGTGTGGCTCTCGCAAACGGTTCGCTGGTCTACAAGACGATCCATTCGGGGGTGATGAAAGAATACCGCTTCCGCTGTATTCCCTGGCAGACATGAAAATTGTCCGACACATCAAGGTCAAGGGGGACTACAACCCCTTCCATCCCGATTGGGTTGAGTATGGCGAAAAACTGCGGGTGCAAAGGATGGGTAGCACCATCTGGATTACCCAAAGATCGCAAATGTGGCTTGAGCAGAATGGTAAGTGCGCTCTCTGTCAACAAGAAATAGACATAGCTGAGGAAAACATGGACGACCACCATATCGTCTATCGGCAGCTAGGAGGGAGCGACGCTCTCTCCAATCGGGTGTTGCTGCATCCGATCTGTCACAGGCGTGTCCACGCCCTGGGTTTGGAGGTTACCAAGCCGGTCCCCAGCACGGGGGACTTGAATCTGACGAAGCGGTCGAGGGTTATGCAACCCGTTGAAGCTGAATAGTCGGTGGTCGTACGTGAGCCGTGTGCGGTGAAAGTCGCAAGCACGGTTTGATGGGGGGGATATGATCGAAAGATCATGTCCCTACCCTCCACATGGCTCAAGAAACTGCCGGGCTTCCAGCAAACACCTTACGGGGTCGAGTGGCGTGTGCTGCGTTTGTTGCCCCGGATCCTGCTGGCTGGCACGGTATTGCCAGCGCTTGCTGCCTGGCTGGCGCGTTTTCTTTTTGTTGCGGGAAGTGCGTCAGACATTGAGCGCCACATCCAGACCTTTGATTTTTTCATGGTGGGTGTCGCTGTTTTTGTCTGGACGGCTGTCCTCACGGTGGGCATCGGCTGCATCATTGTCTGGCTGATGAAAGGCCCGGCCTATGTGGCAGACGGCTACGAGGTGCCGCACAGTGATCAGCCCAAGGTTTAAAAATGGCGACCCGGACTTGGCGAGATCGATAACCCTGTGGGAACGCCGGCAGGGGTGTTTGAGAGGCTGACAGTCGGGAGGCGTCAACATGGCGCTCAAAAATGCAGGAAGCGGCAAAAATCGACGGCACGCTACCCTGAGTCTCACCCTCAATCCCGGATTGGTAGTAGCATTTCCAGATGAGTCAAACATACGGAATGGAATCCCCTAAGGACCACACCAAAGTACTTCATCGCATGCCGGTGCGGTATCTCGTTGTCATTGAATCGGCAGGCCTGAAGATTGCACGGCTGTTTTTGGCGACACACGAGATGGTCGCCGAGATGGATGCAGCAGTGGAAGAAGTCAGTTCGATGATCGCCGGGTTGACACCTGTTACCGGAGCCTTGGGCACGCAATGGGATGGCTCTCTGGCAGCGCTGAGCCCCGATGAGCGCGCCTCTGCGGCGGTGTACACACTCCCTGTCTGATGGGTTTCCCTGGTTGGCGGCGGCGCCCAGGGCGCTGACGACCCCCACACGCTTGTCATACCTGCTGACTTTGCAACCAACGCGACCGCCACCACAGCATCCAGATCGATTGCCTTCCCGATCCGGCCTGTAGCGCCAGTCACCAAAACCACAGCGCCATGATCTGCTGACTATTCTTCGGTGTTTGAGTTCCTGAGCGCCTCAGCACCGGATCATGAGCGTTCATTTTTGCGGGTCGCCGCCAAATGCCAGCCAGCACGCCCCACGACCAGCCCCGCACAGTCCGCCACCCAGTCCTGCCAGTCACCTTCCGCCAACCCGTCAACGCCTGTACAAGCTCAATGCCGGCGCCCAGTAGCATCAAGCTGGACAAGGTTCGCGCAAGACGCCCCGGGTAGGCCATCAGGCCCAGGAACGCCAAGCCGGTAAAACCCAGTGCGTGTTGTGCCTTGTCCCAAAAACTGAACGCGGAAGGAATGTGATGCACCGGAACCAGTGACAACCACAGCGTGGCCATGACCAGCGTCCAGAACGACATCTTCCAGAACCACTGAACTCTGGTCATCTCGGGTGGTTATGCCCTATGGGGATGGTCATCTGCAGACAGAGCACATCAGCATGCCAAGAATCATGTTGGCCAGATGGATCCCGCCTCAGGCACCATGGCCCGCCAGCCCAGTTCCCGTTTGATGCGACCCCGCAAGGTGTCTGCCGGACCTGCCTCGCCGTGCACCACGTAGACCTGATCAGGCGCCTTGGGCATGGTGCGCAGCCAGGTTAGCAGTTGGTTGGCATCTGCGTGGGCTGACGCTGATTGCAGTTGCACCACTTCGGCGTTGACCTCCACATCCCGGCCGTGGATGCGCACGGTCTTGGCCCCGCTGGCAAAGCTGGCGCCACGGGTGCCCGGTGCCTGGTAGCCGGTCAGGATGATCATGTTGCGGTGGTTGCCTGCGTAATGCGCAAGGTGGTGCAAGACGCGTCCACCAGTGGCCATGCCGCTGGCTGAGAGGATCACCATGGGTCCGTGGCGGCTGGCCAACGCGCGTGACTCGTCGGTGCTGTTGATCATGGTGGCGCTGCGGGTCAACGCCCGTGCGTCCTGGTGGCTCAGGCGGTGTTCACCCAGGTGGGCTTCAAACAAATGGGTGGTGTGCACGGCCATCGGGCTGTCCAGAAACACCGGCAGCGAGCTTGGCAAATCGCCTTTGAGTTTGAGCAAATGGATGGCATGCAACAAAGCCTGCGCGCGGCCCACCGCAAAAACGGGCACCACCGCCACGCCGCCGCGTTTGGCGACACGCTGCAGCGCCGGGGCCAGTTCGGCCAGCACGTCCTCGACCGGGTGGGTGCGGTCGCCGTAGGTGGACTCGATCAGCACCGTGTCGGCCTGCGGCGCATCGTCCGGCGGGCTCATGATCAGGTCATCCGGGCGGCCCAAATCGCCCGAGAACAAAATCCGCCGCCCGGCGACCTCCAGCAGCAGGCTGGCCGCGCCCAGAATATGGCCTGCCGGTGAAAACGTCGCTTTCCAGCCCGGCATCGGGTGAAAGGCCTTGCCAAACTCATGGGTCTTGATGTGGGGCAGGGCGTCCAGCGCGTCTTGCCGGGTGTACAGGGGCAGGGCGATCTCGTGTTTGGAGAGCTTGTGCCGGTTGGCAAACTCGGCGTCTTCTTCTTGGATGTGACCGCTGTCGGGCAGCAAGATCTTGCACAGATCCCGCGTGCCAGGGGTGGCGAAAATAGGCCCGACAAACCCTTCTTTCACCAGCAGCGGCAAGTAACCGCTGTGGTCCAGATGCGCGTGGGTCAGCAGCACCGCGTCAATCTGGTCGGGTGCCACCGGCAACGGCGCCCAGTTGCGCAGGCGCAATTGTTTGTAGCCCTGAAACAGCCCGCAGTCCACCAGCAGACATTTGCCGTCATGGCGCACCAGGTATTTGGACCCGGTCACGGTGCCTGCGCCGCCCAGAAAAGTGATGTTGACGCTCATTGCAAAGCTCCCAAAAAGAAAATGCCACCAGGTTCTTTATAAACCTGATGGCATCACTTGGATAGCCCCTAAATCAAGCGCGGGGGCATTGTTTTGCCGCCGGGCCGCCCCAAGGCAAAACGCGGCCCCCTCCGGGGGCAGGGCGCCACACGCAGTGGGCAACCGTGGGGGCCTTACCGTTCAGCTAAAAAAACTCTTCAACCGGTCCGTCCAGCTGTCCCCGCTGGGAGAGTGTTTGCTGCCGCCTTTTTTCAGCGACTCGTCGAGTTCGCGCAGCAGCTTGCGCTGGTGCTCGGTCAGCTTGACCGGTGTTTCGATCATGATGTGGCAATACAAATCACCCGGGTAACTGGAGCGCACGCCCTTGATGCCCTTGCCGCGCAGACGGAACTGTTTGCCAGTCTGGGTGCCTTCGGGGATGTCGATGGCGGCCTTGCCAGCCAGGGTCGGCACATCAATTTCGCCACCCAGCGTGGCGGTCACGATGCTGATCGGCACCGAGCAGTGCAAATCGTCGCCGTCGCGCTCGAAAATATCGTGTTTCTTGAGGCGAATCTCGATGTACAGGTCACCGGGTGGGCCGCCGTTGGTGCCAGGTTCGCCATTGCCGGCACTGCGAATGCGCATGCCGCCGTCGATACCGGCCGGGATTTTGACCTCCAGGGTTTTTTGCTTCTTGATCTTGCCTTGGCCGTGGCAGGCCGGGCACGGCTCGGGGATGACCTTGCCGGTGCCGCGACAGGTCGGGCAGGTTTGCTGCACGCTGAAGAAGCCCTGGCGCATCTGTACCGACCCGGTGCCGCTGCAAGTGCCACACGATTTGACCTGGGTGCCGGGCTTGGCCCCGCTGCCGTGGCAGCTGTCACAGTTGTCCCAGCTGGGAATGCGAATCTGCGCGTCTTTGCCTTTGGCGGCCTCTTCCAGCGTGACCTCCATGGCGTAGCTCAGGTCGCTGCCACGGTAGACCTGGCGGCCACCACCGGCGCGCCCACCGCGTTGCTGGCCAAACATGTCACCAAAAATGTCACCAAACGCCTCGGCGAAACCGCCGTAGGCTTCGGCGCCGCCTGGGCCGCCGCGCATGTTCGGGTCCACCCCGGCAAAACCGTGCTGGTCGTAAGCCGCACGTTTTTGCGGGTCCGACAGCATTTCGTAGGCTTCTTTGGATTCCTTGAATTTTTCCTCGGCCACTTTGGCAGAGTCACCCTGGTTACGGTCAGGGTGGTGCTTCATCGCGTGTTTGCGATAGGCTTTTTTGATCTCTTCATCCGAAGCGTTTTTGGGAACGCCCAGAACCTCGTAGTAATCTCGTTTTGACATGGTCTACTCGTGCCTGGTTTCAATACAAACGCCGCGTTGAACCCTTGCGGTGATCAACGCGGCGCGTGTTGCCTTTGCAAAAAGGAGTGGAAAGGCTCAAGCGCTTAGGGCTTCTTGACTTCTTTCACTTCTGCATCGACCACATTGTCGTCTTGCGCAGCACTGCCGCCTTGCGGACCGGCGGATTGGCCAGCCGCCGCTTCAGGCTGGGCCGCTGCCGCTTCCTTGGCCTGCATGTCGGCGTACATCTTTTCGCCGAGCTTCTGGCTCACCGTCATCAGGGCCGTGCTCTTTTCTTCAATGGATGCCTTGTTGTCGCCTTTGAGCGCGTCTTCCAGCTCTTTCATGGCGGCTTCGATCTTCTCTTTTTCAGACGCGTCGATCTTGTCGCCGTACTCGGTCAGACTCTTCTTCACGCTGTGCATGCTGGCTTCAGCCGTGTTGCGGGCTTGCACCAGTTCGAGCTTTTTCTTGTCGTCTGCGGCGTTGAGCTCGGCGTCTTTCACCATCTGCTGAATCTCGGCTTCAGACAGGCCGGAGTTGGCCTTGATGGTGATCTTGTTTTCCTTGCCGGTGCCCTTGTCCTTGGCGCCCACATGCAGGATGCCGTTGGCGTCGATGTCAAACGACACTTCAATCTGCGGCAAGCCACGCGGTGAGGGCGGAATGCCTTCCAGATTGAACTCACCCAGCAACTTGTTGCCAGCGGCAATTTCGCGTTCGCCTTGGAACACCTTGATGGTCACCGCGGGTTGGTTGTCGTCAGCGGTCGAGAAGGTTTGCGCAAACTTGGTCGGAATGGTGGTGTTTTTGGTGATCATCTTGGTCATGACACCGCCCAGGGTTTCAATACCCAGGCTCAAAGGTGTCACGTCCAGCAACAGCACGTCGGTACGGTCACCCGACAACACCTGGCCCTGAATGGCAGCACCCACGGCCACGGCTTCGTCGGGGTTCACGTCTTTGCGTGGCTCTTTGCCAAACAGCTCCTTGACCTTTTCCTGCACCTTGGGCATGCGGGTCATGCCGCCGACCAAAATCACGTCATGGATGTCGCTGGCACTCACGCCAGCGTCTTTCATGGCGGTGCGGCAGGGGGCAATGGTGCGTTCGACCAACTCTTCCACCAGCGATTCCAGCTTGGCGCGGGTCAGCTTGACGTTCAGGTGCTTCGGGCCAGAGGCATCAGCCGTCACATACGGCAGGTTGATGTCGGTCTGGGCGCTGCTGGAGAGTTCGATCTTGGCCTTTTCAGCGGCTTCTTTCAGGCGCTGCAGGGCCAGCACGTCCTTGCCCAGGTCCACGCCTTGTTCTTTCTTGAACTCGGCAATGATGTAGTCAATGATGCGTTGGTCGAAGTCTTCGCCACCCAGGAAGGTGTCGCCGTTGGTGGAGAGCACTTCAAACTGCTTTTCGCCGTCAACGTCCGCGATTTCGATGATGGACACGTCAAACGTACCGCCGCCGAGGTCATACACGGCAATTTTGCGGTCGCCCTTTTCGTTTTTGTCCATGCCGTAAGCCAGCGCGGCAGCTGTCGGCTCGTTGATGATGCGCTTGACTTCCAGGCCGGCAATGCGCCCGGCGTCTTTGGTGGCTTGGCGCTGGGCGTCGTTGAAGTAAGCCGGCACGGTGATCACCGCTTCAGTCACCGCTTCACCCAGGTAGTCTTCGGCGGTTTTTTTCATCTTGCGCAGAACGTCGGCGCTGATCTGCTGCGGTGCCAGGCGGTTGCCACGCACTTCCACCCAGGCGTCACCGTTGTCGGCGGCCGCAATGGTGTAGGGCATCAGGTCGATGTCTTTTTGCACTTCTTTCTCAGAGAACTTGCGGCCAATCAAGCGTTTGACGGCGTACAGCGTGTTCTTCGGGTTGGTCACCGCCTGGCGCTTGGCCGAGGCGCCGACCAGCACTTCGCCGTCTTCCTGGTAAGCAATGATGGACGGTGTGGTGCGCGCGCCTTCGGCGTTTTCAATCACTTTGGGTGTGTTGCCTTCCATGATGGCGACGCAGCTGTTGGTGGTGCCCAGATCGATCCCGATGATTCTTCCCATGGTGAACTCCTAAATAGTCAGATGTTGGTAACTTGAAGACAGCCTGAAAGATTTCAAGCTGGAAAATTGGTTTATTTGGCGGCTGCCACGGTCACCAGTGCCGGGCGCAAAACGCGCTCCGAGATCAGGTAACCTTTTTGCAGCACGGTGACCACGGTGTTGGCTTCCTGCTCGGAAGGCACCACGCTGATGGCCTGGTGTTGGTGCGGGTCAAACTTGGCGCCGATCGCCGGGTCGACCACGATGACCTTGTTGCGTTCCAGCGCAGCCAGCAGTTGGCGCAGGGTGGCTTGTGAGCCTTCGCGGATTTGTTCTACCTTGGCGTCCTTGATGGCCAGACCGGCTTCCAGGCTGTCCACCACGGGCAGCAGGCTGTCGGCAAATCCTTCCAGGGCGAACTTGCGCGCTTTGGAAACTTCGTCCTCAGCACGGCGGCGGGCGTTTTCCACGTCCGCCTTGGCGCGCAGGTACTGGTCAGCCAGTTCGGCGCTCTTGGCTTGTAATTCGGTCAGCTCAGCCTGGCATTTGGCCAGGGCCTCGGACTCGTAATTGGCCATGGCCGCGGCGGTGTCCTGGCTTGCTTGTGAATCAACGGCAGGAGCCGGGGTGGCGGACGTGTCCGCAGGGGTAGGTTGGGGTGTTGCGTCAGACATGCGGTGAGGCGGGTTTTGAAATAACGATGTTGTGAGTTGGCGGCGATGCGCCTCTTTTCAAGAGCAACACGCAAAAAATTTTTCGGGTTGCCTGGGCCGGGCAGAAAGATGGCGGGACTGACACAAACGAAACGGGCACCTGCGACAGGTGCCCGAGCCATAGCGAATCCAGTCGGTCAGGACAGCTTTAGCAGCTCCACAACAAATTTGAGCGTGGCCTGAGGGGGAATCACGCCACCGGCACCGCGGGCGCCATAACCCAGGCCGGGGGGGATGATCAGTGTGCGGGTGCCACCGATCTGCATGCCGGCCACACCTTCGTCCCAGCCGCGGATGACAGCGCCTGCGCCCAGGTTGAAGACGAAAGGTGTCCCCCGGTCCTTGCTGGAGTCAAATTTGGCACCTTGCACGCCGTCCATGAACAGCCAGCCGGTGTAGTGCACCGTGACACGTTGGCCTTCGGTGGCGACATCGCCGATGCCGACCGTGTTGTCTTCGTATTGGAGTCCTGAGGGGGTAGTGATCATGGGAGTTGGGTCAATATAAGAGGATGAAAGGGATAGAACGCAGGGGGTCAGGCTTGTTTCTTGGCCTGAGCGGCCACCCATTTGGTGGCGAAGGCTGACAGGTCACCCATGCGCTTGAGCAGGTCCGCACCGAGTGGTGTCACCAGGTAGCCACTGCTGCCATGGTCCATCAGACCGGCTTCGCGCATTTCCTTGATGCGGGTGTTCAAGGTGTTGGGGGTGATGCCACCAACACTGTCCTGCAACAAACGGAAGGTTTGGGGGTGACCGTCCTTGAGCGCCCACAGCACGCGGATCGCATACCGTGACTCAAGCAAACTCAGCAGCTGGCCAGTGGCATTTTCTTTTGTACTCATGGTGCTTCTCCTTAAGGCATTGAATTCCTGCCGAATGTGTCAGCGTGGTTGAGTCCGCGATCCCACAAGACGACCCGCCGCATCGGCCTCAAAGACCGTCACTATATCGCAAATTGGCAAATTGCTACATGTTTTGTAGCTTGCGAGCATCAGTTGGCCCGGCAAAATTCATGTACAGTTGAAAAGCAATGTCACCCGCATGGTCCGGGTCCCAAGCGGGCTAGCCTGGATGGGTCAACCACCTTTCAACACCCTATTTATGATCATCAACTTTGAACAGGTTCACAACTATTTTGAGCGGGTTGTGTTTGAGGCGGTGGCCAAAATGTCCGGCTCGTACCCTGCGTACAGTGCCGATATGCTGGCCGATGTGGCCTGTGTGGCGCTCAATCGTCTGCCCGCGCGCTACCTGCGCCATGATGTGGACATGATGTTTTACCTGACCGAGTCAGAACGTCACGCCATGGAGAACTCGTTGCAGGACGCGCTGGACTTTGCCTTTGGCTTTGTCGGCGAGCGCGCCGCCCGGCAGACGGGCGCTGTGTAACGCCGCGTCTGCTCTTTCGACGTTGTTGTGACAGCCGTCAGACAGCGGCCAGGGCTTGCTCCAGGTCGGCTGTCAGGTCGTCGATGTGTTCGATGCCCAATGACAAGCGCACCATGTCGGGTTTGACACCGGCTTTGGCCTGTTCCTCAGCGTTGAGCTGGCGGTGTGTGGTGGAGGCGGGGTGGCAGGCCAGCGACTTGGCGTCGCCAATATTCACCAGCCGGGTAAACAGCTGCAAGGCGTCCTGGAAACGTGCGCCAGCTTCCAGACTGTCGGCTGCTTTCAGGCCAAAGCTGATGATGCCCGAGGCGCGCCCGCCCATGTATTTTTGAACCAGCGCGTGGTCCGGGTGGTCGGCCAGGCCGGCGTAGTTGACCCAGCTCACCTTGTCGTGCGCTTGCAGGTAGCTGGCGACGCTCGAAGCGTTGTCGCAGATGCGGTCCATGCGCAAGGCCAGGGTTTCGATACCTTGCAAGAGTTGGAAGGCTGCTGTGGCGCTGAGGGCTGCGCCCATGTTGCGCAGTGGCACCACCCGGGCCCGGCCAATGTAGGCGGCCGGGCCAAAGGCTTCGGTGTAGACCACGCCGTGGTAGCTCACATCCGGCTCGTTCAGGCGCTTGAAGCGTTTGGCGTGTTGTGCCCAGGGGAACTTGCCGGAGTCCACAATCACGCCGCCAATGGTGGTGCCGTGGCCACCCAGGTACTTGGTGACCGAGTGCACCACGATGTCGGCACCGTGTTCGAACGGGCGGCACAGGGCCGGACTGGGCACCGTGTTGTCGACAATCAGCGGGATGCCGTGGGCATGCGCTACCTCGGCCAAGGCCGCCAGATCGGTGACATTGCCCAGCGGGTTGCCGATGGACTCGCAATAAATGGCCTTGGTCCGGTCATCAATCAGCGCGGCAAACGAGGCCGGGTCGCGGTAGTCGGCAAAACGCACCTGAAGGCCGATTTGCGGAAAGGTATGCGCAAACAGGTTGTAGGTGCCGCCGTACAAGGTGGAGGCCGACACGATGTTGTCTCCGGCTTCGGCGATGGTCTGGATCGCGTAACTGATGGCTGACATGCCCGAGGCCACCGCCAGTGCCCCCACGCCGCCCTCCAAGGCAGCCACACGGGCCTCAAGCACGCCGCAGGTAGGGTTCATGATGCGGCTGTAGATGTTGCCGGCCACCTTCAGGTCAAACAGGTCGGCGCCGTGCTGGGTGTCGTCAAAGGCGTAAGCCACCGTCTGGTAAATCGGCACGGCCGCGGCGCGGGTGGTCGGGTCGGGGGTGTAGCCTGCGTGCACGGCCAGGGTTTCAAGCTTCATCAAGGGGCCCTTTCTTGTCAAAGGGCTGCATCTTAGACGCTGTCAACGCGGGGGCCGGCCCAGGTTGGCAAGCCGGTTGGGCGATTGGGGATAATTGGCCATCTTGAAAAAACGCAGCCCCCACCTTCCGGAAGTCAATTTTTCCGACGACGACACCATTCGGCATCTGCATCTGGGCAGCGAGTGGATTCAGGGATCGATGTACCTGGAAGACAGCATCGGTCTGGTGCATGAGTATGTGCAGCGCATGATGGCCTGGCTGCTGTTTGTCGAGCCCGATTCGGTGAAAGACTGCCAGGCGATGCAACTCGGCCTGGGTGCCGGTTCACTCACCAAGTTCTGTGCCAAAGAGTTGCGGATCCAGACCACGGCCATTGAACTCAACCCGCAGGTGCTGGCGATGTGCCGCAGCCATTTCAAGCTGCCTGCTGACAACACGACGATGCGCGTGGTGCTGGCCGATGCGGCGCAGGAAATCCTCAACCCCACCTGGTGGGGCACGGTGGATGCATTGCAAGTGGATCTTTATGACCGCGAAGCCGCCGCACCCGTGCTCGACAGCCTGCCGTTTTACAACCATTGCCGTCGTCTGTTGACCCCTGGTGGCTGCATGACGGTGAACCTGTTTGGCCGCGCGTCGAGCTTTGAGCGCAGCGTTGAAAAAATGTCGGCAGCCTTTGGCAAGGAAGCCATCTGGGCCTTCAAACCCACCCGTGAGGGCAACACGGTGGTGCTGGCCCAGCACACGCCCAGCCGCCCCCGGCGCGAGGTGTTGATGGCGCGGGCTGACCAGATTGAGGCCCGCTGGGGCTTGCCCGCCACCAAATGGGTGCGGGTCTTCAAACCGATGCTGCCATGACGCCCGCGACACCCACCAAACACCGCACCGAGCCCCACACCGGCCCGCTGGACTGGCGCAGTCTGGTGCAGTGGATGCGCGCGGACGGCACCATCACCGCCCAAGAGGCGCAGCGCATCCACACCCGCTGTGCGCAGGCTGAGAGCGCGCAGCACCCGCTGTTGCGCCTGGCCAGTGTGGCGGTGCGCCGGGCGGTGGATGACAAACCGATGGACCTGGAGTTGCTGACCCAATGGCTGGCCGGGCATGTGAAGCTGGCGTATTTGCGCATTGACCCGCTCAAGGTGGATGTGGGCAAGGTGGCTGACACCATGAGCCCGGCCTACGCCGAGCGGCACAAGATTCTGCCGGTGCAGGTCACGACCCATGAGATTGTGGTCGCCACGGCGGAGCCGTACTTGATGGACTGGGTCGGCGAGGTGGAACGCCAGTCGCGCCGCAGCGTGCGCCGCGTGGTGGCGAATCCGCAGGACATCCACCGCTACACGGTGGAGTTTTTTGCGCTGGCCAAGTCGGTGCGGGCAGCGGCCAAGGCGGGCAGCAACGCAGGCTCCAGTTTTGAGCAACTGGTGGAACTTGGCAAAACCAACAAACAGCTCGATGCCAACGACCAGAGTGTGGTGCAGGTGGTGGACTGGTTGTGGCAATACGCGTTTGACCAGCGCGCCAGCGACATCCACCTGGAGCCGCGGCGCGAGCAGGGTGTGATCCGCTTCCGGATCGACGGCGTGTTGCACCCGGTCTACCAGATGCCGATGGGCGTGCTCACCGCCATGACCGCGCGCATCAAGCTGCTCAGCCGCATGGACGTGGTGGAAAAGCGCCGCCCGCAGGATGGCCGTATCAAGACGCGCAACCCAGGCGGCGCCGAGGTCGAGATGCGGATTTCGACCCTGCCGACCGCCTTTGGCGAAAAGATGGTGATGCGGATTTTTGACCCCGAAACCACGGTCAAGGAGCTGGACGCGCTGGGTTTTTCCAAACACGACGCCGAGCGCTGGGAGGCACTGGTCAAGCGCCCCAACGGCATCATTTTGGTGACCGGTCCCACCGGTTCGGGCAAAACCACCACGCTGTATTCCACTCTGAAGCGGGTGGCCACCGAAGAGGTGAACGTGAGCACGGTGGAAGACCCGATCGAGATGATCGAGGCGTCTTTCAACCAGACCCAGGTGCAGACGCAGCTGGACTTTGGCTTCCCCGAAGGCCTGCGCGCCCTGATGCGGCAAGACCCCGACATCATCATGGTCGGTGAAATCCGCGACCAGGCCACCGCCGAGATGGCAGTGCAGGCGGCGCTGACCGGGCACTTGGTGTTCAGCACCCTGCATACCAATGACGCGCCCAGCGCCATCACCCGGATGATGGAACTTGGCGTGCCCGCCTATCTGATCAACGCCACGCTGCTGGGCGTGCTGGCGCAGCGGCTGGTGCGCACCTTATGCCCGCTGTGCAAGGCGCCTGACGCGGCAGCTTCGCGTGAGACGCTGGAGCAGGCGGTCAAGCCCTGGCAGCTCAGCGGCAGCTACAAACCGTTCAAGCCGGTGGGTTGTGTCGATTGCCGCATGACCGGTTTTCGCGGGCGCATGGGGCTGTACGAGTTGTTGGTGGTGTCCGAGGCCTTCAAGGCGCAGATCACCCGCGAGCCCGATGCCGCGGCCCTTAAGCGCCAGGCGATCACCGACGGCATGCGTCCGCTGCGCCTGGCCGGCGCCTTGCGGGTGGCCGAGGGCCTGACGGTGCTGGAAGAAGTGCTGGCCAGCACGCCGGCGTCAGAGCACTGACCTCTCAACTGGAACGGATTGCATGCGGGCGCCACAGGACAAGGATGTTTACGCCGGTGCGTTGCTGGCTGCGGTCGGTTCGGCGTTTGCCTGGGGCGCGACCAGCTACACGGTGGGCACCAGCGCCCGCATGGGGCCGGGTTATATTCCGCTGGTGCTGGGGGTGCTGTTGGCGGTGCTGGGGCTGATCATCGCCGTACTCGGTGCCCGGCGGGATCCGGCGCTGCGCCAGGTGATGGGGCCCTGGGCCTGGAAGCCGCTGTTTTTCATCGTGGCTGGCAACCTGCTGTTTGGTGTGTTGTTGGGCGGGCTGCCGTCGATGGGTTGGCCGGCCATGGGCTTCATGGTGGCGATTTATGGCGTGACGGTGGTCGCAGGGATGGCCGGTGAACGGTTCAGCCTGAAGGAAAGCCTTTTCCTGGCGACCGTGCTGGCGGTGGGCTGCTACCTGGCCTTTGTGCTGCTGCTGAATTTGCAGTTTGCCGTGTGGCCCGCGTTTGGGGCAGGGTAGGCGGCGAGTATGGATCTGCTGACCAATTTGTCGATGGGGTTTGCTGTGGCTGCCACCCCGATCAACCTGCTGTACGCCTTTGTCGGCTGCCTGCTGGGCACGCTGATCGGGGTGTTGCCCGGCATTGGCCCGGTCGCCACCATTGCCATGCTGCTGCCCGCCACCTACGCGCTGCCACCGGTGTCGGCGCTGATCATGCTGGCAGGTATTTATTACGGCGCGCAGTACGGGGGGAGCACCACGGCCATTTTGGTGAATCTGCCGGGCGAAGCGAGTTCGGTGGTGACGGTGATTGACGGCTACCAGATGGCGCGCAAGGGCCGCGCCGGGCCCGCCTTGGCTGCTGCCGGGTTGGGCTCATTCTTTGCGGGCTGTGTCGGCACGCTGATTCTGGCGGCCTTTGCGGCGCCGCTGACCGAGGTGGCGTTCAAGTTCGGCCCGGCCGAGTATTTTTCGCTGATGGTGCTGGGGCTGATTGGGGCGGTGGTGCTGGCCTCGGGCTCGTTGCTGAAAGCGGTGGCGATGATTGTGCTGGGTTTGCTGCTGGGCCTGGTGGGTACCGATGTGAATTCGGGCGTGGCCCGTTTTGCCTTTGACATCCCGGAGCTGACCGACGGCATTGGTTTCATCGTGATTGCCATGGGCGTTTTTGGTTACGCCGAGATCATCTCGAATTTGTCGGTGAAAGTGGCGCACCGGGAGGTGTTCACCGCCAAGGTGCAGGGTCTGATGCCCACCCGCGAAGACTTTAAACGCATGCTGCCGGCGGTGTTGCGCGGCACCGGCATCGGCTCGGTGTTGGGCATTTTGCCGGGTGGCGGTGCCTTGCTGGCAGCCTTTGCCGCCTACAGCGTCGAGAAGAAGACCCAATTGCATCCTGGCGAAGTGCCGTTTGGCGAAGGCAATATCCGTGGTGTGGCCGCGCCCGAGTCGGCCAACAACGCGGGCTCGCAAACCTCGTTCATCCCGCTGCTCACCTTGGGCATCCCGCCCAATGCGGTGATGGCGCTGATGGTGGGCGCCATGACCATCCACAACATCCAGCCCGGCCCGCAGGTGATGAGCAGCAACCCCGAGCTGTTCTGGGGTCTGATCGCGTCGATGTGGATTGGCAACGCCATGCTGGTGGTGCTGAACCTGCCGCTGATCGGGCTGTGGATCAAGCTGCTGAGCGTGCCCTACCGCTGGCTGTTTCCAGCGATCGTGCTGTTTTGCGCGATTGGTGTTTACAGCACCAACAACAACACCTGGGACATCTGGATGGTCGGGCTGTTTGGCGTCATCGGTTATGTCTTCATCAAGCTTGGGCTGGAGCCCGCGCCGCTGCTGCTGGGCTTCATTCTGGGCCCGATGATGGAAGAAAACCTGCGCCGCGCGCTGCTGCTGTCGCGCGGTGACTGGAGCGTGCTGGTGACCCGGCCCTTGTCTGCCGTGCTGCTGGCGGCGGCTGCGGCCATGCTGCTGGTGGTATTGCTGCCCGCCATCAAGCGCCAGCGCGAAGAAGCTTTTGAGGAAGACTGACGTGAATGAGCAGAAGTGTCATGCCGGGCGACGACCCGGCATCCATGCCTTCGGACGTCGTGGATGGCGGATCGAGTCCGCCATGACAGCGAAACCATCGGCTTTTGTCCTTTATGCCTAAAGGGCAGGTCGCACATAAAAATCTGGTCAGTGGCCTGGTGCTGGCCACGCTGGGGGCGATTGCCTTCAGCGGCAAGGCAATCATCGTGAAGCTGGCGTACCGCTACGGGGTTGATGCGGTCACGCTGATCATGTACCGCATGTTGTTTGCGTTGCCCATTTTTGCGGTGATGGCCTGGTGGTCCAGCCGGGGCCAACCCGCGCTCACCCGGCGCCACTGGCTGGGCGTGCTGGGGCTGGGTTTTAGTGGCTACTACCTGGCGAGTTTTCTGGACTTTGCCGGGCTGGCCTACATCAGCGCGTCGCTGGAACGCCTGATCCTGTATCTGAACCCGACGCTGGTGCTGATCCTCGGGCTGGTGCTGTACCAGCGCCACATCACACGGTTTCAGGCGCTGGGCATGGGCATCAGTTACCTCGGCGTGTTGCTGGTGTTTGGGCACGAGATCAGTTTGGCGGGCACGAACGCGGCGCTGGGTGCGGCGCTGGTGTTTGGCAGCGCGGTGAGTTATGCGCTGTATTTGAGCTTTAGCGGCGAGCTGGTCAAGCGGCTGGGGTCGCTGCGCCTGGTGGGCCTGGCCACGCTGGTGGCGTGCGGGCTGTGTATCCTGCAGTTTGTGTTGTTGCGGCCTTTGAGCGCAGCGGTGGTGGCGCCCGAGGTGATCTGGCTGTCCATCGTCAACGCCACACTGTGTACCGCCGCACCGGTGCTGATGGTGATGATGGCCATCGAGCGCATTGGTGCCTCGCTGGCGGCACAGACCGGCATGGTCGGCCCGATGTCGACCATTGTGATGGGCGCGCTGGTGCTGGGTGAGCCGTTCACGGGTTGGGTGGCTGCGGGGACGCTGCTGGTGATCTTGGGAATTTTTGTGTTCATGCGCCACCGTTGACGGCGCTGCATTGGCACGCAGCTGGCAGGAAACCTGCTTGTGGTGTTGGTGTACCTCTTTTGTTTTTTTTTCAGGAGTTGCAGATGTTTCAGCATGGTTTGCTTGGCCGGGTTCGTCAATTCACACAAGCGCTGGTGGTCAGCTCGTTGTTGGCCGCCGGGCTGGCGCAGGCGCAGAGTGGTCCGGTCAAGCTGATGGTCGGTTTCCCGCCCGGTGGCGGTACCGATGCCATCGCCCGCATCCTGGCTGACAAGCTCAAAGACCAGCTGGGTGTGTCGGTGGTGGTCGACAACAAGGCTGGTGCCGGTGGCCAGATCGCGGCCCAGGCGCTCAAAGCTGCCGCACCCGACGGCAACACGCTGTTTTTGTCACACGACCACACCATCTCGATCTTGCCGCTGGTGGTCAAAAACCCTGGTTTCGAGCCGCACAAAGACTTTGTCGCGGTGGCCGGATTCGCCACGTTTGTCAACGCGCTGGCGGTGTCAGGTGGCACACCGGCCAAAAGCATGGCCGAGTACGTGAGTTTTGTGCAGAAGCAGGGCGCCGGGCTGGGCACAGTGGGTGTGCCCGCACCGGCATCGGTGCCCGAGTTTCTGGTCAAGGTGATTGGCCAGAAGTACCAGTTGGATTTGCAGGCCGCGCCCTACCGTGGTAGCGCGCCGATGATGGCCGACATGCTGGGTAACCAGATCAACGCCGGTGTCGGTTCGGTGCCTGATTTCATCGAGAGCCAGAAGGCCGGCAAGATCCGTGTGGTGGCGGTGCTGGGTGGTGTGCGCCAAGCCGCCTTGCCGGAGGTGCCAACCTTTGCTGAACTGGGTCTGGCTGGTTTTGAAGACGTGCCGTATTACGGCATCTTCGCCCCCAAAGGCACATCACCCGCGGTGATCGAGAAACTCTCGGGCGCGGTGGCCAAGGTGGTGGCGATGCCCGACGTTCGCGAGCGTTTGACCACGATGGGTCTGACCGTGGGTTACATGACCTCGGCGCAACTGGCCAGCCGGGAACTGGCCTACGCGACAACCTGGGCGCGCATCATCAAGGACAGCGGGTTCAAGGCCCAGTAACTGGCATCCGCCACGTGGGGCGGTTTCAGCGCCGTGACGACACGACGATCCCGCCCACAATCAGCGCAAACGCCAGCCCGTGGTACAGGTGCGGCACCTCACCCAGAAACAGGCCGGATAGCACGGCGGTGAACAGCGGTGTCAGGTTGATGAAAAATCCCGCCACTGACGGCCCGGTGCGTGCCACCCCGGCGCCCCAGGCCCGGTAGGCCAGCAAGGCCGGGCCAATCGCGATAAATAGCAGAATGCCAGCCAGCTGCCAGCTGGGTACAAACCGGCCAAAACCCAGGGCCCATTCCGCCCCGGCAAACAGCCCTGACCAGATCAGACCCAGTGAAATCTGGGCCATCAAAAACGCGGACCAGTTGGTGCGCAGGCTGCTGGGTTCCGAGGTGGGGTGCACCAGCATCCAGCTGTAATAGGCCCAGGCGGCAGACGCCAGCAGGATGTAAAAGTCACCGGGCACCAGCCGCACCTGCAGCAAGGTGTCGAGTTGTCCGCGGCTCAGCACCAGCATCACCCCGCTGATCGACAAAGCAGCGCCCAGCCACTGGCGTCTGCTGATGGCCTTGGCAAAAAACAGCCGCCCGATCAGCAGCATCCACACCGGCGTGCTGGCGCCGACCAGCGTCACGTTGATGGGGGTGGAGGTGTTCAGCGCCAGGTACAGCAGCGCGTTGTAGCCACCAATGCTCAGCAGCGACAAGGCCATGAAACGCCGCCAGTTGGGCCACAGCGCGCTGCTGCGGTGCAGCACGGGTGCGGCCAGCGGCAGCAGCAGCACAAACGCCATGCACCAGCGCACCAGGTTCAGCGTCATGGGCGAGGCCATGTCGGCAATCACCCGGCCCAGCACCGCGTTGCAGGCCCACAGCACGGGGGGCAGCGTCAGCAGAAAAACTGCCGAGGGCGTCACCCTGGCTTGGCTCATGCGTTTGGCGCGCGCACCAGCGCGTCAGATGCTGGGGCAGCTCGAAAAAACAGGAAGCAAGGGGAACAGAACATGCGACTGAAGGGAAGTAAATTCGATTCTCGCAGCAAAAACGCTGTCGCTGAAATCATGGCAATATCCCGGCTCCTTTCTTGCGGAGACTTTGCATGACCAGCCACACTTCACGCGCCATCCAGATTGACCAGCACGGCGGCCCCGATCAACTCAAACTGGTGCAGGTGACGGTGGGCGAGCCCGGCCCGGGTGAGATCCGCATCCGCCACCACGCGGTGGGCCTGAACTTCATCGACGTTTACCACCGCACCGGCCTGTACCCGATGCCCATGCCCGCCCGTGTGGGCATGGAAGCAGCGGGTGTGGTCGAGGCCGTGGGGGAGGGTGTCACGCATCTGCGGGTGGGCGACCGCGCCGCCTATGCCAGCACGCCACCCGGCAGTTATTGCGATCTGCGCGTGATGCCCGCCAAAACCGTCTGCCAGCTGCCCGATACCATCTCTTTCGAGACCGGCGCGGCGATGATGCTCAAGGGCCTCACCGCGCAATACCTGCTCAAACGCACCCAACCCCAAGGCGGCCTGCAGCCGGGTGATTTTGTGTTGTTCCATGCCGCAGCCGGTGGGGTGGGCCTGATCGCCTGCCAATGGGCCAAGGCCATGGGGCTGCGCCTGATCGGCACCGCGGGCTCCGAGTCGAAATGTGCGCTGGCGCTGGCCAATGGCGCTGAGTTTGCGATCAATTACGCGAAAGAAGACTTCCTCGTGCGGGTCAAGGAGATTACCGCTGGCCAGGGTGTCAAGGTGGTTTACGACTCGGTGGGCAAGGACACCTGGGACAAGTCGCTGGACTGCCTGGCCCCCTTTGGCCTGATGGCCAGTTTTGGCAACGCTTCCGGCCCGGTGGCGCCCTTTGCGCCCGGCATCCTCGGCCCCAAGGGCTCGCTGTATGTGACGCGGCAAACGCTGTTCACCCACATCGCCACCCGTGAGGCCACCCAGTTGATGGCGGATGATCTGTTTGCCGCCGTGACCAGCGGCCAGGTCAAGATCCACATCGACCAGCGTTACCGGTTGGAAGACGTGCAGCAGGCGCACCGTGACCTGGAGGCGCGCAAGACCACCGGCTGCACGGTGTTGACGCTGTAGCCAGGGTGGGTGATGGACCTGGCCGGTGCTTGATCACGCGCCAGTCCGTTGGTGGGATGCCCTCAGTTTTGACAAGCCCAGCATCTGCTTGCGTCACCTCGCTAAGATCAACACAACCAGACGTTGTTGGAACCACAAAAGAGACCACCCGGCATGACCCCTGTTCCCTCTGACTCCGCCCTGCATCGTCAGCTTCGCCAGGCGACGAAGCGGCCGCATCACGTGCTCGACCATCACCCGCTGCTGGCGCCGTTGTTGCGCCCGGACTTGACGCTGGCGCAATATGGCAACGCTTTGGCGGCCCTGCATGGCATTGGGCAAGCCGCCGAAGTTGGCATTCTGGCGTTTCTGGCCCAGCATCCGCAGCCTTTTGACTATCAGGCCCGCCTCAAGGTCTGGGCGCTGGAGGCTGACCTGGCCGCACTGGGGCGCCAGCCCCTGGGCTTGGCCGCAGATTTCCCGGTGCCGCAGAACGTCGGCGGCCTGATCGGCGTGCTGTATGTGATGGAAGGCGCCACGCAAGGCGGCCTGATGATTGCGCGGCTGCTGCAAGCCTTGCCGATTGCGCCCTTGCCGACCGCTCATTTCAGCGTCTACGGCAGCACGGCAGCGCAAAAATGGGCGGAGTTCCTGCAGTTTGCCGACGAGCAGGCCACGCCCGAGGTGCTGGACACCGCAGTGGTCACCGCCATCGGCGTGTTTGATGCCATCACGTGCCACCTGGATGCCTGCCTGAAGCAGCTGGGTGCTGATGTGTCTGTCTGTGAGCCCGCATGAGTAGCGTTGATATTTTCAATTGTGAGGACGAGCCGATCCGGTTTCCGGGCGCGGTTCAGCCGCATGGCGCCTTGCTGGTGCTGGACGCGCGGAGCGGGCGGGTGGAAGCCGCCAGTGAGTCCTGCCAGTCGATTCTGGGCACATCGCCTGCGGCCATGCTGGGCCAACCGGTTACCGAGTTTCTCGCCGCCCCGGCTGTGGCGGCGCTTCTGACCGACCAAGGCGACGCGCTTTGGCCGCTGGTCCCCCTGCCGATCAATGGGCAAGCCTGGACGGCCCGCTCGCACCGCAATACCAGCGGCCAGTGGCTGATCGACATGGAGCCTCCCCGCGACGGTAGCGTGCCCGAGCAAATGCACTACCAGTGCCGCCAGGCGATTGCCCACTTGCGAACCCTGTCCGACCTGACGCAGATCATCCACACGGCGGCGAACCTGGTTCGGGACATCACCGGGTTTGATCGGGTCATGATCTACCAGTTCGACAAAGACTGGAACGGCGAGGTCATTGCCGAGGCCTGTGTCGACAACATTGAGCCCTACCTCGGGTTGCACTTTCCGGCCTCTGACATCCCGGCACAGGCGCGCGAGTTGTTCAAGTCCAGCCGAATACGGCAGATTTCAGATGCCGCGTACCAGCCCTCAGCCCTGATCGCCCGCGGCGACGGGCGGGCGATTGATCTGGGTCGCTCCAGCTTGCGCAGCGTGTCACCGATCCACATTGAGTATCTGGAGAACATGGGCGTCAGCAGCACCCTGGTCGGCTCCTTGGTCGTGGAGGGCGTGTTGTGGGGCTTGTTGTCATGCCAGCACAAGAATGGCCCCATGTATTTTTCAGCACCAGAGCGCGATACCCTGGGCTGGTTTTGCGAAGACCTGGCGTCCTTGATCCAAGGCAGATTGATTCGCCAGCGCCGGGAGCTGGAACTTGACCTGGTGATGCGGCGGCGGCGTCTGGTGGAGCTGATCCGGCAGATTGACTTCCGAATCCTGATGCGCCAGGGGCGTTCCAGCGAGCTGCTGGCCGTGGTGAACGCCGACGGTTTTGCGCTGCAGATTGACGATGACATTCAGGTCATCGGGCGCACCCCGAACATCCAGCAGATCAAGCAAATCCAGCAGCGCCGCCGCGAACAGCCCGGCAACCCGGCGCTCTATTCCACCCATTCGATCCAGAAGGATCTGCAGGTGGAGCAAGTCGATGGCGATGTGGCCGGGGCGCTGTTTGTGTCTGTTCCTGGCAAGCCTGAAATCGGCATGTTCTGGTTTCGGCTGGAGCAAATCCACACGGTGCGCTGGAGCGGCAACCCGGAAAAAGCCCATGTGGCCGATGCCAGTGGCCGCTTGTCGCCACGGCAATCGTTTGCCCTGTACCTGACCACGGTCAGCGGCACCAGCCTGCCGTGGATTGCGGAGGAACTGGCTTCGGCGTCCGAGCTGGGGTCGTTGATCGAAATTGAGTTGTTGCGCGAGCGTGATGCTTTCACACAGACGATTCTGAATTCGATCCCCGCGCACATTGCCGTGCTCGATCACAAAGGCGTGATTTCCACCGTCAATGAAGCCTGGAACCGCTTTGCCCAGGAACCCGATATGGAGCGTGCCTCGCTGGGGGTGAGTTACCGGGATGTGAGTGCGGCTGCCGAGGGGCGCCCCAGTGGTGACGACGCGGTGGCGGCCTGGGCCGGCATCGAGGCGGTGTTGAACAAGGAGCTGGACAACTTCACGCTGGACTACCGGGGCGATGCCGCCAACAAGGAGCGCTGGTTTCGCATGAACGTGTACCCGCTGATCGGCTCGGGGCAAGGCGTGGTGGTGGCGCACGACGACATCACCTCACGCAAGCTGGCCGAAATTCAGGTCGCGCGTCTGCTGGAAGAACAGGCCTCCATTCTCAGCAGCGATCTGGTCGGCATCGTGAAAATTCTCGACCGCAGAATTCTCTGGTCCAACCATGCCTTCAACCGCATGCTGGGGTATGCCGAAGGCGAGCTCAACGGGCAGCAAATTCGCCAGTGTTACCCCAACGACGCCGCCTTCGCCGAACTGGGCGAGCAGGTGTATGCCGTGATCCGGCAAGGCGAGACCTTCCGCACCGAATTGCAGCTGATGCGCAAGGACGGTGAATGTGGCTGGTATGCGTTCCATGCCGGGCTGCTCAGGGCGGGTGGCGAGGAGATCATCGGCATGTTGATCGACATCACCGAACGCATCCTGGCCGAGGAAGAGTTGGCCATCCACCGTGCCGAAGTTCAGCTCGGCGTGTCACGCCAGCGCTTGCGCGAGCTGGTGGTCCAGAATGAACTGAACCGCGAGCGCGAGCGCAAAAGCGTGGCGCGCGAGATCCACGACGAACTGGGCCAGGTGCTGACCGGCCTGCGCATGAGCCTGCTGCTGATGGAGATGCGCTTTTGTTCGCTGGACCCCGCGTTGCCCAAGGTGGTGGCCGACATGAAGGCTTTGCTGGACCGGGGCATTGGCAATGTGCGCGATGTGGTGCTGTTCCTGCGGCCTGCCGCGCTGGACATGGGGCTCAAACATGCGCTCGAATCGCTTTGCAACGAGTTTTCAAAAAGCGCCGGGTTGACGTTTGATCTGGATTTGCCGTCATTCGATATCGCCATGGACGAGACCCGCTCCATCGTGGTGTACCGCATCGTCCAGGAGTCCATGACCAATACCGTCCGGCACGCCAAAGCCAGCAAAGTGGGTGTGACGCTGGATGTGACGGACGAACTGGTGGTTGAAATTCATGACAACGGCATTGGCTTTGATGTGGAAAAAGCCCGCGAGCTGAAATCGTTCGGCCTGCTGGGCATGCGAGAGCGCGCCATTGCGCTGGGCGGCGTCTTGGACATCGAAAGCAGTGCCGCACAAGGCACCACCGTTCGCTTGACCATTCCCAAAACCACGCCGTCGGAGGCGGTCAGCGCATGATCCAGATCCTGATCACCGACGACCATGCCATCGTGCGCAGCGGGCTCAAGCAGATTTTTCAGCAGGTGGACGATTTTGACGTGGTGGGCGAGGCCTCCAACGGCAGCGAGCTGCTGGAGATTCTGTCGCGATCGGTGCCCGACGTGTTGCTGATGGACCTGGACATGCCGGGCATCAGCGGCTCGGAATTGATTGAGCGCATCCGGGTCTCGTGGCCCGGCCTGCCGCTGCTGGTGCTGAGCATGCACAACGAGCCCGCAGTGGCCATGCGCGCCCTGAAAGCCGGGGCGTCGGGTTACATCACCAAAGACTGTGACCTGAACATTTTGTTGCCGGCCATTCGCACCGTGGCAGCGGGCAAAAAGTTCATCATGCCCGGCATGGCCGAGCAAATGGTGTTTGAAGTGACGCCCGACCCCCAAAGTGCGCCCCATTTTTCGCTGACAGACCGGGAGATGCAGGTGTTTAACCTGCTGGTGGCCGGCAGCAGTGTCAACGACATTGCGGCGCAACTTTGCGTCAGCAACAAGACCATCAGCACCCACAAGGCCAAGTTGATGGAAAAGCTCAACATCACCAGCCTGGCAGAACTTGTGCGCTATGCCATGCAGCGCGGATTGGTAAGCTAATTGGTGAGACCCTATCGCCCATAGGGATTTCCTTAGTCAGTTTCAGAACTGCCCGATTGTCTCGGGTGTCACCTGTAGGCATCATTGACCTCAGGCCTTAAACCGGCTGTTTTTTGAGACAGGCATGAATGTTGGACCGCGTCTGTCTCATCCAAAAGCACTTGTCTGAGTCACTTCAATCGCAGTCTGAATGGAAACACCGAAATACATCATGGACAATCAAATCACTTCGGGTGTCGTTGGTGATCAAGTGGGGGGGCGCGGCGACCCTCCTCAGAAGGCAACCCAGGAAGCAAGACCCGGCCGGACGGCGCTCGGCCCCGCAGAGGCAGAAAACATCCGCGGTTTCGCCGAACATGTCGTCAGATTATTGTGCGAGCGTCACAACCTCACGCCGCAGGACCCGTCGTCGCAAAAGTTTTAGTTGGGCAGTCGTTGGCAATAACTGATGGCGCCTTGGGAATTCTGATGGCCGCCTCAGCCGTGCTTGTGTACCAGCGTCCAGGCTGACAGCGCAATCAACCCGCTCCAGAACCACACGCCCAGCGTCAGCGGCAGCACGGTGCCGTCCATGTGGGTGCCCAGCCAACCGCCCCAGGCAAAGGCACACACCATCATCAGGAACCCATTCACCGCCGAGGCCGCGCCCGCCGCCTGCGGGAATGGCCCCACCGCACCACTCTGGCCGCAGGGCTGGTGAATGCCGTGACCGATCATGAAGATCAGTTGCGGCAGCATGATGCTCCAGACATTGACCCAGCCCATGAGGGTGAGCACCGCCATCAGCGTGCCGCCGGTGAGCGACAACCCGCCCGCCATAGCCACCGCGCGGCGCACACCAAATTGCGGCAGCCAGTGGCGGCAGATGAACGTGCCGCCAATGTAGGCCAGCGAGTTCACAAACATCACCAACCCATACTGCGTTTTGCTCAAGCCCAGGACGCCGATAAACACAAAGGATGACGCCGCCAGAAAGGTGAACAGGCCGCTGTAAGAGCAAGCCGTCAGCGCGGAAAACGCCTGAAACGTGCGGTTGCCCAGAATCTGCCGCCAGGTGGCCATCAGGGTACCGAGCTGCAGGGCGTTCGGATTTTTCCGCGGCACGGTTTCTTCAAAGCGCAGCGCCAGCACCGCCAGCGTCACGGCAGAAAACACGTTCAGCATCAGCAGGGCGTAGCGCCAGTTCAGCAGGTCAGACACCAGACCGCCCAGCGGCGCGCTCAGGCAGGCAATCACACCCAGCCCGCTCAGGCCTTTGCTCATCACGCGGGCGCCCTGAACAGGTGAATACAGATCGCGCACGATGGCGCGGGCGCACATCACCCCGGCGCCCATGGCCGCGCCCTGCAGTGTGCGCCAGATGATCAGCCAGCCCATGCCGGGTGCCAGGCTGCTGGCCAGTGACGCCAGCACATAAGCCACCATGCCCACCAGCAAAATGGGGCGGCGGCCATACCGGTCCGACAGCGGCCCCCACACCAGCTGCGAGCCGCCAAACGCCAGCAGCAGCGCCGTCAGCGTCAGTTGTGCCTGCGCCATGGACGCACCCAGCTCGGCGGTGAGTGCTGGCAGTGCGGGCAGGTACAAATCGGTGGTGATCGGTTGCAGGCCCAACAAGAGAGAGAGCAACAGCACGATCAGGCTGGGCGGCATGGCAGAGGTGTGGGTGGCGTGGTGGGGCATGGTGCAGCGCAGATTGTCCACGAGCCAGCACATGGCCTCGGTGTTTGCGCGGGCTAGGGCAGATGGGCGGTGATGCACCTGGGAAAGTGTTGCTGGGTGATACTTGGCGCCTGTTCTGATCAATGAGGTGTCTGCATGGCAATTGGATGGCTGTCTGTTCTGAAAATGGTGCCGTGGGGCGATGTGATTGAAAACGCGCCCAAGGTGGCCAGCGGCGCCAAAAAACTGTGGAATACCGTTGGCAAAAAGCCGACAGCGCCTGCTGCTGCTGCGCCTGTGACCGGCACGCTGGTGGATGTGCCTGAGCCGGTGGCCGCGCTGCAGGCGCAGGTGACGCAATTGCAGACATCGGTGGCCGAGTTGCACCAGCAAATGCTGGAATCCAGCGCGCTGATTGGTTCCTTGGCCGAGCAAAACACCCAGTTGATTGCCCGCGTGGAGGTCAATCGCAAACGGGTGCTGGCGCTGGCGGTGGTGTTGGTGGCGCTGGCTGTGGTGGTGGCCTACAAGCTGTTTTGATCGCTTTTTGACCCTGTTATGCCAGGGGATGAAGCCCGTTTTTTTGTAGAGGTTGCAGAGAAGGCGGCATGTGTTGTGTCAAAAGGGGTTGTTGCCACCTGACTGGAAGGGTTGACCTGCTTGGGGAGCATCGGCCAGGCGTACCAACTGCAGCGTCAGGCACACGCAACAGCTTGTGTGGCCCGCGTGCCTTGTTTTCCGGGTAGTGAGCCTATACGATGGTGTACTTGGCCATGTAGGCGTGGACTGAGAGGAAACAGGCTGGGCATTGACCCGCCGGGTTGTTCACAGTGACATCTTCTCAGGCCGTGATTTCTAGGGAGCAGGTGAATGCAGGCAATCAGCGAATCACGCTCGGTAACCCGATTCCTCTCATCATGGAAGGGTCTGGCGCTGGTGCTCGCTCTGGCCGGGCTGGTCACCGCTGCTGTCATTCGCCAGGATTTCGAGGAACTGCTGGCCACGGAGTATCAGGTGCTCGAACGCCAGGCACGTCTGGCCGAGTACCAGGTGGGTGGTGTTCTGCGTGGATTGAATGTGGGCCTGCGCAGTCTGGCAGCAGACCAGGAAGCCCAGCCGCCGCTGCCCGCACAAGCCATTTCGCAACATCAGCTCGCTTTTCTGAAAGAGTTTCCCGAAGTCAGGACGATCACCGCCACTGACAAAACGGGCCGCGTTCTGGCCGCAGAGAGCCTGCAAACGCCGCAAGATGTAGCGACCATACGCGCTTTCAATAATTCCCAGCGCGAGTACTTCCAGTTCCACCAGAATGCCCAGCCCCAAGACTATGACCGGATGTACATCTCGCGGCCCTTCGTCGGGGTCTCCAAACGGTGGATCATCGTGGCGTCGCGGGCCATCCGTGGCCCGCAGGGTGAGTTTCAGGGTGCGGTGGTCGCGACTTTGATCCCCAACTTCTTCGCACCGATTTTTCAGGATGTCCTGACCAACGATGTGGTCGACACGGTGGCCGTCCATACGCTGCAAGGCGACATCCTCTATCGCTTGCCTAACCCCGAAAAGCACATTGGCAAGAACATCGCCCATGGCGAGGCTTTTCAGCTCTACCTGCGCTCCGACAGCCCGACCACGCGTTATCTTGGCATCGCTGTCACAGACAACGTCAAACGCGTCGCGGTTTTTCGCAAGGTCGGTGGCAGCAGCCTGGACATCGTCATCACGGCCCGATACGACAGCCTGTTGGCGAAGTGGTATCCAGTCGTGGCCGCTAAAGTGATTCTCTATGTCCTTTTTGTGGTGCTGGCCCTGGCCTTTGGCAAAGAGTTCAGGCGGCGTCTGGCCGCCAGCATGGCTTTGTCACAGAGTGAGTTGCGCTTTCGTGCCCTGTTTGAGGACTCTCCAAACGCCATCCTGCTGGTCGACCCGCAAGCGCGGCGGCTCACCGATGTCAACCCGGTTGCGTCGACCTTGCTGGGTTACAGCCGCAGTGTATTTCTGGCCAAGAAAATTGCGGACCTGTTTCGCCCCGAGGACCAGGCGCATGTCATGGCGCAGTTTGCGTTGGCCGTCGAGCGTCAAAAAGACTTTGTGCGTGACTTGCCAGTGCTGCATCAAGATGGTCACCTGGTTCACATCGACATGGCTTTGACCCACCTGCAAGTGGATGAGCACCACACGTTGGCCGTTACCTTCATCGACCTGACCGAGCGTCAGCTTGCTGAGAGTGCGCTGGCTGAGCGCGAAGCCCTGCTCAATGCCACCAGTCGCATGTCGCACACCGGCGGCTGGGCTTTTGACCCGGTAACAGGGCAGGGCAACTGGACGCCAGAGACCGCCCGCATTCACGACTTGCCCGAAGACGCCCCGGTGGATGTGAGCAAAGGCCTCAGCTACTACGGCGATCAGGACCGCGAACGGATCCAGGCGGCCATCCGTAAGCTCATCGACAAAGCCGAGCCCTACGACCTGGAGCTGGAGATGCTGACCGCCAAAGGCCGTCGCAAATGGGTCCGCACCATCGGTGAGCCGGTGGTGGAAAAAGGCAAGGTGGTCTGGGTACACGGCGCCATCCAGGACATCACCGATCAAAAAGCCGCTGAAGCGGCACTGCGGGCGAGTGAGTCGCGCTACCAAAGTGTGCTGGACCATGCCGCCGACGCCATCTTCATCTCCAACGCGCAGGGCCAGTTCCTCTACGTCAACGAACAAGCCCGCCAGCTGCTGGGGTATACCAACGACGAACTGCTGCACATGTCGGTGGCCGACATCACACCAGCCGAGGACACCGAGCACTCGGCGAACACCTTCGTGGCGCTCAAAAATACCGGGCGTGTGACCACCGAACTCCTGCTCAAGCGCCAGGACGGCAGCTTGGTGCCGGTTGAGATCAACGCCATCTTGCTGCCCGATGGCACAAGTTATGGCGCCTACCGCGACATCACCCAGCGCAGGCTCAACGACGCAGAACTGGAGCGTTACCGCCACCATCTGGAAGAGCTGGTGGCCACCCGCACCGCCGACCTGGACCAGGCCAACCAGTCGCTGGTGCTGGCCAGGGACGCGGCGCAAGCGGCCAACCTGGCCAAGAGCAGCTTCCTGGCCAACATGAGCCACGAAATCCGAACCCCGATGAACGCCATACTGGGCATGGCCAACCTGCTGCGCCGGGGTGGCCTGACCGCCGATCAGGCGGACCGGCTCGACAAGATCGACATCGCCAGCGAGCACCTGTTGCATGTCATCAACGATATTCTCGACTTGTCCAAAATTGATGCGGGCAGTTTTGTTCTCGAAAACGTCCCGCTCACCATTCCCGGCCTGTTGTCGAACGTGGTGTCGATCACCCATGCCTCCGCGCAGGAAAAGAAACTCAAGCTCGAGGTGAGCGCCGACGCTTTCCCGGCCGACTTGCACGGCGACCCAACACGCTTGCAGCAGGCGGTGCTCAACTACGTCAGCAATGCCATCAAGTTTTCAGACAACGGCACAGTCACCATCAGGGCCATCAAGCTCGAAGAAACAGCCCAATGGGTGCGTGTGCGTTTTGAGGTCACGGACACGGGGATTGGTATTGCACCCGAAGCACTGCCCCGGCTGTTCAACTCTTTTGAGCAGGCCGACAACTCGACCACCCGCAAATACGGCGGCACCGGGCTCGGGCTGGTCATCACCAAACGGCTGGCTGAACTGATGGGGGGTGAGGCGGGTGTGCAGAGTGTGCCCGGCGCTGGCAGCAGCTTCTGGTTCACCGCCCGCCTGCTGCGCCAGGAGCGTCGCAAGACCCTGGCTGCACCGGCAGCCGCTGGCGACCCCGAAACCCTGATCCGCGAGCACTTCCAAGGTGCACGCATCCTGATTGTTGATGACGAGCCGATCAACCTGGAGTTGGCGCGTTACCTGCTGGAGTCTGTCGGCCTGCTCGTGGACACCGCCGAAGACGGGATGCAGGCCATCGAGCGGGCCACGATGGCGACCTACGCCCTGGTGCTGATGGACATGCAGATGCCAATCCTCGACGGCCTGGAGGCCACACGCCAGATCCGAATGCTGCCCAACTACCAGCACATCCCCATCCTGGCGATGACCGCCAATGCCTTCAATGAGGACCGGGCGCGCTGCCTGGAGGCCGGCATGGACGACGTGCTAATCAAACCGGTGGCCCCAGGGCTGCTGTTTTCGTCATTGCTGACCTATTTGGAGAGGCGGGGTTGATGGGTGGTGGCTGTCATTCAGAGTCTTGAATTTATATCAAATATGCTATATTGAGCATGGCCTGGGACATCAAATATCACGACGAAAAGCTGCAGGCGGAGGTACTCGGCTTGCCTGCGGGAATCTTGGCAAGGTATTTCCACTGCACAGATCGCATGATGGTGTTTGGTCCTGATCTGGGAATGCCGCACACGCGAGCGATGAGCGCAGGTCTGTTTGAGCTGCGCCTGAAATCGCGTGAAGGTATTGGGCGGGTGTTTTATTGCACGCTGGTGGGCCGAAAAATTGTCATGCTCCATCAGTTTGTGAAGAAAACGGACAAAACCCCGCCCAAAGAATTGGCCCTCGCGCGCAAGCGCATGAAGGAGTGGAAAGATGTTGACACATAAACAAATGCGTGCCCAAGCCCTTGGCAATGTCGAGGTCAAGGCCGAATACGACAAGCTGAGCAGCGAATTTGCGCTGCTGGATGAATTCCTGAAAGCCCGTGCTGCACAAGGTCTGACTCAAGCGCAAGTGGCAGAAAAAATCGGCACCACGCAGTCTGCGGTGGCCCGGATGGAATCAGGGCGCGGAAAACATTCACCGTCTTTGGCAACCCTGTCCAAGTATGCTGAGGCCTTGGGTTGTAGCTTGGAGGTCCGGCTGGTCCGAAATAATCGGTCAGTGAAAAATTCAACGGGGCGCACCAGCAGTCGCGCTGCTACGCGCACCGCTGAACTTTGACGTAAAGGCACCCAGTCCAATCATTTGAACGACCACGGTCTGGCAACTGGGCTGTCGGCTTGGCATAGGTGAACCAGCGGCAGTTGTCGGTGGCCGAGCTGCACCAGCAGATGCTGGAGTCCAGCGCACTGATCGACCGCTGGCCGAACAAAATATCCAACTGATCGCCTGCGTGGAGGTCAATCGCTAACGGGTGCTGGCCTTGATGATGGTTGTGAGTATTGAATTATTTTGATAGCGGTTAAACCTTTTCAGACAAGGGCTTTTGGCATATTTTTCTATTTTTTGGGAGATAGTTGCTTTGGATGTTGGATGGCAGGTGTGCAGCGTAAAGAGTCAGTCACCAGTGACCGGTATCCAGAAGTCCAATTTCAAGATGTTGTGTCCGTGCAGCAGCCTTTCGTGGCAGACATTGCTCTATTCACGTTTGCCCTCGCTAAAACGCAGGGCATCCACCACACGCGTGAAAGCGGGCGATGGCTGTCGCCTGCTTGGATAGTAGAGGTAGTAGCCTTCAAAGGGGGCACACCAGTCCAGCAGGACGCGAACCAGTCGCCCCTCCTCGATGTGCGGCGAGAACTCCTCTTCCGGGAGGTAGGCCATACCCAACCCCTCCAGCGCCGCGAACACGATGTGGGGTGTGCTGTTGAGCACCATCTGGCCATCCACGCGAACATTCAATTTCTTGCCCCGGCGCTCAAAGTCCCAGACTGACAAACCGCCATGCGTTGGAAAGCGCATATTGATGCAGCGGTGCGCCACCAGGTCAACAGGCGTTTTGGGTGCGGGATGCTTGGTGAAGTACGCAGGTGAGGCCACAACAGCCATGCGTAGCTTCGGGCCGATCGGTACCGCAATCATGTCTTTGTCAATGGTGTCGCCCATGCGCACGCCCGCATCGAAACGATCTGCCACGATGTCTCTGAAGCCATAGTTGATGTCAAACTCGATCTTGATATCGGGGAACTCGTTCAACAACGGGACGAGCTTTGGCAGCAACGTCGTTCGCACGATGTGATCGCCACAGGTCATTCGCACGGTGCCAGCGGGCTTGTCGCGCAACGCTGTCAATACGTCCATTTCCGCTTCGATCTCATCAAAACGGTGGCCGATGGCCTGCAACAGCCGCTCTCCAGCAGCCGTGGGGGACACACTGCGCGTTGTGCGTGTGAGCAGCCGGATTTCGAGTTTTTGCTCCAGGCCGCTGATCGCTTGACTCAGCGCCGATTGGGTCACACCCAAGAGTGCAGCCGCACGGGTAAAGCTGCCTTCTCGTGCCACCGTGACAAAGTACAAAAGATCGTTGAGGTTTCGTTTCACCATGCCCCATTTTTACCTGGCTATTAATTAGTATGGCTAATATGCCCATTAAGCATTCATTAGCTAGTCAAGGTTGTCTGCGTTGGCGAAGATACCCGCCATGTCAACACCCATGGAGATATCAACATGACCAAGCAAGCATCCGACCGTCGTGAATTCCTCAAAACAGCTGGCACCAGCGTGGCTGCGCTGGGTGTTCTGTCTGTTGCCAGCAGCGCCGCTTTTGCGGCGGACAACAAGCCCGTGTCAGATATGTCCAATGGCGCCAATAACTTTTTCAAAAGCGAGAAAGTGGCGACGCAAAAGGTGGCTTTTAACAACCAGTACAAGATGAAGGTGGTCGGGAACCTGTTCACCCCCAAGGACCTCAATCGCAACGCCAAACATCCGGCGATCGTCGTCGGCCACCCGATGGGTGCGGTCAAAGAGCAAAGCTCGAACCTGTATGCGCAGAAACTGGCAGAGCAAGGCTTTGTCACCCTGGCCATCGACCAGTCATTCTGGGGCGAGAGCGAGGGCCAGACGCGAAACCTGGTCTCGCCTGATATCTACGCCGAAGCCTTCAGCGCGGCGGTGGACTTCCTGGGTACTCAATCGTTTGTGAACAGGGAGCGTATCGGTGTTCTTGGCATTTGCGGCAGTGGCAGCTTTGTCATCAGCGCGGCCAAGATCGACCCGCGCATGAAGGCCATCGCGACGGTCAGCATGTACGACATGGGCGCAGCCAACCGCAACGCGCTGAACCACTCGCTGACGCTTGAACAACGCAAGCAAATCATTGCCGATGCGGCCCAGCAGCGTTATGCAGAATTCACGGGCGGCGCAACCCAATACACCGGCGGTACAGACCTTGTGTTGAATGAAAAAACACACCCCATTCAACGCGAGTTCTTTGACTTTTACCGCACCCCACGCGGCGAGTTCACACCTGCGGGTGCATCGACTGAAACGACGACGCGCCCCACGCTGACCAGCAACATCAAGTTCATGAACTTTTACCCGTTCAACGACATTGAAACCATCTCGCCGCGCCCGATGATGTTCATCACGGGTGACCAGGCCCACTCCAAGGAGTTCAGCGAAGAGGCCTATCGACTGGCTGGCCCCGCCAAGGAGCTGGTGCTTGTGCCGGGAGCGGGCCACGTGGACCTGTATGACCGCGTCAACCTCATCCCTTGGGACAAGCTCAACGCGTTCTACAAGAAGAACCTGGCATAAACGCGACTTTCATGACAGCACAAGCAAGTGGGGTCACCACAGTGGATGGCCCCGTTTGGGGCACATCGGCAGCACAGCCCGCCAAGTGGGGTGGCGTCTTTGCCATGGCGCTGTGCGTTTTTGCACTGATTGCCTCGGAGTTCATGCCGGTCAGTCTGCTGACACCGCTGGCGCGCGATCTGCGGGTGAGCGAAGGGCAGGCTGGGCTGGGCATTGCCATCTCTGGCGCGTTCGCGGTGCTCACGAGTCTGTCGATATTGGCGATGGCTGGCAACATGAACCGCAAAACACTGTTGCTGGGGCTGACCGCGCTGATGGCAGTCTCCGGGGCGGTGGTGGCGCTGGCCCCGAACTACCTGATCTACATAGTCGGTCGGGCGCTGATTGGCGTTGTCATTGGTGGGTTTTGGTCTCTGTCCGCCGCCACCGCAATGCGGTTGGTGCCGGCCTCTTTGGTCCCGCGCGCCCTGGCCATTTTTAATGGTGGCAACGCACTGGCGACCGTCATCGCCGCCCCGTTGGGCAGTTACCTGGGTTCGGTCATCGGCTGGCGCGGGGCGTTTTTCTGCCTGGTGCCGGTGGCCTTGATCGCTTTTGTCTGGCAGGGGGTCAGCCTGCCGTCCATGCCGACTCAAACTCGCCCGGCGGGCTCCGGCAACGTCTTCAGACTGTTCAAGCTTCCGGTGCTTGCTGTGGGGATGCTGGCGGTCAGCACCTTCTTCATGGGGCAGTTTGTATTGTTCACTTACTTGCGCCCATTTCTGGAGACGGTGACCCGTGTGGATGTCGCCACGCTCTCGCTGGTGTTGCTGACGATGGGTGTCGCCGGGTTCATTGGCACCACCGCCATTGGTTCCGTCCTGAAATGGGACTTTTATCGCACCTTGATCGGTATTCCGATCCTGATGGCTGCCATCGCGGTGGCACTCAGCCTGTTTGGCAGCCAACTTGCAGTGGTGGCTACACTGCTCGCTGTCTGGGGTTTGGTGGCCACCGCAGCACCGGTGGCCTGGTGGTCCTGGTTGGCAAGAACCTTGCCGCAGGATGCAGAAGCAGGGGGTGGGCTGATGGTTGCCGTGATCCAGTTGGCCATTGCCTTGGGCTCCGCCATCGGTGGTTGGTTGTTCGATGTGAGCGGTTACCAGAGCACCTTTGTGGCCAGCGCAGTTCTGCTGTTGCTGGCGGCCTTCCTGACTTTTCTGACCGCGCGTTCGCCCACGCCAAGGCTTGCCTAAGCCACACTCAGAACAAGGAGACATGTTTTGACAATCAGCAGCCTTCGCGCCTGCATCGGCCAGCGCCCCTTCGCCAACAAGATCCAACATCTCCGAGCCTGGTGTCAACTGCGGGGCTTTGGCTTGATACTCGGCCTGCTGGTGCTCGGCGGCACTTGTGACGCCGAGCAGCCACCCGTTCCCAGCCCACGCACTTTGGCTGTCGCAGATGCTGGTGCACTAGCGCTGAACCCGGAGGAATCACGCATGTGGATGACTGTCGGTGAACGTCGCTTTGCCATCACCTTGACCAACAATGCCGCTGCCCGTGCCTTCGCGGCGCAGCTGCCGCTGATCCTCAACATGGCGGACCTCAACGGCAATGAAAAACATGCCGAATTGCCCAAAGCGCTGCCGGTGAGTGCGAGCCGACCGGGAACGATCCGCCAGGGTGACCTGATGCTCTACGGTTCAAGCACCCTGGTTGTTTTTTATCTGAGCTTCGACACCTCGTATGCCTATACCCGCCTGGGTCGTGTGGACGACCCCGAAGGCTTGGCGCAGGCGCTTGGCCAGCAAGCGGTGCGGATCCATTTTTCCAAAAAGTAATTCATTTTTATCCAACCAAGGACAACACACCATGACCATCAAAGCCTACGGCGCCCATGCCGGTGACCAACCCCTCGAACCCATCGACATCACCCGGCGCGCACCTGGCGCACACGATGTGCAGATCGACATCGCTTACTGCGGCGTCTGCCACTCAGACCTTCACCAAGTGCGCTCCGAGTGGCCGGGCACGCTTTACCCGTGCGTGCCCGGCCACGAAATAGTGGGCCGCGTGTCGGCCCTGGGCGCACATGTGTCAGGCGTCCAGATGGGTGATCTGGTGGGCGTTGGCTGCATCGTTGACAGCTGCCAGCACTGTGAGGACTGTGATGACGGCCTGGAGAACTACTGCGACCACATGGTCGGCACCTACAACGGCCCGACCCCGGACGCGCCCGGCCACACGTTGGGCGGCTACTCGCAGCAGATTGTGGTGCACGAGCGTTATGTGCTGCGCATCCGCCACCCCGAAGCGCAATTGGCTGCGGTGGCACCGTTGCTTTGCGCAGGCATCACCACCTACTCGCCGCTGAAGCATTGGAAGGTTGGCCCTGGCCAGAAGGTCGGCGTGGTGGGCATCGGTGGCCTGGGCCACATGGGCCTCAAGCTGGCACACGCGATGGGTGCACATGTGGTGGCTTTCACCACCTCGGAGTCCAAGCGCGACGCGGCCAAGGCGCTGGGAGCGGATGAGGTGGTGGTCTCGCGCAACGCCGACGAAATGGCCCAACACACCAAAAGCTTCGACTTCATTCTGAACACGGTGGCCGCACCGCATGATCTGGATGCCTTTCTGGTCTTGCTCAAGCGCGACGGCACGATGACGCTGGTGGGTGCGCCAGCCACGCCACATCCGTCGCCCAACGTGTTCAACCTGATCATGAAGCGCCGCAGCCTCGCCGGGTCGATGATCGGCGGCATTCCCGAGACACAAGAGATGCTGGATTTCTGCGCCGAGCACGGCATCGTCTCCGACATTGAAATGATCCGCATGGATGAGATCAACGAAGCCTATGGGCGCATGCTCAAGGGCGACGTGAAATACCGCTTTGTCATCGACTGCGCGACGCTGGCCGTTTAACCAGCCAACCCTCCCAGGCCGAATGCAAGGGCTTGCGCGGTCTCTTTCCTGGAGGCACGGGGTGCTCTCAGAGTTCCTGAATGGTCGTCCATACCCGCATGCGCCTGCTCAAAGCCCCTGTCGCCGTGATTACCCTGTCTGCCCTGGCCACCGCCGCCTACCTGCAGCACCCGCTGTTCGGGCAACTGCACCAGGGCGCTCGGCTGGCAGACGTGGCGCAGTCGCCTCATTTCGTCCAAGGCGTGTTTCGTAATCAGATTGACTCACCGAGGCTGACCACCGACCAATCCCAGTGGTCGATGTGGATGGAAACCCTTTTTGGCAAGAAGGGCCAGCCCCGTTCACCGGGCGCGATTCCAGCGATCAAGACCGACCTGAAGGCGCTGGATGCCCAGCAGGACCTGGTGATCTGGCTGGGCCACTCGTCCTACTTCGTGCAACTCGGCGGGCAACGAATCCTGATCGACCCGGTGTTCAGCAGCACCGCCGCACCGGTGCCGCTGGTCAACCAGGCTTTTGATGGCACCAGCATCTATGCGGCAGATGACATGCCCGAGATCGACCTGCTGCTGATCACGCACGACCATTACGACCCCCCAGCATCCAGGCGCTGCAGCCCAAGGTCAAGCAGGTCGTGACGGGGCTGGGCGTGGGTGCGCATTTTGAGTCCTGGGGTTACGACAAGCGAACTGTGCAAGAGGCGGACTGGTACGCCAGCCTTCAACCCGTTGCCCAGTTGCAGATCCACGTTACCCCAGCACGCCATTACGCCGGGCGCGCGCTGACCCGCGACCAATCCTTGTGGGTGGGTTTTGCGCTGGTGACCCCGCAACGCCGGATTTTTTTCAGCGGCGACTCAGGCTACGCCCCGCACTTCGCCGAGCTTGGCCAACGCTTGGGCCCGTTCGACTGGGTGGCGCTGGATGCAGGCCAATACGATCCGCGTTGGGCCAACGTTCACATGAACCCGGATCAGGCCGCCCAGGCGGCTGGAGAGCTGCGGGCCCGTGCGCTGACGCCTGCGCATGTCGGGCGCTTCTCTATCTCGCCCCATGATTGGGATGACCCTTTCAAACGCATCACCGCCGCCAGCCAAGGGCGAAGCTATGCGTTATGGACACCAGAAATCGGCCGACCGATCTATCTCAATGGTCGTGCACAAACGTTTATGCCATGGTGGGAGGCAGTCACCAGCACACGGTAAGCTGCTCAGGAGCTGGTCAAGACGATTCTTCGCGTTACAAACTCCGGTCCTGATTAAGCCTCGCTCCGCCTGTTTGTGAAAAAATGGCCGCATCGCTACCGTGCAAGGTGTATGTGGGCGGCTGGTTTGGTTTTGGCAGTTTGGTAAACCCAACTACCGGTAAGGGTCTATCTAGGTATTCCCGTCATTGAAATCTACGCCATGTTGCGGCACCTTCCAAGCTCAACCGAACGGCTGGTCTGGAGCCACCAGGTGGAAAAGTCGAAGGTCAGCAAAAGCCAGAAGCTGACCTGCGGTGCATTCCATGCCACTGAAGGCGGGTGGTGGGCTTGCCGGGCGCAGAACCCATTTGCGTGATGAAGCAGGTGGCGCACCACCGCCAGTCGCAACACTCCGATAGCAAGTTAGCCGACGCAGTCTCCCGCTAGGGGCCGGAGAACGGTAAGCCTGCCGCCCTCCTGGCGCCACGCGAACCAAGGGCTCAACGACGCAGATACCTCGGCTCAAACACAGAAACTGACGCTTCAACGAGGGCAAACCCGCAGCCCACCTCACTACACTCGTTGTCGCCACCCGCCCCGTATCGCCAACATGTTGAATCCTGATGTGAACCCTCCCGCCAACCCAGCCACCGACCCTGGCAGCCCACGCGGTTTCATGGTCTTGCACGGCAACCGGCTGGAGGACCTGCGCGACCTGTTGGTGAGTTATGTGGCGGCGCACCCGCTCAGCCCCCTGGAGCCCGAGGTCATCCTGTTGCAAAGCAACGGCATGAAACACTGGCTGGAGCTGGCGCTGGCCCAGGACGGCGCCCTGGGCATTTGTGCCGCCACCCGCATGGAACTGCCCAGCAGCTACCTGTGGCAGATGTACCGCGCGGTGCTGGGGGCCGACGCGGTGCCTGAACACATGCCGTTCGACAAAAGCGCGCTGCTTTGGCGGCTGGTGCGCCTGCTGCCCGCGCTGTGCGTCAGCAACCCGGTGTACGCCCCGTTGCAGCGTTATCTGTCGGGCGACAACCCGGCGCGCAAGCTCTACCAGCTGGCCGAACAACTGGCCGACGTGCTGGACGCCTACCAAAGTTACCGCGCCGACTGGCTGGCCGACTGGGCCGATGGCCTGAACCAGTTGCGCGGCCCTCTGGGTGCGCCGCAGCCGCTGCCGCCTGAACACGCTTGGCAGGCCCAGCTGTGGCGCGACATCCGCACCGATGTGGGCCCTGAGTTGATGGAAGCCTCTCGTGCCAGCGTGCATGAACGTTTTCTGGCGGCGCTGACGCAGTGGGTCAGCAGCGGGAACAGCGGCCAGCGCCCACCCGGTGTGCCGCGCCGTTTGATGGTGTTTGGTATTTCCTCCCTGCCGATGCAGGCGGTGCAAGCGCTGGCGGCGCTGGGTCAGGTGTGCCAGGTGATGCTGTTGGTGCAAAACCCGTGTCAGTATTTCTGGGGTGATGTGGTCGAGGGCCACGCGGCCCTGCGCGCCCAGGTGCGCCGCAGGCAGTTGGGAAAACCGCAACAGGCGGTCAGTTCCGCGCTGCCAGCCAGCACCGCCCAGCCCTTGCTGGCGTCCTGGGGTAAACAGGGGCGTGATTATTTGCATCTGCTCGACGGCTTTGACGAGCCCGAGTCTTACCGCGCGCACTGGAGCCGGGTCGATGTGTTTGTGGACCCGGCTGACAGGGAAACGCCCGCCACCCAGCTGGCGCAGCTGCAGTCGGCCATCTTTAACCTGACACCACCACCCGCTGTGCCGCTGGCCCAGCCGGACGACGGCTCGCTGCTGTTTGTCACCTGCCACAGCGCCCAGCGCGAGCTCGAAGTTTTGCACGACCAGCTGCTGGCCTGGCTGGAGGCCGACCCCGCCCTGCAGCCGCGTGAGGTGATGGTGATGGTGCCCGACATGGCGGCGTTTGCGCCGCACATCCACGCGGTGTTTGGCCGCTTCACGCCGGGCCAGCCGCGGTACATCCCGTACTCGGTGGCCGACAGCACCCCCCGTTTGAGCCCGCTGGTGCAGGCGCTGGAGCAGTTGCTGAACCTGCCCAATAGCCGCCTCTCGCTGGCCGACTGGCTCGGCCTGTTTGAGGTGGCCGCCGTGCGCGAGCGTTTTGGCCTGGACGAAGCCGACGTGCGCCAGGTGCAGCAGTGGCTGAGCGCCGCCGGTGTGCGCTGGGGGCTGGACGCCAATCACCGCTTGGCCTGGGGTCTGCCTGCGGGCGCGCAGGGTCTGGCGCAAAACACCTGGGCCTTTGGCCTGCGCCGCCTGCTGCTGGGCTACGCCTTGGGCAGCACCGGGGCGCTGCCTGAGCAGGATGCCACCAGCGGCGCGATCTGGTGCGATACCTTAGCGCAGCCGGCACTCAGTGGCTTGGACGCACCGCTGGCAGCAGGCCTGCTGGACTGGCTGGATGCCATTGAACAGACTTTGCCCATCTTGCAGCTGGAACACACGCCCGCGCAGTGGGGTCAACTTTTGCAAACCCTGGTCGAACGCTTTTTTGCCCCGGCCGACGACGCGGATGAGCGCGCCATCGAGCGCCTGCTCACCCCGCTGGCCGACTGGCAACAAGCCTGTGATGACGCAGCGCTGGACACCCCCCTGCCGCTGGAGGTGGTGCGTGAACACTGGCTGGCCAACATCACCGAGGCCGGTCTGCAGCAGCGATTTTTTGGCGGCGGTGTGCAGTTTGGCACTCTGATGCCGATGCGCGCCATCCCATTCAAGGTGATTGGCCTCTTGGGCATGAACGACGGCGCCTACCCACGTGTGCAGGCCGCGCGCGATTTCGATTTGATGGCTAGCAGCTGGCGCGCCGGTGACCGCTCGCGCCGCGAGGACGACCGTTACCTGTTTCTGGAGGCACTGCTGTCGGCGCGCCACAAGCTCTACATCAGCTGGCAAGGCCACAGCGCGGCCGACAACAGCAGCCGCCCACCGTCGGTGCTGGTGGCGCAGTTGCTGGATGTGGTCAACGCCAGCTGGTCACCCGAGCGGGTGCCGCAGGCGCAACCGCTACAACCGTTTTCTGAGGCTTACTTTGAGGCCGGTTCGGGATTTCAGACCTTTGACGCCGATTGGGAGAAGATTCGGCCTCTAGCCCTGATGAATCGTCGGCTGGTAGCTATAAATAGTGAAGTGACTGAGGCAACAGCGGTCAGTGCGGCCCCCAGCGCCCTGACACTGGGCGACATACAACGCCTGCTGCGTCAGCCGGTCGAAGTGTTTTTCCGCCAGCGGCTGCAGGTCGATTTTGATGAATTGGACGAGCTGGAGCAGGAAGACGAACCTTTTGCCCTGAACCACCTGCAGCAGTACCAGGCCGGTGCGGCGCTGTTGCAAGCCGATGGCAGCGCTGTGGCCCTGCGCAGCCTGTACGCCGCTGGCCAGCTGCCGCTGGCGGGTTTTGGCAACCGGGTGGCGGCTGAGCTGATGGACAAGGCGCAGACCGTGCTGATGTCCCGCGCGACCTGGTTGCAGGCGTACCCGGTGGTGCTGGACGCTGTGCCGATTGAGCTGAACTTGTCTGCGGGGTTGACCCTGACCGGCACGCTCAGTGGCCTGTGGTCGCAGGGGCAGGGCGACGACGCACCGTGCCTGCAGCTGGCCGAACGCACCGGCGCCGTGTTGCAAGGCCGGGGCACCAATCTGGCCGCGCGTCACCATGTGCTGGTGGGCCTGTGGCTGCGGCACTTGGTGGCTTGTGCCAGTGGGCTCCACATCACCAGTGTGCAGCTCGGGGTCGACGGCCAGGTGGTGTTTCGCCCGCTGGCAGCCAACGCCGCCTTGGCCACGCTGAGCCGCCTGGGACAAGCCTATGCCCAAGCCTGGGCACAACCGCTGCCAGTCGCCTGCAAAACCGCCTGGGCCTACCTGCTGGCCGAGCGCCAAAACCAGGCGCTGCTGGTCGCAGGCAAACCCACCAAAGACTCGCACGAGGCCACCCGCGACGCTTTTGAAGGAGGCCAGCGTGGGGGTGAACGCGCCGAGTCAGCCTACCTGCAGCGCGCCTTTTCGAGTTATGACGATCTGGCAGAAGCCTTGCCACACTGGGCGCAGCAGCTCTATGGTGATCTGCTGGCCCAGGCCGAGGTGAGCACGGGGGTGGCGGCATGAGCAGCATTCCCAACACGACATCGCCCGTGACACACACACTCAACCCCTTGACCCTGCCGCTGCATGGCCTGCAGCTGATCGAGGCCTCGGCGGGCACCGGCAAAACCTGGACGCTGGCCGCGCTCTATGTGCGGTTGGTGCTGGGCCACACCGCCGATTCAGAACAACCCGGTGTCGGCCTGTACCCGCCGCAAATCCTGGTGATGACCTTCACCGAAGCCGCCACCGCTGAATTGCGTGAACGCATCCGCGAGCGGCTGGCGTTATCAGCCCGGTTTTTCTTGACCGGTGATGAGACCAAGGTCGATGGCTTTTTGTGTGATTTGCGCGCCAGCATCGCCCCCGAACACTGGCCAGTCTGTGCCCAGCGGCTGGACATGGCGGCGCAGTGGATGGACGACGCGGCCATCTTCACCATCCACGGCTGGAGCAGCCGCATGCTCAAAACCCATGCGTTTGACAGCGCCAGCCTGTTCACACAGAACCGGGTTGAGGACGGTGAACGCCTGCAACTGGTGGCCACACAAGACTACTGGCGCCGCTGGTTTTACGCGCTCGATGCCCAGACCCTGGCCGCACTCAAAGCCGTGGGTGACACCCCGCAGGCCCTGCTCGACAAACTCAAGGCGCTTTGGCGCGAATTCGATCGCGCCCCACAAACGTTGGGGACAGCACCCACCCCGCCTGATGTGTTGCTGGCACGCTGGGCAACTTGGCAACAACGCCGTGTGGAACTGGAAAGCCCGGCACGCCTGGGCTGGACTGCTGAAGTGGCCCAGGCCGTGCAGGATGTGGCAGCCGCAAAAACACTCAAAAACTACCGCCCGGACTGGCTAAGCGGCTGGCTGGCCCAGATGGCCGACTGGGCGCAGGGCGCCGAGATTGACCCGGCCACGCTGGAGCGTTTCACCACCCGCACCCTGGTGGCCAAAGGCTGGGCAACGGCTGACCAGTGGCCGGTGTTTGCCCAACTGGAAACCCTGGCTGAGCACCTGAGCGCCGAGCCCGATGTGGTGACCGACTTGTTGACCCATGCCGCGCAAGAGGTGCAACGCAGTTATCAGTGCGCCAAGGCGCAGGCCGCGCAGTTTGACTTTTCTGACCTGCTGCAAAACCTCTACCACGCACTGCAGGCGCCCGATGGGCGGCTGGCTAGCGCGATTCGTGCCCAGTATCCGGTGGCGCTGGTCGATGAGTTCCAGGACACCGACCCCTGGCAGTTTGGCAGTTTGCGCAAAATTTATAGCGATCTGCCCAATGAAGACGAGGGCTACAGCCTGATTTCTTCATCAGACACCGGCCTGATCATGATTGGTGACCCCAAACAGGCGATCTACAGCTTTCGCGGCGCCGACCTGGCCACCTACCTGCTGGCGCGTGAGCAGGCCCGAGGCATCTACAACCTGCCGGGCAATTTCCGCTCCACGACGGGTGTGGTGGCGGCGGTGAACCGGGTGTTTGAGTTAGCGCACCAGCCTTTTGGCAGTGTGCCTTTTGTGAAGGTGGATGCGCGCAACCCCAGCATCCAACCGCTGCAGGTGGCAGGCCAGCCCCAGGTGGCAATGACGGTGTGGCATCTGCCGTTTGCCAGAACCCCGACCAAAGACGATTTTCTGAGCCAGATGGCCGACGTGTTTGCCAGCCAGATGGTGGCGCTGTTGCAAAGTGGCGCCGCGCAAAGTGGTCACATGGCGGTGCTGGTGCGCAACTGGAACGAGGCCGACGCGATTCGCCAGGCGCTGTCACAACGTGGTGTGCGCAGCGTCTACCTGTCCGAGCGCAACAGCGTGTTCGCCAGCCAGCAGGCCAAGGACTTGTGGCGTTTGTTACGTGCAGTGGCCAGCCCGGGTTCCAACCGATTGGTACGCGCCGCTTTGGCCACCCCCACATGGTCGCTGAGTTGGGGTGCACTCGACACGCTGCTGGCTGATGAGGCGGCCTGGGACACCCTGGTCGAGCAGTTTTTGCAATGGCAACGCATCTGGTGCGCCCAGGGCTTTTTGCCAATGTTGTACCGGCTGTTGCACGACCAGGGCCTGGCAACACGCCTGCTGCAAGACCCGGCGCAGGGTGAACGTGCACTGACCAACCTGCTGCACCTGGGTGAGCTGTTGCAAGCGGCCAGCCTTCAGGTACAAGGTGAGGGCGCCTTGATCCGTTACCTGGAGGAGCAGTTACGCCGCCCGCAGGCCAGTGGCGAGGCCGCGCAGCTGCGGCTGGAGAGTGACGCCAATCTGGTGCAGGTGGTGACGCTGCACAAATCCAAGGGGCTGGAGTACCCGCTGGTGTTTTTGCCCTTCATCTCGCTCTACCGCGCCGAGGACAAAGACAGTGGCCGCGATGACGCCGAGCGCCTCAGTGAAGACATCCGCCTGCTGTACGTGGCGCTGACGCGCGCCAAACAAGCGTTGTGGTTGGGTGTGGCCCAGGTCAAGGGTGATCTGGATGGCAAAACGCCTCAGGTCAAAAGTGCCATCTCCAGTCTGCTCGGGCGCAGCACGCCAGACGATTTGTGGGATAAGTTGCAAGCTTGGGCCGGGGAACACATCGCGGTGCTGACCGCCCCCGAGCCCACTGACGACGTCTACCAACCGGTGGTTGAGGTCAAACAGCCGCAGAGCGCCCGGGTGCCGCAGCGGCTGATCTACAACCGCTGGTGGAGTGCGAGTTTCAGCGCACTCACGCGCGACTTGGCACACGGCGCGTCTGCAACGCTGCCCAGCGAGCGGGATGAACGCCTGCTCGACGCCCAGACCGACAGCCTGCTGCTTGAAGAGGACCAGCGCATCGCGAACCCAACAGGGGCCGACCTGCTGAGCGAGGCGCCACGTTTTAACGACTTCCCGGCGGGCAGCCGTTATGGCACCTTGTTGCACGACCTGCTGGAGTGGCAGGCGGTCCACGGCTGGCCTGCTGCCACAGACGCTGACCCGTCCCCGCTGGCCCAGCCATGGCAAACCCTGCTGGCGCGCTTAAGCCAGCGCCACCACCTGAGCCCCACACATAGCGCGCTGCTGGAGACTTGGGTCAACTTGATTTTGAAGTCAAATCTGCCTCTAGCCCTCATAAATCAAGGGCAGACAGCTATCAATTTAAGTGACATCAAGGTACAGGACATGTGGCCCGAAATGGGCTTTAGCCTGCCGGTGCACCACCTGGCCAGCGAGGCGCTGGATGCCTTGATCACCCGCCAGATCTGGCCCGGCCAGGCCCGCCCAGCCTTGCAACACCGCCAGCTACAAGGCATGTTGACCGGCTTCATGGACCTGGTGCTGCTGCACCAGGGGCGCTACTACGTGCTGGATTACAAGTCCAACCGCCTGACGGCCTACCTGCCCGAGGCCCTGCAGCAGGCCATGCTGATACACCGTTACGACGTGCAGGCCGCCCTGTACCTGCTGGCGCTGCACCGGCTGCTCAAAAGCCGTTTGCCCGACTACGACCCGGCCCAGCATCTGGGCGGCGCCCTGTACCTGTTCCTGCGCGGCATTGATCAGCCTGGCTGCGGCCTGCTGCATGTGAGCCCGCCCGTGGCTTTGATCGAGGCGCTGGATGAGGTGTTTTCCCGATCACCGACGCTGGATCGGCAGGATATTGATTGAAGCGTTCAGTCCTGGTCAGCATGCTGGGCGCCAAACTGGCCAGTCGGGGCTGGTAGCACTGAATCGGCGCAATGGACAAAGTGTCAAGCTGGAACGATTTCTACAGATGCCAAGTCACGGTCCATCAGCGATTCGATGATGACCTCACGGTGATCCAGCAAAACCTTCAAAGTGGCGGCCCGCGATTGATTCAAGGTTTTCAAACGGATGGCGCTTCATGAGTCGTGAACTCATATGTCATTTTGGCCGATAGCCCTTTTCCACTTGCGTAAGCAGCTATTAACTCAATAGCGTGCGTTGTACTCAGAGGAAACCGCACGGGGCAGCTGCATTCCCATTGCATACCATTCACCACAGTCCCTCAGCCCCCTCGTCCAACCCCAGCCAACGCATCTGCCCATGACCTGCCTCATTGAGCTTGGCGACCAGCGAGGCCGCCGCAGGCTCGGGCAGGGTGAAGGTCATTTCAACTTGGGTCTTGTGCTGCACCGGGCCCAGCGTGCCGCCTGCGGCTTGCAACTCACGGCGGGCCAAACCTTCCAGCGCATAGGGCACGGCGCAGCGCAGGGTGATCAGCCGCACGATGGGTGACTTTTCAGCGCCCAGCAACGCCTGGGCAACGCAGTCGGTGTAGGCCCGCACCAGGCCACCGGCACCCAGGTTGACGCCGCCGTAGTAGCGCACCACCGTGGCCAACACGCCGTCCAGATCCTGGTGGCGCAAGACTTCCAGCATCGGCCGCCCGGCCGTGCCGCTTGGCTCGCCATCGTCCACCGCCGCCGAGTGCCCGCCCGCCAGCAGCGCCCAGCACACATGCGCCGCCGCCGGGTGCTGCGAACGCAACGCAGCCACCACCTGCTGCGCCGCTGCCCGATCCGCAACGGGCTGCACGCAGCCGATGAAGCGGCTCTTTTTGATCAGCAGTTCGCTGGTGCTGGGGGTGGTGAGGGATTGGGGCATGGGAGTTGTAAGGATGCCGGACATTTTCGCTGTGGGTGTTGAGCACTTAGCTTATGGTTGGTGTTACCAATGCCACGGTGGTCAGCGGTATGGGATGTAAACGGTTCCCCGGTCTGGCTGGATTTTCCCAAAAAACTATTTGCCTGATGTGGATGCCGTGCTGGGCTTTTTCGTTTGACTAGATGTATATTCTGGGAAAAAGCACGATAACTTTTTCTCAGGGTGAAAATGGACTCAACACAAGCGCGAATATTGATCAGCAGTCTTATTGGGAAAAGCATTTCTGGATGGTATATCGATAGTTTATTGGGTAAAGGTAAATCAGCCGTTGTAATGGCTTGCACACGCGGAGTTGAGATCGGTGCAATAAAAGTCTTCCACCCTGAACTCGTTGAGCGATATGGTCGAACAACCCAAATCGAACGAATCATGCGGGAAAAGAGTCTCATCGGGGCCTCTCATCCAAACCTTGTGAGTATTCTTGACGGTGGCGATTGTCCGGAAACTGGGCACTTATACGTCGTAATGGAACGCCTCCAGTATTCAAATTTACACGACTTACTGCTGCACGTACCTGCGGAGAGAATTCTCACCTTGATTGCGCAGGTTGCATCAGCAGCGCGGTTTCTAGAAGATCGGAATCTGGCTCATCGTGATATTAAGCCTGAGAATATTGCCGTATCTCCTGATTTCACGAGAGCGGTACTTCTTGATCTTGGTGTATTACGGCCAATCGGAATTTCCAACTTAACTGATATTGATCAACGATCATTTATCGGAACGCTGCGTTACAGTTCTCCCGAGTTTCTTCAGCGTAAAAAAGAAGACACGCTGGAAGGCTGGCGCGCAATCACTTTCTATCAGCTAGGAGCAGTCCTGCATGATTTGCTGATGAAACGGGTCTTGTTTGAGGAGGATACGGAGCCATTTTCACTCCTTGTTAAGGCAGTAAACGAAAATATTCCAGTAATACACGCTGAAAGCGCCAAGTGTGTTGCCTTGGCAAACCACTGTTTAATTAAGAATCCGACGACACGTACAGCACTTGTCACATGGGAGCGATTTCAATCGCTCAGCATAGATGATTCCTCGCTTGCTTCAACACGTGACCGGATTGCTGCTCGACAAAAATATTATCAGGCAGTTGCTCCAAGTAAGTCTACGGATAGAAATCACAGGCTGAGTAAAAAAGAGTTGGATGATGTCTGTAATCGGATTGAGTCTCGGATTGCGGCACTACTGAATGATATTCAGGCTTTTCCCCTGCGTACAACTCAGTCAGTGAAGAATGTTGAACAGGGTGTGTGCGAAACATATATTCACTTTGAAAAAGATGAAAAAAAAAGGACTTCAATTCAGGATTGCTGTGCTCATTCGCGTTGTATTGATTGATGAAAACTCAGGAAGGCTAATATTTCGTGCTGAGGCAGCGGCAACTTGGACCGAACACGAAATTCCAACAGATGAGTTACCAACTCCTGAAACAATACAAGTTGGTGAGCTTAAACAACTGCTTGATAGCCCAACTCTTGAAGGGGTGTTTCTTACCGCGCTTGATGACGCTTACACGCGCACTGAGCAGAGCATAGTGCCTATTGAGGGAGAGGTCGTCAGCCTAGCTATTAAGGAGGGAGTCTTGTGAGTGATACTTGGTGGAAAGATGAAGATGAGCTTGTTCCTGAACAAGCAAAACTTCTGGATATTAATGAAGACAAAAATCTTTTGATTAAGTGGCCACCGGGCAGTGGGAAAACTAATTTGCTTCTCCTTCGAGCCAATCAGTTCTACCTTGGTGATCGTCCAAACCTACATATCGTTGTTTTCGGATCGTTGCTAAAGCAATTCATTCAACTTGGTGGGTCTCAATACGACTTTCCAAACGAAAAAATCGTTACGCACGCTAAACTTTTTAACGACATTTTGCGCGCTGAGGGTCTGGGAGTTGATGGTGAAGATCTTGACCTTAATGACGCCAGAGTCGCACGAGCGAACCAACTGCAAGAGTTAGTTGATGCAGGTCGAGTCGGAAAGCAGTTTGAAGCACTGTTACTGGACGAGGCACAAGACTACTCACCACAGGAAATCAGGCTGATGCGGAGCCTAACGGAGGTGTTCATCGCGACTGCTGATTCTCGACAGAAAATTTATAACGTTGAAGACTGCACCGAAGCACTTCGGGCATGTACGGACCAAGTTCATCAACTGACGTTTCATTTTCTCAATGGAATGGCGATATGTCGTGTTGCTGATGGGATATTCAAGAACACACCGGGTTACATTCCTCTGAAAATGCACACCAACTACACGGAGAGTGATTACCCATCGACTTTTCTACCAAAAGGCGGAATCTCGCTTGATGACCAAATTTCTGCGATGGTTGCGCAGATTAATGACCAAAGGTTTGCGTACCCAGATGAGCTTATTGGAATCCTATGCCCTCGCAATGAAGAATTAGATGCCGTGCATACCGGACTGGTTCGTGCCGGCTTGGGTACTAGCATTACACGGGCCAATTCAAGGAACTTTGACCCAACTTTTCCCATTTGGCTATCCACCCTTACTGCGGCTAAAGGACTAGAGTTTCGCGCATTGCACATTGCCGGTCTTGACTACCTTTGTCGCATGGGTGGTGTTCAAAAAAAGCTTATATATACTGGAATTACACGTGCTAAAACTTCTTTAACAATGTATTGGCATAAGTCAATTCCTGGATACCTAGAGTCGGCGATACAAAATGCTTCTCCGCCCAAAGCCCCCGTCACTAAGAAACAGCTCTTCGGTAAGGTATAACCATGTGGACAGCAAAAGTTAATCGACGTGAATTTTTTGAATTCTATATGGGTTCCACTAAAAATGTTGAAAGTCGAGTCTCTGAAAACTCGCAGATCAACGTTCAAAGTGGTAGCGATCTCGTTTTGGTTTGGGAGTCGCATCCTCTTGAAAGAATTGCTCTTCCCAATTTGGTCATCGTTACTGATGGCGATATTCAGTCGCTTCTAAGCGCAGTAATTGCCGCGCCACAAGTTCCTTCGCCGATAACGGCACTCAGTCGAGTTATTACCCAAGAAGAGGCAAAGCAGCATTTTGATTCGGATACTCTTCCGTTGAATGAGCGAGTTTTTCCAGCTCTCGCTGCACTAATATTTGTCGAGGCGGTACTTCATGGGGATGGCCGGCTTGGACTGAAGCAGTTGACCCCACTCATATGCAAAAGAACCTTGGCTTATGCATGGGGTAAAGCAATGGGCTCTTGCGTTGCACCTGAATCATTCATCGAGTTGCCTGAGCGCTGGTTGGATGTTTACTCCATGCTGAACACACCTTCTGCAATAGAAACGGCTAATCGAACAGTTGACTCAGTGGTAAGTGGACTTAGTCTTTTGGCTCAACTCACTATCGGAATCAAACCCAATACAGCACCCGGGGCGTTGGCGTTTGAACTTCTGAATAACAACAAGGACGACCAAGAAGTGGCGTGGCAGCGTCTTGCGGCACATCTTCCGCGTTCTGTGAGCATTGAAGACCTTCATTCCCTGGCTCGGGAGGAGCGTGGTTTGTATCTTCAGGATGCGCTTCGTTCATTAGCTTCTATCAGCAGTCGTGCAGAGAACCAAGAAATGACAGCAGCTTGCGCATTCTTGGCTACGCGAATCGCTCCAGGGTCGTTAGAGCATCTGGATGTGCTCAAAAGCGCGTCTAAGCCAGAGTTGCTTGCATGGTATGCAATATATGCAGCGCTTCAAAATCCGAAGGAAATTCTTTCGCTTCATGGTGGCTTGGGATTCCGCTTGATGCGTGATTTGCTCAGAGTTGAAGAGAAGCTGGCACCTCCAATTGCAGACATCTCGTATACGGAGCTTAAGATTGTGGCTCGTGCGGGATTAGATGCAATGGCAGGAAGAATCGGTCACGCGAGTGAGCTGCAGGTTGAAATAGTCCCCTATGTATCAACATCGTTTACCTTCCAGTCTCGAAATCGTCCACGCTGGGGCGAGGGGCAAGCATCCTTGGATACGGGACACTTTGATTCTCCCCCTGTATCACCACGTGCTCGGGCGATAAGCTTAGCAAATGAACTGGCGAAACTTGTCAGAGATTTGCCTGACTATTCAGACGATAGTTCTCCGAAAGGACGATCACGCAGCAAACCTGGTTAAGTATGTGGTGAAAAGGTTGGTTCAAAGCGTCGTCTATCTAGGATCGTTAACCCCATCAATGCCCCCGCACCGTAGCCGCATCCCACCCCATTGACCCAATCCCCGTACCCTCGCCACCCCGTCGGTGCGCACTGCTCAGGGTAATTTTTGATCAGCATGGTCACGGTCATCGTGCCAACGCAGCCGGGCCCCGAGTTGATCCACGCGGTTTTTTTCTTCACGGCTTCAAAGTCCACGTCTCCGACGATGCGCCTGTTCTGCAGGCGGTTGATGCCATAGTCAATTACCACCGCGCCAAGGCGCACCAACTGCGGCCAGATCATGCCGAGTCATCCGGCGAGGATGTCCGCCAGGATGGTGCGCTGCGCCAGGCCACACTAAACTTTGAACATGAAAACCTCACTGCAACCCATTGAACATCTCGGCCGATTCGAGCGTTTGCAATTGGTGGAAGACCTCTGGGATGAGTTTTCTGCCGGGTCCACACCAGAGCCACGCCCGGAAGTTCTTGACGAATTGGCGCGCCGCGCCAATTGGCGTGACAGTCACCCGCCCGCTGGGAAAACACTGGCTCAGATTGCCGAAACGCTTGGTGTCCATCTGTGACCTAGCGAGTCGTCTTTGAGCTTCCTGAGCAAGCGGAAGTTGCCGAAGCATTCTCCTGATACGAGGCGCTAAGCCACGGCCAGTGCGTGCGCCGTGATACCAAGCGCAAGCTTGCGCTGACCAGGGAAGCGACGAAAACGCAGCTGATCAAATTTGGCGGGCAAGTGGACAAAGATTGAAAGATTGGCCGGGTGAAGGTCGGTCCCAAAGTTATCCTCTGAGGGATGCAAACCCCTTGCCTTTCCCGAGCTCCAGAACCCAGCCTTTTCTGGTTACCAGATGGCTCAATGAACGAGCCCGAGCTGCCGCTTACCGCGCTTGACCGCGCCTTCGCCCGCTACCTGCAACAGGCCCAGCCCAGTGAGGATGTGCGCCACGCCTGGCTGGCCGCTCTGACCAGCCACCAGTTTGGTCGTGGCCACGCCTGCCTGGACCTGGACCTGCTGCGCCAGAGCGGGGTGTTGGCCCTGGGCTGGGAGGTTCGTTGGCAAGCGCTGCTGCCGAGTGATCTGGCCGAAGCCGCCAATAGCCTGCCCTGGTGTCAGGGTGAGGCCAGCCCGCTGGTGCTGGACGGCACACGCCTGTATTTGCGACGCAACTGGCTGGCCGAGCAGAGCATTCGCAGCTCAATCCTGGCGCGGCTGGCCCAGCCCTGTGGTGTGCCAGAGGGTTTGGCGCAGGCGCTCGACAGCTTGTTTGCTCGCTCAGCAACGGCCAGTGTCGACGCCAGCACCGCACCAGACTGGCAAAAGGTCGCCTGCGCCCTGGCGGCACGCGGCCGCTTCACCCTGATCACCGGCGGCCCGGGTACCGGCAAAACCACCACCGTGGTGCGGCTGCTGGCGCTGTTGCAGTCGCAATCAACTCGGCCTCTACGCATCGCGCTGGCGGCGCCCACCGGCAAAGCGGCGGCGCGTCTGGGTGAGTCGATTTCCCAGGCCATTCAGCGCCTGCCGCTGGCCATGCAGGCTCATATCCCGACCCAGGCGCAGACCCTGCACAAGCTGCTGCAGGTGCGCTCGACGGTGGCGGCCACCGCCGCACCCCAGCTGGCGCTGGACGTGGTGGTGGTGGACGAGGCCTCGATGATTGACCTGGAGCTGATGGCGCGCCTGATGGCTGCGGTGCCGCTGTCGGCCAGCCTGATCCTGCTGGGTGACAAGGACCAGCTGGCCTCGGTGGAGGCGGGCGCGGTGATGGGCCAGCTGTGCGCCGGTGCCCAGGCCGGGGGCTACAGCGCAGAAACAGTGACTTGGCTGCAGACCCACACCGGCCAGGATGTGAGCGCCTGGGCGGGAACTGGCTCAGCGCTGGCACAGCAGACCGTGATGCTGCGCCACAGCCACCGCTTTGCGGCCAACAGTTTGATTGGCCAGTGGGCCAGTGCCGTGAATGCGGGTGACAGGCAGGCCGTGGCCGCGCTGTGGGAGGCTAGCCCGCGCTGGTCAAGTACGCAGGACACCAGTGTGACCCGGCTGCAACCCGGCCCTGGCGGCGATGTGGGTCTGGCTGCGCTGGTGCGCGCCGGGTGGCAGTCGACCCTGGCCAGCCTACATACCCTGTCGGCGCCGGGGGCCAGCTGCAGCGACGCACAGGCGCTGGCACTGCTCAAGGCCCTGGGGCATTTTCAGGTGCTGTGTGCCCTGCGCGATGGCCCGGCCGGGGTGCTGGCGCTGAACCGCAGCTTGGCCCACGCGCTGGGTTTTCCGCTGGAGGGCTGGTACCCGGGGCGCCCGGTGATGGTGACACGCAACGACTACAACCTGGGCCTGATGAATGGTGACGTGGGCCTGTGCCTGCCCACGGCGCGGAGTTTGCGCGTGGCTTTTGTGGTGGTGGGGGCAGACGGGGTGGTTGGTGTGCGTTGGGTGTTGCCGAGTCGCCTGGATGCGGTGGAGACAGTGTTTGCCATGACGGTGCACAAATCACAAGGCTCCGAGTTTGACCAGGTGGCGCTGGTGCTGCCCGAGCGTATGACGCCAGTGCTGACGCGTGAGCTACTCTACACCGGGATCACCCGCGCCAAACACCAGCTGACCTTGGTAGTGCCACAGGCCGGGGTGTTGCGCCAGGCCGTGGCGGCCCAGATTTTGCGCAGTGGGGGTTTGAACATGGAGGAACAGGCATGAACCTGAGTCGCTGGTGGGTGCCGCACGCTGGCACCGCCTTGAACTTGCTACGGCAGTTTTGGCCGCAGTGGCTTGCCATGACGACTGCGCTCATGTGCCACACCCTGGCCACCGCTCAAACCGCTGTTTTGGCGCCAGCACCTCTGGTGCCGCCCAACGGGGCGATCTGGGACAGTGGCGACGGTTTTGCCTTGGACGTCAAGGCCAAAAAGCTGCAGAAAACCCGCCAATCCGCCAGTGGCATCGCCTGCACGGTGACACCCGGCCAGCAACGTGTTTGCCTGGTGGTGTTTGACGAAGGCACCCAGGCCGGGTTTGCCACGGTCAAAGAGGGTGCGCTGCTGCCGGACCCGCAGGCGTTGAGCTTCACGGGCCTAGTTGGTGAGTTGGATGCCGAAGGCGCGGCCACCGATGGCCAGTTTGTGTACATCATCGGCTCCCATTCCGCCAAACGGGCTGACTGCGCCAGCAACCCCGGCAGCCGGTTTGTGCTGCGCCTGGGGCTGGACCCGGTCACGGGCCGCGCCGTGCCGAGCAGCCAGGTAGTGAGCGGGCGGCTCTGGGCATTGATGCAAGCGCAACCCGAGTTGCAGCCCTTTGTGGGTGAGCGCAAATGCCTGGGCACCAAGCCACCCCCCAAAGCGCCTTTGCTGCAGGGCCAGCAGGGCATCAACATCGAAGGCTTGGCGCTGCAGGGTGGTCGGCTGGTCTTTGGCTTCAGGGGGCCGGTGATCGACGGTGCGGCATTCACCTTGGCGGTGGATGCCAAGGCGCTGTTTGAGGGCGGTGATGCCAAGCCACAAGTCACCCGGCTGGTCCTGGGCGCCCATCGGGGCATCCGTGACATGGTGGCGGTGTCCGATGGTGTTCTGATTCTGGCCGGGCCTGACGATGATGGTGATAGCGACGGCGCGGGTTGGGCCATTTTTCACTGGGACGGATCGCCCAGTAGCCAGATAAAAAGTCCGAAGCTGCTGGCCCGTCTGGACCTCGGGGGTGTCAAGCAGCGCGCGTGTGACGTTCAGATCAAACCCGAGGCTTTGAGCGTGCTGACCGAGACGCCGCGGGGCTATCAATTGCTGGTAATCTCGGATGGCTTATGCGATGGTGGACCGCTGCTTTTCAAGGTGTCAAAATAGCGTTCGTTGGAACCGGCAGATTGGAATCTTCCAGAAAGCCCTAGCGTTTACATTAGCGCCATCATGAACACACTCCACGAACAGGCTGAGCGGCTCTGTGCCCAAAGCAGCAGCGAAATCCAAGCAGACCACTTTGATACAGCCGAGGCGCTGTTGGTCAGAGCCCTCGACATGGACCCCGGTATGGCCGAAGCCCACGCCAACCTGGCCTGGCTGCTGGACCGCCGGGGCAGCGTCAGCGAAGCCGTGCGGCATTACGAGCTGGCCATCGAAGCGCAGCCCGACAACGCGCGGATTCATCTGAATTTTGGCGCCAAGCTGGCAGAGCTGAAGTTTTTTCATGCCGCCGAGGCGGCCTATCAAAAAGCGCTGTTGGTGGACCCGACGCTGCCTGGCACCTGGCGCAATCTGGGGGTGCTGTTGGCCCAGAATGGCCGCGATGCCGAAGCCGAAGCCCATCTGCGCAAAGCCCTGGCGCTTGACCCCAAACACGCGGCTGCCCATGTCAATCTGGCGTGCCTGCTGCTGCGCCAGGGACGTTTTGACGAGGGTTGGCATCACCTGGAGTTCAGGCACTGGGTCAACCCGATCGAAAAGCGCCTGCGTTGCAGCCGCTGGAAAGGTCAGCCGCTGCAAGACCGGGTGGTGCTGGTGATGTGTGAGGCCGGTTTTGGCGACACGATCCAGTTTTGCCGCTACGTGGCGGTGTTGCGCGCGCTGGGCGCAGCCCAGGTGGATGTGCTGAGCCACCCGGATCTTAAACCCGTGCTGCAAACGCTGGACGGTGTGGGTGATGTGTTTGGATTTGAGGACGACACCAGCGTCAGCGACTGGGATTACTGGGTGCCGGCGATGAGTGTGCCGCTGTATGCGCTCACCCAGCTTGACACCATTCCGGCGGCGATTCCCTATGTGTGGGCGCCCGCGGACCGGCTGGACCCTTGGCGCCAGATGGTTGACCGCTTATCCCCGCGGCCCGCGTTGCGGGTGGGGCTGGTCTGGCATGGCAACCCGGCGTCGGAGAACGACGCCCAGCGTTCGCTGCCCAGTCTGCAGACGCTGGCGCCCTTGTGGCGTGCGACCGGCGTGCAGTTTTTCAGCTTGCAAAAGGGCAACGGCGAGCGCGAGGTCAAGCGGTTCAAGGGACAGCAGCCGCTCATCGACTTGGCCCCTGAGCTCCAAAATTTTGCCGACACCGCCGCGTCCATCATGCAACTTGACCTGGTCATCAGTGTCGACACCGCCGTCGCGCACCTGGCCGCCGCGCTGGGCAAACCCTGCTGGCTGCTGCTGCCCGCCTACATGACGGACTGGCGCTGGCTGAAGGAGCGCACTGATTCGCCCTGGTACCCGCAAGTGATGCGGCTATGGCGCCAGCCCAAGGGCAACGACTGGACACCGGTGCTGGCGCAGGTGTGTGAGGCGCTGCAAACGCTGGCTCAACCCGCCAGCCAAAACACCTGATTTTTTATTTCAGATCGACAAGGTCTGCTGGATGTGCTGCACCAGCGCCTGCGCGGTGGCCTCCGACAGGCGGGCAGCGTCATAACCCACATTCAGGATCAGCGCGCCGTTGTACGAACTGGCGGCGGTGAACAAGGTCTGGTAAGGCATCGGGCACAAGGCGAACGATATCGTCTGTACGGCCGGGTCGTCTGGCACGGGCGCAATGGCGCCCACGTTGCTGATCATGGTGTTGGGCAGCGAGGCCAGCACTTTTTTGCGGAACAGCTCCAGGGACTGAGGTGGCACTGGCGAGCCATCCAGCCCGTACAGGTGGTACAGCAGGTGACCTTCGCCACGGGCGATTTGGGTGCGCGTCTGGGTGATGATCTCGCGTGCCAGCGCCCACAGGTCGGTGTCCGGGCTGATCTGGAACGTGCCTGAGATCAGTGAGGTGAAAAACCCGGTGGGACTGGTGGGGGGCGTGTCCTGCAGATGCGGGCGCAAGTCCACCGGGCAGGACAGGAAAAACGCGGCGGGCTGCTCAGTTTGTTGCAACTGGTACTGCGCCAGCAACTGCGCGGCGCACAACGCACCATGCACGGTGGTGCCATGGGCGCGCGCCTGGTCCAGCAGGCGCTGGCTGGCATCGGCACCGAGCTGCAGGCGGATCAGCCGGGGGGTGCGGTGCTCTGCCTCAGTGGCCAGCCAAGGCATCACAGCCAGCGCGCCGTGGCGGCGGTAGTCGGCGAGCAGGGTGGTGCGCAGCTGTTTGGCGGCGTCGGGCTGCTCGGCCCAGCGGTAGTGCGCGGGCATCAGCTCGGCCATGGAGGGCAAATGCGTCGCCGTATCACGGGGCTGGGCGGCGCTGTCAACGCGGTCGGTGTCGTCATGGGCCATCAGGCTCAGCAGGCGGCGCAGGATCTCGGTGCCGGAGCGGCCGTCGGCCACACTGTGGTGAAAGGTCAGCGCCAGCACGCAGGCAGAGGCCGGGCCATTGGGCGCCTCGGTGGCAGCCAGTTCCAGGTACAGGCAGCGCATCAGCGGCGCGGTGCCCAGGGCGAAGGGGCTGGCGAGCTCCTGCTCGATCGGACCTGGCCAGCCCGCCGCGCTGCTGGCGTGGCACAGCAGCTCAATCGCTGCGCCGGGTGCGGGCTCGAAGCGCAGGCCGGTGTCTTCGGTCCAGCTGATGCGGGTTTGCAGCAGCGCGTGTTCCTGCTGAACAGTGTCCAGCGCGCGGCGGATGCGCTCGGGCAACAAGGTGCCGGTGCGCTCGGCCAGCACCACAAAGTTCATGCACGACACATGGTCAGACAAGAAGAAAAACGCTTCACCGGGGTCAAGAGGGCGGGAGATCACAGGTGTCGTTCCTTGAAATGAAATTAGCTTCCAGCCCTTTTTGGTCAAGGGCTGGAAGCTATGGTTTAAGGAGCTTTATCAGGCGGGTTGGCGCCAGATACAGCGCACGGAGTTTAGCCGCGGCGCAAATCCAGCGTGAACGGAAACTCGCGGCTGCCGGGCACGTTGATGGTCGCCGGGGGCACGTTCATGACACCCGGTGTGTGACCCATGGCGGTGAAGCGCGACAGGCGGCGGCTCTCCGCCTCATTGGCGTTGACCGGCAGGCTCTGGTAACTCAGGCCGCCCGGGTGCGCCACGTGGTACTGGCAGCCACCCAACGAGCGTTTCATCCAGGTGTCCACAATGTCAAAGGTCAGCGGGGCGTGCACGCCAATGCTTGGGTGCAGGCTGCTGGGCGGGTTCCAGGCTTTGTAGCGCACACCGGCCACGTATTCACCTTGTACGCCGGTGGGCTGCAGGCTCATGGCGCGGCCATTGCAGGTGACGACATAGCGGCTCTCGTTCATGCCGGTGACACGCACCTCGATGCGCTCCAGCGACGAGTCCACATAACGTGCGGTGCCGCCCGGTGCGCCTTCTTCACCCATCACATGCCACGGCTCCAGCGCGTTGCGCAGGGTCATCTGGATGCCGGCGGTGCAGATTGAGCCGATCAGCGGGAAGCGGAACTCCACATGCGGGGCAAACCAGCTGTCGTCAAAGGCGTAACCGGCATCACGCATTTCGGCCATCACGTCATGGAAATCCATCTCGATGAACTTGGGCAGCATGAAGCGGTCGTGTAACTCGGTGCCCCAGCGGGTGGCGGGGGCGCGGTACGGCGTTTTCCAGAAGCGGGCGATCAGCGCACGCAGCAGCAGCTGCTGCACGCTGCTCATGTGCGGGTGCGGAGGCATCTCAAATGCGCGCAGTTCCAGCAGGCCCAGGCGGCCGGTGGCCGAGTCGGGCGAATACATCTTGTCAATCGAGATTTCGCTGCGGTGCGTGTTGCCGGTGGCGTCGATCAGGATGTTGCGCAGCGTGCGGTCAATCAGCCAGGGCGGCATCGACTGGCCGTGGATTTCGCGATTTTTGTAGATCTGCTCGATGGCAATTTCCAGCTCGTACAACTGGTCGTTGCGCGCTTCGTCCACGCGTGGTGCCTGGCTGGTCGGGCCGACAAACATGCCGCTGAATAAATAGCTCAGAGACGGGTGGTTGTGCCAGTACAGCAGCAGGCTGGCCAGCAGTTCGGGCTTGCGCAGGAACGGACTGTCAGACGGTGTGGCACCGCCCATCACAAAGTGGTTGCCACCGCCGGTGCCGGTGTGGCGGCCATCGGTCATGAATTTCTCGGCGCTCAGGCGCGACTCGAACGCGGCGTTGTAGAGGAATTCGGTGTTGTAAACCAGCTCTTTCCAGTTGTTGGCCGGGTGAATATTCACTTCAATCACGCCCGGGTCAGGGGTGACGCTGAGCAATTTCAGACGCGGGTCGCGCGGCGGCGGGTAGCCTTCGATGACGATCTGCACACCCAGCTTTTGCGCGGTGGCTTCCACAGCCGCGAGCAGGTCCAGGTAGTACTCCAGGCGCTCCAGTGGGGGCATGAAGACGTAGATGGCACTGGATTTTTCACCCACCGCTTCGGCTTTCGGGCCGCTGGCACGGCGCGGGTCGCGCACTTCCACACACAGGGCCGTGCGGGTGATCCAGTGGGCAGATTCCTGGCGCTCTGGCGCGCGGGCAAAGTCAGCCGGTTCGGACGCGTTGACAAAGTCGGCAGGCTCCGCCTGCAAGGCACTTTGTGCGTTGATGGCCGTGCTGGTATGGCTGGCGAAGGCCGTGGGGTTTTGCATCAACCGGGTGGCTTCTGTCGGCGGCAGGGAACCGGCCAAAAACGGCAAGTTGGTTGATGCGGTAGCGGTACCTGCTGCGGCAGTCGCAGCAGCGGCGCGACGCGCAGCACCCAGTGCCAAGCCAGCTTTGCCGGGCGCATGGCTAGGGCCACTGGTGGTGGTGCTGTAGTCAGGAGCCATCTGGCTCGGTGCGTAACGTGCGGCCAGGTCGGCATACACCGGCAAGTCGCCCCGCAAGGTGGACGGGTCTTGCTCGATCATGTACGGAAAGTCTGCCTCGCTGACCCACGGCAGGGAATCCAGCGGCAGGCGCAGGCCCATGGGCGAGTCACCAGGCATCAGGTACATGCGCTCATCGCGCAAAAACCAGGGGCCAGTGGTCCAGGCAGCGCCATACACCTCGTCATACCCCGCCACTTTGACCGGCAGCACGTAGCCCACCGGTGTGTCGAGCTTCTGCGTGAAAACGCGGCGCAACCTGGCGCGCTCCATCTCGTCGTCGAGTTTGGAGTTGAACGGGTCCACATTGACCGGAAGGCGGCGTTCGCGCCACAGGTAATACCAGCTGTCTTCAAACGCGGTTTGCACGTATTTGTCGGTCAGACCCAGTTTGCCCGCCAGCACGTTGATGAAGCGCTGTGCGTCGTCGCTGGTGTAGTGGCTGGTGACACGCTCATCCGCAAACAAAGCGGGGTTGGCCCAGACCGGCTGGCCGTCGGCACGCCAATAAATGTTGAGTGCCCAACGCGGCAACTGTTCGCCCGGGTACCACTTGCCCTGACCGTAGTGCAGAAAGCCGCCTTCGCCGTATTCCTTGCGCAGTTTGTGCACCAATTCGGTGGCAAAGCCGCGCTTGGTCGGTCCCAGTGCATCGGTGTTCCATTCTGGTGCGTCGCGGTCATTCACCGCCACAAACGTGGGCTCGCCACCCATGGTCAGGCGCACGTCGCTGGTGATCAGGTCGGCGTCCACCGCCTCGCCCAGGGCCATGATGTCGGCCCATTGTTCCTCGGTGTAGGGTTTGGTGACACGGGGTGATTCGTAAATGCGGGTGACCTGCATGTGGTGGGCAAATTCCACCTCCGACTCGTCCACGCCGCCCTCAATTGGTGCAGCGCCCGACGGTTGCGGTGTGCAGGCCAATGGAATGTGGCCTTCACCGGCCAGCAGGCCGGAGGTGGCATCCAGCCCCACCCAGCCCGCGCCGGGCAGGTACACCTCGCACCAGGCATGCAAGTCGGTGAAGTCGACCTCGGTGCCGCTGGGGCCGTCGAGTGACTTCACGTCGGGTTTGAGCTGAATCAAGTAGCCCGAGACAAAGCGCGCCGCCAGCCCGCAGTTGCGCAGCAGTTGCACCATCAGCCAGGCCGAGTCACGGCAGGAGCCTGATTGGAGGGTCAAGGTTTCCTCGGGCGTTTGCACGCCGGGTTCCATACGAATGGTGTAGTTGATGGCCTTGTGCACCGACTGGTTCAGGTCCACCAAAAAGATCACGCTGCGGCGCTTGGTTCGGTCAATCTTGTCCAGATACGCCTGCAGCAGCGGCGTGACCGGGTCGGGTGTCAGGTAGGGCGCCAGTTCCTGCTTCAACTCGGGCTGGTAACTGAAGGGGAATTCTTCCGCCTCGGGCTCCAGAAAGAAGTCAAACGGGTTGTACACCGCCATGTCCAGCACCACATCCACCGTGACCTTGAACTCTTTGGTCTTGTCCGGAAACACCAGGCGCGCCTGGTAGTTGGCAAACGGGTCTTGCTGCCAGTTGATGAAATGGCCTTCTGGTTCCACCTTGAGTGAGTACGAGATGATTTTGCTGCGGCAATGCGGGGCAGGGCGCAGGCGGATCACTTGGGGGCCGAGCGCGACCAGCCGGTCATACGCATAGTGGGTGACGTGGTTCAGGGCGGCGTGGATGGACATGCGTGGGTCTCAAATAAAGCGGTGACAGACAGCGACTGACTAGCAATGTTGGTGCCAGTCGGGGTGTCGCCCCCCGCCAGGAGTGTCCCACGGCAACCCCTTTGTCTAGCTTACCGGGGTGTGAATTCGTGGCAATCAGTTCAGCAGCACGGCACCCGCTGTGCGGTGGCTGGCGGTATCAACCAGCACCAGCGAACCCAGCACACGTGACTGGGCAAATGGCAGTGCAGCAATCGGCTCATGTAGCAGCTCGATAACTGACAATCTTGCAGAGCTCGTATTTTTGGTATCCGACTGGATACAATTAAGCGTATGAGCACCTTTCACCGCTCAGATGAGTTTGACGCGTGGCTCGCGGCATTAAAGGACAAGATAGGTCGTGCTCGCATCGCTCTTCGCATTCGATCTGCCGAACACGGCAACTTCGGAGATTGCGAACCCGTCGGCGAGGGGGTTTCTGAAATGCGCATTCATTTCGGGCCTGGCTATCGCGTCTATTTCACTCGTCGGGGTGAGGTGTTCTATCTGCTTCTGTTGGGAGGTGACAAATCCACACAGAAGCGCGACATCAAACGAGCCATTGAGATGGCGCGGGCTTTGGACAAGGAGTAAACCATGGCCGAATTTTCCCCATTCGACGCTGCTGATTATCTCGACGACGAAGAAACTATCTCGGCCTACATTACGGCTGCGCTCGAAGATGCCAACCCGGACGTATTTCTAGCCGCCGTGCGAGATGTGGCCCGCGCCCGTGGCATGGCACAACTCGCCAAAGATGCTGGTCTTGGGCGTGAAAGCCTCTACAAAGCGCTAACGCCAGGCGCCAAGCCTCGCTACGACACGATGCTCAAACTTCTTCGCGCTCTCGGTGTGAAGCTCTCCGCATCGCCCATACATTCATGAGGTGCTTGCCAGTCCATCACGCGATGCGCAAGCATCACTCCACCGAGCCCGGGTGAAGCGGCGCAGGCCGGTGAATTCAGCCATTCACCAGCACAGCCCCCGCTGTGCGGTGGGTGGCGGTGTCGACCAGCACCAGCGAGCCCAACACACGCGACTGGGCAAAGGGCAGGGCGGCGATTGGCTCCTGTAGCAGCAGCTCGATGTGACCGATGCTGTTGGCGGGCAAGGTGTCGGCGTTTTCTTCGGCCAGTGTGTTGATGTCCAGGCGGTGCACCACGCGTTTGACCCTTGCCTTGACCCAGCGGTGGCCGTGCAGCGCCCAGTAGACGCGGCCTGCGACCAGCGGTTCGTCGTCCATCCAGGCCACGGTGGCGCTGATTTCGCGGCTGGGTGGCAGGCTGGTAGCGCTGGGGGTGTCGCCAAAGTCATCATCAGAAGTGATGGCCGCTGGTGCCGGTGGCACAAGGGCCAGCAGCCAATCACCGCGTGACACGTCCACTTCGCGGTCCAGCACCACACCGGCGCTGTGGCCAGCCTGGACGGTGCCGGGCTGGCGTGTGGTGCCGAGCACCTGCGCCACCGTGGCGGTCTGGCCGCTGGGTAGCACCTTGACCTGCTGGCCCACTTGAGCCACACCGTTGGCAACCCGGCCCCAGAAAATGCGGCGGCCTTGGGAGGTGTCGGATGAGTTGCTGAATTTTTCGACCCACTGCACCGGGAAAGCGAAGGGCAGCGCGGTGTCGGCGGGTGTCACTGGCAGCAGCTCCAAAATGTCGAGCAGGCTCGGGCCGGTGTAGCCGCACCAGCCCTCAAAGGCGTCCACCACGTTGTGGCCCTTAAGGGCCGAAATCGGCACGATGGTGGTCACTTCAATGCCCGCAGCTTGCGCAAATTTCTCCAGCGCGGCTTGGATGTGTTTGAAGGCCACGGTGGCTTGTCCAGCGGTTTCGGGTTTGGCCGCGTCTTCGAGCGCGTCGAGTTTGTTGACGGCAAAAACGATGCTGGGCACACGCAGCAGTTGGCACAGCAAGCTGTGGCGGCGGGTTTGGGGCAGCAGGCTGAGGTTGGGGTCTTGCCACTGCAGTTTGGTGGCGTCGACCAGCACGACGGCGGCGTCGGCGCTGCTGGCGGCGGTGACCATGTTGCGGGTGTATTGCTCGTGGCCGGGTGCGTCGCCGATGATGAATTTGCGCTCGGCGGTGTTGAAGTAGCGGTAGGCTACGTCGATGGTGATGCCTTGTTCACGCTCGGCACTCAGGCCATCGGTGAATTGGGCCAGGTCGGCCTCGCCGCTTTTGGAGACGTTGGCGAGTTGGTCTTGCAGCACACTTTTGCTGTCGAGCAGCAGGCGGCCAATCAACGTGCTTTTGCCGTCATCGACGCTGCCGCAGGTGATGAACTTGAGGGCGGATTGTTGGTCAAATTGGCCTGTAGCCCTGGTATCTTCTGGGCTGTTAGCTACTGAGTTTGTAGTGTTCATGTTCGTTTCCGTTACGGGCAGTCTGTTGGCTTGGAATACCAGTTCGTTGTGTCTATGTGGCTTTAACCCGCAGCGCGCATTGGGTATCTAACTCCGCGGATGTCCCCCGGCCCTGCGGGCCTCCTCCTTAATTCCGCTGCGTCAGACACCCAACGCACACTGCTAGGCGCTGTTGGGATCATTGCGGTCGTTCCGGTTGGGTTCATTTCGTTGGCGCTAGGCGGGGTGATTGGGTGATGTGACCGGGCTTTGGGGTGAAAGGCGCGCGCCTGCGGTGGGTGGCGAACTGAACGCTCGGTTTCGCGTGTGTTTTCACCCCAAAACCGCATGCACATTACCCAGTCGCCGCGCCGGGTTCAAACCCAAGGCCTTGAAGACCTTGAGATGCCTTGGCATACCTAGCAACAATAGCCTTGGCCATCAGAAATACCCGTCCTTCTTGCGCTTCTCCATCGACGCCTCAGAGGTCTTGTCGTCCATGCGTGTGGCGCCGCGTTCACTCACATCCGCAGCCAGGGTTTCCAGCACGATCTGCTCGGGTGTGGCGGCCAGGCTCTCCACGGGACAAGTGCAAGTGATGTCGCCCACGGTGCGGAAACGCACGTCGCGCAGTTCGGCCACTTCGCCGGGTTTCAGGGGGGTGAGTTCGGTTACCGGCACCAGCAGGCCCTTGCGTTCCACCACTTCGCGTTTGTGGCTGTAGTAAAGCGAGGGCAGGGCGATGGCTTCGCGGGAGATGTATTGCCACACATCCAGCTCGGTCCAGTTGCTGATGGGGAACACGCGGAAGTGTTCGCCGGGTTGCAGCTTGGTGTTGAACAGCGTCCAGAGTTCGGGGCGCTGGTCTTTGGGTTGCCATTGGCCGAAGCTGTCGCGGTGGCTGAAGATGCGTTCTTTGGCGCGGGCTTTTTCCTCGTCGCGGCGGGCGCCACCAATGAGTGCGTCAAAGCGGAATTCTTCGATGGCTTCGAGCAGCGTGACCGACTGGTGCACGTTGCGGCTCTCGCCCGGGTGCGCCAGACGCACGGTGCCGCGTGCCATCGAGTCCTCGACACTGCGCACGATCAGATCAGCGCCGAGTTCTTTGGCGCGGAAGTCGCGGAAATCGGTCACCTCGTGGAAGTTGTGGCCGGTGTCGATCATCAGCAGCGGGTAGGGAATCTTGCCGCCGGTGGCTGGGGTGCCAAAGGCCTTTTCGGCGCATTTGAGCATCACCAATGAGTCCTTGCCGCCCGAGAACAGCAGCGTGGGGCGCTCAAAGGCGGCGGCCACTTCACGCAAGATGAAGATGGTTTCCTCTTCCAGCGCGTCCAGGTGCGCGTTGCTCAGGTGGTCGGGGCGGTGATGGTGTGTCATGGCTTGCAGCAGTTCGGGAGGGGTACGGTGGTTCATGCGGGGGTTTTGTCCTTGACGTGTAAGCCACATTCCTTGGCGGCCTCATCTTCCCACCACCAGCGCCCAGCGCGGAAGTCTTCTCCCAAACTGATGGCGCGGGTGCACGGTGCGCAGCCGATGCTGGGGTAAAACTGGTCGTGCAGCGGGTTGTAGTCGACCTGGTTGATGGCAATGTAGTGCCACACATCGCCCCAGGTCCAGTCGGCCAGCGGGTTGAATTTGACGCGGGTGGCATCCGACGTGTCGATCTGCGGCACGTCAGCGCGTGCGCCGGACTGTTCGCGGCGCAGGCCGGTGACCCAGGCGTCTTTGCCAGCTAGGGCTCGGCTCAGCGGCTCCATTTTGCGAATGTGGCAGCAGGCTTTGCGCAGTTCAATGCTCTTGTACATGGCGTCTTTGCCTTCGCGGGTCACAAATTGCACTGCCGATTCAGTGACGGGTGTGAAGACCGCAACCGGTGCGCGTGAGGTGGCTTGGAGGCGCGCCAGCAAAGCCAGTGTCTCGGGATGCAACTGCCCGGTTTCCAGCACAAAGATGCCGATGTCAAGCTGCAAGGCATTCACCAAATGGGCCAGCACCATGTCCTCGGCGCCCAGGCTGCATGCCAGGGTGATGCGCGCGGCGGCGCCGGGTGTGCTGGCGGCGTAGTCTGCCGCGGCCCGAGTTAACAGCGCGGTGGTGTCGGCCAGTTTGGCGTCAAAGGTGGGGGAGGGCCGGGCGTTCAGCTCAATGGCGCTCATGCGGCAGTTCCTGTGGGTCTGAAATGGGGTTGCGGGTGGGCTGCATCACCTTGGTAAAAGTCGGCAAACAGGGCCAACGCCCGTTCGGCGGCGGCCAGGCTTTGGTCGGCGCGCAGAACGGCGCAGTCAAACCCGCTGCGTTGCATCAGCTGCAGTTGGTCCACCAGCACATCGCCGGTGGCGCGCAGCTCGCCTTTGAAGCCGAGGCGGCGGCGCAGCAAAAAGGCCTGGCTGTAGGCGCGGCCGTCGGTGAATTTGGGAAAGACCAGGTCAATGCGCTGCACACCGTCGAGCGCGACTTGTGCCGGATCGGCATCGTTGGGCAGTTGCAAAACGTTGGGGCGCCCCGCCACGTCGTCATCGGGGCTGGCAGTGATCAATTGGATGGTTTTCATCGTGTTCCAGGTGCGCGGGTTCAATACGGTTGAAGGCTTTTGAATTTAGGGCGTGCGGTGGGCTCAGTCGGTCATCGCGTCGGCCGTGCTCAAGTGCACATGCACCACCTTGCCGGCGTCACGGGTTTCGTGGCGGGCGGCCTGCGCGGCGGCCTTGAAGGGCTCCAGGCCCAGGCGGCGCACGCAGTCGATGAACGCCTCGCTGGGTTCGCGCTGTTGGCGGTAAACCTCCAGCAGCGCCTCCACCACATCCGCCACTTCGCTGGCGGCAAACGACGGGCCAATCACCTTGCCAGGCGTGGCGGGGCCACTCAGCGTGCTGCCGTCCGAGCCGCCCAGTGACACCTGGTACCACTCGCGCCCGTCTTTGTCCACGCCCAGCACACCGATGTGGCCGCTGTGGTGGTGGCCGCAGGAGTTGATGCAGCCGCTGATGTGCAGGTCGATCGCGCCCAGGTCAAACAGCTCGTCCAAGTCCTGAAAACGTTGCGTGATGGACTCGGCAATCGGGATTGAGCGGGCATTGGCCAGCGCACAAAAGTCGCCGCCGGGGCAGGCGATCATGTCGGTCAGCAGGCCGATGTTGGCGCGCGCCAGGCCCAGTGCCTTGGCGGCTTGCCACAGCGCGGGCAAGTCGGTGGCGCGCACCCAGGGCAGCAGCAGGTTTTGCTGGTGGGTGACACGCGCCTCACCCGCGCTAAAGCGGTCTGCCAGGTCGGCGGCGGCGTCGAGCTGGTCGGCGCTGGCATCGCCGGGGGCAAAACCCAGGCGCTTGAAGGACAAGGTCACCGCGCGCAAGGCCGGGTTTTTGTGCGCCTGCACGTTTTGCTGCAGCCAGCGCTGGTATTCAGCTTGGTCTTTGGGCGACAGCTGTGATGTCGTCGCGTCCGCAGCCAACGGCGCGGCTTCTGACACGGTTGGTGGCTGGAAGTAGGCTGCAACACGGTCCAACTCAGCCTGCGGAATGGTGTGCTGGCCGCCGTCGTGGTCCAGAATGTTCTGGTATTCGGCATTCACCTCGTCGATATAACGCTGGCCCTCGGCCTTGACCAAAATCTTGATGCGCGCCTTGTACAGGTTGTCGCGTCGGCCCCAGCGGTTGTAGACGCGCACCACGGCTTCCAGATAGTTCAGGATCTGCTGCCAGGGCACGAACGTTTGCAAGGTCGTGGCAATCACGGGCGTGCGGCCCATGCCGCCGCCCACCATCACCTTGAAGCCTACCTGGCCGTTGGCGTCGCGCAACAGTTGCAGGCCGACATCGTGCCAGTGCGTGGCGGCACGGTCCTCAAGCGCGCCGGTGATGGCGATCTTGAACTTGCGCGGCAGGTACGCAAATTCGGGGTGCAGCGTGCTCCACTGGCGCATGATTTCGGCATACGGGCGCGGGTCAATGGCCTCGTCAGGCGCAATACCGGCCAGCGCGTCGCTGGTGATGTTGCGGATGCAGTTGCCGCTGGTCTGGATACCGTGCATGTCCACGCTGGCCAGCAGCTCCATCACGTCGGCGCTTTGGGTCAGGGGAATCCAGTTGAACTGCACGTTTTGCCGCGTGGTGAAGTGGCCGTAGCCGACCGGCAGGTGGGTGGTGCCGAGCTCGGCCTGGGTGTCGAGTGCGGTGTTCAGCACCTCGGCGCTGGGCTGGTCAAACTCACGCGCGATGCGGGCCAGCGCGCGCAACTGGCGGCTGGCCAGCTCGCCGTAGGGCACCGCCACGCGCAACATGGGCGCATAACGCTGCACGTACCAGCCGTTTTGCAGGCGCAGCGGGCGAAAGTCGTCGTCTTTCAACTCGCCTTTGAGGTTGCGCTCCAGCTGGTCGCGGTACTGCGCAGCACGCTGGTGGATGAAGTGGCGGTCAAAGTCGGTGTATTGGTACATGGTCAGGTTGATGCAAAGGGTTCAAGCCAGCCTGGGCGGCGGCGACAGATTGTCCGGTAAAGCAGTGGGGTCAGATGGCAATCAATTTCGTGCCAGCATAGGCCAGCAACAAAGACAGCAAGGACCGTATGGCCCGTTCCGGCACACGGGTCATGAAGTGCGATCCCAGCCAAATGCCGGGCAGCGAACCCAGCAGCAGCAAGGTCAGCATGTGCCAGTCAACTGACCCGATCGAGGCGTGGCCCAAGCCAGCCACCAGGGTCAGCGGCACCGCGTAGGCAATGTCGGCGGCCACAATGCGCGGCAGCGGCAGCAGCGGGTACAGCACCATCAACACGGTGACGCCAATGGCACCCGCACCCACCGAGGTGATCGACACCAGCACGCCAATCAGCGCACCAAACAGCAGCGGCAGGCTCCAGTGGCGGGCGGTGGCGGCCAGGGCTTCCTGACCGGCGGCAATCGTTTTGGGGGCGGCCTTGCCGCGCAGCGCTTTGTACAGTGTGGCGGCTGCGGTGAGCAACAAGGCCACACCCAGCGTGGAGGTCATCAGATGTTGCACGGCGGGGTCGGCCGGGCCCATCGTCTTCAGTACCCACAGGGTGACCAGTGCGGCCGGAATGCTGCCTGCGCTCAGGTGCAGCACCACCCGCCACGGAACCAGGCCTGTGCGGGCCATTTTCACGGTGCCCCCCATCTTGGTGAACGCGGCAAACAGCAGGTCGGTGCCCACCGCCATGTAAGGTTTGACGCCAAAGACAAAGATCAGGATCGGCGTCATCAAAGAGCCGCCGCCCACGCCAGTCAGGCCGACCACGGTGCCTACCAAAAAACCAGCGAGGATGAAAGCGACGTCATGCATGGGATGCACTGTACGGTCCGATGGATATATTTCAAACTACATTGTGGTGATTTGTTTATATCGAATCACGTCTGAACGGGCTTGGTACCCAAAGCCCAGTCAGCAATGGCCTGGCGCATCTGGGGGCTGTCGCCAAACGGCGCGCCCACGTCAATTCGGACCTCGGGGTGGCGCTGCGCAAAGGCCGCCACGATGTCCACCAAGTCGCGGTTGACATGTTTGCCCGCTGCCCAGAACAGCGGTTTGATGGCGATGTGCCGGCAACCCAGCGCCGTCAAGTCGGCCAGCGTATCGGCCAGAGACGGCTGCATCAGCTCCAGAAACGCCAGCCGACAGGGCCCTGCATGCTGGCTTTGCACCCGCGCCAGAATTGCGTCCAGCGGCAGCCGCCAGGCCGGGTCGCGCGAGCCGTGGGCAAACAGGACGATGGCGGTGGGGGGCAGGGTGGTCATGGGCGCCACTTTAACAAGGCCCGGGCTGTGGCCAAACGGCCTCAACGCCGTGATGCCGCCTTGACGTCCGTCTGAGTCGTCTGTACCGGGCATGCGCGGCGGGGATAATTTGGCGTTCGCCTTGGCGACCCTGCCTCTTTCCTGTCTGGTCTAGCCCATGCCCCACCACCGCAACCCGCGCAGTTTGTTGACCCCCGCCATGCACAGCGTGCTGGACCGCATGGCGCGCGCCGGCAAACTGCCACTGCACGCGCTCACACCCGCTCAGGCGCGCCTGGCCTACGAGGTCGGGGCCCATGTGCTGGAGATACCACCCGTCAAAGTGCACCGCGTCGAAACCTTCACCCTGCCCGCGCGTGACGGCTTTGAGGTGCCGGTGCGCCTGTATGCGCCGCCCCGGTCTGACCACGCGTTGCTGCCGGTGCTGGTGTTTTTTCATGGTGGCGGTTTTGTGGTGGGCAGCATCGCCACGCACGACAGCCTGTGTCGCACCTTGAGCCACTTGGCGCACTGCGCGGTGTTGTCGGTGGGTTACCGGCTGGCACCTGAACACCCGTTTCCGGTGGCCTTTGACGACGCCTGGGATGCTGTGCGCTGGGTGCACCAACAGGGTTTTGCGCACGGGCTCGATTCCAGCCGCATCGCGGTCGGCGGCGACAGTGCCGGTGGCACGCTGGCCGCGGCCTGCGCGCTGCAGGCGCGGGATGCGGGCATCCCACTGGCGCTGCAAATGTTGATCTACCCCGGCTGCGCCGCGCGGCAGGATTCGCATTCGCACAAAACCTTCGGCCACGGCTTTCTGCTGGAAGCTGCGCACATTGACTATTTTTTCAAGCTGTTTCTGCGTAGCGAGGCTGACCGCGATGACGCCCGCTTTGCCCCGCTGCTGGCTGACGACCTGGAGGGTCTGGCTCCGGCCTGGTTTTGCCTGGCCGAGTGTGACCCGCTGGTCGATGAAGGCTTGGCCTACGCCGACAAGTTGCGCGCTGCCGGTGTGCCGGTGGACCTGGAGCTTTACCGCGGCGTGGTGCACGAATTCATCAAAATGGGCCGTGCGATCCCCGAATCCCGCCAGGCGCATCTGGATGCGGCGTGGGCGCTGAGGCAGGCGTTGGGGTGATTGAACCGTTGACCCAGCCAGCATCTGCACGGGCGTTGGCCAGCGTGGTCTGAAATCGAACGTGTATGGGTGAATGAAGGCGAGTTGATGTCAGGTCAGCAGCGATTGCGGTCATGCGACTGGGATTCCCAGTGTTACACGACACCGGCAAAAAATGTATTTGGAGATGCTAGGTGTGCAGTGCCTCCGTATATCGCCTCAAAGACCGCTTTCTTATGCACCCGAACTATCCTACACCGGCTGGAATCCACCTTGGTTTAACCACTACAGAATGCTCAAATCAATTGGATACACTCATCCTTCCAAGGTTGAGGATAGTTACTTTCAACAATTATCAGTCAGTCCAAAATCCCGTCCTGGCAGGTGCAATGGCCACCAAAAAAATCGAAGCTACGGAAAGACATAAATGCGCATAACAAACGACTGCCAACCCGATGCAATGTTGGCTGAACTATTTCGCCTAAATAAAAGCACAGTTGACGACACGGCGGGGTTCAATGAAGTTAATTGGTCTAATCACGATTTTGTATGCAAAGAACTGAAGCAAAGAGTGGATGCGATGCTACGCTCTTACAAGCGGTTGGGTAACGAGGTAAATGTGACCCAAAGCTTCCGGGACAACGGCGTTGACATATTATTGGAGCTGGAAAGCTCATTGGGATCGACTCGTCGAATTGGGATCCAAGTGAAGAGCAATCGTGAAGCTATAGCTGCAGTGAAAAGGCTGGGCGATGGCAATTCCATGGAGGGGGTGCTAAAGCGCCAAGCTTTTGAAGCTACTAAATGGGATTTGCAGGAATGGTGGGTGGTTCTATGCTTCGACTTAACCTCTAAGGCTCATTCTGATTTGGTAAATAGAATCAGCTCGGAATTGCTACCGGGCAGGCCATTTTTTGAAACTCGTATCTTTAAGCCGACTGAGGCTTGGGACTTGCTGGCTTTGGGGGATGAAGGCATTGATGCAATATGTGTCAGCATGCTGTGCAAAGACGATGAAATTCTCGTTGCTGCTAAAGTCGAGGCAGAGGGGCTCACTGGCGGAGCGTATTCCGTTGTCATGAATACCCTGTTCGATTCGTTTTCCGAGCACACTTTGCTGTCACTTGGAGACCTTTCACGGCTGACCGAAGTGGACTATTCCCTTGATATCACAGCAACAAGTGCGGTCGTAGATGAATTGGAAGCAAATGGCTACTTGACATATATCAGCCACGAAGATGCTTGGTCCACGTGCCCTACCACGTTCCCTGGACTGTGTGCTCTCTACTTTGAAGGTCGAACGCGACATAGGCTTTCGAGTTCAGCAGCAGCAAATTTTGTGCAAAAACTCGTGTAACCCAGTCAATCAGCCCAGGAAATATAAAAAACAGGTAGCTTATTAAAGGCTTTAGACCATCGAGTTGACGCTGGCGGCCTTTGATTGAAACTGAAACGAATATCCATTAATTGTTCAATGCTCAATCAGTGGTTGGACGACAATTTTTGAAAGCTAGTAGCGAATGCTTCCGTGTGTGCCTGAATGACTGCACTGGGGTGCCACTTAAGTCAGCTTCCAGCCTGGAACGGGCACCCGCATTGCAGCGTAAGCCGACATTTAGGCGTATGACGCACTGAGCTATAGTTCAGTGAAAGTGAACCGTCGGAAGACCTTAACTCGACGTAAACCAAATTTCGCCAAGATAGGCGACAGGGTTCAAAGGGATGAAAATGTTATCAACTTTTTGTGAAATTGGCTACAAACCCCGGCTGCAAGAGCCTCACCGCTGGACGGGTCATTGGCATCAGCAGGTGGAATTCGGGGATATCTCGTTAGACGGCGCCAGATCATGATCGATATCTCCGGCGCACGGCTTCAGCCCTTTCAAGCCTTTCATTCGTTTCATGAGCGAATCAATGTCCACATCAAGGTCGCCCACGCAGCGAACGTTTTGTTAGTTCGGCATGTTGGCGAGCCTAACAATCAAGACCAACTAGCGGAACTCATCACCTCATGTCACCCATCTTGGAATGCTCCACCAGTCCGAAACTTAAGCATTGACCTGCAGCGGGCTCAAGATGCAAGTGTGTCTGCTTTTGCTGTCGTATCGGTCTTCTCAGCGTTCGATGACTTTCTCATCAGCACAGAAGCCGAGATCAGCAGAGTAGTCGGGAATCAGCGGACGGCAGACCCAACCTCGGATGAATCCGATGCATCAGAAGACGACGAAGAGAAGATTGATCGTGTGTTCCGTCTTTATGCTTTTATGAGTTGGAGCGACACCGGAATCACTGAGCTACAACCACTGCTGCGGTACTTTCGTATCTGCCGGAATTGCATAGCACATCGTAACGGTCGCGCCTCCAAGGCCTTGGCAACGCAGTCCGCAGACCCCCGTCTGGCGATCGCGCTTGCTGCCCTGCAAGACGGCCGGGAACGCGGAGTTATGACCTTCAAGGTAAATGAAGCCATTCACGTCGCCCCCACGCTGGCGATCATGTGTTCCCACATTCTTCGATTAATTGCTATTGATGCTAACAACCGCTTGGTGGAGACGCTTGGGCTTGACGGAATACTCAAGTCAGTCGCGCATCACGCCGTTCGATTGAATGACGAACTTGGGGGAAAAGACCGGAAGCGACCGGAGGCTATCGTGAACGCATTTCTCACCAAGTCGAGAGTCCATATGGATTCACGTCAAGAGTCCATCGCGGAGATGAAACGCGTTGGAGTTTGGACTCCCTACCTTAAGGCAATCAGCCGGGGGTTGGCGACGTCCAACAGATCGGTCAAACGGACTGCCTCCGGCAGACGCTGACTATGCAGAGAGACTATTGTCCGCATTCGACTCCAAGCCAATGTTAATTGAGTAACTACCATAAGAATTCACAGAAAATAACGGAGCGGACAGGCATGAGTGGAATTAAAACCAAAAATTCGGCATTAAAAACTGCTTTAGCCTTTCATTACCAAGTGATGATTGGCTTAGACAAGTGTTTCACTCTTGAAGACGGTCAGTCGGTTTGGTTCGAGAAAGACGGTGATGTCAGCTTGATTTCGCCAGACACTTTGGAATCAATACAAACCGAAGTGAAAGATTACTCAGCGGCGCTCACTGACCACCACGAAAACCTTTGGAAGACGTTAAAGAACTGGCTAGCGCCAGAGTTTAACCACGATCAATACGGTTTTTTGGTACTTCACACTACCCAAGCGTTTGGCGAGACTACTCGACTAAAGAACTGGAACTCACTAAATACAAAAAAACGCTTGCAAGTATTAAAAGACATTTTTGCAGAACGTACCGAAAACCAGCTGAATGCCGATAAGCCATCAGATATTATCAAACTGCAAATAGCGGTAATGGCAGCTGATGAGGTAGTTCTTAAGAATGTACTGGGTAAAGTTACTTTATATACGCAAGCCGATAACACACAAGAGTTGGAAATAAAAATACTCTCCAAGCCAGTAGGAATTCCAAAAAGTAATCTGAAAAGTTACCTGCATGGGCTTATTGGCTTTGTTTATGCGCAGGCAACTCAGCACTCTTGGAGTCTCAAGCACCAAGAGTTTTCAGCTAAGTGCGAAGAGTTAACCGCACTTCTTTGTAAAAAGGAGTTCACCTTTCCGATCTTTTCTGGCTATGAAGCCTCAGAGCCAGAAGTGGAATTACACCAGGACAGACCTTTTGTGCAAAAAATTACCGAAATTGAACATCACGATATGGTTTCTGATGCTGTAGGTAATTGGATTGAGCTACAAAACTCACTACTTCAACAGTTGGATGAGTACCCACTCTATAGGGACAAAACAAATATCTACCAAAATCAATTGGTCAAAAAATATAAGCTAGCCTATTCGAGCGCTCAACTAGAAGCGACAGATCCAATTAAAAGTTCGAAATTGCTTTACAACAGGACTATAGGTGAACTACCGCTTAACATGGGCAGTGATATCCCGCCTCTTGAATACAAAAATGGCCTAATACACGATGCCATGGATGATGAAGAACGTGATCTAAAATGGAGGGTTGAGCCATGAGCAGCATTGTTGACGCTCTATATGAGTTGAAATACAACCCATTCGAGTATGGAGGATATCTTGCCTCTTTTTACACAGCAGTAGGCGAATTAGCAAATAATTTTCTACTTGCCCCTTTGGTGATCCCACTTTGCAGTCATCCTATTTTTGGGCAAAAATTATTCAACTCTAACATTAGAAGCACTGTCTGGTCAGTTTTTGCCGATCGCACCAAGCTCTATGACCTACAAGAACGAATGGATGAATTTCAAGCATTAACAGAGCAATGCATTCAATATTGTTTAGTCAATGATTGGTTGTCCGTAAACCAAGAAACTTTGTCCCTTTGCGCATGTGATGAATCTGAGTCAGTATTTACCAATCAAAAAAGTGCAGAAAAATTAGGACGGTTGTTTAGCGGTCACTCAGTGGTCGAGATTTATGCGTTTTTAGGAGTGAAGCCGCGATGAGAACATTAATTAATGAAATTGGCGTCATTGATAAGCAAGGAAACAAGCATCCTGTTAATTTTAAAAAAGGGCTAAATGTCGTTACTGGTAAATCATCTACCGGAAAAAGTGCCTTAATTGAAATATTTGATTATTGCTTTGGCAGTGGTGAGAACACCATTCCAAAAGGAGTCATTACTGCCAGTGCCGCGATTTACTATGTTGCGCTTTCGGTTCATGAACAAGGTATGGTGATTGCGCGTGATCCTGACATGGCGAGCAAGGCCTTTTTTCGTCGAGTTGAGTTATTCAATTCTGACGATATTGATCGAGATTATTTTGATAGTAGCTACTTCCGCCCGCTAGAAGAGTTTAAGAAGCATCTAAGAGATTTTTTCTTAGATATAGATGACGTGGATGAGTCATTGGCTGCTAGAGCCAATCGACGGTTTAATGCTAAAGCACCCACCCCTTCAATACGCAGTTTTTCATCGTTTATTCTTCAGCATCAAAATCTTGTTGCAAATAAACATGCGCTATTTTACCGATTCGATGAAAAGGAAAAACGTGACCAAGCGATTGATCATACCAAGATATTTTTAGGGTTAGTTGATCAGCAATACTTTCACTTGTCACAAGAAAATGAACGGTTAAGCGCCGATATTCGACGTTTGGAGCGTCAAAAAGAGACAAACAAACGTGCCTCTGAAAACTACAAGCAAGGCGTTGGCCCCGTTTTAAGCCAGCTGTATGCTTTGATGGGGTTTAAAGACGAGCCGCTATCTTTGCAGCAGGTAATACGCCACCCACAAGGCGCCAAAGACCAACTCGACAGTATTATCGTACCTGAAAAAATTAATCATAACTCGGATGCAGTTACTCAACGCTATATTCAACTAAAGTTGACGCGTAGCCAAAAGACAGTTGAACTAAGAAAATTGCAGCGCGAAGCAGCGTCAATTAAAAAACATATTCAAGAAGATGTGCGCTTTGTTGATAATGTAAAGAAGTTTAGCTCACCCAAACATGTCCAGATATCAGCTTCAGTCTGTCCGTTTTGTCGTACTGAAATAGATACGTTGCGAGGAAGTGCAGAAAAATTACAGCAAGCTATCATGAAGGTATCGGGAAACCTTGCGCAAGCGCGACCAATGAAAGCGAAGTTTGAATCCTCCTTGGTTGAAGTGCAACGTAACATTGAGATTTTTGATAAGGAACTGACCGCTTTAAATCTGCAAATCATGGAAATTGAGAAAACAGAAAAACAGTTGGCGGAACAAAAGAGCCTGTATGAAAGTATTTTGATGCAGAAAGCAAAACTATTTGTGCTTCTTGACACTCTCAACATGGCCGATGATGCAGAGCTTGAAAAGCAAATTAGAGTACTAAAAAAACAAATTACAGAAATCAACAAAGAATTAACTCAATACGATGTGCAAAAGGGGTTGGAAAGCGCTGCCGACAAAGTTAACCAATATATGGCTGAGATCGGCAAGCACTTTGATTTTGAAAAAAGCTACGAACCCATTAATCTTCACTTCTCCTTTGAGACATTTGATCTGTACCACCTGCAAGGGGATGAGAAAGTTTATTTAAGGTCGATGGGAAGTGGAGCGAATTGGCTCTACAGTCACGTAACGCTTTTTTTAGCTTTGCACAGATACTTTGCTGAACTGGGTGATAAATGCGCAATTCCATCACTAATATTCTTCGATCAGCCGACACAAGTGTACTTCCCGAACTTCAATAGAGATAACTCTGCGACTTTTGAAGAGCAAAAGAGTCAGGAGACTGAGCAGCGTAAAAAGTCTGAAATTAAACAGGATGTCGATGAAGACGTTAAAGCTGTAGAAAACTTATTTAGCCGCCTTTCGATTTACTGCAATGAGCTAGAGAAGAATAATGGATTTAGCCCACAAATTATCGTGACAGACCATGCTGACAATCTAACTTTGGCGAATGGCGTTTCGTTTGAGTCTTTGGTTGAAGGCAACAGGTGGCGAATGCGTGGCTTAATTTATCCTACAAAAGAATAAATACACGCCAACAAGCGTATGAGGCAATTCACGAGATTGGGGTCAGATTAAAATAGTCTCCGATTTTCGCGGCATTCGAACTCTTAGGGGAAGACGAGGTTAGCGTATAACAGGGCGCTGCTGTCTGACAAATTTTCCGCTACGCTCCAAATTTGCCGCGGAGCGCGGCGTAAAGCGCCAATCCATAGAATTTGGATGACCGCTGTCTGTAGGTTTGACTGTCGGCTTCCAGCCTGACCCCGACCCCCAAATATCGCATCCCAACCTATTGAAGGCGGGTGGCGGGGTTGCCGGGCGCAGGCTCAATTCGCGTGAAGTGACCGCTGGCGTGTCAAGTCTGGCTGCAAAACACGGGCATCCGAACAACCCAAGTCCTCGCCCGCGAGCAAGCCGGAGAACGGCAACCCCGCCGCCCGCCTGGTGGTCGAGTCCACAAGGCGAACAGGTTTTTGCCCCCCCAACCCTGCCAGCGATAATCACTCCCATGTCAAATCCCAAAGTCCTGTTCGGCTTCCATGCCGTGGGTGTGCGGCTCAAAACCGCGCCCCAATCCATTGTTGAAATCTATTTTGAGCCAACCCGCCGCGACGCGCGCATGCGCCAGTTCATTGAGAAGGTGAATGAAGCCGGTGTGCGCCTGATCGAGGCCGACGGCATGCGTCTGGCCAAACTCTGCGGCAGCCACGGGCACCAGGGCGTGGCCGCGCGGGTGCATGAGCTGGCGCAGGTGACCTCGCTCGATGAGCTGCTGGAGCGGCTTGAGGCGGCCAACGCCGACAAGCCTGCGCCAGAGCGCGACCAGCCGCTGATTCTGGTGCTCGACGGCGTGACCGATCCGCACAACCTGGGCGCTTGCCTGCGTGTGGCGGATGGCGCGGGTGTGCACGCGGTGATTGCACCCAAGGACCACGCCGCGGGCATCAACGCCACGGTGGCCAAGGTGGCCAGCGGTGCGGCGGAGACGGTGCCGTATTTCATGGTGACGAATCTGGCGCGTACCCTCAATGAGCTGAAGGAGCGCAACATCTGGATCATCGGCACCAGCGACGTGGCGCCACGCACGCTGTATCAGGCTGATTTGAAGGGCCCGGTAGCGTTGGTGCTGGGGGCTGAGGGCGACGGCATGCGCCAGCTCACCGCCAAAACCTGCGACGAGCTGGTGAGCATTCCGATGCGCGGTGCGATGGAAAGCCTGAACGTGTCGGTGGCCAGCGGCGTGTGCTTGTACGAGGCGCTGCGCCAGCGTTCACAGGGCGTTTGACGCCCAAGGCGTAGATGCCGGGTCAAGCCAGGCCTGACAGGCATGAGGGCGCCATGCCGGTGGCGACGCTCGGCGTTATTTCACCGGAATCGGCGTGTTGGCGGGCACGGGCACCGCTGTCACGCTGTTTTTGGGGCTGCCGTCAATGAGCTTGTCGGAGTACACCAGATACACCAGCGTGTTGCGCTTGACGTCCACCATGCGCACCACGCGCACGTGTTTGAACAAAAAAGATGAGCGGGCGTTGAAGACCTCGTCCTGCTTGTCGATCTTGTCTTGGAAGCTGATTGGCCCGACCTGGCGGCACGCCACGGCCGCATCGGAGGTGTCTTCGGCCAAGCCCAGCGCGCCGCTGTAGCCGCCGGTTTTGGCGTGCGACAGGTAACACGCCACGCCATTGACCTGCGGGTCGTCAAACACATCCACCACCACCTTGTCGTTGGGGCTGAGCAGCTTGAAGGTGGTGCTGACATCCCCGACGGTTTCGGCACTGGCGCCGAGCGCGGCGCAGCAGCACAGCAGCGAGACGATGATTTTTTTCATGGGGGCGTTGGCCTTTCTGAAGGGGTAAAAAGAAGTGGGTCGGTGCGTTCAGCGTTGGCTGATCAGGGTCACCACATCGCCAAAGTCGGCCACCAAGTGTTGGTGCGACTGGTCGATGCCAGGCCAGTCCAGCGCGTTGGCCTGGGCTTGCAGCTGGGTGGCCCAGTGGGTCATGCGCGCCATGCCCATGTTGCCACAGGCGCCCCGAAGTTCGTGGGCCAGGGCAGCCACCACCGGCGCATTGCGTTGGGCGACCGCATCGGCCAGTTGGGCCATCAGCGCCTGGGTGCTCTGGTGAAACAGGTCGAGCAGTCGGGTGACCATCTGCGGGTCGTCGCCAAAATAGCTTTCCAGCAGCTGCAGGTTGAGCCGCTCCCCGTGGCCATCGGCTGCCACGCGGGCGGGCTCGCCCGGTGCTGGCAGCGGGGCCAAGGTGGGTGGCTCAGCGTTCTGCGGTGCTGCGGATGTGTCAGCGGCGGGTGGCCCGGCCCACTGGTTGAGCAGTTGGCGCAATTGGTCGATCTGGATGGGTTTGCTCAGGTAATCGTCCATACCCGCGGCCAGACACCGCTCGCGGTCACCCTGCATGGCGTTGGCTGTCATGGCGATGATGGGCACGCGGCGCTGGCCCGCACGCTCGGCCCGGCGGATGGTGGCGGTGGCCTCAAAGCCGTCCATCACCGGCATTTGGCAGTCCATCAGCACAGCGGCAAACGCGGGTGCCTCGCCACGTTGTGACCGGGCCAGCCAGTCAACCGCGATCTGACCGTTGTCGACCATGTGTAGCGCATAGCCCAGCTTGTGGAGTTGAAATTGCGCCAGCCGCTGGTTGACCGGGTTGTCTTCGGCCAGCAAGATGACCGGGCTGCCGGCGCTCGGGGTGGCTTCGGGGGCCAGGGGTGGCAAGGGCAGCGCTGGCGGCGGTGTTTCGCCCGGCCAGTAGGGCGCCAGGTTCTCGGCAGCCACCAGCGGCAGCGTCAGCCAGAAGGTGGAGCCCTGGCCCGGCTGGCTGGTCACACCAATGTGCCCGCCCATCAGTTCCACCAGGCGTTTGCTGATGGCCAGGCCCAGCCCGGTGCCGCCGTATTTGCGGGTGGTGGAGCTGTCCGCCTGGGTGAATGACTGGAACAGCCGGGCCTGAATCTGCGGCGCAATGCCGATGCCGGTGTCGCTCACCTCCACACGCAGCGTTGGTGCAGGGGCATCGGTGTCACGCCTGGCGTTGACGGTGATGCCGCCCTGGTGGGTGAATTTGATGCCGTTGCCCAGAATGTTGAGCAGCACCTGGCGCAAGCGCACCGGGTCACCCATCAGCAGCGCGGGCAGGGTGGGGTCCAGTGTGCTGCGCAGCGTCAGTGATTTCTCGCGGGCGCGCTCGCCCAGCAGCTCCAGTGTGCCGCCCAGCACCTGCGCCAGTGAAAACTCGGTGACCTCGATCTCCAGCTTGCCGGCCTCGATTTTGGAGAAATCCAGAATGTCGTTGATGATGACCAGCAGGTCCTGGGCCGAGTCGCGCACGATGCCGGTGAACTCGCGCTGCTCCTCGTCCAGCGCGGTGTCGAGCAGCAGGTCGGTCATGCCGATGATGCCGTTCATGGGGGTGCGGATCTCGTGGCTCATGGTGGACAAAAATTCGCTTTTCAGGCGGGAGTTTTCCAGCGCCTGGTCGCGCGCCTCCAGCAAAGCTGCCTCGGCCTGTTTGCGCAGCCCGATGTCATTGAGCAGCCCGACATAGTGGGTCACCTGGCCGCGGTCGCCGTGCACGGGTGACAAATGCAGTTCGGCCACGAAGGGGGCGCCGCCTTTGCGGTGGTAGGTGATCTCCAGGGTGATGCTGTTGCCCTGGTCCATGGCGGCCAACATCTGCCCGGCCTGGGTCGGATCAGTTTGGGGGCCGCGCAGGATGTCGACGCGCGCGCCGACACACTCGTCGCTGCTGAACCCGGTGAGTTGGCTGAACCCGCCATTCACGTATTGGATCAACGGGCCATCAGGGTGTGGTGCAGCGTCCAGGATGTAGATGCCCTGGCTGGTTTCGGCGATGGCCGACTCGATCAGTTTCAACCGTGTGCGGGTGCGGATTTCTTCCGAGATGTCGCGCTTGATGGCGACAAAGTGGGTGATCTCGCCGTTGTTGGTGATGGGCGTCACCGTCATTTGCTCTGGATAGACCTCGCCGTTTTTGCGGCGGTTGCGCAACTCACCTTCCCAGGGCTGGCCCGACAGCAAAGTCTGCCACATGTGGCGGTAAAAGTCGGCGTCCTGGTCACCCGACTTGAGCATCTGTGTGGCCTGCCCCAGGGCTTCAGCGGCGCTGTAGCCGGTGGTGCGGGTGAAGGCCGGGTTGACGTATTCAATCAGCCCGGCACGGTTGGTGATGACAATGACGTTGGCCGCAGCGTCCAGCGCGGCCTGCTGCAGTCGGATCTGTGCCTGCGCTGCCAACCGCTCGGTGATGTCGTGAAACGACAGCAGCGAGCCCGCCAGCTCGCCCTGCAGCCGCAGCGGCCTGGCGCAAAACGACACCGGAATGTGATGGCCGTCGTGGTGGACAAAATGGTCCTCACCCAGGCTGGTGGCACCGGCGCGCAGCGCGCTGTTGAGCGGACACTCTTCCACCGGGAAAGGTGTGCCATCCAGACGGGTGTGGTGCAGCGCTTCGTGGACATTGCGCCCCACCAGGTCGCTGGCCCGCCAGCCCAGCATGCGCTCGGCTGCGGCGTTGACATACGTGAGGGTGCCGTCCAGATCGGTGGTGTAGACCCCGTCGGCCAGGGTATCCAGGATGGTCGCGGTTTGCTCGCGCTGGGACTCGGTTTCGTCACGGGCGCGTTGGGTCTCTTGCAGCGCTGCGGCGAGTCGGCGCAGGAACAGCAGCACCAGGGTGCCGCCCAGCACCACCACCAGCGAGATCAGCACCGTCTCAAGCTGGCGCAGGTGCGCGCTTTGCCGGTTCAGGTCAGCCTCCAGCGCACGCAGGCGTTGGTCGCCCTCCAGAAACAGACGGTTGGCGTTCTCGTTGATGCGCTCAAACTGAGGCGGGATCAGCTTGAGGGCCAGGATGACTTCTTCTTCGGTTCGCAAAAACGCGCTGGCCTGACCTGACTCCAGCGCTTGCCAGCGTTTTCTGAGCAACTGCTGCAGGTCGTTGGTGCGTTGTCTGATCTGGTTGACCTGTGGGCCAATTTCGATCAGCTCCATGACCAGGGACTGTTCACTCAGGTCAGGGCGGTAGGTGGCCTGGCGGGTGACCTCGTCCTGGCCGTCGATGTTGAGCTGCATCAAGCGCTGCGAGGTGCCGCCGCGTTCCAGCACATTCAGATCGTGTTGCAGCTTGTCCAGATGCTGGTGGATGGCGCTGTGGATGCGGGCAAACCCGGCCTCGTTTTGGGTAACGGACAGGCGGTAAACATCTTTCTCAACCTCGCGGATGCTGCGCACAATCTCTTCGCCCACAAACAGCCGGGCGCGTTCGTTGTCACCCCGCAGGCGGATCTGCTGCTCCTGGTGGTCAAAATACCCGCGCAAGCCGAACACCAGCACCAGACACAACACACTCACCCCCACCAGCACGCGCATGCTGGTGTTGAGCACGGAGGCAGATTGGCTGGCGTCAGCCGCCGGAAGTGGGCTCGGTTTCAAGGGACGAGGGCGTTAGTCAGGGCGCAGCGAAAAAAGGTCTGGTAACGCCAGTGGCATCATTTGCCGGGTGACGTCTTGTTGTCCAAAAAGCCGTATTTGCGAAAGATGGCCTGGCCTTCCTCGGCAGCGGTCAGGGTCATGAACGCCTTGGCTTGCGTGGCGTTGCTGGTGCTTTTGAGCAAAATCAGCAGCAGCGCCTGCGGTTTGGCGATGCGGGTGTCCAGGTCAATCACATCGAATTTGGCTGAGTTTTCAGGAAAGAAGCCGGTGGCACGCCAGTTCATGGTCAGGTCCGCCTCGTCTTTGCGCATGGCGTTCATCAAACTGCGCGAGTCGGGTGACAAAAATGCGCTGGCCTTGACCACCTTGGGGTAGATGCCCAGGGTGTCCAGCACATGCTTGGACGCCTGGCCCACGCTGCCTGAGGTGGCGTCGCCCAAAATCACCCGCAGGTCTTTGCGCAACAGCTCATGCGGGTCGGGCTTGACCTTTTTGGGGTTGCCCTTGGGCACCACCATCGCCATCTGGTTGTAACCCACGGTCACGAACTCGCCCAGAATGCCTTCGCTTTGGTGTTTGTCGCGGTAAGAGGGTTCGCCCGGCAGGTACCAGTCGCCCAGGCCACTTTTTTTGGCTGATTGGTACAGGTCTTCGGAGCCGCCTTGGGCGATCTTGACCCGGACTTTGGCGCGTTTTTCAAACAGTTGGGCAATTTCGGTCATGGGTTTGACCATGGTGATGCCGCAATACAGCAGCATCTCGGGATCAGGGGTCTGTGCCTGCGCCACGGGGGTGGCCAGGCACAACACCAGGCCGATCTTCAGAAAGAAATTTTTAAACATGAAGCCATTCCCTCAACGGTGTACCGTCAGATCTTAGACTAGGCCAAACCAGCCCAGAACGGCACCCGCGCCCAGCAGCCACAGCAGATGCAACCGGGTGCGCCACACCACCACCGCGCTGGCAATCGACAGCAGCCACAGCGGCCAGTGGTCCAGCGTCTTGCCCAGGTTGAGAGCCAAGATCCAGCCGGTGGCGACCAGCAGCGCCATCACCACCGGTGCCATGCCTTGCTTGAAGGCCCGCACCGATCGCAATTCGCGGTTGTGATGCGCCCAGCGCGAGGCCACCAGCGTCAGCGTGGTGCTGGGCATCAGCACACCCAGCATGGCCACGCCCATCCCCGCCAGCCCATAGACCCAGGCCAGGGCACTGCCCGCGGTGGCCCCGCTGGCGTTGAGCCCCACGTTCCAGCCCAGCAGCGCCACAAACAGCACATTGGGCCCGGGCGCTGCCTGGGCCAGCGCCACCGAGGCGCTGAACTGGCTGTCAAGCAACCAATGGTTCTCATCCACCAAGATGCGGTGCATGTCAGGCAGGGTGCTGATGGCGCCGCCAATCGCCAGCAGCGACAGCGACAAAAAATGCAGCAGCAGCGCGGCCCAGTCAGCCGCCGTCAGGGTGATGGTCATCATGCACCTGGTCCCGCTGGCTGCGCTGGCCCCGGACCGGTGTCGCCGTCACCACCTTGGCGACCACGTCGGGGAGGCTGCCCGAGCAAGCGGTAGGCCCACACGCCCGCCAGGCCGCCCAGGCCCGCCAGCACCCAGATCAGCGGGATGCGCAGCCAGGCAATCGCGATGAAAGTCAGCGCGATCAACGCCCATTGCGCGGCGGCTGGCAGCACATTGGTTTTCAAGGACGGCAGCAATTTCAAGCCCACCGCCACAATCATGCCGGCCGCCACCGCGCTCATGCCGCGCAGGGCGCCCTGCACCTGGGGTTGGTCCGAGACACCGGCCAACAACACCGCCAGCGCCAGCACAATCAGCACCGGAAAGGTCAGCAGCCCGGCCAGCGCGGTCAGGCCGCCGCGCCAGCCAAAGTAGCGGTCGCCCAACATCAGCGACAAATTGACCACATTGGCACCGGGCAACACCTGCGCTACCGCCCATTCCTCCACAAATTCCTCGCGTGACAACCAGCGCCGCTTGTCCACCAGTTCGCGCTGCACCACCGCCAGCACGCCGCCAAACCCCTGCAGCGCCAGCCAGGTGAAAACCCAGAACAGCTGCCCCAGCGACAGCGGGCGGGAGCGGCCCAGGCTGGCCAAATCACCGTCCTGCATGTCGGAATAGTTGGTCATGCCCCTCATGGCTGGTCACCTGTGGGCGAGAGGCTGGCCAGCTGCTGGCGGGTCCAGTCGATCACGCGCGGGTTCAGGCACATCTCCAGGTGGCCGATGCCCCGAAACTCGGTGACCGGCACGCCGGGCAGCACCTGCTGGCGCTGCGGGATGCAGATGTTGTCGTTCAGGTTCAAGGCAATGTGCATCAGCGCGCGCCGCGGCGCGTCCTCGCTGTGGCCCAGCGCTTGTACCCAGTCGCTCTGAAACAGCATTTGTTGGCCGTTTTGGGTGGGCGCGCCGCGGGTGACGCGGGTGCCCTGGTGCGGGCTGCCCAGGGTGATGATGCGAGCGACGCGCTTGAGTTGATCGGCTGGGACGCGGCGCAGCCAGGCGCGGATGGCCAGCCCCCCCATGCTGTGGCCGACCAGCGCCACCTGGCTCGCGCCGGTGTGTGCCAGCAAGCGGGTGACCGCGTCTTCTATCCGCGGCGCGTAGTCATCAATCGAACCAAACAGCGGCTCCAAGTCGAGCGCCAGCACCGGGTGCCCGGCTTGGTGTAACGCCTGCGTCATGGCGTCCCAGACGCGGTGGTTGCACACATAACCGTGCACCAGCACCACCGGCACCCGGTCGCGCCGGGGGGCGTCGCCAGGTGGCAGCAGGATGGCGTTGGGCTGGCGCGGCCAGGGCTGGCGCAGCATGAAGATGCGCACGGCCGAGGTGAATTCGCGCCACAGCAGCCCCCACCAGCGCCGACCCAGGCCGGGTGTCCGGGACAGCCACATCGAGGTCAAAATGACCAGAAATTGCGTCGCCAGCGGCAGCGACACGGCGACCAAGGGCACCCACAGCAGCGCCAAGGCACCGGCACCTTGGCGGGCCGACAACACGGCCAGATAAGTCCCCAGCAACGCGCCAGTGATGAGTTGAAACAGGTAAAGTCCGCGCAGTAACAGTGCAAGCATGGTGGGTGAAAGGGCCGAAGAACGCTGGGCCGCGATTGTCCGCCAAATGCAGACGTACCCAGCAGACGCACCCACCTGGCATCCACCCAACATAGCCTGACCATGCCCCAACTTCTTGGTGTCCAGATAGCCCGCGCCCGACGCGTTGTGATCAACGGCCGCAGCGTGCTCACAGCCATCCACAAACAGCCGGTGTCTGGCCCGGTGCCGGTGTTGCCCCTTGGCCTGGGCGGCGACGAGCAGGCTGACTTGTCGGTGCACGGCGGCCTGGCCAAGGCGGTTTACGCCTACCCGTCTGAACATTACCCCCAGTGGCAAGCGGCACGCCAGGCGGCGGGGCTGACCGGCATTGACGATGCCTTGCCCTGGGGCAGCCTGGGCGAAAACCTCACCTTGTCGGGGCTGCTGGAGTCGCAGGTGTGGGTGGGTGATGTGCTGCAGTTTGCCCACTGTGCGCTGCGTGTGACCCAGCCGCGCGAACCCTGTTACAAGTTCAACGCGGCGATGGGCTTCAGCGGCGCTGCCAAGACCATGGCACAACTGGGCTGTTGCGGCTTCTACCTGGCCGTGCACGAGCCCGGCCACCTGCAGGCGGGAGACACGTTTGAACTCGTTCCAGGCCAGCGCGGCTTGCGCATTCCCGAGAGCTTTCAGGCCAAGATGCGCAAGCACCTGCGCTAAGGCGCGGCGGTAGTCTCATGCCTGACGGTGGCTGGCGGTGCCTCGGGCGCAGGCCCTGTGGCGGCGGTAAAAGTCACACGCGTGGGCCACGCCCGCGACGGCCAGACACAGCAGCACCGGCGCGCTCAACGACTGCGGTTGCGACACCCGGTAAGCCAGCATCAGCAAAAAACCCGGCACCAGCCCGAAGCCCAGGTCCAGCCACTGCAGGCCCCGACCCGTGCGCTGGTTGAGCAGCCCCAGGGCCACAAATTCGACCATGGTGAAGGCCAGGACGAAGTCCAGAAAATGGGGTGACACGGCAAAATCGTTCATGCGGATACGTTGTCCTGTAGTCTGTCAACAGCGGATGGCGCCTGGCGCGTCATTTGGGGTGCTATGTTGGTCATGGCGTTTTGTTCTTGTTTTCAGAAAGCATCTGTGTGATCAGGGCGTCTTTCTCGGCCCACAGCTGATTCACCCACCCTTGGCAGGCCTCTCGCAGCGCCTGCTCGGCGTTTTGGCCGGCGGTGGGCTCGGCGCATGGCACGGGCAGCGTGTTGACCCGCACGATCACCCGTTTGACCTGGCCCAGCAAAAAATGGGTGAAGGTGGGCCGCCCGTCGGGGTAGACGATGGTCACGTCCAGCACCGCGCCAAACTTCTCTCCCATCGCCTGCAGCGCCAGCGTGATGCCGCCCGCCTTGGGCTTGAGCAGATGCCGGTAGGGTGACTGCTGGCGCTGTTGTTTGGCCGGGGTGCAGCGTGTGCCCTCCAGAAAGTTCATCACACTGGTGGGCACCAGGGCGTATTTTTCGCAGGCTTTGCGGGTGGTGGCGGCGTCTTTGCCGCGCTCTTCGGGGTGCTGCTGCAGGTAAGCCTCGCTGTGGCGGCGCATGAACGGGAACTCCAGCGCCCACCAGGCCAGGCCCATGATCGGCACCCAGATCAGTTCTTTTTTCAGGAAAAATTTCAGCAGCGGAATGCGCCGGTTCAGCACATGTTGCAGCACCAGAATGTCCACCCAGCTCTGGTGGTTGCACACCACCAGGTACCACTGGCGCGGGCTCAAGGCCTGCACACCGCTCACATCCCAGTCGAGCTTTTGCGTCAGGCGCATCCAGAAGCTGTTGCCGGCAATCCAGGCCTCGGCAATGCGCAGCAGCAGCGGGTCAATGATCAGGCGCACCGCCTTGAAAGGCAGCAGCAGTTTGATGATCGACACCACCAGCAAGATGGGCACCCACAGCAAAATGTTGAGCAGCATGAGCAGGCTGGCCAGTATTCCGATCAGCGGTGCAGGCAAAAAGTGAAGCATGATGGCTGAAATTTTGAGGCGCAGGGGCTGCGCCGGTGCGCCATTTTCGGGGATGATCAGTGTGTTGTTAGACCGTTTTTTTGGGGAGAGAGTCCAAAGATGATGCCTGAGTTGTTACCACGTTCTTCTCCCGTCCAGGTGGCGCTGATTGGTTACGGTTCTGCGGCCAAGATTTTTCATGCGCCGCTGATCGCCGGCGTGCCTGGCCTGCAACTGGCTTGTATTTGTTCCAGCCGGGCCGATGCGGTTCATGCCGATTGGCCTGCGGTGCGGGTTGTGGCCTCGCCGTCCGAGGTGTTTGCCGATGCCAGCATCGACCTCGTGGTGATCGCCACGCCCAACGACAGCCATTACCCGCTGGCGCTGGCGGCTTTGCAGGCGGGCAAACATGTGGTGGTGGACAAGCCCTGCACCGTGACGCTGGCCGATGCCGACCATCTGCTGGAAGTGGCGGCGCAGCGGGGCCGGGTGATGACGGTGTTTCAGAACCGGCGGCTGGACAGCGACTTTCTGGCGCTGCAGCAGGTGCTGGCCGGTGGTGAACTTGGCCGTGTGGTGCAGATGGCATCGCACTTTGACCGTTACCGCCCGGTGGTACCCAGCCGCTGGCGCGAAGAAGATTTGCCCGGCTCGGGCCTGTGGTTTGACCTGGGCTCACACCTGGTGGACCAGGCGCTGGTGTTGTGGGGCAAGCCCGATGCGATTCAACTGGACCTGGCCTGCCTGCGTGATGGCTCCGAGGTGAACGACTGGTTCCATGCCGTGTTGCGTTACGACACCACCCATGCCGGGCTGCGGGTGATCCTGCACGCCAGCACCCTGGTGGCCGAGCTGGGGCCGCGCTGGGCGGTGCATGGCACCACCGGCAGCTTCACCAAATATGGCCTGGACACGCAGGAGGACACGCTGAAAACCGGCCGCCGCCCGCAGCTCGACGCCCAGGATGACTGGGGCGTTGACCCGCAGCCGGGTCAGCTGCTGCACATGGCAACACTCAGTGGTGTGTCGTCACCCGTGTCGGTGCGCCGCGAAGCGCCCAACCCACCCGGCAACTACCTGGCCTATTACGCCAACCTGCGTGACCATTTGGCCGGGCAGGCTGAGCTGATGGTGACGCCGGAACAGGTGCGTGCGGTGATGCAGGTGCTGACGCTGGGTGAGCAGAGCGCCCTGCAGCGTCAAGAGGCCCGGCTTGGTTGAACCATAACGGCGCCAGGTTGGCGCCTTGGGTTCACGCTTCGTTGGTGATTCTGGGGACGTTGGTCGATTCCAGCTTGAATTTTTCAACCAGCGCCAGCAGACGGGTGGCCTGCTCAGTCAGTGAAAACGCCGCCGCACTGGCTTCTTCGGCCATGGCAGCGTTTTGCTGGGCCACATCTTCCAGACCCTGCATGGCCTCACGGGTTTCGGTGATGGCTTGCAGCTGGGTGGTGGTGTCGTGGTGGATGACCCCCATCATTTGCGACACCTGGCCGATGGATTCGCTGATCTTGTGGGTCGAATCACCGGCAATCACCACCTGTTGCGAACCTTGTTCCACCTTGGCCTGCGAGTCCTGGATCAGGCCCCGGATGTCTTTGGCCGCCACGGCACTGCGGCTGGCGAGCTGACGCACCTCGGTCGCCACCACCGCAAAACCCCGGCCTTGTTCACCGGCGCGCGCCGCTTCGACCGCGGCGTTGAGCGCCAGGATATTGGTCTGGAACGACACACCGTCGATCAGACCGATGATGTCGGCAATCTGGCGCGAGGCCGCGTTGACACTGGCCATGATGGCCACCGCACCCGAGACCACCTGTTCACCTTGCGCCGCGTCGTCGCGCGCCGAGTCGGCCAGTCGGTTGGCGTTGCGGGCGGCCTCGGTGGTTTGTTCGACGGAGGCCACCAAAGTCTGCATGGCAATGGCGGCACGTTGCAAGGTGCTGGCAGCGTCCTCGGTGCGTGAACCCAGTTGGGTGCTGCCCTGGGAGATTTCATTGGCGCCTTGCAGGATGGCGCGTGAACTCTCCACCACGTCAAAGGCAAGTGCACCCTGCTTGAAGCGCAGTTCTTCCAGCGCCATCAGCAGTTGTCCGATCTCGTCGCCGCGCTGTGTCACCACAGGCTCGGACAAATCGTGATCGGCCATGCGCCGGGCGGCCTGCACCGCCTGTTCAACACCCTGGGTGACGTTGTGGGTGATCCACCAGCCCAGGCTGGCGGCAAGCACTAGAGCAATCACCGCACCGGTCAGCAGGATCAGTCGGGTGGAGTCTCCCAGCCCCGCCGAACTCTGCGCTGTCAAGCGGCTTTGCTCTTCGTCCCAGGCGGTCAATTTTTCAGAGCTGGCCTTCCAGGCTTCCAGCAGACCGGTCCATTTGGCGAGGTCTGAGGTGAAGGTCAGGCGGATATTGAAGCCGACTGAATCCAGACCGCGGTCTCCCCCTTCAGCGGTGGCTTGTTTCACCAGTTCATGAACATCCGCACTGCGCTTCTCAACGTCGTCGAGCAGGGCCAGGCCGGCCGGGTCGGAGATCATGGCGCGGGCCTTGGTCGCGCTTTCGGTGAAATTTTTGTGGATGCCGGTCACCAGTTCCAGCCCTTTGGCGTTGGCGTTTTCCATGGAGTTGGCCATCGTGCGCAAGGTGGTGCCGTAGGCGTTGACGCTGCGCTCGATCCCCCGGACCGCCTGGCTACGCTGCGCGCCCGTGCCCGCTACGGCGTCCAGGGCATTGCTCATCGTCTGAACGCGTTGCATGGCAATCCCTGTCAGGAACAGCAGGATCAGCAGGATCAGCCCGAAGGCCAGCATCATGCGGTGCGACAACCGAAGGGAACCAAACTTGTTTGAAGTAGACATGGAAAAAATTCGTGTTGTGTTCGATGGAAGCGGCCGCTTTGCGACCGCTTTTGTCTCTGCCGGGCCCGACTGTACAGCAACTCATCCGGCCGTCAGTTCCGGGCAAGGTCGGTCCAGGCCTTGCCTTGCATCAACGGGGCGTGTGTTGCTTGCCAGAGTAAGATTTGGCGGTCCATGCAGCTTTCTGGGGTGACCTTGTTGATGACTTCGATCCTTCCCATCAGTCTGGGTGCCGCCTTGGGTGCGGTGTTGCGATGGCTGCTCAGCACCCGGCTCAACAACCTGTTTCCGTCGCTGCCGCCCGGCACACTGGTCGCCAACCTGGTGGGCGGTTACCTGGTGGGTGTGGCCGTGGCTTACTTTGCCCTGCATGTGGAACTGTCGCCGCAGTGGCGCCTGATGGTCATCACCGGGTTTTTGGGCGGATTGACCACGTTTTCGACCTTTTCGGCCGAGGTGGTGACCCAAATCCAGCAGGGCAACCTGATGTGGGCGTTTGCCACCATCGCTGCCCACGTGCTGGGTTCTCTGGCCATGACGTTTCTGGGCATGGCCACTGTGGCGGCGCTGGCCTGACCGCGCGCCAAGTCGATCCGGGAGGTTCTCATGAACGGTTTTCAAGTCACCTTTTTCACCCAGCAAGACCGCCGCAACCATGGCCTGCCCCTGGCAGAGTGGTTGCTCAAGACTGCCCGTGACCTGGGGATTGCCGGTGGCACCGTGATCGCCGCCGCCGAGGGGCTGGGCCATGACCGGCGGCTGCACGCCGCGCACTTTTTTGAACTGGCCGACCAGCCTGTCGAGATCACTTTTGTCTTGCCTGAAACCCAGTTGAACGCGTTGTTTGCCGTGCTGGCCACGGAGAATATCCGTCTGTTTTACACCAAGGTGCCGGTGGAATATGGCGTGGTGGGCACCGCGCCGGGCTGAGTAGCCCGCGTCTGGTGGCGGCGCGATGACGGTTCGCCCCGGAGGCAGCGGCTGCCCCTGATGACCATGTTGACAAGCCCAAAACCTTACACTCGCGGGCTTCCCCATCCCCTGAAGTGTGCATGAACGCCCTTGTCGACGTCTCCTTTTTTCCGCGTGCGGCCAAACCGCTGACCAGTTACCGCAAGTTCTGGGCGGCGCGTTTTGGCACGGCACCCCATTTGCCGATGAGCCGCGCCGAGATGGACAAGCTGGGCTGGGACAGCTGCGACATCGTGCTGGTGACGGGCGACGCGTATGTGGATCACCCGAGTTTTGGCATGGCGGTGATTGGCCGCATGCTCGAAGCCCAGGGTTTTCGCGTGGGCATCATTGCCCAACCCGATTGGCAAAGTGCCGAACCGTTTCGGGCTTTAGGCAAGCCCAACCTGTTCTGGGGCGTTACCGCGGGCAACATGGATTCCATGATCAACCGCTACACCGCAGACCGCAAAATCCGCACCGACGACGCTTACACGCCGGGTGATGTGGGCGGCAAGCGGCCCGACCGCGCGGCCATTGTCTACAGCCAGCGCTGCCGCGAAGCGTTCAAGGACGTGCCCATCATTTTGGGCGGCATCGAAGGCAGCCTGCGGCGCATCGCACACTACGATTATTGGAGCGACAAAGTCCGGCGCAGCATTGTGGTGGACGCCAAATGTGACCTGCTGCTGTACGGCAACGCCGAACGTGCGCTGGTGGAAGTGGCGCACCGGCTGGCCGCACGCGAGCCCATCGAAGCCATCACCAATGTGCGCGGCACCGCCTTTGTGCGCCGCAGCGATGACCCCTCGGGCAAAGACTGGTTTGAGATCAATTCCACCAGCGTGGACGAGCCGGGCCGCATCGAGTCGCACATCAACCCGTACCAGACCACGTCCGAGCAGGCTGCCGGGCAGGGCACGACCTGCAGCAAGGACGATCAGAACGACGCCACGGGCAACATGCCGCGGCCACCCGTGGCGCCAGAAGTTGTCATTGCGGGCTCCGACCCGCAATCCATGACTGCAGGACTTTCCGGATCCCGGATCGAGTCCGGGATGACGACTACGCAGCCGCTGACCTTTTACGCCAACCCCGCGCTGTCCACCGGCGCTGGCAAGATGAAACTGCCACCGCGTGAGCGCAGTGTGATCCGCCTGCCCAGCTATGAGCAGGTCAAGGCAGACCCGGTGTTGTACGCCCACGCCAGCCGCGTGCTGCACCTGGAAACCAACCCCGGCAACGCCCGCGCTTTGGTGCAGGCGCACGGCGAAGGTGTGACGGCGCGTGATGTGTGGATCAACCCGCCGCCGATTCCGCTCACCACGGCCGAGATGGACTTTGTGTTTGACCTGCCGTATGCCCGCGCGCCGCATCCGAGTTACGCGGATGAATTTGGCAGGCATGACGGTGCCACCAAGATCCCGGCCTGGGAGATGATCCGTTTCAGCATCAACATCATGCGCGGCTGTTTTGGCGGCTGCACCTTTTGCTCGATCACCGAGCACGAGGGCCGCATCATCCAGAGCCGCAGTGAGGACTCCATCATCAAGGAGATGGAGGATGTGCGCGACAAGGTCAAAGGTTTCACCGGCACCATTTCCGACCTGGGCGGGCCCACCGCCAACATGTACCGGCTGGGTTGCAAAAGCCCCGAGATCGAAGCCGCCTGCCGCAAACCCAGCTGTGTTTTCCCCGGTATCTGCCAGAACCTGGGCACCAACCATGACCCGCTGATCAACATTTACCGCCGGGGCAGGGCGCTCAAAGGCATCAAGAAGATCCTGATCGGCTCCGGCGTGCGTTACGACCTGGCCGTGCAAAGCCCGGAATACGTCAAGGAGCTGGTGCAGCACCACGTGGGCGGCTACCTGAAGATTGCGCCGGAACACACCGAGCAAGGCCCGCTGTCCAAGATGATGAAGCCCGGCATGGGCTCGTATGACAAGTTCAAGGCGCTGTTTGAAAAGTTCACCGCCGAGGCGGGTAAAAAGCAGTTCCTGATTCCGTACTTCATCGCCGCCCACCCGGGCACCACCGACGAAGACATGATGAACCTGGCGATCTGGCTCAAAAAGAACGGTTTTCGCGCCGACCAGGTGCAAACCTTCTACCCCAGCCCGATGGCCACGGCCACCGCCATGTACCACACCGGTCGCAACCCGCTGCGCGGCGTGCGCCGCGAGGTCCAAGACGACAACGACACGGTGGACGTGGTGCGCGGTGAAAAGCGCCGCCGCCTGCACAAGGCCTTCTTGCGTTACCACGATGCCAACAACTGGCCGCTGTTGCGTGAGGCCTTGAAGGCGATGGGCCGCGCCGACCTGATTGGCAACGGCAAGCACCATCTGATTCCCACCTGGCAACCGATGGCGGACGATGGCTACCAGAGTGCGCGCAAGAAAAATGCCACCCTGCCCGGTGCCAAAACCGCGCCACGCGCGACCCAGCCAACGACGGCATCGCCCCAGCCGGTCAAAGGGCGTCTGCTGACCCAGCACACCGGCCTGCCCCCGCGCGACACCGGTAGCGGGCGCAAAGGCGCCAAACCCGGTAGCCGCACGCGCTGACCCGCCAGGTCGTCAGCTGGCCGCTGCGCTGCTGGCGCGCTGCAGCACGATGTTGGCACACAGGCCGCCGCTGTCAGCGTTGCTCAGGTCCACGCTGCCGCCCATGCGCGAGATGATCTGCTCCACGATGGCCAGCCCCAGCCCGGTGCTGTTGGCCGAGGTGCGCGCTGATTCGCCGCGAAAAAACGGCGTGGTCAATTGTTTGAGCTGTTCCGGCGGCACGCCGCAGCCGTGGTCACGCAGGCGCAGCAGCACCTTGTCGTCGCTGTAGCGCGCCGAGATGTCGATCCGGGCCACCTCGGTGCCCTCCGTTTTGCCGTAGCGTGCCGCGTTTTCCAGCAGGTTGCCCAGGGCACGCTGCAGTTCGACCCAGTCAGCCAGCACCATCAGGCGGTCTTGCATGGCCACTTTGAAATCGATGTCGGTGCGTTTGCGCAGCGGCTCCAGGCAGGTTTCCACCGCCTCGTTGAGCGACACCGGGCTCAGCCGCATGTCGCCCGGGCGGGCATAGTCCAGGAACTTGCCGATGATGGCATCAAGCTGCACGATGTCGCTCACCATGCCCTCGCGCGCCTGGGTGTCGGGCACACTCATCTCGGTTTCCAGCCGCAACCGGGCCAGCGGGGTGCGCAGGTCATGCGAGATGCCGGCCAGCATCACCGTGCGGTCCTGCTCGATCTGCGCCAGCTTGCGCGTCATGCGGTTGAAGCCGACATTCACAGCCCGGATCTCCTGGGTGCTGACGGTTTCATCCAGCGCGGTGGCCCGAAAGTCGCCCTCACGCACCCGGCTGGCGGCCAGCGACAGATCTTTCAGCGGCCGGTTGATCAGCCGGGCCATGCCTGCCGCACCGGCCAGCGACAACATGGCAGCGGTGAGCAGCCAGACCATCCAGGTCTGCCCGGTGGGTTGGTCAAAGCGGTTGCGATCGGTTTGCAGCCAGTAGCGGTCTTTTTCGATCGAGAACCCGATCCAAAGACCTTCCACGCCATTGACGCTGCTGGCCACCACCGTGTCGGGCCCCAGCCGGGACTGCAGCCGCTGCACCACATGCGGGCTCAGCGCCACCTCGCTGAACAGCGTGAAGACGTCCTTGGGCTCACGCAGCCGGATGGTCAGGTGCTCCTGGTCTTTCATTGTCTTGAACAGTGACACCCGGGCGATGGCGTCGGCGTGCATCACCGCTGCGCGGCTGAGGTTGACCACCGAAGCAATCTGGTTGGCCGTTTGCAGGGCGCGCGGCTCATACTCCATCTCGCGCAGGATTTTGGTCCAGGCCACCACGCTGCCCACCAGCAGCAGTGCGAGCAGGAAAAAAGTGCGCCAGAACAGGCTCAAGGTCAGTGGCCGCGGCGGTGATTCGGTCGCGTCCAGCATGCCGTAGGTGCGGAGCTTATTCGCTGTCGTCGGGTATGAAGACATAACCCACTCCCCAAACGGTCTGGATAAAACGCGGCGCGGCGGCGTCCGCCTCCACCAGCTTGCGCAGGCGTGACACCTGCACGTCCAGACTACGGTCAAAGGGTTCGAAATCGCGCCCGCGCGCCAGCTGGGCCAGCTTTTCGCGCGACAACGGTTGGCGCGGGTGGCGCACCAGCGCTTTGAGCATGGCAAATTCTCCGGTGGTCAGCGCCAACTCTTCGTCACCCTTGAGCAAGGTGCGTGCACCCATGTCAAAAACGAAGGGGCCAAACTTGACCACGGCCTTGTCGGCCGAAGGTGAACCGGGTGCCTCGGCGGGCGGGCGTCGGCGCAGCACCGCGTGGATGCGCGCCAGCAGTTCGCGCGGGTTGAAGGGTTTGCCCAGGTAGTCATCGGCGCCCACCTCCAGGCCGACGATGCGGTCCACATCCTCGCCCTTGGCGGTGAGCATGATGATGGGGGTGCGGTCATTGGCGCCGCGCAGGCGTCGGCATACCGACAGGCCGTCCTCGCCGGGCATCATCAGGTCCAGCACGATCAGGTCGACCGGCTCACGCCCCAGCACGCGGGTCAGCGCCCGGCCGTCCTCGGCCAGTAGCACCTCAAAACCTTCCTGCGTCAGATAACGGCGCAGCAAGTCGCGAATACGCGCGTCGTCATCCACCACCAGTATTTTGTCAACACGGGAATTTGCAGCCATACTACGACCCACCTGATTGGTAAATTTGTAACAAGCGCGATTGTTGCGCGCACAACCACCGGACTGGGTGGTTTTGGGGGCGGTGTTGACACGCTGTTACAAATTTGGTGCGGTCAGCCCTGTCTGTGTTTGTCCTGATTCAAGGAACTGTTATTTTGAAAATTTTTAAAAAAGTCATAGCATGCGCCGCTTTCTGCGCTTGCTCCGGGGTCACGTTCGGACAAGCCGCTGCGCCAGCCTTGCCGATGCAGCGGGTGAGCCTGTCCGCGCAGGCCACGGTGCAGGTGGCGCAGGACCTGCTGACGCTGTCGCTCGCCACCACGCGTGAAGGTGTGGATGCGCAGGCGGTGCAGGCTCAGCTCAAAAGTGCGCTCGACACCGCCTTGTTGATGGCCAAAAATAAAGCGCAACCCAAGCTGATGGACGTGCGTACCGGCCGCTTTGGCCTGTCGCCGCGCTACAGCCGCGAGGGCAAAATCACCGGCTGGCAGGGCAGCGCCGAATTGGTGCTGGAAGGGCAGGACTTTGTCTTGTTGAGCGAAACGGCGGGCAAATTGACCACCTTAACGGTGTCTGGCGCCAGCTTCGGCCTGACCACCACGCAGCGCCAGGCGGCGCAGACGCAGGCGCAAAACCAGGCCATCGCCCTGTTTCGCCAGCGCGCCACCGAGGTGGCCAACGGCTTTGACTTCAAGACTTACACCCTGGGAGAGATTGCGCTCAATTACGACGAAGGCACGGCCATGTACAAGCCGCAGATGATGGCGGCGCGGGCCATGGCGGCCGAGGCTGCGCCGGTGCCGGTTGAGGCCGGTCTGGCCTCGGTGTCGGTCACCGTGTCGGGCTCGGTCCAACTTCAATGAATGCCGCGATAGGGCGGTTCGAGCGCCAACGTGTGCTCGGCCAAGGCGCGCAGGCCCAGGTGTGGCTGGCGTTTGACCCGCGTCTGGAGCGCGAGGTGGCGATCAAACTGATGAAACCTGCCGCCCAGCAGGACAGCAGCGTGGTCAATCAGTGGCTGCAGGAGGCGCGCAGCGTCAGCCGCCTGACCCACGCCAACATCGTGCCGGTGTTTGAGGCCGACGTGCATGAGAACCAGCCTTACCTGGTGTTTGAGTACGTGCCCGGCTTGACGCTGGCGCAGCAACTGGCCGCGCAAGGGGCGATGCCGCCCGCCGCCGCGGTAGCCGTGATGCAGGATGTGTTGGGCGCGCTGGTGGCCGCCCATGCCGGTGGTGTGGTGCACCGTGACCTGAAGCCTTCCAACGTGTTGATGGACACCAGTGGCCGTGCCCGGGTGATGGACTTTGGCATTGCCGCACGCATCAGTGTGCAGGTGGCGGCCCAGCCCATGGACGTGGTGGCGGGCACACCCGCTTACATGGCCCCGGAGGCGGTGCGCGGTGAGGCCATTACCCCTCTGATGGATGTTTACAGCGCTGGCCTGATGCTGGCCGAGTTGCTGTGGGGCAAACAGATCCGCGAGCGTGGCAACCTGCAGTTGGCGCTGGCCCAGATTGCCACCGAGCCGCAGATGTTTCCGCCCGAACTCATGGCGCGGCTGGACGACACGCTGCGCAACATCGTGCTGCGCGCCACCGCCTTTGAGCCGGTGCGGCGTTACCCGAGTGCGCAGGCCTTTCTGGACGACCTGCTGGCCTGGTCGGGCAAGTTCCGGCAGACATCGGCGAATGAGGCACCCGCTGGTACCGGTAAACAAAACAGCACGCTCGAATTTTTGTTGCGCCGCATGCGCAACAAGAGCGATTTTCCGGCGCTGTCCGAGTCGATTGGCCGTATCCAGAGCATGGCCACCTCGGAAAAAGAAAGTGTCAGCAGCGTCACCAACGAGATCCTGAAAGACGTGGCGCTGACCAACAAGCTGCTGCGCCTGGTCAACAGCGCGCACTACGCCCGCGGCAGCAGCGTGGGCACGGTGTCACGCGCGGTCACCCTCGTCGGCTTCAACGGCATCCGCAACATGGCGCTGAGTCTGGTGCTGCTGGAGCACATGCAGGACAAAACCAACGCGCATCTCTTGAAAGAAGAGTTTTTACGCGGTTTGATGGCGGGCGCCATCGCCGCCGAGTTGGGTGGCAACCAGACGGAGATCGAAGAGGCTTTTATTGGCGCGTTGTTCCAGAGCCTGGGGCGCATGTTGTCGCAGTTCTATTTTCCTGAGGAAGCCACCGCCATCCGCAACCTGGTCAGCGCCCCGCGCGACCCGATCAGCGAAGACGCTGCCTCCACCCGCGTACTCGGTCTGAGTTATGAGGCGCTGGGCCTGGGCGTGTCCAAAGCCTGGGGGCTGCCGGAGAGCATTCAGCGTTGCATCGTCAAACCCGCGGGCGACCCGCCCAGCCAGCCCCCCAAAGACCCGCAGCTGCGCCTGCGCTGGAACACCCGCGCTGCCAATGAGATGGCCGACGCCATGCTGCACACCGATGCCAAGGTGGTGGACGCCCGGTTGGCCCAGGTCACCAAGACCTATGGCAAGGCGCTGGGTATCAACGCAGACCGGGTGCAGGCCGCCACGGCCACGGCGCGCAAAAAACTGGTGGAACTGGCCGAGGCGATGGAGATCACCGTGCGCCCCGACTCGCTGGCTGCGCATCTGTTGAACCAGAAAGTAGACCTTGCGCTGTCTGGTCCTGGCGACCCGAACAACAACCCCGACGTCGACACCATCATCTCCAACGAGTTGCACGCCACGCAGGTCATGCCTGCGCAGACCACGGTGATGGCGGCAGCCACCCGGACCGCCGCCTCAGGCATGGCTCCGCCGAGCGCGTCAGCTCCGTCAGACTTTCGGGCGCAGACCCTGGCCGCCGGGGTTCAGGACATCACCAACGCGATGGTGGAAGACTTCCGCCTGAGCGATGTGTTGCGCATGATTCTGGAGGCCATGTTCCGCGCGCTCGAATTTGACCGCATTGTCTTTTGCATGCGCGATCTCAAGACCGACACCCTCACCGGGCGATTCGGGCTGGGCCATGGCGTGGAAGCGGTGGTCAAGCAGTTTCATGTGCCCCTGCACCCCACTGGCACCCCGGACCTGTTTGCCACCATTTGCAGCAAGGCGGCCGACACCCTGATCAGCGACGCCAGCGACCCGCGCATCGTGCAGCGTCTGCCGGCCTGGTACAGCAAGTCTTACAACGCGCCCACGTTTTTGATCCTGCCGCTGATCCTCAAAGGCAAACCCTTTGGCCTGATCTACGCCGACAAAGCGCAAAAGGGCGGGCTGGTGGTGGACGAGAAAGAGCTGTCCCTGCTGCGCACACTGCGCAACCAGGCCGTGATGGCCTTCAAGCAGTCGGTGTGAACCTGCGTGGGATCAGCTGGCCAGCGCTTCAAACGCCCGGGTCGTGATGTCTTCGACGCTGCCGGTGCCGCTGATGGCGCGGTACTTGGGGGCGGCGCTGGGTTCCGCCGCAGCCCAGGCAGAGTAGTAGTCCACCAACGGACGGGTCTGGGCGCTGTAGACCTCCAGGCGTTTTTTGACGGTTTCTTCCTGGTCGTCGGCGCGTTGCACCAGCGGCTCACCGGTCACGTCGTCCACCCCGGCCACCTTGGGTGGGTTGAAGGTGACGTGGTAGGTGCGGCCTGACGGCGGGTGCGAGCGCCGGCCACTCATGCGTTCGATGATGGCGTCAAACGGCACGTCGATTTCAAGCACGTAGTCGAGCTTGACTCCGGCGGCCTTCATGGCGTCGGCTTGTGGAATGGTGCGTGGGAAGCCATCAAACAGGAAGCCGTTGGCGCAATCGGCTTGGGCAATGCGTTCTTTGACCAGGTTGATGATCAGGTCGTCACTGACCAGGCCGCCTGCGTCCATGATCGATTTGGCTTGCACGCCCAGCGGGGTGCCTGCCTTGACGGCGGCGCGCAGCATGTCACCGGTAGAAATCTGCGGAATGCCGTATTTCTGGCAGATGAAGGTGGCTTGCGTGCCTTTACCAGCGCCCGGTGCGCCCAACAAGATCAGTTTCATGCGTGTCCTCAAAGTAAGTAAAACAGGGCGGCCATTGCCTGCCGTCAGGGCGTGCCTTGGGGCGGTCAACCATCAACCAATAAGAATAGCATGCGCGCCCTGATGACTGGCTTACGCAGCGGGCGTGGGTGAGGCAAACAATTGCCGCACCCGCGCCAGGTCTTGCGGTGTGTCCACCCCCGCGCCAGGCGCCTGGTCGGTCACGAACACGGCAATCCGGTAGCCATGCCAGAGCGCGCGTAACTGCTCCAGCGATTCGGTGACTTCCATCGGGGCCTGACTCAGGCTGGGAAAAGCGCGCAAAAAGCTGACGCGATAAGCATAGATGCCGATATGCCGCAGCGGCGCTGGCTGGGGCAACTGGTCCGGGGTGTCGCGCGGAAAAGCGATCGGAGCACGGCTGAAATACAGGCCCAAGTTTTGTGCGTCAAGCACCACCTTGACCACGTTGGGGTTGCGAAAATCTGCCACCGAGTCGATAGCGTGTGCCGCCGTGCTGATGTGGGCTTGCGGCGTTTGTTGCAAGAGCTTGGCGACAGCCGCCACCAATGCCGGGTCCATCAGTGGCTCGTCACCCTGCACATTCACCACAATCTCGTCGTCGGCCAAGCCGAGCAGGGTGCAGGCTTCAGACAGCCGGTCCGAGCCGCAGGGGTGGTCCACCCGTGTCAGCACCGCGTCCACCCCATGCGCCTGGCAGGCCGCCACAATCAGCGGGCTGTCGGCCGCCACCACCACCCGCAGCGCGGTGCCATCGCCGGCCAGCGACAGCACACGTTGTGCCACGCGCACCACCATCGGCAGCCCGGCGATGTCTGCCAGGGGTTTGTTGGGCAGTCGGGTGGACGCCAGGCGGGCTGGGATCAGGACGGTGAAGGTCACGGCAGTCGGTGTGGGCAGGTCAAAACATGGCAGGTGATCAGGCCCGCGCTAACGCGCTTTGGCCCCGGTCGGCTTACAGGCCAAGCTCTTCGTCGGTGAGGGGGCGGGCTTCGTTTTCGAGCAGGATCGGGATGCCGTCGCGCACCGGGTAGGCCAAGCGGGCGCTTCGCGAGAGCAGTTCTTTGGTTTCGCGCTTGTACTCAAGCGGTCCTTTGGTGACCGGGCAAACCAGCAATTCAAGTAGTCGTGTGTCCATGGTGTGATGATAGCGTCTCAGGCGCGTGGCGAATGCGCCAGCAGGGTGTTGATATGGTCGTCAAAGGCCGTCCAAAAATCATCGGGCAACACCAGCTGCAAGGGCACAGCCAGTGCGTGCGGGCAGATGGGCCACAGCTTGACCGCGTCTTTTTCGGTGCAAATCAGCTGGTAGCCCTGATGCTGACTGCCCGACCAGCGACTGAAGTCATGGTGATCAGGCAAAGCCAGGGTGTCTGCCAGGGTCAGGCCTTGGCCGCGCAGCATGCTGAAAAACACCTCGGGCTGGGCAATGGCGGCGAGCGCCAGCAGGGGTGTCGTGCTGCCCGCCAGTTCAGCCAGCGGCAACTGCCTGCCGTCTTGCGTCACGGCAAAGTCGGCCAGTTGGCGCCGGGTGCGAAAGCCTTCAAACGCGGGTTCTGTGCCCGAGCGCAGCACCAGGTCCAAGCGGCGTGGCCAAGGTTCCCGCAGCGGCCCGGCCGGCAGCAGGAAGCCATTGCCCACGCCGCGGTCGTCAAACACACCAATTTCCAGGTCGCGGTGCAGTGGCAGGTGCTGCAGGCCGTCGTCGCTCAGGATCAGTTGGGTGCCGGGGTAGCGCGCCAGCAGCGCCTGTGCGGCCTGCACGCGCTGCTCCGCGACATACACCGGGGCGCCGGTGCGGCGCTGAATCAGTGCGGGCTCGTCACCCAGTTGCTGCGCCGAACGTTGGGCCGTCACTTCATGGCAGCCCGGCAGGCTGCGCCCGTAGCCGCGTGAGATCACGCCAACCCGGATGCCACGCCGCAACAGATGTTCGGCCAGCGCCATCACCACCGGCGTTTTGCCGGCACCCCCGGCCACCACATTGCCCACCACCACCACGGGTGCGGCCACGCGCTGGGCGGTCAGCAGCCCCCATCGGTACAGCCCGGCACGGGTAGCGATCAGCAAGCCATACAGAACGGACAGTGGCCACAGCGCCCAGGCCAGCAGCCCGCGCTGCGTCCAGGCGCGTAGCAGCACAGGTTGCCACGCGGGAGTGGCTGTGGGTTCAGACATGGTGGCCGCAAGCCAGATCAGTTGCCCCCGGCAGCGCTGGAGGACTGGGTGGCAAAGGTGATTTGCGACAGGCCCGCGCGTTTGGCGGCCTCCATCACCGTGATGACCGACTGGTGGCGCGCGGTGGCATCGGCGTAAATGATCACCACCGATTCGCTGCCTGCCTTGGCGCCCGCGGTCAGCGCGTCGGCCAGGTCAGCCACATTTCGGCCCAGTACCGGCACCTTGTTGACACTGAAGTTGCCATCCGCGCTCACCGCGACCAGCACTTCCTTGGGGTAATCGCGCTGTGCCTCCACATCCGCCACGGGCAGGCGCAGGTGTAGCTCGGTGAACTTGCTGTAGGTGGTGGAGAGCATCAAAAAGATCAGGATCACCAGCAGCACGTCGATGAACGGGATCAGGTTGATCTCGGGCTCTTCCTTTGGGCGGGGTCGGAAATTCATGGAACCTCACGAAGTCACGATTGAGCGCCGCCGGGCTGCCCCTAGGCGCGAGGGCCCCCTCGGGGGGCAGCGAAGCACATGCAATGGCGAGCCCCGGATCGAGCGCAAGCGAGATACGCAGGGGGGCATCGTCATTTGCGCAAACTGATCAAGTGCCGCGCCAGGTGGTCGGCGGCCAGTTCCAGCGTCAGCAAAAACTCGTCCACCCGGGCGCGGAAGTAGCGCCAAAAGATCAACGTCGGAATCGCGACGATCAGGCCAAACGCGGTGTTGTACAGCGCGACAGAAATGCCGTGTGCCAGTTGCGCCGGGTTGCCGCCGGTAGCGCCGCTGGGGGTTTGTGAGCCAAAAATCTCGATCATGCCGACCACCGTGCCAAACAGGCCCATCAGCGGCGCAGCCGAGGCGATGGTGGCCAGCGCGCTCAAGTAGCGCTCCAGCCGGTGCGCGACCAAGCGACCCCGACTCTCCATCATGGCGCGCAACTCTTCGTCCGAACAGCGGGGGGTCTGCGTCAGCGTGCGCAGGCCGCTGGCCAGCACCTCGCCCAGCGCCGAATTTTTTTCCAGCTGGTTGACCACGTCGGGGCCGGGCACACCGTTGCGGGTGACGGCCATCACTTCGTCCAGCAGATGGGGTGGGGCAACTTTGGAAGATTTGAGGCTGATGAAACGCTCAATGACCAGCGCCAACGCCAGGACGGAGCAGGCGATCAAGGGCCAGATCGGCCAGCCTGCGGCTTGTATGATGGAAAACAAAGTGGGACTCCGCGGATGAGGTTAGCCGGACAATTATGGCGCAGCGGCTTGACCGTTCGGCGCGCTGGCTGCGCACAATTTCTGTGGATAACTTTGTGGAGAACCCCCTGCAGAAGTGGCCGCAAACCGCGCCCAGCTTGGTGTCTGACAGAATGATGACAAATTAAGCAGCAAAAAAACCAATGAAATCAGATATCTTCGACGAACCTGCGCGATTCATCGCTATTTATTTTGGGCTCCAAGGGGGTCATGAAAATTGTGGACGACTTGCTCGTCGGCCGGTTGGCGTTTGGCGTTTGTCAAGGGGGGTGGGTCATGTTTGAGGCAAAAAACAGCGTGGAGAAACCCCTGGTTTGGCAAGTCGGGGCCTTGTGTCGGGCCATCGCTGATGCCCTTCAGGCGCGCTTCAACCCGGTGACGGTGCGTGGCGAGCTGTCAGGCTTTTCACGCGCGGCCAGCGGGCACTGTTACTTCACCTTGAAGGACGCCAGCGGCCAACTGCGCTGCGCCATGTTCAAGCGCGCGGCCACCGGCCTAGCCTTCAACCCGCGTGACGGCGAGCTTGTGGAAGTGACCGGCAAGCTGGGGGTGTACGAGCCGCGCGGTGACCTGCAGTTGATTGTGGAGACCATGAGTCGCGCCGGCCAGGGCAGCCTGTTCGAGCAGTTTTTGCAACTCAAGGCCAAGCTGGAAGCCGAAGGCCTGTTTGAGGCCAGCCGCAAACGCCCGCTGCCGCTGATGCCGCGTGCCATCGGCCTGGTGACCTCGCTGGGCGCTGCGGCGCTGCACGACGTGGTCACCGCGCTGCAACGGCGCGTGCCGCACATTCCGGTGGTGTTGGCGCCGGCCTCGGTGCAGGGCAGCCAGGCCCCGTCAGAGCTGATGCAAGCGCTGTCGAGCTTGTATCTTCTGGCCCCATCCGGCCAGGGGGGTGACGCCAAGGTGCCTTACAGGACGGCGCGGGGTGTCAATGCAGCACCGCCGGTGGATGTGATCGTGCTGGTGCGCGGCGGTGGTGCGATGGAAGACCTTTGGGCGTTCAACGATGAGTCACTCGCCCGCTTAATTGCGCAAAGCCCGGTGCCGGTGGTGTGCGGTGTTGGCCATGAGACCGACTTCACCATCGCCGATTTTGTGGCGGACCTGCGCGCACCCACGCCCACCGCAGCTGCCGAACTGGTGGCCCAGCCGCGTGACGCCTGGCTGGGCGCGCTGGAAGCCATCGAGCGCCGCGTGCAAGACGCGATGTTGCGCCATCTGGACCGGCAAAACCAGCGCCTTGACACGGTCGCTGCCCGGCTCGGGCGGCCATCCGGGCGGCTGGCAGCGCAACGCCTGCGCCTGAGCAACTGCGCGCAGCGTCTGCAAAGTGGCACCCGGCACAGTGTGCAGGCGCAGCAACAGCATCTGCAGCGCCTCGCCGCGCAGCTGCCGGTGTCCCTGCAGCGTGGCTTGCAGGCGCAAACCCAGCGGCTGGAGCGCGCCGCCCTACGCCTGAACTTGCTGGACCCGCATCTGGTGCTGGAGCGCGGCTACGCCTGGCTGAGTGACGCCACCGGCCAGGCCATCACCCGCGCCGCGCAGACACACGCGGGCCAGGCGGTGACCGCCACCCTGATGGACGGCACGGTTGATTTGACCGTGATCGGCCAAAAACCGTGAAACTTCCTACAATTTGATTTTTCGCAACACCACCCAGAGGAATCCATGGAACACACCTTGCCCGCCCTGCCTTTTGCCATCGACGCTTTGGCCCCGCATTACTCCAAAGAAACGCTGGAATACCACCATGGCAAGCACCACAACGCCTACGTGGTCAACCTCAACAACCTGCAAAAAGGCACCGAGTTTGAAACCATGACGCTGGAAGACATCGTCAAGAAGTCCAGCGGTGGTATTTACAACAATGCCGCACAAATCTGGAACCACACCTTCTTCTGGAACTGTCTGACCCCCAACGGCGGCGGCGAACCCACCGGCGCCCTGGCTGCCGCCATCACCGCCAAGTGGGGCAGCTACGCGGCGTTCCGCGAAGCATTTGTGAAATCGGCTGTGGGCAATTTCGGCTCCGGCTGGACCTGGCTCGTGAAAAAGGCCGACGGCACGCTGGACATCGTCAACATGGGCGCTGCGGGTACCCCGCTGACGACCGGCGACACCCCGGTGCTGACCGTGGACGTGTGGGAACACGCCTACTACATCGACTACCGCAACATGCGCCCGAAATTTGTCGAAACCTTCCTCGACAAGCTGGTGAACTGGTCATTTGCCCAAGCCAACTTCGCTTGATCCGGCCACCCCGGTCACCCAAAAGCCACCTGATCAGGTGGCTTTTTTTATGGGTTTGACCCGTCCTGCCAGAAGTTGACACATTTGCCGTCAAGAAAGGGCAGGTGTGATGGATACAGGAGTGAAGCGCACACAGCGCGACTACACGTTGGCTTTTAAGCTGTCG
>NZ_JAJCTH010000014.1 GCF_020594515.1 Rhodoferax sp. U2-2l
ATATGCACCATTGCTACACCGGTCTTTGCCTGTGCCACGCTCCACCTTGCCACATTTGCAACGCCCGCGCCACGTGTTTCTTCGGAACGATTTGCGGCGCAGGCGGGCCGATTACTTCGCTAACCCCTGAACAATGCTCAAACGGAGTGTCAAAACGAACTCGCTGTGCTTTGTCGTACTGGAGAGCAACACCACGCTGGTGTAGTAGCCAAACCGCACCAGGCCACTGCTGGCTTCAGCCATCGCCGCCACTGCGTCAGCCGCCATATCGTCCGCATGCACATTCACACAGGTGACGCCGCCGCCTGACTTGAGCGCATCAGATTCATTAGTGACAGCCGCTTTTGCGCCCACTTGGAGCGGTAGTTGCCAAGGACCTTGTCCGCTTCACGCTCCGCCATGAAGATGAAGCGGCCAACGGCCCCCTGCTCACGGCGTTGCCCCGAGCCCCCAGCTTAACCATCCGCTTCTCGCTACGCTTGACTTGACCAATTGGACAAGGTCGCTGACCGTGAATTTGACGCGAAAGATCAAAAAAACCGACATTTTCAGCTGTCATATCCCCAAAATGGGGGATAGCCCTCACTAGGCACGACATGTAAAATATGATAATGGCCTGTAACTTGCCTATTAGTTTGACGTCTGAAAAACGATCAGCTGTCATTACAAATTCATAACAGCCTTCTGGTCGTCGTAAATCCAAATCGCACATTTTTGCGAGCTTCATTGCAGGTGATTGTTTGAGTTCGTTGAAAAAAATTGCGGTTGTCAGTTGCTCCTTCAGATTCCCAGGTACCACGACTGATCAGTATTGGCCTGATCTGGTCAATGGCAAGGATTTGGTCACAGAGGTTGACCCCAGCCGCTGGGCCATGGAGACCTATCGTCACCCCAGTAAAAAACATGGGGGTACCAGCTATACCTTCGCCTCGGGCACCCTGGGCGACGTATCAGGCTTCGACGCGTCATTTTTCGGGATTTCGCCGCGCGAGGCAGCTCAGATGGACCCACAGCAACGCATGTTGCTTGAAATGACATGGGAGGCATTTGAAAACGCCGGTATCAAACCAAGTTCTGTCAAAGGCAGCAAGTGCGGCGTCTTCATTGGCATATCTTCGGTGGATTACGCCATGCGTTTTGCCGATGACCTGGGCGCTGTTGATTCAACCGTTGGCACCGGCAACACCTCCTGCATAGCTGCCAACCGGATCTCGTATTTGTTCGACCTGAAAGGGCCGAGCATGTCCATCGACACCGCTTGTTCTTCTTCGTTGGTGGCGTTTCATCAGGCGTGCCAGTCCATTGCGTTGGGCGAAACAACCATGGCGCTGGCGGGTGGCGTCAGCCTGCTGCTTCACCCTTATGGCTTCATCACTTTCTCCAAAGCCTCCATGCTGTCGCGCAAAGGCATTTGCAATGTGTTTGACGCAGCGGCCGATGGCTATGTGCGCTCTGAAGGTGGCGGCATCTTTGTCCTCAAGGACTATGACCAGGCCCTGGCGGATGGTGACCCCATCCTGGCCGTGGTGGCTGGCACCAGCGTCAACAGCGACGGGAAAAAGACCGGGCTGACGGTTCCCAGTGCGGCAGCACAGTCTGCCCTCTTGACCGAGGCCTATGCCAAAGCGGGCATTTCTCCGGCGGACATTTCTTATCTGGAAGCGCATGGCACCGGTACTCCGGTTGGCGACCCTATTGAAGCCAAGGCTCTGGCCAAGGCGTTGGGCTTTTTGCGTCCGACCGACCATCCATTGTTGATTGGCTCTGTCAAAAGCAACCTGGGTCATATGGAAGCTGCCAGCGGGATTGCCGGCTTGGTCAAGGCATTGCATTGCATCAAGCATCGTGTTGTGCCTGCCACCATTCATTTCAAAACGCCCAACCCAAACATACCGTTTGAAGACTGGAACTTAAAAGTCGTGAGCCAAACCACTGCGTTGCCAGCCACGGGTCGCGTCGTGGTGGGCATTAACGGTTTTGGTTTTGGCGGCACCAATGCACACGTCATTTTGGAAAGCCCTGCTGCCAAGGTGAGCACCCTTCGGCCAAAACGATCCAAAGACCTCCGACCGGTCCGAACACCGTTGTTTATTTCTGGGAAATCAGAAGCTGCCCTGAAAGAGGCTGCTAAACAATACGTGACGTTGTTGCGCAAGGAAGATGTTGTTGACCTGTATGACATCGCATACAACGCTGCATTCCACCGAGAGTGGCATGAACATCGTGCTGTCGTTTTTGGTGATACGCCACACGCTATGGCCTCTACATTGGCCTGTTTTGCGCAAGACAAGCCTGCCAAGCTTCCGGTGGTTACCGCGACGGGCCTCAGTCCAGCGCCCAAAGTGGCGTTTATTTATTCAGGCAATGGGTCGCAATGGGAGGGCATGGGGCGCCGACTTTTGGCAGAAAGTGCCACCTTCAAGGCGGCTGTTCAGGCAGTTGAGCGCTACTTTGAAAAATATGAGGACTTCTCTCTTGAAGAAGAACTCAAAGGCTCCTATGGGCCAGGCCGTTATGAGCGTACCGAAATTGCCCAGCCCGCCTTGTTTGCCATTCAGGTTGGCGTCACCGAAATGCTTCGTTTCCAGGGTGTGGTGCCGTCCGCGGTGTCAGGCCACAGTGTGGGCGAAGTGGCTGCAGCGTGGGCTTGTGGCGCTTTAACGCTGGAACAGGCCGTCAAAGTCATTTACTACCGCAGCCATTTTCAAGGTCTGACCAAGGGCCAGGGGCAAATGACAGCCGTCGCTTTGGGCGAAGCGCAAATGCAATCCCTGCTTGAAGAGGCCAAACTAACCGATCGGGTCACGATTGCAGGCATCAACAGTGCGCGGGGTGTCACCCTTGCCGGACCTTCTGATTCATTAACGCAGCTTGAAGTTCTGCTCTCCGAACGTCAATTCATCTACAAACGTCTCGACCTTGACTACGCCTTTCACAGCGAGGCCATGGACCCGATTCAAGCTGAACTTGAACAAGCACTGCGGTCTCTCAACCCTCAAAAGACACAGGTTGATTTCGTATCCACCGTGACTGGTGGCGTCGTGCTTGGCCATCAGCTTGACGCCAGTTATTGGTGGAAAAACATCCGTCAACCGGTGCTGTTCGAGAAGGCCATTGGCGCGATTCGCGCTGTTGGCATTGACGTTTTCGTTGAGGTGGGGCCACATGCCGTGTTGCGCGGCTACATCAACGAGTGTTTGAAAGCGGACGCCAAGCCCGGTCGTACTTTGCCCACCTTGCTGCGCCAAGACGACTCGTCCGAACGGGTATGGGAGGCTGCATCCCAAGTCATGCTTGCTGGCGTCGATACCGACCTCAAGCCATTTTTTCCACATCCAGGGCGCTTCACAGAGTTGCCCAACTACCCGTGGCAGCGTGATCGGCATTGGCAAACCGTCACCCCTGAGTCGCATCACCTGTTACAGCGGCGCAAAGTCAATCCGCTTTTAGGGTACCCCTTACGCCAACAAGCGCTGGCGTGGGAAAACCAGATTGATCCCTTGAAGTATCCCGAGTTGGCTGACCACGTGGTCAGCGGCTCGGTCGTTTTTCCGGGTGCCGGTTATGCCGAGCTGGGCCTGGCCGCAGCAGCGCAATGGGCTGCTGAAAAAGGGGTAACCGAGTGGCTTGAGATCGAAGAGCTTGACATCAAAATGTTCATGGTGCTCAACGCAGACAGCACCAAATTGGTCCGAGTCTCGTTAGAGCCCAGCGACGGCAGCTTTGCCATTACCAGCCGCGACCAATTCAGCGCCGATGCGTGGACCCTGCATGCCAACGGCCGCGTCATCACCGAGCCAACCGGCTTGTTGCTGCCGCAAGACAAAGCGCATGTGCCTGACCGCCAACCTGATTTCGACGCCCCATCCCATGCCTTGTTGACCAGGCAAGTCGGGCTCAACTATGGTCCCGCTTTTCAGGCCATCGACGTGGGCTGGGTAGAACGAGACACCGCTTGGGCACGGCTAGAGCTCGCTGCCAGCCCGGCGGATACGTTGACGCCATCGCTGCTGCACCCAGCGCTGCTGGACTGCGGCTTTCAGCTGGTATTCCATTTGCTGCGTGATCACACGGCGCAGCCGTCAGGCGTGGCCTATTTGCCGACCAAAATTGGGCGGCTGAGCTTACGCACTGGCGCAGGCTTACCCGTCATCGCCAAAGCCCAGTTGTTGCACCTGTCACCGCACAGCCTGAGCGCCAATTTCACGCTGTATGACGGGGCAGGTGCCGTGGCGGCCTGTCTGCAGCAAGTGCGGTTTCGCAGGGTTCCCATGGGTCACAAGGCGTCTGCGCCACTGAGTTTGCTGTCTTACACCGCCGTGCCCGCAGCCCACCCACAAACCGACATCGTTGTGCCCCCGTCACTGGCCGGTAGCCTGCAGAGCGCAGTGCTTTCTGCCACCACTGCGCTAGACAGCGATGTGGCCAGCTTGGTGTATGCACACGAGGTAGAGCCTTTGCTGGCGGCCTTGTGCGCCAGTTATGCCGTTGAAGCGTTTCTGCTGTTGGCGGATCCATGCCGAATGCTGTCTGAGCAATCACTGGCACGTGTGCTAGGTAACACCCCCGACGCGCCAGCCATGCTGGGCCGCATGATCACCATTCTTGAAGAAGATCACTTGGCTGAACGCCTGCCGTCCGGCTGGCAGTTGCGCGACACCTCAGGCTTGCTCAGGTCTGGTGACATTTGGCACGCACTATTGGCTGATCACCCGGAGCATTTCGCGGCAATTCACGCGGTCAGCCGCGTTGGCATGCATCTGGCAGCCTTGGTCAAAGGGCAAACCACCCTGGCCAAATTGTTGCCCTCAGACTGTACCTTTGCGCAGATGGCAACCGCCAGTTTCGGCTTGTCTCAAAGCGGGCAAATCGCCCAGGCGGTGGTTACCACAGCGCAATCTTGCCTGTCACAGCTGACCGAAGGACAGCGTTTCAATGTTGTGGAGATCAGCAGTGGCCCGCCGGTCCTGGCGGGGCAGCTGATGCGCCATTTGCCTGCTGACCGGTGCCAATTCACCTTCATTACCAGTAACGCCGAAACTTTGGACGAATGCCAGCGTCACCAGGAACGCTGGTCGGCCTTGGCGCTCACCCATTTAAGCTCGGACGCCAACAGCCAGGGCGTTGCGCCAAACGCCCATCTGGTCATTGTTCACAACGACTTCCTGAGCCAGCAAGACGCCCTGAAGGCGCTTGACGTTGCGACCCAGTTGTTGGCCAACCAAGGCGTGGTTCTTTGGCTCAGTGCCCCTCCCGCACGCTGGCTTGACCTGCTCTTTGGTACCCAAAGTGCATTGCACCTTTCGCCGCAGCAATGGCAGCAACAGCTTGAGCAACGTGGCGTCACTGTCAACCCTTGCCTTTTGTTGTCGCCTGACAGTCCAAGTTCACCTTACGCATTGGTGGGGCAGGGGCCCTTGCGCGCGGCGACGCCAGCCGCTGAAGTGACAGGCAGCGGTGCCTGGCTTGTGCTGGCTGACACATCGGAACCAAGCCAGCATTGGGCAACCGCGCTGGCCAATGCTTTGCCGCCGCAAAGCACCCTCATTGGCGCGCCCGAGCTTGACCTGCTGGATGTCACCGCCGTTGGCAACCTCCTAAGCACGCTCAAAACCCAGCACGGCAAGGTCTGCGGCGTCATTCACCTATATGGCTTTACGGCGGCCACCTCGCCGCTTCGCCCTGAAGACATGTTGGCGCATCAACTGCAGCGCTCGGCCATTGCCACCACCTTGGTGCAGGCCTGCGAAGCCACGCAAACCAGCACAACCTGCTGGTTGGTCACTGCAGGCGCGGCTGCCCGGTTGCTGCCAAACCGTCGCACGGCGTCCAGTCAAACCAACGATGCGCCTTTGTACGGACTGGGTCGCACACTGCTCAATGAGCCTGGGTACCTCAGTGTTCGACTGCTGGATCTGGAGCACCAATCGGACGGTGGCACGTTCAACCCGGTCGTTCTTCAGGCCATGGCGCAAGAATTGATGTCGCCCGCCCAAGAGAGGGAAGTCATCCTCACGGCAACTGGCGAGCGCTTTGCCCCCCGCTTGCGGGTGGCGCCTCGGCACCTGCAAACGCCTTCAGTTGAGCTCAAACCCACCACCGTGCAACTGTCTTTTGCCACCCCAGGGCAGTTGCGTCATTTGCGTTGGGAAGCCACCGCCAGCCCTGACCTGCAGGCCTACGATGTGGCCATTGAGGTCAAAGCCACCGGCCTGAACTTTCGCGATGTCATGTATGCCTTGGGCATGCTCTCGGATGAAGCCGTCGAATCCGGCTTTGCCGGACCCACCCTGGGCCTGGAATGCGCGGGTGTAGTGACGGCGTTGGGCGCGTCAGTTGTGGGCCTAACTGTTGGCGACCGCGTGTTGGCCTTCGGTGCCTCCTGCTTCAGCAATCAGGTCATCACCCGGGCCTCGGCCGTGGCTGTCTTACCCCGTGCCATCTCTTTTGAGGCTGCTGCCACCATCCCCACCACTTTCTTCACCGCCTATTACGCCTTGCACCATCTGGCCCGTCTGCGGCCAGGCGAGCGGGTGTTGATCCATGGTGCAGCGGGTGGTGTCGGCATTGCCGCCATCCAGCTTGCCAAGCATCTCGGTGCCGAAGTTTTTGCCACCGCCGGATCAGACGATAAGCGCGACTTTTTGCGCCTACTGGGTGCAGACCACATCTTTGATTCCCGTTCCCTTGCGTTTGCCGACCACATCATGGCCGTGACCCAAGGGCAGGGCGTCGATGTCGTGCTCAACTCACTGGCGGGCGAGGCCATTAACCGCAACCTGAGCATCCTCAAGCCCTTCGGCCGCTTTCTGGAACTGGGCAAGCGCGATTTTTACGAAAACACCAAAGTCGGTCTGCGACCTTTCCGCAACAACATTGCCTACTTTGGCATCGATGCCGACCAGCTCCTGCAAGCCCAGCCCGCGCTCACCGAATCGCTGTTCAAAGATGTGCTCGCCTTGTTTGCGCAAGGCGTGCTACACCCCTTGCCATTCCAAACCTTTGAAGCCGACGACGTGGTGGAGGCGTTCCGACACATGCAGCAATCTCGCCACATTGGCAAGATTGTGGTGACTTACCGCCATGGCATCAACCACGTTCATGCCCTTCAATCCGTCCAAATCCCGCTCACACTCTCTGAAGATGCCACCTACCTGGTCACCGGCGGGCTGGGCGGCTTTGGCCTCAAGACAGCGCAATGGCTGGTTGGCAAAGGGGCGCGCCACCTGGTGCTGATCAGCCGCAGTGGCCCGGTGTCTGAAGAGTCCGTCAGTGCCATTGCCGCCCTTGAAGCGCAAGGCGTGAAAGTATTGGCGCAAGCGTGCGACGTCACCGACCTGTCGAGGCTCGCCGCGCTGTTTGACCAAATCGCCACCACCATGCCGCCTTTACGCGGGCTGGTCCATGCCGCCGTGGTCATTGACGACGCACTGGCGCGCAACACCACACCGGCACAACTGGCGACCATCTTCGCCCCCAAAATTTTGGGCGCCCGTCATTTGCATGATTTGACCCAGCGGCTACCGCTTGACTTCTTCGTGCTGTATTCCTCTGCCACCACGCTCTTTGGTAACCCGGGGCAGGGCGCCTACGTGGCGGCCAATGCCTACCTGGAGTCGCTTGCTGCGGCGCGACGATCTGCCGGATTGCCCGCCTTGTGTGTGCGTTGGGGTGCCATTGACGACGTTGGCTTTCTCGCCCGCAACCAAAAAATCAAAGACGCCTTGCAAAGCCGTATGGGTGGCAAAACCATCCCTTCTGCCGACGCTCTTGACCTGATGGAAGACCTGTTGGTGTCCAACCGCTCAGACCTTGGTGCCATGGAGCTTGAATGGAGCGCGCTCAGCCGCTTTTTGCCCAGCGCCACCGAGCCCAAGTTTGCCGACTTGGCCGCCTTCAACACCGATGTCAAATCCGACGAAGGCCAAAGTGACGATATCCACCGCCTGCTGGAAGAACTCAGCCCTGAAGAACTCACCTTGGCAGTCAAAGACCTGCTCAGGGCCGAGGTGGCTGAGATACTGCGCATGGCGCCTGAAAAAATTGACCCCGACCGCTCCGTTTACGAGCTGGGCCTGGATTCGTTGATGGGCGTTGAATTGATTTTAGCGATTGAGAGTCGTTTTGGCATCCAACTGTCGGTCATGGCTTTGAGCGAGAGCCCCACCATCAGCAAACTCGCCGACAAGCTCATCAGCCAGCTCAAACCCACCGCATCGGGCGAAGAAGATGGTGCACAGCCAACCTCAACCGCAGCCCAAGTGCAGCATGTGGCCACGCAACATGGCGCCGATGTCGACAGCAAAACCATCAGCCTGCTGGTGAACGAGATTGAAGCAGGTAGCACCCCCGGTGCCGCCCATGCCCAACGTATCATTCAATGATGGTCCACAAAGGTGTCAAAGGCCTGAGTGCCCAAATCAAAGACAAGTTGATCCAGCAAACCCTGGAGCGACGTCTGCAACAAACGCAACAATCACCGCAAGCGTTGACGCAGCGTCTTTTCCGCCGCGCAACGGACTCGGTGCCCGAGGCTTTTTACCGCTTTGATTTGCATCCGGGCTACCAGCAAATCCGCATCATCAACGACGGGGCCGAGCGCCTGGGCCTGAAAAGCCCGTTTTTCAAGCAACACCAAGGCATTGCCGGTGCCACCACCCAGATTGACGGGCGCGAATTCATCAACTTTGGCAGCTACAACTACCTGGGTTTGTGTGGCGACCCGGACGTGTCTGCCGCAGCCAAAGCCGCCATAGACGACTACGGCACCACCGTGTCAGCCAGCCGCATCGTCTCGGGCGAGCGCCCGCTTCACCGCCAGCTGGAGCGCGCACTGGCTGATGTGTACGAGGTGGAAGACGCCATTGTGTTCGTGAGTGGTCACGCCACCAACGTGTCCGTCATCGGCCACCTTTTCGGCCCCAAAGACCTGGTACTGCACGACGCGCTGATTCACAACAGCACGCTGCAAGGTGCGCAGCTCTCTGGCGCCAAACGCCTCTCTTTCCCGCACAACGACTGGGCGGCCCTTGACGCCCTGTTGACGGAGCAGCGCCCTCACTTTGAACGCGTGCTGATCGTCATTGAAGGCATCTACAGCATGGATGGCGACTACCCCGACCTGCCTCGGTTCATCGACATCAAGCGCCGTCATCACGTTTTCTTGATGGTGGACGAAGCGCATTCCTTCGGTGTGATGGGCCCAACCGGCCGCGGCATTCGCGAACATTTTGCTGTCGCGGGCAAAGACGTTGACATCTGGATGGGCACTTTGAGCAAGGCACTGGCTGGTTGCGGTGGCTACATAGCGGGTGTATCGGCACTGGTCGAGCACCTCAAATTTATGGCCCCAGGTTTTTTGTACAGTGTGGGCATGGCGCCCCCCGTGGCAGCAGCCAGCCTGGCGGCGATACAAAAACTATTGTTAGAACCCCACAGGGTAGAAGCGCTACAGGCCCGTGGGGCTTATTTTCTGGAACTGGCTCAAGCCCATGGCATTGACACCGGGCTTAGCACCGGCCTGGCCGTGTTACCTGTCATTACCGGCAGTTCCATCAAAGCGGCCAGGTTGTCTGAGGCGCTGTTTCAGCGCGGCATCAGTGTGCAACCCATCCTGTTCCCCGCTGTGCCTGAAAAAGCGGCACGCTTGCGGTTTTTCATGTCTTGCCAGCACACCGAGGCGCAGATCAAGTTCACAGTTGACGCCATTGCTGAAGAACTGGCCCGCTGATTCTTAGTTTATGAGCGACCTGACCAAACTCAATGCAGAGGGCACACCAACGACCGGCAACGCCGAGCGTTTCGGTCGTCCCTCGTTGCTTATCACGCTGTCTGTCTGGCGCGCCCTGTTTCTGCGTGAAGCGCTGGCACGGCTCTTTTCCGGCAGGGCGACCTGGTTCTGGCTGGTGGCCGAACCCGTGTTTAGCGTGGCGATCATGTTGTTCGTTTTCACAGTGATTCGTGTACGTACCGTTGGCGGCATCGACACGATGCTGTGGCTCATGGTTGGCATGCTGGGCTTTTTCATGTTTCGCCGCACCGGCACCCAGGCGCAAAACGCCATCAGCGCCAACAGGACACTTTTTACCTACCGCCAGGTTTTGCCGGTTGACACGGCGCTGGTGCGTGCTGCGCTCGAGGCCCTGCTGATGGTTGCCGTGGCGGGCGTGTTGCTGATCGGTGCGGCCCTGCTGGGGCATTCGGTGGTGCCGGCCAATCCACTGGCTGTGCTGGAGGCTTTTCTGGGCCTCTGGCTGGCAGGCTTGGGCTTTGGCCTGGTGACTTCGGTGGTGATTGAACTGGTGCCTGAACTGGGCAAAGTACTCAAACTGGTCATGGCGCCACTCATGATTCTCTCGGGCGTCATGATCCCCATTTCAGCTGTGCCACAGCCCTATCAAGGCTGGCTCATGCTCAACCCGGTGGCACATGGTCTGGAGGCAGCCCGTCTGGGCTTTGCACCGTATTACCATGCCGTCCCTGAATTGAGCATGGCTTACCTCTACGCCTTTGCGCTGGTCTTCATCTTTTTTGGCCTGGCGCTGTACCGCCGTTTTGCTACCAAGCTGGTCACCCAATGATCATCGTGAAAGATATCCACAAGCGCTACCAGACCGACCACGGCCCTGGCAAATGGGTCTTGCAAGGCGTCAGCTTTACCATTCCCCAAAAACTCAGCGTTGGCATTGTGGGGGCCAACGGTGTTGGCAAATCCACCCTGCTGCGCATTGTGGGCGGCGTGGACCAACCCAACAAAGGCCAAGTCGAGCGGCACTGCCGCGTTTCCTGGCCCATGGGCTTTGGCGGCGGTTTGCAAGGTTCGCTCACGGGCCGACAAAATGCCAAATTTGTCTGCCGCGTTCATGGCCCTGAGCAAGACATTCCCGACCGACTGGCTTTTATTCAAGACTTTGCCGAAATAGGTGACGCTTTTGACGAGCCCGTCAAAACCTATTCCAGCGGCATGAAGTCGCGGCTGCAGTTTGGCCTGTCGCTGGCGTTTGACTTTGATGTTTACATCTCAGACGAAGTGACATCCGCGGGCGACGCCTCCTTCAGGGCCAAAGCCGCGGCGGCATTCAAGAAGCTGGCCGACCACGCCGGCCTCATCATGGTGTCGCACAGCGACGGCACCCTCAAACAATTTTGCCAGGCGGGCATCTGGATTCAAAACGGCCAGGCGCACTGGTTCGACCAGATCGACGACGCCCTCAAGGCCTACAAAGACAGTATCAAAAAATGATTTCCCGCATCCGACAATCTTTTTTACATCGCCCCATGATCAGCACGGCGCTCATGGCTTCGGTTCTGGCAGCGGTGTACTGGCTGGCCATTGCCTCAGACCGTTTTGTGTCTGAGGCGCACGTCATCATCCAGCGCACGGACCTGCCTGGCGGCCAAACGGTGGACTTTGCCAGCCTGCTGGGCGGGACCAGCGGCAACCGGGGCGACCAACTCTTGCTGCGCGACTATTTGCTGTCGGTGGACATGCTGCAAAAGCTGGACGCCACCTTGCAGCTGCGCGCGCACTACAGCGACACCAGCCACGACCCCTTGGCGCGCATGTGGTCGCCAGACTTGTCCATGGAATGGTTTCATCAGTATTACCTGTCGCGCGTCAGCGTGGAGCTGGACGAATTTGCTGGCGTGCTGGTCATCAAGGCGCAGGGGTTTGACGCCAACATGGCCCATGCCATCACCAGCCTGCTGGTGCAAGAGGGCGAGCGCTTCATGAACAGCATGGCGCACAGCCTCGCGCAAGGCCAGGTGGCGTTTCTCGAAGGCCAGGTGACCTTGATGAACCAGCGAGCTCTGCAGGCACGCCAAGCCGTGCTGCGCTACCAGGACAAGGCTGGGCTGGTATCCCCCCAGGCCACGGCCGAAAACATAGCGGGCATCGTCGGCAAGTTACAAGCCCAGCGCACTGACTTGCAGACACAGCGCAGCGCAGCGCAAGCGTATCTGGTGCCCAACCACCCCACCATCATCCAGCTCAGCCAACAAATCAGCGCGTTGGAAAAGCAGATCGACCAGGAACAGGCCAAGTTGACCTCGCCCAACGGCAAACCACTCAACCGCACGGTCGAAGAATTCCAGAGGCTTGAGATGGAAGCCGCCTTTGCCCAAGATATTTACAAAACCGGCCTCACAGCCCTCGAAAAGGGCCGTATTGAAGCCACCCGCATGATCAAGAAAGTGTCGGTGCTGCAGGCACCCACCGTTCCGGAATACGCGCTGGAGCCCCGCCGCTTTTACAACACCCTGGTGTTCACCCTGGTCGCCTTGCTGCTGGCTGGTGTGGCGCACCTGCTGGCGGCCATCGTGCGCGACCATAAGGACTAATTCCCATGCAAAGAAACTTAGCTAAATTATTAACAGTAGGCGCCATCGCCAGCCTACTGTTCGGCACGGCACAAGCCCAGCCCGCACCGCAGATACTGCAGGCACCGCAAGCCGCCGCCAGCCAGCCCGCCACCGCCGCTGCAGCGCGCGTGCAGCCGCCACAGACTTTTGACTACAGCGCCAACCAAGCCAGCGATGTCTTTGGCGCCAACCTGTTCACGGGTGCCTTTGCACGCGAAGGCGCCACCCAGTTCAACCCGGACTACGCGGTCGCGGTGGGCGACAAAATCCAGGTCCGCCTGTGGGGTGCTTTTGACTTTGATGCCCCGTTAACTGTGGACGCCCAGGGCAACCTCTTTTTGCCCCACGCCGGGCCCGTGAAAGTGCTGGGCGTGCGCAACCAGGAATTGCAGCGCCTGGTGGAAGCCGCCTTGGGCAAAGTGTTCAAGTCCAATGTGTTCAGCTACGCCAGCTTGGCAGCCGCGCAACCGGTGCGCATTTTTGTCAGCGGTTTTGTCAACCGGCCCGGCTTGTACAGCGGCACCAGCATGGACAGCCTGCTGCATTACCTGGACCAGGCCGGCGGCATCGACCCCGACCGGGGTTCGTTTTTAAGCGTGCAAATCAAACGCGGCGCCAAAGTGCGCGCCACCATCAACCTGTATGACTTTTTGCTCAACGGCACCTTGCCCCTGACACAGCTGACCGACGGCGACGTGATCTTTGTGGCACCACGGCAAAACACCGTCAAGGTGTCGGGCCTGACCGCCAATGCCAAGCGCTTCGAATTCACCGACAGCACCCGCACCGTGGCTGACCTGGCCAAAGTCGCCAAGCCCAAAGCCACCGCCACCCATGTCCGTGTGGTGCGCAACACCGGTGCCACCAAAAACACCGAGTACTACCCCCTGGCAGATGCCGCCAGTGTGGCGCTGCAAAACGGTGACGACGTTGAATTTACCTCCGACAAAAAGCCCGGCACGATCACCGTGCGGGTAGAGGGCGAACACCTCAGCCCGCAAGAATATGTATTGCCCTACGGCGCCCGCATGGGTGAGCTGTTGCAAAACATCCAGTACTCTGAGCGCTCTGACCAAGACAGCCTGCAACTCTTTCGCGTCAGCGTCAAAGAGCGCCAACGGCAAATGCTGCAAACCTCGCTCAAAAGCCTGGAAACCGCAGCGCTGACTGCCCGCTCTGGCACCAGTGACGAAGCCCGCCTGCGCAAAGAAGAGGCCGAGTTGTTGCTGCAATGGGTAGACCGCGCCAAAAAAATCGAGCCCTCCGGCCAGGTGGTCATCGCCCAGGCCGACACACGGGGCAGCCTGCTGCTGGAAAACGGCGACATCTTGCGTGTGCCCACCAAAGACGGCCTGGTGCTGGTGAGTGGTGAGGTGCTGTTCCCCAATGCCGTGGCCTTCAACACCGCGCTCAGCCTGGACGACTATGTGCGCCGCGCTGGCGGCTACACCCAAAACGCCGAAACCTCACGCCTGGTGGTAGCGCGGCGCGACGGCAGCTTTACCGAGGCCGTGGGCGACAGCGGCACCTTCAGCCTGGGCAATGGCAACGTGGCCATCCGCGCCGGGGACGAGATTTTGGTGCTGCCCAAAATTGACGTGAAATCCCGCCAGATCTGGAAAGACATGACCCAAATCATCTACCAGATTGCCGTCAGCGCCAAAGTTGTTTTTGGCCTCTAAGTTACAGCTGCATACGTACCAAACTCATGAACAAGATCGTCATTGTTGGGCACCCGTTGTCGGGCTACCAAGAGGTTCAGAATCTGCTTAATGCCTGTGGCATGGCGGTGGCACAGCCCTCACGGCGCGAGGGCTTCATGCCCGAACAAATCAGCACCACGCTGTGCAAGGTGCACGACACCCCGTTACTGAGCCAGCTTGATCGTGAAGACCACATCCAGCAGATTGAGCCCGGCCCGGTTTGGCACGGCATGGCGCTAGACCTGATGCTGGGCAACCTGGAGCAACCCATTTGGGGCTGGGCAGACCCGCAAGCCATCTACCTTCTGAACTACTGGCGTGATCTTGACCCCAGCATCACCTTCATCTTGGTGTATGACCGGCCGCACAGCATGCTGACACAAGCCGACGCAGATGAAGCCCTGGCGCTCAATGCCGAGACACTGTCTGCACGCGCCCGCAATTGGGCAGCCTACAACGCGGCCATGCTCCACTTCTTCCATCGCAACCCGCAACGCTGCCTGCTTGTGCACAGTCAGCAGGTGCGTGAAGCAGCCGGCAGCTATCTACAACAGGTCCGCGCCCGTATTGACGCGCCCTGGTCTGAACGCATGCATGAGCTTGCTGCACCGGTCACGCTCCAAGACAGCGAGAACACACCCTGTGAACCGCTCTGCGACCCGGCTCCGTTTCAAGACGCACTGGCCACAAGCCAAGTGCCTGATAGCCACAACCCGGCAACACCGCAGCGCCACGCCTTGGCCTTGTTTTTGGCCGAAGCCTTGCTGCAACAGCACCCAACCAGCTTGCAGCTTTACCAAGACCTGCAAGCCGTGGCCAACTTGCCCTTGGCCGACGGTTCGGATGTTGTGATCAACAAGCGTTCGGCCATGGACGCTTGGCTCGCGATGGCTGCAAACGACCAGCGCCTGAGCCACACCGAAGCCATGGCCCAGCAAAAACAGCAACTGGTTGAGCGCCTCAGCCAGGCGCAGGCCCAGGCCGAACAACTCGCCCAAGATCGTCAGCGCATCATCGACGAGCAAACTCGCCTGCACCACAGCCAAAGCGAAGCCAGCCAGCGCCGACTGGCCGAACTGCAGCGCGAACAACAAATCTTGCAAGATGCCCATCAAGCCAGCATGGCCGCCGCCCAAAAACTGGCCGACCAGCGTGCCGCCGAACTCACCCAACAGGCCGAACAGCTGAAACAGCAGCTCACTGAAAAAGACCAACTCGCTCAAAACCACGCCGCTCAAGCCAGCCAGAGCCAGGCCGAAAAACTTGCCAGCCAGCAAGAAAACGAGTTGCTGCTCACCCAGCTGCACCAAGTGCAGGAAGAACTGGAGCGCCACTACCTTGACGCCCAGCAGCAAAAAGCAGCGCTCAAAACCCTGCAAGAGACCGAGCGGCTCGCAGGCGAAAAATCAAACCAGCTCAGCCAACAGGCCGAACAGCTGAAACAGGCGCTCACTGAGAAAGAACGCCAAGCGCAGGCACAAGCCGCCCAACTGCAATGCATCATCGACGAGCAAACCCGCCTGCACCACAGCCAAAGCGAAGCCAGCCAGCGCCGACTGGCCGAACTGCAGCGCGAGCAACAAGCCTTGCAAGATGCCCATCAAGCCAGCATGGCCGCCGCCCAAAAACTGGCCGACCAGCGTGCCGCCGAACTCACCCAACAGGCCGAACAGCTGAAACAGCAGCTCACTGAAAAAGAGCAACTCGCTCAAAACCACGCTGCCCAAGCCAACCAGAGCCAGGCCGAAAAACTTGCCAGCCAGCAAGAAAACGAGTTGCTGCTCACCCAACTGCACCAAGTGCAGGAAGAACTGGAGCGCCACTACCTTGAAGTCCAGCAGCAAAAAGCAGCGCTCAAAACCCTGCAAGAGGCGGAGAAGCTCGCAGCAGAGCGTGCCAAAAACATCACCCAACTCAGCCAGGAAAAAGCCAAACTGATCGGTGAAAAGGACAACCAGGCCAAGCTGGCTGCCGAGCGCGCCGCCCACAACGAGCAACTCAAAAAACAACTCGCCGCCCAAACCCAGCTCGCAAGCGAAAAAACCACCCAGCTCAGTCAACAGGCCGAACAGCTCAAGAAGCAATTGGCTGAAAAAGAGCAGCTCGCCAAAAAACAGCAACAGCAAGCCGAACATCTGAAACAGCAGCTCACGGAAAAAGAACAGCAAGCGCGGGCACAAGCAGCGCAACTGCAAGCACAGCTCACAGCCGCGCAAACCCAGGCCGCCGCCGCCGCCCCCGTGGTAGACCCCGCCTTGGAGCAAGAAAACGAGCTGCTGCTATCCCAATTGCATCAAGTGCAAGAAGAGCTTGAGCGCTATTACCTGCAGTCACAGGCACAGTCACAACAGTTGACCAAGCTGGCACAAGCAGAAGAAGGCACCACCACCCATCAACAAGAGTTGGAAAAACTTCAGGCCGAACTGCAAGCGCTTAAAGCCGCCCCCCCTGTGCCTGCGCTTGCCCCCATCAACGAGCAGCTTTTAACCCAGCTATTTCAAGCACAAGAAGAGCAGGAGCGCCGCTTCCACGGCATAACCTCGGCCCCCCCCGCACTGGTTGACCTGACTCCGGCCGACCGAGTCCGCCAACAACTGTCATACCGGCTGGGCAGCACCATGATCGAGCGATCCCGCACGCTCACAGGCTGGCTAAGCATGCCAGTGGCACTTGTCAAAACAACGCGCCAATACCGCCGTGACCTTGCCGCCAGGGCGGGCCACCCCAGGCCAGCCCCTGCCAACGTGCACGACAAACAAATGGCCGACTCCGTCAAACAACACCTGTCCTACAAGCTGGGCACCACGCTGATTGATCACTCACGGTCGCCCATTGGCTGGGTCAAGATGCCCTTTGCCCTGCGCCGCGAAGTCAAAGATTTCAAACAACGCAAGCATGGCTAAACACCAGCCAGCACCCCTACTGCCCACCGCACTGAGCACCACATGAACCCACCCACCCCTACGCCCATCACCCCGTGGCTGCAACTCCTCAGCCAGCTCATGCCCCCCACCGGCGTGCTGCTGGTGGGGGCTGGCAACGGCGCTGGCCCCTGGGTGCAGTTGCTGCAAACCCTGGCCGTACCCAGCGCCACCCTGGTCGAGGCAGACGACAGCCAGTTTGAACACCTGCAGCGCAGCGTGCCCCAGCGCGACGGCTGGCGGCTGCGTAAACTAGTAGTTGGCCCGCGCACTGAGCCTGTCACCTACTACCAGGCCAGCAACACCGCCGAGAGTGGCCTGCTAGAGCCCGAAAGCCTGCGCAGCCTGTGGCCAAACTTGAAGACCACCCACAAGCAAACCCGCCAAGCTATCGCCCTGGCCGAACTGCAAGAAGACGCAGAAACCCCCGCCAACTGGCTGCTGGTTGACTGCCTGCCCGCGCTCCCCATCATCCAGGGTGCCGCCCTGCAACTCGCAGCTTTCGATGTGATTGCCCTGCGCGTCTTGCTGACGGACAGCACGCCACCAGCCCTGCATGCCCCCGGTTTTAAGTGTGTTGCCATAGAAACTAGCCGCCACCCAGGCATTGGGCACGCTCTGTTTGTTCGCGACACCGTGGCCCAAGCTCAACAACGCGAAGAGCAATTTGCAAAAAATGTGGCTGAGCTGCAAGCGCAGCACACCAACCTGGCCCAGGAAAATGCAAAACTCATAGATGACAGCGCAGAGCTGTTAAGGGCTAGAGACCAATTAAGCACTCAAAAGAACGCCGAAACCAAAGTCAAGACTGAGGCCATCGCCCAGCGTGATGCCGAAGCCAAGGCCAAAGCCGAAGCGCTGGCTCAGCGCGACGCGGAAGCAAAAGCCAAAGTTGAAGCCATTGCCCAGCACGACGCTTTAACAAAAGACAAAGCGACGCTCACGGCCGCCCGTGACGATCAAGCCAAACTGGCTGCCGACCACCAAACAGCGCTCGCCGCGCTGCAAGCGCACCACGATAGCCTGGCGCAGGAAAAGGCCAAACTTATGGCTGTTAGCGCAGAGCTGGCAAAAGCCAAGGATCAAGCAATCGCTCAAAAGGATGCAGAGTCCAAGGTCAAAGTTGAGGCCATCACCCAACGTGATGCCGAAGCCAAGGCCAAAGCCGAAGCACTGGCCCAGCGCGACGCCGAATCCAAGGCCAAAGCAGAAGCCATTGCGCAGCGCGATAGTTTGGCAAAAGACAAAGCAGCGCTCACTGCCGCCCGCGACGAGCAAGCCAAACTGGCCGCAGAGCGTCAAATAGCGCTCACTGCCCTGCAAGCGCACCACGATAGCCTGGCGCAGGAAAAGGCCAAACTTATGGCTGACAGCGTAGAGCTGGCAAAAGCCAAGGATCAAGCAATCGCTCAAAAGGATGCAGAGTCCAAGGTCAAAGTTGAGGCCATCACCCAACGTGATGCCGAAGTCAAGGCCAAAGCAGAAGCACTGGCCCAGCGTGACGCCGAATCCAAGGCCAAAGCAGAAGCCATTGCGCAGCGCGATAACTTGGCCAAAGACAAAGCAGCGCTCACTGCCGCCCGCGACGAACAAGCCAAACTGGCGGCAGAGCGCCAAACAGCGCTAACAACCCAGCAGCAAGCCACCGCTTCCAAACAGCAACGCCTTCAGCAACTCGAAGTTGACAACCTGGAATTGGCCAACCGCCAGACCATGCTGCAAGAAGAGCTCATCAAAGCAGAAGCCCAGATCGACCTGATCAAAGACTTGCTTCTGCGCGAGCCCGGGTTGTAAGCCATGCCCAAAGTTAGAAAATGGTTAAAAAAGCGGCAGTATCAGCCAACTTTTGCCATAAAAACAGTAGCTATCAGCCAAGCCTCGACAAGGTCTAAAGGCCAATTTGACGTTATATCTGAGCAGCAGTTGGTGGCCTATGACGAAAACCTGCTGGAGCGCAGCCGCACCCAATGGCAGTTTGGCGACTGGGCCAGCTTGGCTGCGCTGCAGCGCGACACCCTGCAACACCACCCCGACCGCGCCAAGCTTGCCTTGCTGTGCGCCGCAGGCCACCAAGCCTTGGGCAATGCGGCTGAAGCCCGCCAGCACACCCGCTTGGCCATCGACTGGGGCTGCAGCAAAAAACTGGTAAGCCAAGTGCTGATCTCGGGCGTTTACAACACCCTGGGCTGCGCCGCCGCCATCAACGGCCAAGAAAACCGCGCCATTCGCCACTTTCAGGCCGCCATGCAAACCGGCGCTGCAGGCAGCGACGTGCGCCTGCTCACCCAAGCCAGGGTTGGCCACCAACTCACCCAGCTTGGCTTGGTCAACAGCGCTTCCTTCTCGGCAGCGGTCTTGGGTGCCCTGCCATCATTAGCCCCGCTGCAGTTGCCTCCGCTTAGCAAAGGCTTTGAAGAAATAGGTGAAACCCTGGCCAAGCAAAAGGTCGACTTGGATGCGCAACTCAAAAAGCAAGCCGACGAACTCATCCGCATGCGCAAGTTCATCGACGCCAGCCTCAAGAAAGAAGTCGCCAACGCCACCAAGCAAATAGAAGCCGCAGTCGGTTTGCAAAGTTACTTCGCCACTGGCGAGCTGCCCAACATCAACATAGAGCGACACAGCTGGCCCATCAGCCCGGACTTTGCGCTTTACTTGATTCAACTGCTTGAAACCTATGACTACGACGTCATCATCGAATTTGGTAGCGGCATCTCAACCGTCATCGTCGCCAAAACACTGGCCAAAATGGCTGGGCGTCGCCAGCCAAAACCGCCTGTGGTTATGGTGTCGTTTGACCACTTAGAGCCGTATTACCAGCAAACCCTGGCCCAGCTCAACCAGGCGGGTTTGGCCGATTCAGTGCAACTGGAACTGGCGCCACTGCAGCCCTACACCGCGCCCAATGGCAACACCTACCCGTATTACACCTGCCAAGCCGCCCTGGCCGCACTGGCAGCCAAGCACCCACCCAAGGGCCAGCGCGTGCTGGTGCTGGTAGATGGCCCGCCCGCATCTACCGGCAAACATGCCCGCTATCCGGCTGCACCAGCGGTGCTGGCAGCATTTGCTGGTGCACAGATTGACTTTTTGCTGGACGACTACATCCGCGACGACGAGAAAGAGATTTCGGCCCTGTGGCAAGCCGAGTTCTCCGGCAGCCAGATCAAACACACCACCGCCGAAATCAAGCTGGAAAAAGATGCTTGCTTGATCAGAACCGGCACCCTGTAAAACCAAAATTTTGTTCTTAGAAAAGGGAGTTTCGTGAAAGTATTAGCAGTCTTCGGCACCCGCCCCGAGGCCATCAAAATGGCCCCCGTCTTCAAAGCCTTGCAGGCTGACCCCACCTTTGACGCCAAGCTCTGCGTTACCGCCCAGCACCGCGAAATGCTGGACCAAGTGCTTGACCTCTTCCAACTCGAGCCAGACTTTGACCTTAACCTGATGAAGCCAGGCCAAGACCTGAGCGACATCACCAGCAATGTGCTGCTGGGCATGCGTGATGTGTACAAACAATGGCAACCAGACATCATCCTGGTGCATGGTGACACCACCACCACCCTGGGTGCCAGCCTGTCGGCCTATTACGCCAAAATCAAGGTGGGGCACGTAGAAGCCGGTTTGCGCACCGGCCACAAATACGCTCCCTGGCCTGAGGAAATGAACCGCCGCATTACCGGCGCGATCACCGACATCCACTTTGCCCCCACGGAAAAAGCCCAGGCCAACCTGCTGCGCGAAGGCATCGCGCCAGACACCATCCACGTTACCGGCAACACAGTGATCGACGCTTTGTTGGACGTGGTTGAACGTGTACGCAACGACCAACAATTGCGCACCCAATTCAGCAACCGCTTCAGCTTTATTGATCCCACCAAACGCATGATTTTGGTCACCGGCCACCGGCGCGAAAACTTTGGCGACGGGTTCGAGTCCATCTGCCAAGCCTTGGCCACCATTGCCCGGCGTGGTGATGTGCAAGTGGTCTACCCAGTGCACCTGAACCCTAATGTGCAAGAGCCCGTGCGCCGCATCTTGGCCAACGAACCCGGCGTGACCCTGCTGGAGCCGCAAGACTATCTGCCATTTGTCTACCTGATGGACCGCAGCACCCTGCTGATAACCGACTCGGGCGGTGTGCAAGAAGAAGCCCCATCACTCGGCAAACCCGTGCTGGTGATGCGCGACACCACCGAGCGTCCAGAGGCCATAGACGCTGGCACCGTCAAGCTGGTGGGCACCGACAGGGCCCGCATCATCAGCGAGACCAACCAGTTGCTGGACGACGCTGATGCTTTTCAGGCCATGACGCGTGCCCACAACCCCTATGGCGATGGCAAGGCGGCAAGCCGTATTGCGGCCATTCTTAAATCCATGTAATCGACAGTTAAATCAAAAGGGAAACATAAAAAATGTTTAAAACCATCAGCATGATCGGCCTGGGCTACATCGGCCTGCCAACTGCCACCCTGTTTGCCTCGCGCAAAATCAAAGTCATTGGCGTGGATGTCTCCAAACACGCGGTGGACACCATCAACCAAGGCAAGATCCACATCATTGAGCCTGAGCTGGACATTTTGGTGCAAGCCGTTGTAGAGCAAGGCTACTTGCGCGCCACCCAAATGCCAGAGCCAGCCGAAGCTTTTTTGATAGCCGTGCCCACCCCGTTTTTCGACGGCCACAAGCCTGACCTCAGCTACATTGAGTCTGCAGCCAAATCGATAGCGCCAGTGCTGCAAAAAGGCAACCTGGTGGTGCTGGAATCCACCTCGCCGGTAGGCGCCACCGAACAACTGGCCGCCTGGCTGGCAGCCGCACGGCCAGATTTGAGCTTTCCACAACATGCCGGTGAAGTGGCTGACGTGCAAGTAGCCTATTGCCCAGAGCGTGTACTGCCCGGCAAAGTGGTTCACGAGCTGGTGTCCAATGACCGCGTCATTGGCGGCATGACAGCCAAGGCCAGCACCATGGCCGTAGCGTTGTACAAGACCTTCGTCGAAGGCGGCTGCATTGTCACCAATGCCCGCACGGCCGAAATGTGCAAACTCACCGAGAACAGCTTTCGGGACGTGAACATTGCCTTTGCCAACGAGCTGTCGATGATCTGCGACAAACTCGACATCAACGTCTGGGAGCTCATTGCCCTGGCCAACCGCCACCCACGCGTCAATATCTTGCAGCCTGGCGCTGGCGTAGGCGGCCACTGCATTGCGGTGGACCCGTGGTTTATTGTGGACAAAACGCCCGAGCAAGCCCGCATCATCCGAACCGCGCGCGAGGTAAACGACCATAAACCCGAATGGGTGCTGGACAAGGTCAAGGCCGCCATTACCGACGTGTTGGCCGCCACCCCCGGCAAAACCATGGCCGATGTCAAGGTGGCTTGCCTGGGGCTGGCGTTCAAGCCCGATATTGATGACCTGCGGGAAAGCCCGGCAGTGGAGATTACGCAACATATTGCGCAGTTCGGCTGCCGCGTGCTGGCGGTGGAGCCGAATATCGAAAGACTACCCGGCAAGCTTGCCGCGCCCAACTTGACACTGACCCCGCTGGCAAATGCTATTGCGGATGCAGACGTTGTGTGCGTGTTGGTCAAGCACCTGTCGTTTATCGAGGCAGCTACGATTATTAAAGAACATACTTCAGCAATTGATGCTGTCGGCCTTTCATCATAATGTTGGCGTGAGAGGGGGGACATTATGAAAAAGTTACTAAGTAGTGAAGCTGCTGATGCATTTAAGTCAGGTGAATATGCGGCAGCCCTGCAGCTATATCGGCAAGCTGATGACCAGATGGGCGGCGGGCTATTTGATGCGAATATTCAAATCTGCCAAAACCGCGCTTATGCGGCGCAGGCCTCAAATGCCGCAGCCCAAATTCGCTCCACCGAATTTTCCGATTTTAAAAAAAGGATCAAGTTCGCTGACCGTCTTCGCGTCGCCTTGATTGCCGATGAGTTCACCACCAATAGTTTTTCGGATGAATTCCACGCTATTTCCATTGAACCATCCAATTGGCAAAAATGCTTCGATGAACACAAACCCGATCTCTTTTTTTGTGAATCTGCCTGGAGCGGCCCTGATCCGAACCGGCGGGTTTGGAAAGGGCAGATTTATGCAAGTAAAAACTTTGCCAAGGAAAATAGAACCGTCTTGTTGGCAATACTTGCACACTGCCGCAAAGAAGGTATTCCGACGGTATTCTGGAACAAAGAAGATCCAACCCACTTCACGGACCGTGTTCACGACTTTGTCAAAACCGCAAAGGATTTTGACTTCGTTTTCACAACAGCAGCAGAGTGTGTAGACGGTTACAAGAAGGAATATGGGGTAAAAAATGCATTTGCATTGCCCTTTGCTACCAATTCGAGGCTGTTCAACCCGATTGAAACTCAGCACCGCTCATCGCGTGTGGTCTTTGCGGGCAGTTGGTATGCCAACCACGTGCAGCGCTCCAAAGATATGGAGCACATCCTCGATGCTATTCGTACCGATGGCTTCGAGCTTGAAATCTATGACCGCTACCACGGTGACCCTGATCCGTTACACCTCTGGCCCGAGCGGTATCAAAGCTACTTGAAGCCGTCGCAGCCGCATGAGTCAATGCCTGGCGTTTATAAATCCAGTCGCTTTGGCCTGAATTTCAACACAGTCACCCAATCCAGCACCATGTTTGCGCGGCGTGTGTTTGAGTTGATGTCGAGTAACACGCTGGTGATCTCCAACCACGCACGTGGCACCGCAGAAATGTTCGGCGATTTGATCGTTTATCCGGATGTGGAGCCCGACCGTTTGCGCTCATTGACTGACACCTATATTGACGCGCTGCGCGACCGTGCGCTGCGCAAGGTACTGGGTGAGCACACCTATCGCCATCGCTGGCTGCAAGTGCTGCGCGACATCGGCTTTGCGCACCAAGCACGTGAGATCAGCGTCACTGCAGTCTGCCAAGTGCATCAGCGTAGCGATGCACTTGCAGCCATTGCCTGGTTTCAGCAGCATGGTTTGCGTTTGCCCGGTGCCCGTTTGCTGCTAATGGCTGGCAGCACTGTGCCCGATCTCGATGTTGCCGAACTCTACCGAGAATTCAACCGGTTTGGCGTCAGCGTGACTGCCAGTAGTTATGCCTCGCGTCATGCCATGTTGGACCGCTATCAACCGATTGAGACGACTCACTTTTTAGCGGTCGACCCAAAAACTGCCCCTACTTCTGACTGGCTTGCCAAGGCAAGCTTGCATTTGGAATACGCCACGGCCTATCCGCTCACCCACGCGCTTGACACCAGCCAGCGCTATCGCATTGGGCAAGCAAGCGCCGAAGCGCCGCTAATCGAACTGCGCGGGCGTTTCGCACAATGGCTGCAACATCCACAGCAAGTCCGCACAGCCTATTTTGTTTGAGGTAATCCATGAAGGTCTCAGTTATCGTTCCTAGCTACAACGCTGCAGACAAGATTGGGCGTTGCCTGAACTCGCTGCGTCAGATCACGTTGAACCCTGCCGATTTCGAAGTGGTGTTTGTGGACGACTGCTCCACCGACGGCACCTACGAACTATTGTCAGCCGTCTGTACCGACCAGCCCAATTGGCAAGTCTTGAGGCTGGAAAAAAACAGCGGCTCACCTTCTCGACCACGCAACCTTGGCATTGATGCTGCGCGAGGGGAGTACCTCTACTTTCTTGACTGCGACGACGAACTACTCCCCGGTGCATTGGAAGCGCTGCTCAAGCGCGCTAAGCAGACCGACGCTTGTTTGATCCGCTCCGAGTTACTGGTGGATGACGGGCGGGGGCGAAAGTTGATGAACCAGATACCGGGGTGGTCGAAAAAATTGGGTGTAGTTGAGCGGCGCGGAATCGTTATGACGCGTACCAGCACGGTAGTGGCTAGTTTTGTCAAGTGCTCACTCTTACGCTCGCATCAAATTCAGTGGCCAGAAAAAATTCGTATGGGGGAAGACACCGTATTTTTAGCTGAAGTGCTCATGCACTCTAAGCGGATTGAGTACCTGCCTGAGCCAACGTTCGTATATTACAAACTTCCTTCGCTCACACCTGCCAGCACCCAACGCTACGGAAAGAGGGAATTGTTGGATCATCTCCAAGTCTGGACTGCAGTCCAGGCCATGCTGTTACCGCTGGGGGTTGATTACTACAAGGGGCGCTTGCCTGTCGGACTACGGGTGGCGCTGGAATCGCTCATCTTTCGCAACCGTGGGGATGTGGATGAGGTCACTTTTCACGAGCTACATCAATTTGTCAGCAAGAACTGGCTAGTAATTGGCCAGTTTCGTTACACCGCGCGTTTGATGGAATTGCTTGGAGTTATCCAGACAGGTGACTACGGGCTTTTCAAATCGCTATGCCGGCCACGCATGGTCATTGCCGGCCACGATCTTAAATTCATCCAGGATGCTGTGCCAGCCTTGGCAGCACACTTCGACATCCGCTTTGACGAGTGGAAGGGTCACGAACTCCATGACGAGAAAAAAAGCAAGGCTTTACTCGACTGGGCTGAATATATCTGGTGCGAATGGTTGCTAAAAAACGCCGAATGGTATGCCACACATAAACGCCCTGATCAACGCCTGGTGGCTCGGATGCACCGAATGGAGTTGGGACGTGTGCATGGCGAAAAGCTGGATATGAGTAAAGTGGATGCCATTGTGGCGGTGTCCACTTTTTTCTTTGAACGACTTCTAGAGCGCTATCCCAATATCCCGCGCCACAAGGTACGCCTGATCCCTAATTACGTTCGAGTCGATGAGTACCGAACGGATTGGCACGCCGACCGATTATTCACGTTAGGGTTGATTGGCATCTTGCCATCGCGCAAAGGCTATCACCGGGCCTTGGAAATATTGCAAGCACTACGCCTAGTCGATAAGCGTTTCCGACTGGAAGTGTTCAGCAAACATCCTTCCGAGTTAACTTGGATCGCGCGAGATACCGTCGAAATGGCTTATTTTCAACAGTGCGAGCAATACATCCAGCAGCATCAATTGCAGGATGCGGTGCATTTCAATGGCCATGTTGACATCAAGGAAGCATTGGCAGCGCGTCGTGTTGGTTATGTGTTGTCGGTCAGTGAATCGGAGTTTGACTTTCCAGGACCGGAGAGCTTTCATCTGGCCGTTGCGGATGCTTTTGCGTCCAATGGAATGTCATTTGTTAGACGCTGGCCAGGGGCAGAATATATCTGGCCAGCAACGTGCTTGAAAAGCAATCATCAGGAAACAGTCGATGCCATAATTAAGGTAAGCAAAGACTCCGATTTATATAAAGCGCGTGCATCGCTAGGAAAAGAACTGGTTGAGGAGCGTTATAATCATGATAAATTTATTCTGGCTGTGAGTGATTTGTATCAAGAGATTTAATATTCCAAAATATATTGCGTAATGACTGAATATTTTTCAAGCTTAAAAAGCCCCCTGATTAAAGCACATTGGCCATGGCCAAAAATGGACATGCAGGATGTCGCAACCCGTGCGGACAATTGGGAGTTGTACATGCCAAATATTGGCTATATAACTATCGATCCCGATAATTCGTGGAAGGCTGACCTGGGTGAGGCGGCTAATTCGAAGCGCCTTTGGTTAAATTCATTGGTTTCAGCTCATGCATCTCTTGAGGTAGCAACAAAAACTGATGAAGACTCAACACGAACAATGAAGGCGGAAACTGCCGGGCGCATTCTTAAAAGTTATTTGGATAAACACTTGCATGAGTCGACCACATTTCAAGGGGCATGGCAGGATGAACATGCGGTAGCTAATCGACTGTTTGTAATTATTGCATTCCTACATGCATCATGTGGCGGGGCGGACCCATCAATTTATACGACACTTTCAAAGTATGTTCCGATACTGCGCTTGCTTTTCGAGGCCGATAAACACGCACAATGGCTCAATGACGATAAGCACTACATTGAGAACAACCATGGCACGATGATGGATCTTGCTCTTGCGCAGTTTGCAGTATTTCTAAAAGTGATAGATCCGGTAACCTCAGATCGTTATTTGGCGACGGCTTTGCGCAGGCTGGAAAAGATGCTTGACTCCACCTTTGATGATGATGGTTGCTGTACGGAGAACAGCCCAACGTATCACTTTGTTAATTACGGACTATTTTCTACGATTGAGCAATTCATTCAGCACTATCGCTTAGGAAATACTGACAAATGGGGTGCGAAACTAGCCAAGGCAAGATACGTTGGCCATTTGCTATTACGACCTGATGGCACGATTCCACTTGTGGGTGACTCAGAGATTCGCCCAGGTACATTTTTTCCTAAAATAGAAGATGAGTCTTCAATAGGCGGAATAGGTTATTACCCAAGTGCCGGTATTTTTGTTGCAAGCATAAATAATTTACACCTTACATTTCGTGCTGGCGGATCAAAGTTCACACATCGGCATGTTGATGATTTGAGCTTTACCCTTTGGGTGCAGGGTAAGGAATTCATAATCGACTCAGGCATGTATAACTATGACACTTCCGACAAGTTGCGAAGGTGGTTTATATCCAGCAGAGCACACAGTGGTATTTATCTTGAATCAGCGGGTCATATACTATTCAAAAATTTCGAATCACCCATGGCGATGTCAGAATTCACATCTGAGCGGCATGATTCCGAATTTTTTAATATAAAGGCAGTACATAAGTTATCTAAAATTGAAGTCAATAGGGAATTGGAATATCAATGCAACACCTTGACAATCACTGATCATTTCCAATCCCATCAAACCGAGCAATGGAGAGTTCAGTTTGTTTTGCATCCGGATGTTGTCATCAGCCAGGTAGATCAGCTTGCGAATTCGTTAATTTTGCGTAATGGAAGTACGCAAATAGGATTGCGAGAGATCAACGGACGTGGTAAGTTAGAGATCGAGCACACCAGGTATTCGCCAACTTTTATGAAAGAAATTGAAAATCGCACAATCTGCTTTCATGGCGAAGATACATCTGTTCGACTTGCATTTGAAATTACTATTGGTGCTCCCCATGGGAAAACTTAATTATAATGAAGAAAACCTAGATGGTTTTATCGATTCCATGCTTTCTAAATATACGGAGTTACTTGAGAATGGAATTCCAAAGGCTTATGCTCTGTATAAAGAAAGTCGAGATTCATTTCTTCGAGGTGATTTGGCTCGGGCTGAAAAAATTAAACGTTTAAATTATTTTTTGCATAATTCGGAAATACCATATACAGCTGATATCGGAAAAAATACCGTATTTGCATATGGAGGAATAGGTGTAATCATTCATGCTAACGCGCTGATTGGTGAGCGGGCGAATATTGGATCTAATGTAACTATTGGAGGGGATAGAGTTGGTGTCCCGACCGTTGGGAATGATGTTTTCTTTTCTTCTGGCTGTAAAGTAATCGGAAATATAACAATTAATCATGGCGCGATCATTGGCGCGAATAGTGTAGTATTAACCAATGTCTCAGCATTTGAGATAGTTGCTGGCTCCCCAGCTAGAGTTGTCGGAATGGTAACTCGAAACAACTTCGAAAGATATTCCGGCTATTATTGGTGCAAGGGAAACATTGGCGGTGAGGCAAGATTCTTAGATTGGTATTTTCCACAAACATAAAAAAATTGATTCATCACGACACATTCCTGCGTTAAACTCACGAATTTTTCAAATAGCTTGATGGAATAGGCCATTCGTCCATCGCGTATCTTGATCAAATATGCTAAGTTTGCCATCACGGAAGCTGACCGTACTCAACAGCGTGGCCGCGTTTCTGGACCGTGAGTTCATGGCACTCGCCATGGCTGTGCCGCCGCAGGGCAAGCTGTCGGGTGAGTTGTATCGCCGGGTGCTGCGCACGAACCGCCCCGCGCTTGAAAAGATTCCATCTAGCAACGACAAGGATTGGCCCGCCGCCGCCCAGTCATGGCCACGGCCGCCACACAAAGTTATCACGACGAGATTCAGCGCGCGGCTGGCACGCTAGGTGGCTTGATGCGAGCAGAGTTTTTAACCAGCGATTGGTCCACCGCGGTGAATCGCCCATCGTCGGCTATGGCCGAACTGCGGCTGGCGCAGGCGTTGGGTGAGTTGGCTTTTTGGGTTAATGAGTATGGGGCTGGGTAGGGTCGTGGTGTGATTTGGATTTACCTATGGATGAGTTAATTAACCGCCTGACGGCATCTGATGGTGTGTTGATTGCACCACTGCGGCGTTACGTTGCGCCTGCGCGATTACTGTATGCCGTCAACCATTCCATGCCTTTTTCGTCTAACGGCTATGCGGTGCGTACGCATGGTGTAGCCAGTGCGTTGGTCAAGGCGGGGTTGGATGTAATTGCTGCCACCCGGCCTGGCGCGCCGTGGGATCAGCCGGGTTTTCAGGGGCAAGACTTTGCATGCAGCCATGTTATTGACGGGGTGCGGTATGTGCACACGCCGAAGCCATCAGAAAAAGATGGGCCGCTGGCCCAATACATGGCCCGTGCTGTTGAGGTGTTCAAGGAACTGATGCGGGTTTTTAAGCCGACTGTTGTGATGGCCGCATCAAATTGGCGCAATGCCTTGCCAGCGGCCATTGCGGCGCGTGAGCTGGGGATGCCATTTTTTTACGAGGTGCGTGGGTTTTGGGAGCTATCTCACGCAGCCCGGGACGCCGTTTGGGCGCAGTCACCACAATTTCACCGGGAAGTGGCGCATGAAACCGCTGTGGCGCTGTCTGCGCAGACGGTGTTTACCATCAACCGATTTATGCGAGACGAGCTGGTGCGCCGTGGCGTGGATCAGGCGCGGGTGCAGTTGGTGCCCAATGGGTTCGCGGGGTGGCCCACCCCGCTTGAGACGAAGGCGCTTGGCCGGGTTGATTTGGGCATCAAGGCACGCTATGTGGTGGGCTACATCGGGTCGTTCAATGGCTATGAGGGGCTGGAAGACTTGATAGAGGCCGTAGCTTTGCTGCGCGGGCGTGGGCTGGACGTGGCGCTGCTTTTGGTGGGCTCATCAGAGTCGCGCGGGCTGGGCGCGGGTGTTGGCATGGCCTGCCCGGCTACGTTGGCCTACCGCAATTTGGCGCAGCGTCTAGGTATTGGTGACGTTGTGTTCACGCCGGGCCGCGTGGCGCCAGATTTGGCCGACCAGTATTACGCCCTGCTGGATGTGGTGGTCATTCCCCGGCGGCCTTTAGCTGTGTGTGAGATTGTTTCGCCCTTGAAGCCACTGGAGGCAGCAGCACATGGCAAGCGTGTGTTGATGTCAGATGTTGGCCCGCTGGCGGATTTGGCAGCGTTGTGCCCGAATTTCAGCTATTTCAAAAAGGGCGATATGAAGTCGCTGGCTGAAGAGCTTGCCAAGGTGTTGGCTGGGTGTGATGCGCCGTTGGCCAGGTGCAGCGCGCTGGATGCGCTGACCTGGGACATGAATGTGGCGCCCATGGTTTCTGCGGTACGTTCATTGGAGTTGACGCCGCGTCTGGCCTTGTGATGGTCTCAAAATTTGTAGCTTCTCGCTCTTTACCCGTAAAGGCTAGAGGCATATTCTTTATATAAAGTGCTCAAAACTTCAGTCATGAAAATCACCATCTCCGATACCGGCTACCTCGGCCTGTCCTTGGCCGAGCTTCTGTCCCAACACAACGAGGTGGTGGCGCTGGACATCGCGCCCAGCCAAGGTGGACAACCGCCTAGCGCCAGAGCTTGATGATGTGGCCAACAAGGTTGACACGCGGGATCTGTTTGGTGGGGATGCGTGATAGAGCACCTAATCAGACTAGTCAGAAGCTACACTGACTGGCGTATTTCCGGAGGTAAATGATGAGTACATGGCAGCTGCAAGAGGCGAAAAGTCGCTTCAGTGAATTGGTTGAACAGGCTTTGTCCAACGGTCCGCAGTGGGTTACCCGCCGCGGCGAAGAGGCTGTGGTGGTACTGGCTGCGGCCGACTACCGCCTGCTCCAGCAAGGGCCGTCACTGGTAAAAGTGTTAACAAACGCGCCCAGGGGCGAGCCGCTGGTGTTGCAGCGCTCAGTCGAGCCTGTTCGCGACCTTTATTTATGAAATACCTGCTCGATACATGTGTTTTGTCAGAGCTGATCAAGCCAGAACCCAACCGGGCGGTGCTGGACTGGGTGAGTGCGCGTGCCGATTCAGATCTTTTTACAGCAGCTATGGTCTTGGCTGAGTTGCATCGAGGTGTAACCAGGCTTGCCAGTTCAAGACGCAAGCAGGAATTGACGCAGTGGCTAGAGAATCTGCAAAAGGCTTTTGACAAACGGGTGCTGCCCTTTACGTCACAGACGGCCGAGCACTGGGCGGCGATGTGTGCCCGCGCAGAAAGCGTGGGTAAGTCCATAGCGGCTTTTGATTCGATCATTGCAGCATCAGCCGTTGAAAACGGATTGGCGCTCGTTACGCGCAACGTGCAAGACTTTGCGGCAGTGCCAGTGGTTATTGTCAACCCCTGGGAATGAATGGGGTTCTCCTCTTATAACTTTCAATTTGAGCTTTTCTTGATATGGATTTACCAAACATTTTTAACCTGGCGAATCAATATGTTGTGCGGCAAGCTTTTGACAAGGCCTATGTGTTGTACGACTTGTTGGCCAAGATGTATCCAGCGTTTGCGCCTTACCGGGCCAACCGGGAGATGATCCGGCCGTTTTTGAAGAGCGACAAAATCACAGTGCCGCGCAAGATGATTTACCGGGCCTTGCACGCGGCCCACTTCTTGGCTGAAGACGGGCACCTTGCGCAAGCACAGTGGTGCTTGGCAGTCGCCAAGGAAAGCCCTGAGGCCTTGATGGGCCAGGCCAATGTGATTGCCGACAAGGCCTCAAACGAATGGTTGCAGGCGGTGAACGGGTATTTGGCCAGCCATGGTGCCGCGCCGCTGGGCCTGACTGCACCAGCTAGCTCACACGACATTGTGTTGCACCAATTGCAGGCAACCCCGACTGGGGCCAACACGCCAGCGGCGAGCGGTGCGAGTGATACGCCCTTGGTCACGGTGATGATGTCTTGTTACAACGCGGAGAAGACGGTGGAATACGCGGTGCGCTCGGTATTGGCCCAAACCCATGCCAATTTTGAGCTGTATATCGTGAACGACCGCAGTACGGATGGCTCTGCAGCCATCATGGAGCGGCTAAAGGCGCAAGACCCGCGCATCAAAACACTGCACAACACCAGCAACCTCGGTACCTATGTGTCACGCAACCTGGTTTTTAGCCAGTGCAGCGGGCGCTTTTTCACCACGCTGGACGCCGACGATCTGGCCCTGCCTGACCGCCTGCAGAAGCAGGTGGCAGCCCTGGAGAGCAACCCGGCATGGGTGGGCACGCTGGGCCACTGGGTGCGTATTACGCCGGCGGGCAGATTTGTGTTCAAGAACTGGACCGCTTCTTACCTGCACGAGGCAGTGGCCACGCTGATGATCCGCAGAGAGCCGGTGCTGGAGAGCATTGGCTACTGGGACAGCGTGCGGTATGCCGCAGACACCGAGTTTTATCACCGCCTGCAAAAGCACTTTGGACCTAAGGCGGTGCATAAGATGGAGCGGCCACTGTGCTTTGCGCTGTACCACCAAGACAGCCTGACCATGAACACGGAAACGGGCATATCTGAAGAGTCCGGCCTGTCAGAATCCCGCCGAGCCTACCGCGACAGCTGGAAGCACTGGCACCAGAAAAACAAAAAAACCCGCATCGACTTCCCGGCACGCTACCGCGCTTTTGATGCGCCGCTGGAAATGCAATGAATTTAATTAATAGACGAGCCAATGAATACCAATGTAGATAATTTGGGTGAATTCAGGAATCCCAAGACCTGGACTGATTTTTCATATCTCCGATGGAAACAAAAAGAGCCCAAAATAAATAGATTAAACAAAATAATATTAAAGACTCGTTTGGCTGAGATTGGCATTTCTTGCGCAAAGAAAATTGCCGAATTTGACTCTGCGTCAAAAATATTACTTGCTGGATTGCCTGAGGCGTTTGTATTAAAACCAAGTTCACTTTGGTCGGCCACTGGGGTTATGCTGCTGCATCGTGTGCATGGAACTAATTTGTATTTCAATGCGATGACAAAATCTGTTATTTCTGAAGATCGAATTATTGATTCTCAGAAAAATCTGGAAATTAAATTAAAAAAGCCAATTAAATTCATAGTCGAAGAACGTGTGTTTGATGAAAATATCGACAATATAATTCCGTTGGATTACAAAGTTTTCTCTTTCAACGGGATAAATAAATTTATCTTGCAGGTGGATCGAAATCATCAAAAACCGAAGCTGTTTTTCTATGATGGCTTATTTGACCCGATTACTGACGGACGGGTTATTATTCCAACCTTTAAGGCGGAATCAATGGGGCATCAACGGAAGCCCCAGTGTTACAACCAGATACTTCAGTCAGCAAGTGAGATATCCCGTAAGTTTGCGTACCCTTTTGTTTCTGTAGATTGTTATGCCACAAATAATGGCGTTGTCATCGGGGAGCTCACATCCACACCTGGCGGGCCATGGTATGGGTCCATGTACCGTTTTTCAGATGAATTTGATGAATTGCTTGGGAATGCTTGGCTAGAGGCTAGCAAACAGCTCAAACTCGAATATCCAAAGGTTCCATTGAAATACGATATTTGCAAAGACAGCAAGATTTGTCGCCAGGTTGGGTAGGCAGTGCTGGTGCTCTGTCAGATTGACAACATTCAGGGTGCATAAAGCGTGCGGCGCAGACTGGGATTTTTCACGTATCTTGCGCAACGGCGCTTTGCCGATGCCTTGGCGCAATTGGAGCCGCAAACCTGGCCTAAAAGCGGCTGGGATTTATGGGCGGCTTACAGGCTGGGGCTTTACGCCACGGTGGCAAGCGCTCGCTGGGACGGCCGACACCAAATGGGTGGCATGGCAAAGGCTGTGTCGCTTGCGGCGTGCGGGCATGCCGAGGATGCCGCGGCGGTGGTACGGCGCCTGAAGGCTCGCCACGGTGACGGCGCTTACCTGCACAGACTCGCAGACGACCTGGCACCATTTGCGCCAGCGCTGGCGCTTGACTTGCTGAAGCCGTTGCACGCGCCAAGGGTGCTTCATTTGGCCTTGCTACTGCGAAATGGCCAGATGGATCAAGCGCACGCAGTTTTGAAAACAGCATTTGCGCATGGTGCTGCTGCCCATCAGCCCGAACTGTGGCTGCTGGCGACCAACGCTTTTGGGGGTGAGCCCGCAGAGCAACTGCAGCGTTTGAACGCCTATCTGGGCTCGTTTGCATTGCCTGCCCTTGCTTTGCAGGATGCGGCTCTGCCACCTGTGCCCGGCAATTTGCGTAGTGCACAGCCTTTGCCTGGCCTGCAAGGGCCACTGGTGAGTGTGATCATGACGGCCTTCAACGCCCAGGATCGCATTGGTTACGCCATTGAAGGGATGCTGTCTCAGTCTTGGCGCCAGTTGGAGGTGGTGGTGGTGGATGATGCCAGTACCGATGGCACGGCCGAATTGGTCGAGGGACTGGCAGCCAAAGATGCCCGGGTGCGCCTTTGCCGATTGCCGTGCAATGTGGGCACTTATGTTGCCAAAACGGTGGGCTTGCATCTGGCGCGTGGTGAGTTCGCTACCTGCCACGACTCGGACGACTGGTCTCACCCGCAGCGCATTGAGCAGCAGGTGCGCCCCTTGCTCGCCAACCCCCGGCTGATAGCCACCACGTCACAGTGGGTGCGGATGGAGGACAACGGAAACTTCTATGCACGCCCTGTGCATCCACTGGCGCGTTTGAACCCGGCCTCGCCGCTGTTTCGACGCCAGGAGGTGGTCGAGCGAGCCGGGTTGTGGGACGCCGTGCGCACGGGTGCAGACAGTGAGTTTTTGAGCAGGTTGCGCCTGGTTTTTGGACGGCAGGCGATCAAGCGACTGGTGTTGCCACTGACCTTGGGGTCACACCGGCCGGGCTCGCTGATGACCGCTACTGAAACCGGTTACGGTGCCACCGGTGTGTCGCCAATACGGCTTGCCTATTGGGAAGCCTGGACGCATTGGCATATTTCTTCGCTTCATGCCAAGCAAAAGCCGGTGATGCCAGACGTTCGGCATGCCAGGCCTTATGCCGTGCCCGAGGCTATTGCGGTCTCGCAGGTTCATGCACGACGCTGTCTGGATGACGCTGTTCGACAGATGGACAGTGGGGATGATTGAGCGGCCAGATTCACAGCAGGGGCAGCAGCCGGTATGGCTTGCGGCGACGCGACGCCTGCGCAGCATGGTTCAAGCGGAATCCTTGCTCGGGCAACCGTTGCTGTCCCCGCACGAGTTGCGTGAGACCCAGGTTGCACAAGCAGTCGTGGCTTGGGGGCGAAAGCCAAGTGCACGGTTGGCGGCCCGTCTTGCGCAAAACGGCGTCTGCCGCTGGTGCAGTTGGAAGACGGTTTTTTGCGCTCTTTTGGAACGGGTGAGCACTTTCCCGCCATGTCGCTCGTGGTGGACGCGCAAGGCATTTACTATGACTGCACAGCGCCTTGTGCCCTTGAGAGCATGTTGAATTCGTCAGCTGATGTCATGGCTGGCCTCGCTGACGAGGTGGCACGCGCCAAGGCGTTGGTGCTTGACCACCGGCTGAGCAAGTACAACCATGCGCCGGATTGGGGCGACTGCCTTCAACCGAACCCTCGCCCAGAGGGAGAGGGGACAAATGCGGGGGAGGTGGGTATCAGGCGGGTGCTGGTGGTGGACCAGACTGCTGGCGACCTGAGTGTGGCGCTTGGCGGTGCCAACGCGGCCACCTTTGTCGCCATGCTGGCTGCAGCACGTTCGGAGAACCCGCAGGCCACCATTTATGTCAAGACGCATCCCGAAGTGACTTCGGGCCGCAAGGGGGGATATTTGACCCAGGTGCAGGATGACGCACACACGGTGGTGCTGCGTCAGGCCATCAATCCGCTGAGTTTGATTGAACACATGGACAGGGTGTATGTGGTGACGTCCACCATGGGTTTTGAGGCCTTGCTGGCGGGCAAACCCGTGACCGTGTTCGGATTGCCTTGGTATGCCGGCTGGGGGGCAACAGATGACCGCCAGACCTGCAGCCGCCGCTCCCGCCAACGTTCGGTAGACGAACTGTTTGCCGCAGCGTACTTTCACTACACCAGGTATTTGAACCCGGTGACGCATCAGCGAGGCACCATTTTTGATGTCATTGATTGGCTGGTGCGACAGCGCCAAGCCGCCGGCCTGGGCATTGACAAAAAAGCCCCGCGCAGCATGATTTGCCTGGGTTTCGGGCGCTGGAAAGCGGCATACATCAAGCCGCTGTTGTCGTTGTCTCCCGAGCGTGTGCATTTTGTCCCCAACACCGAAGCGGCAGCACAGCTGCAGCCCGTGCCGGGTGATGCGCTGGTGTTTTGGGGCGCCACAGAGCCGACAGGCGCCGCGGCTTTGGCGCAACAAACCGGGGCGCAGCTGCTGCACATGGAGGATGGCTTTGTGCGCTCAGTGGGGTTGGGCTCGGACTTGATCCCTCCATTGTCTTTGGTGCTGGACGGGCGTGGCATTTATTTTGACCCGAGGCAGCCGTCTGATCTGGAGCATCTGCTGGGCACCGCCGCTTTCACAGACGATGAATTGGCCATGGCCCGCAAAGTGCGGGCGTTCATGGTGGCGCATGGCATCACCAAATACAACCTGGAACCGCGCGAGGCGGTGGCTTGGCCCAGCGGCGGCAAGCAGGTGGTGCTGGTGCCGGGCCAGGTGGAGGACGACGCCTCCATTCGCTTTGGCTGCACAGACGTCAAAACGAATTTGGGCCTGCTGCAGGCCGCGCGCCGGGCGCACCCGGAGGCTTTTGTGGTTTACAAGCCTCACCCGGATGTGCTGTCGGGCAACCGGGCTGGCCAGCTGGCCCTGGCGCAGGCGCAGCCATGGGCGGACCATGTCGAGGCGCGGCTGTCGGTGGTGAGCTGCATTGCGGCCTGCGATGTGGTGCACACCATGACGTCGCTCACGGGTTTTGATGCGCTGTTGCGTGGCAAGCGGGTGGTGGTGTATGGCCAGCCGTTTTATGCGGGTTGGGGGCTGACAGATGATGTGCTGACGGCAGGCGTCGCGTTTGCACGCCGCAAACGTCGTTTGTCGCTGGACGAGTTGGTAGCCGGCACCTTGCTGCGTTATCCCATTTATTGGGACTCGGCATTGAAGGGCTACACCACCTGCGAGGCGGTGTTGCACCGTCTTGTGGAAACCCGCAGCGCGTTAGAGGCCAGTGGCGGGCTGGAAAAACTGCGTGTGGGCTATGGCAGAAGACAACTCCGAAAGTTAAACACGGTGGCGCGCATTTGGTTAAAGCAACTTAAAGATGAGTTGGTTATATGAACGATTCACCATGAAGCCTACCTTGCCGCGCATCGTGGTTGTCACAGGGGCCAGCGGCGCTATTGGCGCGGCGCTGGCGGATGTGTACGCCGCGCCGGGGATGTGCCTGGCACTGCAAGGGCGCCATACCAAGCGCCTGGATGCCACAGTCAAGCAGTGTCAAGCCAAGGGGGCTGACGTTTTTGTGTGCGAAATGGATGTGCGGGATGCGCAGGCGCTGCGTGGTTGGCTGGAAGCGTTTGACACCGATCACCCGGTGGATCTGCTGATTGCCGATGCCGGGGTGGCCAGCGTGCTGGACGACCTGGGTCATTGGGAAACGCCTGCTGCGGTGGAAGAGGTGATCAGCACCAATTTGTTGGGAACCATCAACACCGTGCAGCCCATTGCAGAGCGCATGCGAGAGCGCGGTCGCGGACACATCGCCATCGTGAGTTCGCTGGCGGCCTTGAGGGGAATGGCGATTTCGCCGGCTTATTGCGCCAGCAAGTCAGCGCTGCATGCCTGGGGGCAGTCCATCAGGCCGTTGCTGCGCGCCAAAGGAATTTCACTCACTCTGATTTACCCTGGGTTTGTGCGGTCCAAAATGAGCGATGCGTTTCCGGCAAGTACGCCGTTTTTGATGGAGGCGCCACGGGCTGCTGCGCACATTCGACGTGGTTTGGATGCCCGAAAGGCCACCATCGCCTTTCCTGCCATTTTGTGGCTGGGTCTCAAGTTGCTCAATGCCTTGCCTGATCCCTGGGGCGACGCGGTGATGAGCTTTCTGGGTCTGTCGCCGCAGAAGCGCTCGTAAGAAACGACGCTTAGAGCCTGATCAGCTCTTGGTGAATGCCCCGAGCCGTGTTGACCTGAACCTTGTGCAGCCGGTCTACCGCCGCGGCCACGGCGTTGTCCAGGCCAGGCTGGTTGTAGAAAACACCGCGGATCTGGATGCTGGCTGCCATCAGTTTGATGTAGTCATCGCGCAACGGTTTGTCGGGCGACGTCCTTTCTGACCAAAAGGCATCCAAGCTACCTTGAAAGGTCAAACCGGGCACATCGAAGATGGCCTGACCAAGGGTTTTGACCGGGCAGTCCAGTTGCAGTGCGCGCAACCCTGATGTGCTGTTGATGGTGACCATGCCAAGGGCGGTTTCGCAGAGGTGGTCAAGATTGCCGCCGTCCAGATAGTGAACCCGACCCGCCACACCTTGCAGTGAGGCTATTTTTTGGATCAGCTTGTTCCAATCACGCAGCCCGGTGTCCATCGGGTGAACCTTGACGATCAGGTGGGTGTCTGGTGGCGCCTTGGCAGCAAAGGAGGTCACAACCTCTTTGATCGAGTCCCCCTGGTCCGGGTAGTTGGAATATGCCCTGAGCTGAAAATCATAGGCAAGCTGTAGCGGATGAACAAAGTAGCGAGGATGGTTGTTGGTTAACACCGAGATCGCGTGATGTGTACGCTTTCTGAGCAGTTTTTCCTTCAGCATGCGCCAGCCCGTGCCCAAATAGATCAGCGGAAGCGGCTGCATCTTGTGGGTGCGATAGTGTGGAAAAAGCCAACGAAATAACACATTCGCGATGTGATAAACCACGTCCCAGGTTGCCATGCGGAAAAAGCTGTCAGTGAATTTTCTGCTCATGTCAGCCGCCGGGACCCTGGCTGCGAGCGCCCGGATCACAGCCGGGTCGCGGGGAAAACAGGAGTTGCCAGACATGCCGTCACGCTCCAGGGTGATCCAGTCGGGCCGCAGGTAACCAAAATCTGTCACGGTCACGTGGATGCCACGCGTCTTGGCCGCAGCAATCGCTTGCTTGTGGTAGTCGCGCTGCTCGCCAAGCAGCACCAGATCTGTGATCTGATGCTTGTCCAGGAAGGCTTCGATGAAAGCTGGCCAGTCTTGCAGGCGGCCACGGTAGTTGGTGGCCCCGGGTCGGCGCCAGAACAACTGATCGCCGATGCTCAGATTGATGCAGTGGACGTGGTGGCCTAACGACGCCAGACCGTTGCCGATCTGGGTAAAAAAGGGAGATATTGGGCCTTGAAGAAACAAAAAAGCGCCGATGTCTTCAGCTTTTCTAGGCAAACGGGTGCAGATGGGGCGATTCATTCAAGAGGGTAAACAGGCAACCGGTGTGTTGACGGCCTGATTATTCCACGCGCTTGTTTTGGATCGCCAAAACCAGGCGACGGGTATTTGGCACCGCCGCCCTGGGCCCGGAAAACCGGTTTTCTTTGCCGACACTGAACCCATAACGTTCATACAGCGCCTGGGCGCGGGGGTTGTTGACGGAGACATCGAGCGCAAACTGGTGTCGCCCCAGCGCCCGGGCTTGGGCTCGGTGGTAGTCCAGCATGCATTTGCCAATGCCGGTGCTTTGAAATTGTTTGACGACTGCAAAATGTGCCAGGTAATGCATGGTTTGAGCGGGCGGCGGCATGAGGGATGTCAGGTGAACACCCCGCACGGCCAAGTCGGTCAACTTCCACGCTGGATAGAACTGCCACAGTTGCCAAAGATGTGCCAGGGTCAGCCGAAGGTAGGCCGAGAGGTTGTACAGCGCGGCAATGCCCACCACCTGGTCGTCAAGGGTGGCAACAGTGTGGTTTTGGTAGCCCAAAAATCCTTGGCCGTCAACAAACGCGAAATGCAAAAAATCCTGTTGGGTCTTGTCGTGACGAGGAAAGCCGTAATCAATGGCCTGCGGGCCGGAACTGTAGATGAGCGGCACCGCAGCTTCGGCATCTTGCGGCGTGGCCGGGCGAAACTGGCATGGCGGATGTGCGCTCATGGGTACGGGCGTTGTCTCGCGCCTGCTGGGCACTCTATTTCTGCGTCTGAATCATTCTCATGGCCGAGACCAGCAGCGACGACACTTCCGTCATGTTGCTCGGCACAATCAGCGTGGTGGTGGCATCGGCGGCAACCTTGCCGTAGGCGTCCACCGCTTTTTCTGCCACTTTCAGCTGCACCGCCTGTTCGCCACCCGGCTGGCGAATGGCAGCGGCTACCCGCTCAATGGCTTGGGCATTGGCCTCTGCCACGGCCAGAATGGCTGCCGCCTCGCCTTGCGCGTTGTTGATGGCCGCCTGTTTTTCACCCTCGGAGCGTGCAATGTAAGCCTCGCGTTCACCCGTGGCGATGTTGATCTGCTCCTGTCGGCGGCCTTCCGAGGCGGCGATCAGCGCGCGTTTTTCACGCTCGGCGGTGATCTGCTGCTGCATGGCGTGCAGGATTTCCTTGGGCGGCGTCAGGTCCTTGATCTCGTAACGCAGCACTTTCACGCCCCAATTCAGCGCGGCTTCATCAATGGCTTGCACCACTTGCGCGTTGATGATGTCGCGTTCCTCAAACGTTTTGTCCAGCTCCAGTTTGCCGATGACCGAGCGCAGCGTGGTTTGGGCCAGTTGCGAGATGGCGACGATGTAGTTGCTGGAGCCGTAGCTGGCGCGCATGGCATCGGTCACCTGAAAGTACAAGATGCCGTCCACCTGCAACTGCGTGTTGTCACGGGTAATGCACACCTGGCTGGGAATATCCAGCGGGATTTCCTTCAACACATGTTTGTAGGCCACCTTGTCGATGAAGGGCATCAGAAAGTTCAGCCCCGGCGTCAGTGTGCCGTTGTACTTGCCCAGCCGCTCCACCACCCAGGCGTGCTGCTGCGGCACCACTTTGATGGATTGCCCGATAAAGATGGCGGCGATGATGAACAGAATGACAGCGATTTCCATGACGATCTCCAAGAGGATGGTTGTTCAGTTTTTTTTCAGGATCAGGCGGCTTCCCACCACCTCGGTGATGCGGTACACGCCCCCAGTGGCCACTTCCCCGGCCGCCAGGCTGGCGTCCCAACGCGCACCGCGGTAGTGCACACTGCAACTGCCATCGTCGTTGAATGCCGCGACGTGGACGGTCTCACCAATATCCATGTTCACATCGTGGTTGGCCCGGGCCGGGGCAGCCGAGGGCCGGGACCGTTTGAAAGCGCGCCAGAGCAGGGTGGAACCGCCTCCCACCAACGCGGCTGCCACCCACTGCCAGGTGGTGCTGGCACCGGCATGCGCTGCCAAGGCCGCCGCCATCAGACCCACGGCGAGCATCAGCAGGTAAAACGTGCCCGTCACCAGCTCGGCCGCCACCAAAGCCCCTGCAGCCAGCCACCAAAGTGTCGAGTCAGCCATCCTGGTTTCCTGTTGTGTTGTCAGCATGCCATTTTCGGATGAAAGAGCGGCCTTGCCATCGTTCGGTCTGGTTTAGTCCTTACACTTCGCGCCAATTTGTTCAATCACTGTGAGTCGTTGGAGTCCGCCATGAAGTTTCGCTTTCCCATTGTCATCATCGACGAAGATTACCGGTCCGAAAACACCTCGGGGCTCGGCATTCGCGCCTTGGCCCAGGCCATCGAGTCTGAGGGCTCAGAGGTGCTGGGCGTGACCAGTTATGGTGATTTGAGCCAATTTGCCCAGCAGCAAAGCCGCGCCAGCACGTTTATTTTGTCGATTGACGACGAAGAGTTTTCCACGGGCCCGGAGCTGGACCCCGCGGTGGTCAACTTGCGCCACTTCATTGAGGAAGTGCGCCGCAAAAATTTGGACGTGCCGATTTACATCTACGGCGAAACCAAAACCAGCCGCCACCTGCCCAACGATATCCTGCGCGAGCTGCACGGCTTCATCCACATGTTTGAGGACACGCCCGAGTTTGTGGCGCGCCACATCATCCGTGAGGCCAAAAGTTACCTGGAGGGCGTGCAGCCGCCGTTTTTCAAAGCCTTGCTGGACTACGCCGAAGACGGCTCTTATTCCTGGCACTGCCCGGGGCACTCGGGCGGTGTGGCCTTCCTGAAAAGCCCGGTGGGCCAGATGTACCACCAGTTTTATGGTGAAAACATGTTGCGCGCCGACGTCTGCAACGCGGTCGAAGAACTGGGTCAGCTGCTGGACCACGACGGCGCCATTGGCAAGAGCGAGCGCAATGCCGCGCGTATCTTCAACGCCGACCACTGCTTTTTTGTCACCAACGGCACCAGCACCTCCAACAAGATGGTCTGGCACCACACGGTGGCGCCCAACGATGTGGTGGTGGTGGACCGCAATTGCCACAAGTCGATCCTGCACGCGATCATCATGACCGGCGCCATTCCGGTGTTTTTGAAGCCCACGCGCAACCACTTCGGCATCATCGGCCCGATCCCCAAAAGCGAGTTTGAGCCGGCCACCATCAAGGCCAAGATCAAGGCCAACCCGCTGGTCAAGGAACATCTGCCAGACGTGGATGTGGACCAGATCAAGCCGCGTGTGTTGACGCTGACCCAGTCCACCTACGACGGCGTGCTCTACAACACCCAAACCGTCAAGAACATGCTCGACGGCTACGTGGAAAACATCCACTTTGACGAAGCCTGGTTACCCCATGCCGCGTTTCACCCGTTTTACGGCACCTACCACGCCATGGGCAAACACCGCCCACGGCCCAAACACGCCATGGTGTATGCCACGCAGTCGATCCACAAGCTGCTGGCTGGCATCAGCCAGGCCAGCCACGTGCTGGTGCAGGACTCCCAAACCGTCAAGCTGGACAAACATTTGTTCAACGAGGCGTACCTGATGCACACCAGCACCAGCCCGCAATACAGCATCATTGCCAGCTGCGACGTGGCCGCCGCCATGATGGAGCCGCCCGGCGGCACCGCGCTGGTGGAGGAAAGCATTGCCGAGGCACTGGACTTCCGCCGCGCCATGCGCAAGATCGACGAAGAGTACGGTGACGACTGGTGGTTCAAGGTCTGGGGCCCGGACAAGCTGGTGGATGAAGGCATTGGCCGCGCCGATGACTGGATCATCAAGGGCGAATCACGCACCAACAAGAGCGGTGTCAACTGGCACGGCTTTGGCAAGATGGCCACCGGCTTCAACATGCTGGACCCGATCAAATCCACCATTGTCACGCCGGGCATGGACCTGAATGGCAAGTTTGCCAAGACCGGCATTCCAGCCAGCATCGTGACCAAGTTTTTGGCCGAGCACGGGGTGGTGGTGGAGAAAACCGGGCTCTACAGCTTTTTCATCATGTTCACCATTGGCATCACCAAGGGCCGCTGGAACAGCATGCTGACCGCGCTGCAGCAGTTCAAGGACGATTACGCCAAAAACCAGCCGATGTGGCGCATCCTGCCCGAGTTTTGCCAGAAACACCCCCGGTACGAGAACATGGGCCTGGCCGACTTGTGCCAGCACATCCACCAGCTGTATGCCAAGTACGACATTGCCCGACTCACCACCGACATGTACTTGAGCGACCTGACCCCGGCCATGAAACCGAGCGATGCCTACGCCCACATTGCGTTGCGCAAGACCGAGCGGGTCGAGATTGATGATCTGGAAGGCCGCATCACCGTTGGGCTGGTGACACCTTACCCACCGGGCATTCCGCTGCTGATCCCGGGTGAGGTGTTCAACAAGAAGATCGTGGATTACCTCAAGTTCTCACGCGAGTTCAACGCGCAGTGCCCAGGGTTTGAGACCGACATCCACGGCTTGGTGGAAGAGCTGGGGGCAGATGGCCAGGTGCGCTACTTTGCGGACTGTGTGAAGCCCTGAGCGCGGTCAAGACAATCTAAAACGGATAGACGCCAGTCCTGATGACATCAGGACTGGCGTCTCATGTCTTTCAAGAACCGTTGGATTCGACCACGGCCACGGCGGTCTGGCTAACGCCGCAATCGACATAAGAAATCTGACCGGTCATGCCCGATGCCAGATCACTGAGCAAAAAGGCGGCCACATTGCCCACTTCGTCAATCGTCACGTTGCGCTTGAGCGGAGATGCCGCAGCGGAGATGCCCAGCAACTTGCCAAAGTCCTTAATGCCGCTGGCGGCCAGCGTCTTGATGGCACCAGCGCTCAGGCCATTGACACGGATGCCCTTGGCACCCACAGCGTCGGCCAGATAACGCACCGACGATTCAAGTGACGCCTTGGCCAAGCCCATGGTGTTGTAGCTGGGCACCACCCGCACGCCGCCCAGGTAAGTCAAGGTCAATAACGACGCGGTGTCGTTCAGATACGGCAGGGCGGCCTTGGCCATGGCGGGAAAGCTGTAGGCGCTGATGTCGTGCGCGATGCGGAAGTTTTCGCGGGTCAAACCGTCCAGAAAATTGCCGGCAATGGCTTCGCGCGGGGCGTAACCGATGCTGTGCACAAAGCCATCAAACTTGGGCCAATGGGCCGACAGGTCGGTAAACAGCTTCTCGATCTGGGCGTCGTCCCCCACATCGCAGTCAAAAATCAGCTTCGAATCAAAATCGGCGGCAAATTCGGTGATGCGGTCCTTGAACCGCTCACCCACGTAGCTGAATGCCAGTTCGGCGCCTTGTGCGTGGCAGGCCTTGGCAATGCCGTAAGCGATGGAGCGGTTGGACAACACACCGGTGATCAATAGTTTTTTGCCTGTCAGGAATCCCATTTCGACCTCTTCAATTTTTCTTGCTGCTGGAAAGCACTGCAAACGACGCCATTCAACTGGCCGATGAAACTGCAGTGACAGATGATGCAGAATTGTCGCATGCGTTGCCTTCTGTTTTTTGTGTGCCTGACTTGGATCAACCCGCTGTGGGCCGCGCACGGATACGCCCTGTGGGGCGACTTGAAGTATCCGGCGGGTTTTGCGCATTTCGACTATGTCAACCCGGCCGCGCCCAAAGGCGGTGAGCTGCGGCTGGTCAGCAATTTGCGGGTCTCCACCTTTGACAAATACAACCCGTTCACCATCAAAGGCTCCGCCCCAGCCTACCTGTCTGACCTGATGTTTGACTCGCTGCTGACGGGTGCGCTGGACGAAACCGGCTCCGGCTACGGCCTGTTGGCACAAGACGTGACCGTGGCCCCGGATGGGCTGAGCGCCACCTTCACCCTGCGCCGGGCGGCGCGATTTCACAACGGCGACCCGGTGTTGGCGCAAGACGTCAAATTCAGCTTCGACGCGCTGATGGGGCCTTACACCTCGCCGGCCTACAAGACGCTGCTCGACGATGTGGCGGGCTTGGATGTGCTGGATGACCACACGGTGCGTTACCGTTTCAAAAAGCCTAACCGCGAACTGCCGCTGACGGTAGGAGGCTTGCCGGTGTTCAGCCGGGCCTGGGGGGTGGAAAACGGCCAGGCCAAACGTTTTGATGCGATCGTGACCGACACACCCATTGGCAGCGGCCCCTACAAAATTGGCCCGGTGCGTTTTGGCAAGGACATCACCTACGTGCGCGACCTCGGCTACTGGGCCAAAGACCTGCCGGTGCGCCGCGGCACGGCCAATTTCGACCGCATCACCGTCAAAATTTACAAAGACGGCACGGCCCGGCTGGAGGCGCTGAAGGCGGGTGAGTTTGACCTGATGCGCTTTTTCTCGGCCGGTGATTGGGCGCGGCGTGTCAACGGCAAGCGTTTTGACACCGGTGAGTTGGTTAAAAAGGAATTCCAGCACCGCCTGCCCACCGGTTTTCAGAGTTATGTGCTCAATACCCGTCGCGAGGTTTTCAAGGACGTGCGGGTGCGCCAGGCGCTGGGGCTGGCGATGGATTTTGAATGGATGAGCCGCCAGCTTTTTTACAACGCCTACCAGCGCGTCAACGGCCTGTTTGGCAACACCGACTGCGCGGCCAGCGGCTTGCCGGGTGCGGAAGAACTGGCGTTGCTGGAACCTTGGCGTGATCAATTGCCGCAGGCTGTGTTTGGCCCCATGACCGTGCCGCCGCGCACCGACCCGCCGTCGTCGCTGCGTGCCAACCTGCGTCAGGCGCAGGCGCTGCTCAAGGCGGCGGGCTGGGAAGTGCAGGGCGGTGTGCTGCGCAACGCCCTGGGTCAGGCTTTGGAGATCGAGTTTCTGGACAGCAACGAAGGCAGCGCGCGGGTGGTCACCCCTTGGGCACGCAATCTGGAAAAACTTGGCATCACGCTCAAATTCCGGCCAGTGGACTTTGCGCTCTACCAGCAACGGCTGCAAAAATTTGAGTTCGACATGACCTCGCTGGCATATGGCGGCACGCACAACCCCGGGCAGGAATACGCCGACCTGTTTGGCTCCAAGGCGGCCGATCAGGAAGACTCCGGCAACATGTCAGGCATGAAGAACCCAGCCGTGGACGCCTTGATCCGCCAGATGACCGCCGCAAAAACCAAGGCGCAGTTGTTGCCTGCTTGCCGTGCGCTGGAGCGGGTGATTGCCCACAGCCATGTGCTGATCCCCCAGTGGTCAGCCCCGACGCACCGGATGGTGTTCAACAACTGGCGGCTGGACCAACCCGCCGCCATGCCGCCGTACGCCCAGGGCGAGGGTTGGGCGATTGACACCTGGTGGGCTAAAAGATGAACACCCCCCGGCTTGCCCACTGCCCCGGCATCGGCTCTTGCCGATGCCGCTCGTGGCCGCTTGACATGCCAGCCGCCAAAGGCGGGGCCCTTCGGTCAGTCCAAGTCTGCGCAGGCAGACTTGGAGCCGCTGACCTCAGCCCCTTGCAGGGGGCAACACCTGTGGCCCGGCGAAGCCGGTTCCACGGTGTTTCTGGCTTTTGCGCTACAGCTGTCCCGCACCAACTGATAGCACGGTATTGATATGTGGATTTACATCCTCAAACGCCTGTTGCTGATGATCCCCACGCTGTTCGGGGTGTTGCTGATCACGTTCGTGGTGATCCAGTTTGTGCCCGGTGGCCCGGTGGAGCAATATCTGGCCGAAGCCAAGGCGGGCGCTGGCAAGGGCGCAGCCGCCGAGGGCGGTGGCCTGAGTTACCGCGGTGCACAAGGGGTGGACCCGCAGCGCATCGAGCAGATCAAGGCCTTGTATGGCTTTGACAAACCGGCGCACGAGCGGTTTTTCCAGATGCTTGGCCAATTCGCCCGGTTCGACCTGGGCAAGAGTTTTTTCCAGAACAAAAGTGTGGCCGACCTGATCTGGGAGAAGTTGCCGGTGTCGATCAGCCTGGGGCTGTGGACGTTTTTCATCAGTTACCTGGTTGCAGTGCCGCTGGGCGTGGCCAAGGCGGTGCGCGCCGGCTCCCGGTTTGATCTGGTGACCACGCTGGTGGTACTGGTGGGGTATGCCATTCCGGGTTTTGTGTTGGGGGTGGCGCTGCTGGTCATTTTTGGCGGCCAGTTGCAGTGGTTTCCGCTGCGTGGCCTGACATCGGGCAACTGGGACGAACTGAGCTGGGGCGCCCGCGTGATCGATTACCTGTGGCACATTGCGCTGCCGGTCACCGCCATGGTGCTGGGCAGTTTTGCCGTGACCACCATGCTGACCAAAAACGCTTTTCTGGAAGAAATCCGCAAACAATATGTGATCACCGCGCGCGCCAAGGGCCTGAGCGAGCGCCAGGTGTTGTGGAAACACGTCTTTCGCAACGCGCTGATTCCCATCGTCACCGGCTTTCCGGCGGCGTTTATCGGCGCGTTTTTCACCGGTTCGCTGCTGATCGAGACGCTCTTTTCACTCGACGGCCTGGGCCTGCTGAGTTACGAGAGTGTCATCCGCCGTGATTACCCGGTGGTGCTGGGCACGTTGTATTTCTTCACGTTGATTGGTCTGGTGACCAAACTTATTTCCGACCTGTCTTATGTTTGGGTGGACCCGCGTGTCAAGTTTGACTAAGCCGCCTGTGGCGGACTCACTTTGTGTCGCCGTGCGAAAGGGCGGACTTTCGTGACTTTCTCTTCCCAAACACCGTCTGCGCGCGCCTGGCAACGCTTCAGGCGCAATCGGCTGGGCTTCTGGAGTCTGGTTGTTTTTTGTACGCTGGTGGTGCTGAGCCTGTTGGCCGAGGTGATCAGCAACGACCGCCCGCTGCTGGTGTCTTATGAGGGTGAACTGTATGTGCCCATCGTGCGGGATTATTCTGAGAAAACCTTCGGTGGCGATTTTGATACCCACACCGATTACCTGGACCCGTTCATCCGTAAGCAGCTCAGCAGCAACGGCAACTGGGCGCTGTTTGCCCCCAACCCCTACGGCCCCAAAACGCTGAATTATTTTGCCAAGGCGCCCAACCCGTCGGGGCCATCGGCTGACAACTGGCTGGGCACCGACGACCGAGGCCGGGATTTGCTGGCGCAACTGATCTACGGCTTTCGCGTGAGTGTGTTGTTTGCGCTGGCGCTGACCTTGGTGGGCACGGTGCTGGGCATCGTCACCGGGGCGATCCAGGGCTTTTTTGGTGGCAAAACCGATCTGGCGTTTCAGCGGTTCATCGAGATCTGGGGCTCCATGCCCGAGTTGTACCTGTTGATCATCTTCAGCGCGGTGTTTGCACCCAGTCTGGCGCTGCTGCTGGTGTTGCTGAGCCTGTTTGGCTGGATGGGCCTGTCGGACTATGTGCGTGCCGAGTTTCTGCGCAACCGCCAGCTCGATTACGTGCGAGCCGCGCGTTCGCTGGGGGTGAGCAACTGGCACATCATCACCCGGCACCTGCTGCCCAACAGCCTGACGCCGGTGGTGACGTTTCTGCCGTTTCGCATGAGTGGCGCCATTCTGGCGCTGACCTCGCTCGATTTTCTGGGCTTGGGCGTGCCACCCGGTACCCCGTCACTGGGGGAATTGTTGTCACAGGGCAAAAACAACATCGACGCATGGTGGATTTCGCTGTTCACCTTTGCCGTGCTGGTGATCACGCTGCTGCTGCTGACCTTCATGGGGGACGCGTTGCGTGATGCGCTGGACCCGCGCAAGGCCGACAAATGAGCCGACCTGTTGCCGTGTTGTCCAACGCTGGCGGCATGTCGTCCAGTGCGGGTTCGGGTGCCCATGATTTAAAGCCGATGCCGCTCCTGGATGTGCAGAACCTGTCGGTATCTTTTTGCAGCCGCACGGTGGTGCATGGGGTGAGCTTCAGCATCGCGCGCGGCGAAAAACTGGCGCTGGTGGGGGAGTCAGGCTCTGGCAAAACCGTCTCGGCGCTGAGCCTGCTGCGTCTGGCTGAGCAGGCCACTGTCTCTGGCCAGGCCTGGTTTGACGGGCAAGACTTGCTCGCCTTGCCAGAGCGGGCATTGCGTGCGATTCGTGGCCAGGACATCGCCATGATTTTTCAGGAACCCATGACAGCGCTCAATCCGCTGATGCGTGTGGGCGACCAGATTGCCGAAGTGATCACGCTCAAGCAAGGCCTGGCCGCGCCAAAGGCGGGGCTGGCAGCCGTTGACTTGTTGGCGGAAGTGGGCATCGACGACCCCGCACGCCGTTACCGGGCCTACCCACACCAGCTCAGTGGCGGGCAGCGTCAGCGCGCCATGATTGCCATGGCGCTGGCCTGCCACCCCAAGCTGCTGCTGGCCGATGAGCCGACGACCGCACTCGATGTGAGCCTGCGCGGCCAGATTCTGGACCTGCTGGACCGGCTGCAGCGCGAGCGTGGCATGTCGGTGCTGATGATCACCCACGACCTGAACCTGGTGCGCCGTTTTGCCGACCGTGTGGTGGTGATGGAGCAGGGGCGCGTGGTGGAGCAGGGCGCCACCCGCACGCTGTTTGCCAACCCGCAACATCCCTATACGCAGCGGCTGATGGCCAGTCAGCCCGAGCGCGACCCGCTGGCCGACACGGCGCCAACCCCTTTGGGGCAAGCACCGGTTTTAACGGCAACCGGTCTGCGGGTGAGTTACCCAACGCCCTTGCCGGGCCTGCGTGGCTGGTTCAAGCGCGGTGAATTTGTCGCGGTGCATGGTGCCGACTTTGCGCTGGCACCAGGCCAAACGCTGGGCGTGATGGGTGAGTCGGGCTCCGGCAAATCCACGCTGGCGCTGGCAGTGCTGGGTTTGCTGCCGTTTCAGGGCAAGCTGACGTTTGCGGGCGACAGCTGGGGCCATGACAGCGCCAGCAACAAGGCGCTGCGCCGACAGGTGCAGGTGGTGTTTCAGGACCCGTTTTCGTCCCTGTCACCGCGCATGACGGTGGAAGAAATCGTCGGCGAGGGACTGGGCGTGTTTGAGCCCACGCTACCCGCCAGCCAACGGCGCGAACGTGTGGTGCAAGCGCTACAGGATGTCGGGCTGGACGCAGACACCACGGGTTCGGTCACGGCTTTGCTGGGGCGTTACCCGCATGAGTTCTCGGGCGGGCAGCGTCAGCGCCTGGCGATTGCCCGCGCGCTCATCATCGGGCCCCGGATCTTGGTGCTGGATGAACCCACCAGCGCGCTGGACGTCACCGTGCAAAAACAGGTGCTGCAACTGCTGCAACGCCTGCAGCGCGGACACGGCTTGAGCTATTTGCTGATCACCCATGATGTCGCGGTGATTCGCGCCATGGCCCACACGGTGTTGGTGATGCGGGCTGGCGAGGTGGTGGAGACGGGCCTGGTGCATGCCGTGCTTACCAACCCAAAACATGCTTACACCCGGATTTTGGTCAGTGCCGCTGGTTAAAGCGTTCAAAATCAAAGCGTTCTGATTGATTTTCAGGTACAATCCGTCGCTTCACGACCAAACGGGCGAGTCACTTCCGCCCGTTTTTTTTGGTCGATTGTTTTTGGCTGGTTTTCAGATTGATCTGGGGTTTTGGTGGCGCTTAAAGAAATTGTTGAACAAACCGTTATCGGCTTAGGCTATGACCTGGTGGAGATTGAGCGCTCCGCCGGTGGTTTGCTGCGCATCACCATTGACTTGCCCTGGACACCGCCCGCTGAAGGCGTGGCGGCGCCAGAACAGTTTGTCACCGTCGAAGATTGTGAAAAAGTCACACGCCAGTTGCAGTTTGCGCTGGAAGTTGACGCCATTGAATACAAAAGGCTGGAAGTGTCGTCGCCGGGTATCGACCGGCCACTGCGCCACCAGTTGGACTTTGAGCGTTTTGCCGGTCAGGTGGTGGATATCACCCTGAAGGCGCCGCTCGGCGCCGCTGCTGCCGGTCAAGTCAGCGCCAATCGCAAGAAGTTTAGAGGGGTGCTGGAGCGTGCCGAGCAGATGGCGGGTGCTGATGCGCCGGCAGTCGGTAGCTGGCAGATTGTCTGGCGTGATGAGCCGGACGTCAAACCTGGCGCCCGGGTCAGCAAGAAGCGGCCGTTGGCACCGTTGCAGGCCCTGGGGTTCACGCTGGATGAATTGCGCGACGCTCGTTTGGCGCCCATCGTCAGTTTTAAAGGCCGGGGCCATGCCGCAGTGGATGGCCCCGACGGCGACACAGTTGAATTGAATTGAAACAGGAGAGTCATGGCATGAATCGCGAAATGTTGATGTTGGTAGACGCCATCTCACGTGAGAAAAACGTGGAGCGTGATGTGGTGTTCGGCGCCGTGGAAGCCGCGCTGGCGCAGGCCACAAAAAAACTGTACGCGGGTGATGTCGATATCCGTGTCTCGCTGAACCGCGACACCGGTGTGTACGAAACTTTCCGTCGCTGGCATGTGGTTCCCAACGAAGCCGGGCTGCAACTGCCAGATCAGGAAATTTTGCTGTTTGAAGCCAGCGAACAAATTCCTGACATTGAAGTGGATGAGTACATCGAGGAAACCATCGAGTCCGTGCCGATCGGCCGCATTGGCGCGATGGCGGCCAAGCAGGTGATCCTGCAAAAAATCCGTGATGCCGAGCGCGAAATGCTGCTCAACGATTTCATGTCGCGCGGCGACAAGATTTTTGTCGGTACCGTCAAACGCATGGACAAAGGTGACCTGATTGTGGAATCGGGTCGTGTGGAAGGCCGTTTGCGACGGGGTGAGATGATCCCCAAGGAAAATTTCCGCACCGGTGACCGGGTGCGCGCGATGATCATGGAAGTGGACCTGAACCTGCGCGGCGCCCCGATCGTGTTGTCGCGCTCGGCCCCCGAATTCATGGTTGAGTTATTCCGCAACGAAGTCCCTGAGATCGAACAAGGCCTGCTGGAGATCAAATCCTGCGCCCGTGACGCTGGGTCGCGCGCCAAGATTGCCGTGTTGTCACATGACAAACGCGTCGACCCGATCGGCACCTGCGTGGGCGTTCGCGGCACGCGTGTTAATGGCGTGACCAACGAACTCGCCGGCGAGCGTGTGGACATTGTGCTGTGGAGCGAAGACCCGGCGCAATTCGTGATTGGCGCGCTGGCACCGGCCAACGTGACCAGCATCGTGGTGGACGAAGAGCGTCACGCCATGGATGTGGTGGTGGACGAAGAAAACCTGGCAATTGCCATTGGCCGGGGTGGTCAGAACGTGCGCCTGGCGTCCGAGCTGACCGGTTGGAAGATCAACATCCTGGATGCGGCCGAGTCGGCCCAAAAACAGGCGAGCGAAGTGGATGCCAGCCGGGCTCTGTTCATGGAAAAGCTCGACGTTGATGAAGAAATTGCCGACCTGCTGATTGCCGAAGGCTTCATCAGCCTGGAGCAGGTGGCGTACGTGCCGCTGGAAGAAATGCTGGAGATCGAGAGCTTCGACGAAGACACGGTCAACGAGTTGCGTACCCGTGCCAAAGATGCCCTCTTGACGATGGAAATCGCCAACGAAGAAAATGTCGCCAACGTGGCGACCGAGTTGCGCGATCTGGAAGGCCTCACGGATGATCTCATCAGCAAATTGGCAGAGCATGGCATTCATACCCTGGACGATTTGGCAGATCTGGCGGGAGATGAACTCACCGACATCACGGGGCAGTCTGAAGAAGATGCCACGGCGATGATCATGAAAGCGCGTGCACACTGGTTTTCCGGTGATGCGGCGTCTCAAACGTCTTGAATTATGAAAACAAAATTTCAGTAACGGCCGATGACCGCCCGCAGGGCTGAGTCTGCCGAAACCAAAGGTTACCCCACACATGTCCAGTATGACCGTCGCCGAGTTTGCAAACGAACTCAAAAAATCCACCGGCACCTTGCTTGAGCAATTGAAGTCGGCCGGCGTGGCTAAAACAGCCCCGAACGACACCCTGACAGAGGCTGACAAACAGCGCCTGCTGGGTTACCTTCAAACCGCCCACGGGACGGCATCGGCTGAGCGCAAGAAGATTACCTTGGTCAAAAAATCGACCACGGAAATCAAGCAAGCCGACGCCACCGGCAAGGCCCGTACGATTCAGGTGGAAGTGCGCAAGAAGCGCACTTTTGTCCGCCGCGACGACCCACTGGACACACCTGCCGCCGCATCGGCGCCCGAGCAGGTCGAAGAAGATCATGCCAGCGTCGAGCCGCAAATTGATCACGCTGAACTGACCCGCCGGGAAGAAGAAGCGCGACGTCAGGCCGAGCTGATTCGCCGCCAGGAAGAAGAGTTGGCTGAACGCCGCCGCCTACGTGAGGCCCAGGAGGCCGCCGCCCGCGAGGCTGAACTTGCCGCCGCCCAGGCCGCCAAGGCGCTGGCGGAACAGCAAAAGGCCCAGGCGCAAAAGGCCGCGGTGCAATCCGAAGCGATGTCTGCACGCAATGAAGCTGCCGAGGCAGCGATGGCCCAAACCAAAGCCGCCGCTGCCGAAAAAGCGGCGGCGCAGCAGCAGGTTCAAGACAAAGCGAAGGAACAGGCCGCTACCGAGTCGAAAAATCGTGCCGCTGAAGAGCAGGCACGGGCGGCGGACTTGAACGAGCGTCGCCGAAAAGCGGAAGCCGAAGCTGCCGCCATCCGGCTGATGATGTCGCAACCCGGCAAAAAACTCCCACCCAAGAAGGAAGAGCCCCCCAAACCGGTCGTTGAACCTGCCAAGGCGGGTCTCAAGGGCACGCTGCACAAGCCGGCCGGTAGCCCCACGGCCAAACCGGCTGCGCCAGCCGCACCCGGTACCGCCGCCGCCGCGGGTGCTGGCAAAGAAGTCAAATCCGCCAAGCTGTCCAGCAGCTGGGCCGGCGATCCTGCCAAGAAGAAGGGGATTCCGACACGCGGTGACACCGGCGCCGGTGCCGGTCGCAGCAGCAACTGGCGTGGCGGGCCGCGTGGCCGCCGTGGCAGCAATGACCGCGACCGCGATGACCACCACAACCAACCCGCACCGGTGGAAGCGCGCGTGCTGGAAGTGCACGTGCCAGAAACCATCACCGTGGCGGAACTGGCGCACAAGATGGCGGTCAAGGCTTCTGAAGTGATCAAGCACCTGATGAAGCTCGGGCAGATGGTCACCATCAATCAGCCGCTGGACCAGGACACCGCCATGATTCTGGTGGAAGAAATGGGCCACAAAGCCATCGTGGCTGCACTGGACGACCCGGAAGCGTTCACCGACGATGAAGTGTCCTTGCAGCAGGCTGAGTCGCTGCCGCGCGCACCTGTGGTGACCGTCATGGGCCACGTGGACCACGGTAAAACCTCCTTGCTGGACTACATCCGACGCACCAAAGTGGCCTCGGGCGAAGCGGGCGGCATCACCCAGCACATTGGCGCTTACCACGTGGAAACTGCGCGGGGCATGGTGTCGTTCCTGGACACCCCTGGCCACGAAGCATTTACCGCGATGCGTGCCCGGGGCGCGCAAGCCACTGACATCGTCATTCTGGTGGTGGCAGCCGACGACGGCGTCATGCCGCAGACCAAAGAGGCCATCAAACACGCCAAGGCCGCTGGTGTCCCGATCGTGGTGGCCATCACCAAGGCTGACAAGCCCGATGCCAATCCGGAACGTGTGAAGAACGAACTGGTTGTGGAAGAGGTGATCCCGGAAGAATTCGGCGGCAACTCGCCATTTGTCCCCGTGTCGTCGAAAACCGGCATGGGCATTGACGAGCTGCTGGAACAAGTGTTGCTGCAGGCCGAGATCCTGGAACTCAAGGCACCGGTACAAGCCATGGCCAAGGGCCTGGTGATTGAAGCGCAGTTGGACAAGGGCCGCGGCCCGGTCGCCACCGTGCTGGTGCAAAGCGGTACGCTCAAAACGGGTGACGTGGTGCTGGCCGGCCAAACCTTTGGCCGTGTGCGCGCCATGCTGGACGAAAACGGCAAGACCATCAAATCGGCAGGCCCCTCCATTCCGGTGGAAATCCAGGGCTTGACCGAAGTGCCACAGGCTGGTGATGAGTTCATGGTGCTGTCTGACGAGCGTCGGGCCCGTGAAATTGCCACCTACCGTGCCGGCAAGTTCCGCAACACCAAACTGGCCAAACAACAAGCCGCCAAGCTGGAAAACATGTTCACCGACATGACCGCTGGCGAAGTGAAGATGGTGCCGATCATCGTCAAGGCCGACGTTCAAGGCTCGCAGGAAGCGCTGGCGCAGTCGCTGCTCAAGCTCTCCACCGACGAGATCAAGGTGCAACTGGTGTATGCCGCCGTGGGTGGCATCAGCGAGTCCGACGTGAACCTGGCCATTGCCGCCAAAGCTGTCATCATCGGCTTCAACACCCGTGCTGATGCCGGTGCCCGCAAGCTGGCCGAGAACAACGGTGTCGATATTCGTTATTACGACATCATTTACGACGCGGTGGACGACCTGAAACTGGCCATGTCCGGCATGCTGACGCCCGACAAGAAGGAAGAAATCATCGGTACGGCCGAAATCCGCCAGATTTTCAAAGTCTCCAAGATCGGATCGATCGCAGGTTGTATGGTCACCTCAGGCATTGTTCGCCGCACGGCGCGCCTGCGCCTGCTGCGCCAAAACACCGTGGTTTACACCGGCGAACTCGACTCGCTCAAACGTTTCAAGGACGATGCCAAGGAAGTGCGCGAAGGTTTCGATTGCGGCTTGAACATCAAGAACTACAACGACATCCAAGAGGGTGACGTGCTGGAGTTCTTCGAGATCCGCGAAGTGGCGCGTACCCTGTAATCTGACGAGACCTCACCGTGCGTCAAAAAGCAGCCGCCCCCAACCGCGCCTTCAAGGTCGCTGACCAGATCCAGCGCGATCTGACCGAACTGATCGCCCGCGAGTTGAAAGACCCGCGCGTGGGCATGGTCACGATTCAGGGCGTGGAAGTCACGCCCGATTACGCCCACGCCAAGGTGTTTTTCAGCCTGCTGGCCGGTGATGTGAAAGCCTGCACCGAAGGCCTGAACCAGGCTGCAGGCTTTTTACGCGCTGGTTTGTTCAAACGCCTGCACATCCACACGGTGCCGACCCTGCACTTTGTGTTTGATCAGACGCCTGAACGTGCAGCCGACATGAACGCGCTGATTGCACGTGCCGTGGCATCGCGAGCCAAGGACGATTAAGCATGACCACAGCGCCGCGTGCACGGGTTGCAAGGCGCCCCGTGCATGGGGTGCTGCTGCTGGACAAGCCACTGGGCTGGTCCAGCAACGATATTTTGCAGAAGGTGAAATGGCTGTTGCGCGCTGAAAAGGCGGGGCACACCGGCACGCTGGACCCGCTGGCCAGTGGCGTGTTGCCTCTGTGTTTTGGGGCAGCGACCAAGTTCAGTCAACTGCAACTGGATGCGGACAAGTCTTACCAAGCCGTGATGTGCCTGGGTGTGAAAACCAGCACGGCAGACGCTGAAGGCGAGGTGATTGAAACCCGTCCCGTGTCGGTTTCTGCGCAAGACGTGGCACGCGTCGCGGTGCAATTTACCGGGCCCATCAGCCAGTTGCCGCCGATGCACAGTGCGCTGAAGAAGGACGGCAAGGCCTTGTACGAGTACGCCCGAGCCGGGGTCGACGTCGAACGCACGCCGCGAGCGGTCACGATCCACCAGCTGGCCATGGCGCTCAGTCTTGACAGTCAAGGGCGACAAGCGATTGATTTGGACGTGACTTGCAGCAAGGGAACTTACATCCGCACCTTGGGTGAAGACATTGGCGAAGCATTGGGTTGTGGCGCACATCTGAGCGCGCTGCGCCGCGTGGCCACGGGTGCTTACCACGTGGCGCAGTGCGTCACCTTGGCCGACCTGGAAGCCATGAGTGAGCCAGAGCGTCTGGCTTGCCTGTTGCCGGTGTCGTCCTTGTTGGCTGATCACACGGTAGTCACGCTGGACGACGACAATGCCGCCAGGTTTTCCAACGGCTTGCGGCGCCGAGGCCCTTGGCCAGACGCGTCGAAGGTGGCGGTTTATGCAGAAAAAGGTCAGGTGCTGCTGGGTACAGCGCAGGTGGTGGCCGGTGAATTGATCCCCGGTCGGCTGCTGAGCCAGACCGACATTGAACAAATGACTCAAGCTATTTAAGAAAGTGAACCATGGCTCATAAACAAATCCGAAACATTGCGATCATCGCCCACGTTGACCACGGCAAAACCACCATGGTGGACCAGTTGCTGCGCCAGTCCGGCACCTTTGCCGAGCACGAAAAAGTGGTGGACACGGTGATGGACAACAACGCGATTGAAAAAGAGCGTGGTATCACGATTCTGGCCAAAAACTGCGCGGTGACCTGGGAAGGTACTCACATCAACATCGTTGACACCCCCGGCCACGCCGACTTCGGCGGCGAGGTGGAACGCGCCTTGAGCATGGTGGACGGTGTGGTGCTGCTGATCGACGCCCAGGAAGGCCCGATGCCGCAAACCCGTTTTGTGACCAAAAAGGCACTGGCCCTCGGGCTGAAGCCGATTCTGGTGGTCAACAAGGTGGACAAGCCCGGTGCGCGCCCGGACTTTGTGATCAACGCCGCTTTCGACCTCTTTGACAAGTTGGGTGCCACCGACGAGCAGCTGGACTTTCCCGTGGTGTACGCCTCGGGCATCAACGGCTGGTCGTCCCTGGTGGAAGGCGGCCAGGGCGAGCAGTGGGGCCCCGACATGTCGGCCCTGTTCAACACCATTCTGGAACACGTGCCGCACCAGTTGGGTGACCCCAAGGCGCCTCTGCAGCTGCAGATTTCAGCGCTGGACTTTTCCACGTTTGTCGGCCGCATTGGCGTGGGTCGCATCAGCCAGGGCACGCTCAAGCCCATGATGGACGTGGTGGTCATGGAAGGCCCGGATGGCAAGGCCATCAAAGGTCGCGTCAACCAGGTGCTGACGTTCCAGGGGCTGGAGCGTGTGCAGACCGACGAGGCCGGCCCGGGCGAAATCGTGTTGATCAACGGCATTCCCGACATTGGCATTGGCGTGACGGTGACCGACCCCGTCAACCCCGCGCCGCTGCCCATGCTGAAGGTGGATGAGCCCACCCTGACGATGAACTTCTGCGTCAACACCAGCCCGCTGGCCGGTCGCGAAGGTAAATATGTCACCAGCCGTCAGATCTGGGACCGTCTGCAAAAAGAACTGCAGCACAACGTGGCGTTGCGCGTCAAGGAAACCGACGAAGAAGGCATTTTTGAAGTCATGGGCCGGGGCGAATTGCACCTGACCATCCTTTTGGAAAACATGCGCCGTGAAGGGTATGAGCTGGCTGTGAGCAAGCCGCGCGTGGTGTTCAAGGACATCAACGGCGAAAAACATGAGCCCATCGAACTGGTGACCGCTGATATTGAAGAAACGCATCAGGGTGGCGTGATGCAGGCTTTGGGCGAGCGCAAGGGCGAGCTGTTCAACATGGACCCGGATGGCCGTGGCCGCGTGCGCTTGGAATACCGCATTCCGGCACGGGGCCTGATCGGTTTCACCAACGAGTTTTTGAACCTGACCCGGGGTACCGGCCTGATCTCCAACATTTTTGACTGCTACGAGCCGCACAAGGGTGACATCGGCGGCCGTAAAAACGGTGTGTTGATCTCGATGGACGATGGTGAAATTTTCACCTACGCCCTGGGCAAGCTCGATGACCGCGGCCGCATGTTTGTGCGCGCCAATGACCCGGTGTATGAAGGCATGATTGTGGGCATCCACAGCCGTGACAATGACCTGGTGGTCAATGCCACGCGCACCAAGCAGCTGACCAACTTCCGCGTGTCTGGCAAGGAAGACGCGATCAAGATCACGCCACCCATCGAGCTGACGCTGGAATACGGTGTGGAATTCATCGAGGACGACGAACTGGTTGAGATCACCCCCAAGAGCGTGCGTCTGCGCAAGCGTCACCTCAAGGAAAGCGACCGCAAGAAGGCCAGCCGCTCCTAAGCGGTCAGCGCCGGGGCGTGTGCGGGTGGTCGCTGACCGCCGCACATGGCCCGGCAGCGGATCAAGTTTCGGGCGAGCCCATGGCGGGGTTGCCTGACAACGCCCAGCCACGCCAACTGCCCAGCATTGCTGTCAAGGTACACATTGAAGCTCAGTCACAACCGGGCCGTGTTGCTGATGGTGGCGGTGACCCTGATGTGGGCCACCGCGGGTGTGGTCACACGCCATCTGGAACACGCGCAAAAGTTTGAAGTCACGTTCTGGCGCAGCTTCTTCACGATGCTGAGCCTGCTGCTCATCCTGCCCCTGATACGAGGGCGGGGCGTGTTTGCCCGCATGCGTCACGGCGGCGCCGCGCTGTGGATTTCCGGCCTGTGCTGGGCTGGTATGTTCACGTTTTTCATGGTGGCGATCATGTTGACCACGGTGGCCAACGTGCTGGTCACCATGTCGCTGGTCCCGCTGTTCACCGCGCTGTCGGCACGCATCTTCATTGGTCATCGCGTCCTGGCTCGCACCTGGGTGGCCATTGGCGTGGCAGGTTTTGGCATTGCCTACATGTACGCCAACCAGTTGGGACAGGGCGTCAGCATGGCGGGCACCCTGGTGGCGCTGTGTGTCCCCATCGCTGGTGCGGCCAACTGGACCGTCACCCAGCATTCCCACGCGCAAGGACACGATGTGGACCTGATTCCCGCCGTGCTGATAGGCGCCGTCTTGTCGTCACTGATCACCTTGCCGCTGGCCTGGCCGTTTCAGGCATCCAGCCATGACCTGGTGTTGCTGGCGGGGCTGGGGCTCGGTCAATTGGCCATTCCGTGTGTGCTGGCGGTCGTCTGTACCAAGGTGTTGAAAGCACCCGAGGTGGCGTTGCTGGGGCTGCTGGAAGTGATTTTTGGGATTTTGCTGGCTTGGGTTGGCGCGGGCGAAGTACCTGGCCATGATGTGTTGGTTGGCGGCACGCTGGTCATTGGTGCGTTGGTGGCCAACGAGGTTGTTTCCTGGAGGAACAGGGCATGAAGGCTGAGGTGACGGAAGTGCTGACAGACATCCGAGGTCAGGTCGGGTTCATCACCCTGCATCGGCCCGGCGCGTTGAACGCCCTGAGCTTGCAGATGATCCGCGACCTGACGCTGTGCCTGCTGGCCTGGCGCGACGATGATCGGGTGCAGGCCGTGGCGATTCGTGGCAGCAACAAAGCCGGGCCGTTTGGCGCGTTTTGCGCTGGTGGCGACATCCGCTTTTTTCATCAGGCCCTGTTGTCCGGCGACCCCAGAGCCGAGGATTTTTTCACCGAAGAATACACCCTCAACCACCTGATCCAGACCTATCCCAAGCCCTACGTGGCCTTCATGGATGGCGTGGTCATGGGGGGCGGCATGGGGCTTTGCCAAGGCCAAGCCTGGGCTGCCCGGCAATCGCCATCTGCGCGTGGCCAGGGCGGAAAAATACGTTGGGTGACGGCCCGCACCAAAATGGCCATGCCCGAGACCTTGATCGGCTTGTTTCCGGACGTGGCGGGCGGTTATTTTTTAAGCCGCTGCCCGGGCCACACCGGTGAATGGCTGGCACTCACCGGAACCACGCTCGGCGCAACAGATGCCATCGCTTTGGGGCTGGCGGATCATTGCCTGGCAGTGGATCAGCAAGCCGCAGCCTGGGAGGCCTTGGGCCGTGTCAACGTGGCCAACCCGCAGCAGCTGGAACAATGGGTGACTGCATATTCGATCGCTGTCAGCGCAGATCATCTAAAGACCAGAGACCAAATTGACCATTATTTTTCGATGGACTCTGTCACCCGCATGGTGCAGGCTCTGGAGGCTGCCAGCACGGACTGGGCGCAGCAAACCGCTGCCTTGTTGCGCCAGCGCTCGCCCTTGATGCTGCACGTGACGCTGGAACAGATCCGCCGCGCCCGCCACCTGAGCTTGGCCGACGATTTGCGTTTGGAGCGCAACATGGTGCGGCACTGCTTTTTGCCGGCCCATCTGGGCCGCAGCGGTGCACAGACCGAAACTGCCGAGGGTGTCCGCGCGCTCGTCATCGACAAAGACAACGCGCCGCAATGGCAACCAGCCCGCATTGAAGATGTCACGCCCGAGATGGTGCAGCCGTTTTTTGACAGCCCCTGGCCGCCTCACAGCCACCCGTTGCGCGATCTGGCTTGACACCCGCCGGGGAGACGGGCCCAGCGCCGGCCCGCTTCAGCGACCGCGCTGCCCAGCTTAGCGTTGGCGTGACTTCATGGCGCGCTCCACCTCGCGCTTGCCTTCGCGGTCCTTGATGGTGTCGCGTTTGTCATGCTCGGCCTTGCCTTTGGCCAGGGCAATGTCACATTTGATTTTGCCGGCCTTCCAGTGCAGGTTGATCGGCACCAGCGTGTAGCCTTTTTGCTCTACCTTGCCAATCAGCCGCTTGATTTCCTCGCGGTGCATCAACAGCTTTTTGGTGCGCTGCTTGTCCGGGCTGATGTGGGTGGAGGCGGTGCCCAGCGGCTGAATTTGCAGCCCGATGATGAACAACTCGCCGTTGCGGATGACCACATAGCCGTCGGTCAATTGCACCTTGCCCTCGCGCAGGGATTTGACCTCCCAGCCTTCGAGCACGATGCCGGCCTCAAACCGCTCCTCAAAAAAATAGTTGAATGCGGCTTTTTTGTTGTCAGCGATGCGGGATGCGGTGTCGGGTTTTTTGGCCATGAGGGAGAGCTTGAGTGGGAAAGAATGCGAACCAGGCTTGACTACAATCCCGCGCAAAACTCCATTCTATGAAAACTGTCAAAAAGTCCGTTTTAATCTGGTACAGCCCCGCAGAAATGTACCGCTTGGTGGTGGACGTGGATGCGTATCCCCAGTTCTTGCCCTGGTGCGACAAAGGCCGTGTCGTTACGCTTGAAGAAAACGGGATGGTGGCTGAAATTGGTATCGCTTTCGGCGGCATACACCAGACCTTTACCACCCGAAACGTGCATGTGGACAACCAACAAGTGGTCATCAAGTTGGTGAACGGACCTTTTTCCAAACTGGAAGGTGAGTGGAATTTTGTTGCCCTTGGGGATGAACAACGTGCCTGCCGAGTTGAGCTGGTGCTGAGTTACGGCTTCGACACCACCCTGGGCAGGCTGGTGAGCCCGGTGTTTGACAAGATCGCCAGCAACATGGTGGATGCGTTCATCAAACGCGCCAAGCAGGTCTACGGCGAGTAGGCCCACGCCATGCAGGTTTGGGTTGTGTATGCACCGCAGGCGCGCCAGGTTGAGCAGGTCGCGTTGAACCTGCCAGACGCGGCCACCGCCATCGACGCGCTGCGATGCAGCGGCCTGTTGGCACGGTTTCCTGAACTCGATATGCAGGACGCCATCGTGGGCGTTTGGGGCAGCCAAGTGAGCCTGGGTCACGTCTTGCGTGAATTTGACCGGGTAGAGGTTTACCGGCCGTTGCGCGTTGACCCCAAAGTGGCGCGGCGGGAGCGTTTTGTTAAGCAGGGTGCCCGTGCTGCCGGGCTATTTGTCAAAAAACGCCCGGGGGCCAAAGCCGGTTATTGATGCAGGCCCAGCCCAGCCGACTGTTTATTTGCAATCAGAGTCAATGACAGCCTGAATGCGCTGCAACTCGGTCGCTCGGGCGAGATCGTCAACAATTTCACGCTCGCCTTGCTTGTTCACCCGCGCCAAGCGCATGCCTGACTCGTAACTGGCCTTGGCATCCCGGGCGCGGGAGCAGTTGTCAGCTTTGACTTTTGCCAGCTTGTCTTCTTCGGCCTTGCGTTTGGCAGCTTCTTCCTGCTCGACCTTCTTCTTTTTGTCAGCCAGGTCTTTGTCGACGCCACTGGCTTTGGGCGCACTGGCAGCGCTTTGAGTACCCGCTGCAGCAGGGCTCGGTGCGGCTGGTTGAACAGTTTGGTCAGCGTCCACATTCACTGGCGGTACACCAGCTCTGGACCCACCGGGCCGTTTGACAATCTGCTTATCCGGCACGCCGGGCGGCGGCGCACGGTCACTGAACACCATGCGACCATCCTTGTCCAGCCACTGCCACTGGGCCTGGGCGCCGGTGGACAGCAGCACTGCCGCAACGAGCAAGATGGATCCGATGATTGGTTTCATGGGCGCCAAGTTTATGCCAGCCGATGCCTGGTGTGCCACTTTCGGTGCGTGATCGCCACAGGTGATCCCCAGTCGGGCTGTCAAGGGCGGTCACAGGCCGCCCGAGCTGGGTGAGCTGGCCCAGATACAATTGACGATTTGGAGCTTTAACCATGCGCCTGATTGGCAAAGCGCTCACCTTCGACGATGTTTTGTTGGTGCCTGCGTACTCCCAAGTCCTTCCCAAGGACACCTCCCTCGCCACCCGTTTTACCCGCAATATCTCGCTGAACCTGCCCCTGGTGTCTGCTGCCATGGACACGGTGACCGAGTCGCGCCTGGCCATTGCCATCGCGCAAGAGGGCGGTATCGGTGTGGTGCACAAAAATATGACGCCTCAGCAGCAAGCGGCCGAGGTCTCCAAGGTCAAACGCTACGAATCGGGCGTGCTCCGTGATCCGGTGGTGATCACACCGCAGCACACGGTGCGCCAGGTGATGGCGCTGTCTGAACAATTGGGCGTATCAGGTTTTCCGGTGATGGATGGCGGCAAGGTGGCCGGCCTGGTGACCGGGCGGGATTTGCGTTTCGAGACCCGCCTTGATCTGCCGGTCAGCCACATCATGACCCCGCGCAACAAGCTGGTGACGGTGCCTGATGGCACCACGCTGGCACAGGCCAAGGTGCTGCTCAACCAGCACAAGATCGAGCGCCTGCTGGTGGTCAATGACGCGTTTGAGCTCAAGGGCCTAATCACGGTGAAAGACATCACCAAGCAAACCAGTTTTCCCAACGCGGCCCGTGATGCACAAGGCAAGCTGCGCGTGGCCGCTGCCGTGGGTGTGGGTGAGGGCACCGAAGAACGCGTTGAGCTGCTGGCCCGAGCTGGCGTGGACGCGATTGTGGTGGACACGGCACATGGCCACAGCAAAGGCGTGATTGACCGGGTGCGTTGGGTCAAACAGAACTTCCCGCACGTCGAGGTGATCGGCGGCAACATCGCCACCGGTGCCGCTGCGCTGGCCTTGGTGGAAGCCGGGGCGGACGCCGTAAAGGTCGGCATCGGCCCGGGCTCCATCTGCACCACCCGTATCGTGGCTGGGGTGGGTGTGCCGCAAATCATGGCGATTGACAGTGTGGCCACGGCGCTGAAGGGCACCGGCGTGCCGTTGATTGCGGACGGTGGCATCCGCTTCAGCGGCGACATCGCCAAAGCCATTGCCGCCGGGGCCGGCTCGGTGATGATGGGCGGCATGTTTGCAGGCACCGAGGAAGCGCCCGGCGAGGTGATTTTGTTCCAGGGCCGCAGCTACAAGAGTTACCGGGGCATGGGCTCGATTGGCGCCATGCAGCAGGGCAGTGCTGACCGTTACTTCCAAGAGTCCAGCACCGGCAACCCGAATGCCGACAAATTGGTGCCCGAAGGCATTGAAGGCCGTGTGCCTTACAAAGGCTCGATGGTGGCCATCATTTTCCAGATGGCCGGTGGCTTGCGCGCCAGCATGGGCTACTGCGGCTGCGCCACCATCGACGAGATGCAAAACCGCGCCGAGTTTGTCGAAATCACCGCCGCCGGCATCCGCGAAAGCCACGTGCATGATGTGCAGATCACCAAAGAAGCGCCGAACTACAGGGCGGACTAAGCACACCCCCAGGCTGCGCGCACGTCGTGTCGCTGCGCCACCCCCTTGCAGGGGGCAACACCGGTGGCCCGGCTAAGCCGGTTCCACGGTGTTCCTGGTTGAGGGCACGCGCGCGGCGACCATCCCCATCTTTTTTTGTTCTTTGATTGTTATGCATCAAAAAATTCTCATCCTCGACTTCGGCTCCCAAGTCACCCAGCTGATTGCGCGGCGTATTCGCGAAGCGCATGTATTTTGTGAGGTCCATCCGTGTGACGTGAGTGACGCGTGGATTCGCGACTACGCGCGTGACGGCAGCCTCAAAGGCATCATCCTATCGGGCAGCCACGCCAGCATCTACGAAGAAACCACCGACAAGGCGCCACAAGCCGTTTTCGAGCTGGGCATCCCGGTGCTGGGCATCTGTTATGGCATGCAGGCGATGGCACACCAGTTGGGTGGCGTGGTCACCAGCGGGCATGAGCGTGAGTTTGGTCATGCCGATGTGCGGGCGCACGGTCACACCAAGCTCTTGGACGGCATTCAGGACTACGCCACGCCCATGGGCCACGGCATGCTGCAGGTCTGGATGAGCCACGGCGACAAGGTCACCGAGCTGCCGCCAGGCTTCAAGCTGATGGCCAGCACCGACAGTTGCCCGATTGCCGGCATGGCCGACGAGGAACGGCGTTTTTACGCGGTGCAGTTCCACCCCGAAGTCACCCACACCAAGCGCGGTGCAGCGATCCTGGAGCGCTTTGCTTTGGACATCTGCGGCACCCGCGCTGACTGGATCATGGGTGACTACATCTCTGAGGCGGTGGAAAAAATTCGCGCCCAGGTGGGTGATGAAGAAGTCATTCTGGGTTTGTCGGGCGGCGTCGACTCCTCGGTGGCAGCAGCGCTGATCCACCGGGCGATTGGTGACCAGCTCACCTGCGTGTTTGTCGACCACGGCCTGCTGCGCCTGAATGAAGGCGACATGGTGATGGACATGTTTGTTGGCAAGTTGCACGCCAAGGTGGTGCGTGTGGACGCGGCCGACCAGTTTTTGGGGCACCTCGCCGGTGTGAGTGACCCGGAAGCCAAACGCAAAATCATTGGTCGTGAGTTTGTTGAAGTGTTCAAGGCGCAGGCGCTGGCCCTGACCGCCTCCGACACCACCAAAAGAGGAGCGAAGTGGCTTGCCCAGGGCACCATTTACCCGGATGTGATCGAGTCCGGCGGTGCCAAAAACAAAAAGGCCGTGGTGATCAAGAGCCACCACAACGTGGGCGGCCTGCCAGAGCAATTGGGCTTGAAACTGCTGGAACCCCTGCGCGAGTTGTTCAAGGACGAGGTGCGCGAACTCGGCGTGGCGTTGGGCTTGCCCCACAACATGGTTTACCGTCATCCATTCCCCGGCCCGGGTCTGGGCGTGCGGATTCTGGGTGAGGTCAAGAAAGAGTATGCCGACCTGCTGCGCCGGGCCGACGCGATCTTCATTGAAGAACTCAACAACTTTGTCGATGAAGCCACCGGCAAAACCTGGTACCAGCTCACCAGCCAGGCTTTCACCGTGTTTTTGCCGGTGAAAAGCGTGGGCGTGATGGGTGACGGTCGCACTTACGACTACGTGGTCGCGCTGCGCGCGGTGCAAACCAGCGACTTCATGACCGCCGACTGGGCCGAGCTGCCCTACGCGCTGCTCAAAAAGGTGTCCAGTCGCATCATCAACGAAGTGCGCGGCATCAACCGCGTCACTTACGATGTGAGCAGCAAGCCACCAGCCACGATTGAGTGGGAGTAGCCTTGCCACTCCATGGCGTTCTGCGTCGCTGATGGACAAAAATTGGCGATATGTGGCGTGGGAATCACGATGAAGAACCCTTGGATGGCCCGCAACAAGTTGCGCTGACGCGCGAAAAGGGGCAAGACAGGTTGCTCGACAGCCAGTTGCGGTTGCGGTTGCCGATGAAACCGATACCGTTGGAGAAGACGTTGAGGCAGTAAGCATGATCCATGCTTTAAGTACGGAACAGGGTAAATCCGTTAGAAAGTCCGGGAAACCAGGCTATCCTGCTTGTAAAATCTCGCCAATCGGTGCGGTTCAAAGATTGTGGAAAACGCAAATTCCGCACTGACATGGCTTCGGGGACAAACATTCCTTGTGGGGTGGTTCATTCCTCTTGGTCTAAGCGGGTGTAGTTCAATGGTAGAACGGCAGCTTCCCAAGCTTCATACGAGGGTTCGATTCCCTTCACCCGCTCCAATTCATCGTCTTGCCTGAATACCAGCAAGTCGCCAAAGTGCCGCTGTTCTTTTTGACCATCAAGAGCAGCCTGGCTGTCCCATCTGGCAGTGCGGGCCGACGCACTTGTCAATCCGCTAGCAAGGCTTGTCCGCCGCACCTCGCAAAGCTTTTCCATCGCTACGGCTGGCAGATTGGTTTCAGCGACGCATTGGTGGCATCTCGCTGGATCCACTGGGAGCGTTCGGTGCAGCACACGCCAATGCGACCGAGCCGCTATTGGTATAGCGTGCCGCTGACAGCCCAATAGGCGCACAAAGAATGCAGAAAACGACCCGGCTTGCGCTCATCCATCACGCTGTGACAGTGGCGAACTGGAATAATCGCAGCATGTACATTTCTATCCGTTTTGCCGCGATACAACAGACACCGTCCCATGCAGGCATGAATGGTGTCAGGGCCGTTGGCAACGATGAGCAGCGCGCCTTGGCGTACCGGATGCCGGGTTCGGGGCGGGTGAATACCGTTTAGGGCCGGACTCGATGCGTACGATCTTCGGGGTGTTGAGTCTGTTGGTAGCGCTGGCAATCGCTGGTGTGCTGTTGCGGCAACAGCTGAAAGCCACGCACTCGCCTATGCCTGTCTTGCAACTACCCGTAACACCAAGTGGTGATGCGCAAGGCGGTACAGAGACGGTGACCTTGCCCGCCTCCAGCGCACCAGCGCAGCAAAACCAAGACGTGCAAGAGCAGTTCAAGCAAGCGCTGGACCATGCCATCCAGGCGCGCCCCTTGCCCGACGACCCACCGTGACGATGACCACCAATACATCCGAAAAGGCTGATGCACAGTGGATGTTGGCCGCGCTGGCGCAGGCCCAAGCTGCGGGCGCTGCTGGTGAGGTGCCCGTGGGTGCCGTGGTGGTGCTGGACGGGCACGTCATCGGGGCAGGGCGCAACGCGCCGATCCAGACGCATGACCCCACGGCCCATGCCGAAATCGCCGCCTTGCGCGCCGCCGCGCAGCATCTGGGCAACTATCGGCTGGACGACTGCGAGCTGTTTGTCACGCTGGAGCCATGCACCATGTGCGCAGGTGCCATGCTGCACGCCCGCATCAAGCGGGTGGTGTTTGGTGCGCCTGATCCCAAAACCGGTGCCGCTGGCTCGGTACTCAATGTTTTTGCCCAGACGGGCCTCAATCATCAGACCCAAATCACGGGTGGCGTGATGGCTCAGGCGTGTGGCGACCTGTTGCAGCTTTTTTTCAAACGTCTGCGCGAGCGTCAACAGGCCAACCAATGGCAAGCGGGCAGGGCGCTGCGCGATGACGCCCTGCGCACGCCCGAGAACCGGTTTGCCGACCTGCCCACGGTGCCGGGCACATCGTGTTACCTCAATGACCTGCCCAGCCTGTCGGGCTGGCGGCTGCACTACGTAGAGCTTGGACAGTCCAACACCCAACCTGCTGGCCTGTGCCTGCATGGTCCCAACACCTGGAGCCACGCCTGGCGAAGCCAGTTGGCGCTTGCGGCTGAGAAGGGCACACGCTTGATCTGCCCGGACCTGATTGGTTTTGGCAAGAGCGACAAGCCCAAAAAAGCCACCTGCCACACACTTGGCTGGCACGCCCAGGTCTTGCTGGAATTGATCGAGCATTTGGGTTTGCCGCAGGTTAACCTGATCGTGGCAGAAGACGCGTTGCCCTTGGCCCGTGCGCTGCAAGTGCTGGCGCCTGAAACCGTCAGCGCCATCGACCTGGCCCAGCCAGACCCGCTCACGTACCAGGCCCAGGACGCACCCTATCCCGACAACGGCCACCGTGTCGGCCCACGGGCTTTGTCCTGCCTGAAAATCATGCCGATAACCAACCCATCTGTCCGCGACATCCGATGACGAAACACATCTATATTTATTCTCCCTCTGGCGCTGTGCGCGACAAAGCCGCCTTCAAGCGCGGCATCCAACGGCTGCAAACCCTGGGCCATGAGGTGGAGGTAGACGTTGCTGCCCTGGCCAGCCAACAACGTTTTGCCGGTGACGATGCCACCCGGCTGGCTGCCATCCACCGCGCTGCGGACAGCGGTGCCGACGTGGCGCTGATCTCACGTGGTGGCTATGGACTGACCCGGCTGCTGCCCGACGTTCGCTACAAAAAAGTTGCCAAAGCCATCGACAAGGGTCTGCAGTTTGTGGGCATCAGCGACTTCACCGCTTTTCAGAGTGCCCTGTTGGCCAAAACGGGCGCCATCACGTGGGCAGGCCCCGCACTGGGCGAGGGTTTTGGTGTGGAAGGCACACCAGACGACATCATGGAGGCGTGTTTTGACGACATGTTGTGCGGGCAAGGGGAGGGCACCGGTTGGCGCCAGGCGCGCCAAAGCGTCGTATCTGATGCACCATTGGTAGCGTCCAACCCGGATGCCACCCGTTCTGAGAATAGTTTTGGCATTGAAGATGCTGTGCTGTGGGGTGGCAATCTGACCGTGTTGACCGCGCTGCTGGGTACGCCCTATTTCCCCAACATCAAGGGCGGCATTCTGTTTTTGGAAGATGTTGCCGAGCACCCTTACCGGGTTGAACGCATGCTCACCCAACTACTGTATGCCGGCGTGCTCAAGCGTCAAAAAGCGGTGGTGCTGGGTCAGTTCACCGATTTCAAGCTGACGCCGCACGACCGCGGCTTCAACATGACCACGGTGGTGCAATGGCTGCGCCAGCACATCAAGGCGCCGATTTTGACCAATCTGCCCTATGGTCATGTTCAGACCAAGGTGTTGCTGCCGGTCGGCGCCAAGACCGACCTCCGTATTGATTCACGTGATGTGCTCCTTGTTTGGGGCCACATTTGATGGCGTGTTGGCAGTTGTCCTAAACTCACGCCACAACCAAGGGAAGTCTTCGGGAATGAGTGTTCAATCGACTGTCGTTTTTGCTGATCTGTTCGGGAGCACCGGTGTCTTCGAGGCCCTGGGCAACGCGAAGGCGACCGAGCTGGTGACCCAGGCCACAGCGTGGGTGGCGCAACGCTGCAGCGCGCACGGCGGCAGAGTGGTCAAATTTCTCGGTGACGGCGTTCTGATCATTTTTGAGGACAGTACCAAAGCGGTTCTGGCGGTCATGGACCTGCAGCGTTCTTACCAACAGTTGCTGGGTCACATGCCGCCCAAGGCGTACATGCCGCTGCGCATTGGTGTGGCCCGCGGTGGGGTTGAACTGGTGGCTGACGACTGTTATGGTGACGCAGTCAATATCGCCGCGCGCCTGAGCGAACTCACCGGACCACATCAGATCTGGGTCAACAGCGAAGCCATGCAGGATGGATTCGACCTGCCAGATGAACGCTTCAGGCTGCTGGGACCTATTCATATCAGGGGCCGTGCCGAATCATGCCGGGTTTATCAGGTTGAATGGCAGGAAAACCTGGGGTCAGAACTGTTGACCATCCACGAAGGATTCGATCTGTCCAGTCGTTTCAGCGACCGCGACGCGCTAGGTGCACATATCGAGCTGAAATGGCTGGACCAAAAGAAGTCATTCAACGCGTTTGATTTGCCGATCCACATTGGCAGAACACATCAGGTGGAGTTTGTGGTGACGGACGCGCGCGTTTCCAGGACACACGCCCGCCTGGACTGGCGCAACGGCAGCGTTGTGCTGGTTGACCTCAGCTCCTATGGCTGTTGGGTCCGATTCGCTGGCAGTGGCTCGGACTTGTTGTTGCGCCGTGAGGAATGTGTGTTGCACGGCAACGGTGAGATTTCGCTAGGTACACCGTTCAGCGATCCCAGCGCACCGGTCGTCGGGTTTGCAGTGACATGAGTGGGTGATTTGAGTTTTCGCTGTTATCCACATAACTTAACATAATGCACATCGTATCTACCAAGGTACGAAAAAGCGCACACCCAGACAGGCCCGCGAAACCCGCGCCACGCTGGGCGCACGCTTCAAAATCCTGCTGCTCGATGCCGGGCTCTCTCCCGAACAGGCCGGGAAAATCCTTCACGTCACGCCGCGCACCATCCGGTACTGGATTTCCGGCAAGGTGCTGGTGCCGTACGCCGCGTACAAGCTGGTGCGCATCATGCGGCTGTTTGAGCTGCCGTGTGAGGGCTGGGACGGCTGGCACATGCACTCGGGGCGCTTGTGGTCGCCTGAGGGCTACGCCTTCCAGCCGCATGACGCCAACTGGTGGAACCTGCTGGTACGCCGGGCTGAGGGCTTTGATCGCCAGTACACCCGTGCGAACCAACTTGCCGTGGCCTTGCAGCGACTTGAGGGGCCGGATGGCGTGTCGGTGCACGCCGCCGGGTATGCGGTTAGCGTGCCCGGCGGCTGCGCCGCCACGTCACCGACCGACGCAGTCGGGCGGGCGGCGAAGCCGACCGGCCTAGATTTATCTCTATAACACTTTGGCACATGAATAAAAAAAACAGGCCCTCTCCATTGGGAAAACCTGCTTTCAACCAGCTACGCATTCCATAGCATTCATTTCACTTTATGAAAAGGGACAACCATGTCAGTCATCATCCTTCGGCCGCCAGTGCAGAGCATCCGTTTCGTTGCGGGTCAGGCGCTGAACACGTCATCACCCATCAAGCTTGAGCGGGATAGCTCGGGTGAGCTGGTGGCCAGCCGTGCCCCATCCCTGATCGAACGGCTGATCGCCAGATCGGCTGGCCAGACCCTGCCCGCGCCAAGACGTGGCCGGGGCCGTCCACGCAAAGGCGGTGCCGCATGAGCGCCCTGCTGCCTGGGGTCATGGGTGATGCCATCGACCAGCTAGAGAACGACTACGACGCGTTTTTTGCGTTCCTGGTGGGTAGTGCGTGCACTGGGCAAAAAAACGCACTGAGGGCCGCTGAGGGGCCTTCCCGGGGTATCGGGGTCGTAGACCCTGATGAAGCGAAGCGTAACGGTATTAAGGGGGTGGAACGATGAAACAAATCTCACGCAGTGAGTTTGTCCATGACGCGAGTGTTATGTGGATAACTCACGGGACAGTATCTCGTCGCCCTGAAAAACAGTTTCTGTTTATACTCAAATGAAAGGATTTCCGTGAATATCTCAAAACCCAATAATGCACATCGTATCTACTTCGATGCAAAGAAAGTAGGCCCCAAGTACGCCAAACAAATGCGCGCTACGCTGGGAGAACGCTTCAAAATCCTGCTGCTTGATGCGGGTCTGTCGCCTGAGCAAGCCGGGAAAGAATTGCACGTCTCACCACGCACCATCCGGTACTGGATTTCCGGCAAGGTGCTGGTGCCTTATGCGGCCTATCGGCTGATTCGGATCATGCGTTTGTTCGACTTGCCGTGCCAGGGTTGGGATGGCTGGCATATGCACTCGGGGCGCTTGTGGTCGCCTGAGGGGTACGCCTTTTTGCCCCATGACGCCAATTGGTGGGCCTTGCTGGTGCGTCGGGCTGAGGGCTTTGGTCGCCAGTACGCCCGTGCCAACCAACTCGATGTGGCCCTGCAGCGGCTTCAGGAAAGGGCTTGTGAGGGGGCTGCAGGGACGAACGAGACAGGCGAAGCGGGCGCGCTCGGCCGTGCTGCCCTGCCCGGGCAAAACACCCTGAAAACCGAATTTACCCCCCGTCATAGTAATACGGGGGGTAAATTATCCGCAAATATCACATCGTGGAATTTGGGGGATTTCCCATCTCTTGGTCTAGCCCTCAAATGCTGGTCAAAAGTGACCAGTACCAAGTCGGGCTCGGGGTATCGGGGGCGCAGCCCCTGATGAAAGCGAAGCGAAACGGTATTGAGGTGCAAGCATGCTGAAACAAATCTCACGCAGTGAGTTTGTTCATGACGCGAATGAAGTATTGGCCTGTCCGTTGGCAGATTCACGCCGCCCTAAAAAACAGGTATTTGGCAGTTACCTATTTATACTCAAATGAAAGAATTTCCATGAATATCTCAAAACCCAGTAATGCATATCGTATCTACTGGCGTTTTTGTCAGGCTGGAGCGGCTTCGACGAAAAATACGCGTCATGCTGGGAAGCGGTTCACCAAGCCCCGCGAGATTGACTCCTGCGGACAAAGTCAGAAATCATCTGAGCCGAGTCTTCCCGATTGGCCTTGTTGGCAAAGTCCAGCGCACTCAAGCCCGGGTCGTTTTTGAGCATCGGGTCGGCACCGGCCTCCAGCAGCAGTTTGACCGCCTCCGGCGTACCGTAGTGCGCTGCCATCATCAGTGGCGTGGTGCCGTTGGGTGATGCCGCGTCGATGTAGGCGTTTTCCTCCAGCAGCATGCGCATCACGTCCAGATGCCCTTTGGTTGCAGCGTAATGCAGCGGTGCCCAGCCAGGCTTGTTGACGTCAGCATCCTTCTCGATCAGCATGCGGCACAGTCTGGCATCGCCCGCCAAGGCGGCCAGCATCAGCGGGCTCTCGTCGGTGGCGTTGCGCACCTCGGCTTTGGTTTGCGGCCAGCGGATCAACACCTCAGTCACCTTGGCCGCCTCGGATTGGATGGCCAATATCAGGCCCGGCACGCCTGCAGGATCGATCGTGTTGGGATCAAAACCCCGTTGCAACAAGGCCGTGACCTCCTTGGCATCGTCTTGCCTGACGGCCGCAAAAAAGTCTTCATAGGAACCGGCGTTGGCTGCAGAAAATCCAATCAAAACAAGGCTATAAATTAACTTTCTTAAGTGATTTATGAGATTCAAAGAGCGTGTTTTCATGCTGACAAAACTCCGGTAAAAAGCCTATCGAAGTTGCGACTGGTCGCGTTGGCGATCTCGTCGGTGTCAACACCGCGCAGCTCGGCCAGCTTGTGGGCCACAAAGGGTACGTAAGACGGGTTGTTGGTTTTGCCACGGTATGGCACAGGTGCCAGATACGGGCTATCGGTCTCGATCAGCAGCCGGTCCATCGGCACCTGCACCGCCACATCGCGCAGGATGTGGGCATTCTTGAAGGTCAGGATGCCTGAAAACGAGATGTAGAACCCCAAATCCAGCGCCGCCTTGGCCACGTGCCAGTCTTCAGTAAAACAATGAAACACACCACCCGCGCAACCTGCCGAGCCGTCTTCACCCTCCTCGCGCAAAATTTGTAAGGTGTCTGCCGACGAACTGCGGGTGTGAATCACCAGCGGTTTGCCCAACTGGCGGGCCGCCCGGATGTGCACCCGAAAACGTTCGCGCTGCCAGGCCATCTCGTCCAGGCTGCGGCCATTGAGCCGGTAATAGTCCAGCCCCGTTTCACCGATGCCCACCACCCGTGGTAACGAACCTAGCGCCAGCAAATCGTCCAGCGACGGTTCACGCACACCTTCATTGTCCGGATGCACGCCCGCGGTTGCCCACAAATTGTCATGTTGCAAGGCCAGTTGATGCACACCGTCAAATTCTTCCAACGTGGTGCAGATACACAAGGCGCGGGTCACCCGGGCTTGCGACATGGCCTGCAAAATGGTGGGCAGGCTGGAGACCAGCTCCGGAAAATTCAAATGGCAATGGGAATCCGTGAACATGCGTCAGTCAGGTTGGAGGCCGCCCTGCAGCCGGGCGACGAAGCTCAAATGGTTTGGGTTTGCCGGTCAGACGCCAATTGCCCGCCCAGAAGCTCTTCGATCTTGAGCTTGAGCGCGCGCGCGCTGTCGTCCTTGGGAAAGCGAATGCCCACGCCCTGGGTACGGCTGTGGGAGGCCTTGGCAGGCGTGACCCAAGCCACTTTGCCTGCGATCGGGTAGCGCTGCGGCTCGTCCGGCAAGGAAACCAGCACATACACGGCATCACCCAACTGGTAATCACGGTTGGTCGGAATGAACATGCCGCCTTCGGTGAACAGCGGGATGTAGGCAGCGTACAGGGCTGACTTTTCCTTGATGGCGAGCTGGATGACACTGGGGCGCGGGGTGCCCTGGGCGGCGTGCGTGGCGTTCATGGCTGTAAGTTTAGAGCCAATTGCGCCTGACTGACCAGCGCTTCCTGCATCAGCCCCGCATTGAACGGATGCTCCACCGTGCGACGGGTTTCGCTCAGCGATTTGGCCCACGCGGTGAGGCTGGCCCAGGACCCGCCTTGGGGCAAGTCGACCAATTCAAAAAAACGTGGCTGCGCGCCGGCGCGCACCGCCAGCAAGTCGTGGCAAATTTTGTGCAGGGCGTCCACCGTCTGGGTTGGCGTCCAGTCCTTGAACACGCTGACATCACCCCGCTGCACCGCGTTGGGCAGCTGGCTCCAGCGCTCACTCACCGGGGCCATCATCAGGGCATCTGCCGGTCGGCCCCCTGAGGCCCGCAGCAGCACCCGGGCTTGCGGCGCAGGCACACCTTGCGCCGCAAGCCAGTGCAGTGCGCTGGACGGGTCGGGCCAGACCATGGTGTGGCTCAGGCAGCGGCTGCGGATGGTGGGCAGCAGCAGGTGGGCGGCATCGCTGGCCAGGGCAAACTTCACATCACCGGCAGGTTCTTCCAGGGTTTTGAGCAACGCGTTGGCGGTGAACACATTCATGCGCTCGGCGGGGAACACCAGCACCGCCTTGCCGTGGCCTCGGGCGCTGGTGCGCTGCGCGAACTCCACCGCATCGCGCATGGCTTCGACGCGAATTTCTTTGCTGGGTTTACGCTTTTTGCTATCGATGTCAGATTGCGCTTTTTCCCCCAGCGGCCAGCCCATGTCCAGCAACACGGTCTCGGGCATCAAGACACACAGGTCGGCATGGGCGTGCACATCGATCGCGTGGCAACTGGCGCAGACGCCACAGGCGCCCTGCGGCGTGGGGTGGTCACACAGCCAAGCGCTCGCCAGGGCCAGTGCCAGCTCGTATTGACCTAGGCCGGACGGCCCGGCCAGCAGCCAGGCGTGACCACGCTGTGACAGCAGACGCTGCACCTGGGCGGCAATCCACGGCGCCAGCGCATTGGCTGGCGTCTGCGCCTGTGATGCGGCGGCGCTCACGCCAGCCAGCCTTTTTGCCGAACCGACTGCAACACGTCTTGCCAAACGGCTTCACGCGGGTTGTCGGCGGCAATGCGGGCGAAACGGCCCGGGTCGGCCTGCAGGCGCTGGGCATAACCGTCACTGACGCGCGAAAAAAAGGCGGCGCTTTGGGATTCAAACTTGTCGGGCACGCGTGCGCCCGCGAGGCGCTGGGCGGCAACTTCCGGGTCAAGCTCAAACCACAGCGTCAGATCGGGTTGCCGAACAAAATCACCTTGCGGGCTGGGTCTCGTCTGGACCAGTTGCTCCAGACCAAGCAGCGTGGTCCAGTCGTAACCCCGGCCACCGCCCTGGTAGGCAAAGGTGGCGTCGGTGAAGCGGTCACTGATGACCACCTCGCCACGGGCCAGGGCGGGCTCAATCAGCTGCTGCAGGTGATCGCGCCGGGCGGCAAACACCAGCAAGGCCTCGGTCAGCGCGTCCATGGCATCGTTGAGGATGATGGCGCGCAGTTTTTCTGCCAGGGGTGTGCCACCGGGCTCGCGGGTCAGTGTGACCACCCTGCCCTGCATCTCAAAAGCGCGCGCCAAGGCGTCGATGTGGGTGGATTTGCCGGCGCCGTCAATGCCTTCAAAACTGAGAAAAAGTCCGCTCTGTGTCATGAATCAATGCTATTTTTTTTGAGCGCTTACCGCCCAAGCTGGTATTTGGCAACCGCCCGGTTATGCGCATCAAGTGTCTCGCTGAACTGGCTGCCGCCATCGCCCCGGGCCACAAAATACAGCGCCCGGCTTTGGGCGGGCTGCGCAGCGGCCAGCAGTGCCGCCTTGCCAGGCATGGCAATGGGTGTGGGTGGCAGACCGGCGCGGGTGTAGGTGTTCCACGGGGTGTCGGTTTGCAGGTCACGGCGGCGCAGGTTGCCATCAAACTTGTCGCCCATGCCGTAAATCACGGTGGGGTCGGTCTGCAGCATCATGCCGATGCGCAGCCGGTTGGTGAAGACCGACGCGATCATGGGCCGGTCGCTGGCGAGACCGGTTTCTTTTTCAATGATGCTGGCCAGGGTCAGCAACTCGTCGGGCGTTTTTAGCGGGGAATCTGCTGTGCGCAGTTGCCAGGCGGCGTCCAGATGGCGCTGCATGGCATGTTGGGCGCGCCGCAGCACGGCCAGGTCGCTGCTGCCTTTGGTGTAGGTATAGGTGTCGGGGTAGAAGCGGCCTTCCGGTGCAACACCGGGCAGCCCCAGCTTTTGCATGATGGCATCAGTCGTCAGGCCTTGGGTGTCTGGGGTGAGCTGCTCTGCTTTCAGGAGTGTTTGGCGAAACTGTGTGAAGGTGAGCCCTTCCACCAGCGTCACGGCGCGCAGGGCTTCTTCACCACGCACCAGTTTGGCCAGCAGGCTGCGCGGGGTCAGGTCGCCCGACAGTTCGTAGCTACCCGCCTTGATCTGGCGTGCGTCCCCGGAGAGGCGAAACCACCAGTACAACAGCTGCGGTGAGGTCAACACACCGGCGCCGACCACGTCTTGCGCCACACCACGCGCGCTGGTGCCCGGCTCAATCGACAGCTCCAGCATCGGCGTAGCCAGGCGGATCGGTTGGTTGATCCACCAGAACGCTGCACCACCCGCCGCCACAACAAGACCCAAAACAATGCTCAGTAAACGCCCCAAAAACCGCATGCCTTCTCCAAAAATGGAACACCGCATCATAATGCGCGGCATGCAAAACCAACTTCACGGCGTAGCCCCGCTGACACATTTAGGGCTGATTCGGGCGCAGGGCGAAGACGCGGCCAAATTTCTGCATAACCAGTTCACCCAGGACTTTGTGCTGCTCAAAGCGTCCGAGGCCCGGTTGGCGGGATTTTGCAGCGCCAAAGGTCGCCTGCAAGCGAGTTTTATCGGCTTCAAGCGCAGCCCGGACGACATTTTGCTGGTGTGCAGCCGCGACCTTCTGGCGGCCACACTGAAGCGCCTGTCGATGTTTGTGTTGCGCGCCAAGGTCAAGCTGACCGATGCCAGTGCTGACTTTGTGTTGTACGGGCTGGCTGGCTCCGCCGTGCAGGATGCCACCGCCAAAGTGGCCAACAACTCAGACGCCCCATGGGCCAAGACTGATTTTGATGACGTTTCGGTGGTCTCTCTGTACCCGGCCGATGGGGTGGCGCGTGCGCTGTGGCTGGCGCCTGTTGGCCATGCCGCACCCGCTGGCGCGATGCTGCCGTCAGAGTTCTGGGCCTGGGGTGAGGTGCGCAGCGGCATCGTCACCGTGACGCAGCCCATCGTGGAGGCCTTTGTACCCCAGATGGTCAATTACGAATCGGTGGGTGGCGTGAACTTCAAAAAAGGTTGTTACCCCGGCCAGGAGGTGGTGGCGCGCAGCCAGTTCCGCGGCACGCTCAAGCGCCGGGCCTACCTGGCACATGCGGATGCACCGATGCAAGCCGGTGATGAAGTGTTTTTGACGACGGACGAGGGTCAGCCCTGCGGCACCGTGGCGCAGGCCGCCGCCGCACCCACGGGCGGGTTTGACGCCATCGTTGCCATGCAGATCAGCGCGTTTGAAGCCGGTGATGTGCGACTGGGCGGCGTGGACGGGCCCTTGTTGGCACTCACACCGCCACCCTACCCTTTGCTGCAAGACATTTAAGCCCGCCGGCCCGCCCATGTGGGGTTGGCCCGTGAGAAAGATCTCGCCGGGCAAGCCGTGTGGTCAAGCAGCCTGCGCTTGGCCATGCACCCGACCGGCTTCGATGGTGATGACCCGTTGGCAACGCGCTGCTAACGCCTTGTCATGCGTCACCAGCACCAGCGTGGTGCCGAGTTCGCGGTTCAGGTCCAGCATCAATTCCATCACCGTCTCGCCGGTGGCAAAGTCCAGGCTACCGGTGGGCTCATCAGCCAACAAAACCGCAGGCTGCACCACAAAAGCGCGGGCCAGTGCCACGCGCTGCTGTTCGCCACCTGAGAGGACCTTGGGGTAATGCCCCAGGCGTTGCGACAGGCCCACGCGGGCCAGCAACTCGGTCGCGGCGTGGCGTGCGTCGCGCCGGTTGGCCAACTCCAGCGGCAGCATCACGTTTTCCAGCGCGGTCAGGTTGCCCAGCAGTTGAAAACTCTGGAACACAAAACCGACTTTTTTTGCGCGCAAGGCAGCGCGCTCGTCTTCTGTCATGGCAAACATGTCCTGACCGGCCAGCCGCACCGTGCCGCGACTCGGCACATCGAGCCCGGCGATGATGGACAGCAGCGTGCTCTTGCCCGAGCCGGAGGCACCGACAATGGCCACTGTTTCCCGCTGGTTCAACTGGAAATCGATATCACGCAGAATGTCGAGTGTGCCGGTCGAGTCGGTGACAGACTTGAACACGTGTTCGACCGAAATAATGCAATCTGACATGGGTAATTCTTTGAATCTGAAAAATATCAATCGCCGTGACTGTATCGTGTTGACAACCGCCTGGACTCTGGCGGGGATTAGCGCAGCCTCGGCCCAGGCCCAAACCATGAATGTCAAACGCACAGGCACGACCGTCTTGGTGCTGGGTGATTCGCTGAGCGCCGAATATGGTCTCAAACGGGGCAGTGGCTGGGTGGCGCTGCTGGAGAAGAAGTTGGCTTCCGAAAAGATCCCGGCCAGAGTGATCAATGCCAGCATCAGCGGCGACACCACGGCCGGCGGGCGGGCCCGGCTGGCGGCACTGCTGGCCAGCCACCGCCCGACCCTGGTGGTGATTGAACTGGGTGCCAATGACGCCCTGCGCGGCTTGCCGATGCAACAGACGCAGGACAACTTGAGTGCCATGACCCAAGCGGCTCAGGCAGCGGGCGCCAAAGTGCTGCTGCTGGGCATGCAGGTGCCGCCCAATTACGGGCGTGCGTACAGTGACCGTTTTGCCCAGGTGTATGTGGATGTCGCCCGGGCACGCAAGACGGGCCTGGTACCGTTCATGCTCAAGGGCTTGGCCGATGTGCCCGACAGCCTGAAGTGGTTTCAACCCGACCGCATTCACCCGCTGGAAGCCGCGCACCCGCTGATCCTGGCCAATGTCTGGCCCGAACTCAAAAAAGGACTGCCATGAGTCTGACGCCAATCGCCGCCGCCGAGTTGATCGGCCGACTGGCCGAGTTCGACACCGTGATCGACGCCCGCAGCGAAGCCGAATTTGCCTTGGATCACCTGCCCGGTGCCATGAACTGGCCGACGCTCAACGACGCCGAACGCATCCAGATTGGCACCCTTTACAAACAGGTCAACCCGTTTGAGGCCCGCAAACGTGGCGCTGCCCTCGCCGCACGCAACATCGCCGCCCACATCGAGCGCGAGGTGATCGACAAGCCCAAGGACTGGAAACCACTGGCCTACTGCTGGCGTGGCGGTCAGCGCAGCGGCGCGCTCTCGTTGATTCTGAGTCAGATTGGGTTTCGGGTCACGCTGGTGGAAGGTGGCTACAAGGCATTTCGCGCGGCCATGTTGGAAGACGTGGACCGCATCGTGCCCCGCTTGCGTTTTCAGGTCGTGTGCGGGCCCACAGGTTCGGGCAAAACCCGCTTGCTGCAGGCGCTCAGCAACCAGGGCGCCCAGGTGCTGGACCTGGAAGCGCTGGCCAACCATCGCAGTTCGGTGCTGGGGGCGATTCCGGGCCTAGCGCAGCCCAGCCAGAAGCACTTTGATACGCTGATCTGGGACGCACTGCGGGGTTTTGACACAGCCCGCCCGGTGTTTGTCGAGAGCGAGAGCAAAAAGGTGGGCAATGTGTCGGTGCCCGCCAGCCTGGTCGAGGCCATACGCCACAGCCCGTGCCTGAATCTGCAGCTGCCAGACACGGAGCGGGTGGCGCTGCTGATCGAAGATTACGACCATCTGGTACGCGACGTGGACTTTTTGTGTGACCGCTTGGCGGTGTTGATCCCGCTACGAGGCCGTGCGCTGGTCGAGGGCTGGATGACGCTGGCGCGCTCAGGGCAGTTGCCGCAGGTGGTGCAGGACTTGTTGACCCAGCATTACGACCCCGCTTACATGGCGTCGATGCTGCGCAATTTTGTTTTATTCAAGGAAGCAACCCGTGTGGCACCTGCGGACCGCTCCATGGGAGCGATGACCAATCTAGCCGCTCAGATCCTGCTGAAAAACTGAGCGTGCCAGTCTGACGTTGGCGGCGCTTGATCAGACCGGTTGGCCGGACTCGTCGGTGGGCGCTGTCGGCTCGGCATGGTCATCGCCGGGCGCGGAATCACCCACCTTGCGCTGGGCTTTTTCCTTCAGTTTTTCCTCTTTTTTCTTCTTTTTGGCCAGTTCTTTCTGACGCTTCTCGTAGCCGTAATTAGGTGTTGCCAATGTGATCTTTCAAGTTAAGGGCGTGATTTTAACTGCAGGCGTCAGGCCAGCAACCGCAGCGCGGCTGCCAGGTCGGCACGCAAATCTTCCACCGATTCCAGGCCGATGGAAAACCGCACCAGCGTGCCGCGCGCAAGGTGCTCGGGCCAGTGGGTGCGCATGCTGACTAGTTGGTACGGCATCACCAGACTGACCGGGCCGCCCCAACTGTAGCCAATCTCAAACAACTTCAAGCCATCACAAAAGGCGTCCACCTGTGCTTGGGTGTAGTCGGGTTTGAAGATCACACTGAACAGCCCCGCCGCCGTACCTGGCCCGCCTTGGCAGAGCACCTGCCAATGGCGGTGCCCCGGCGAATTGGCCAGCGCCGGGTGCAGCACCTGGGCGAATTCGGGCCGCGTCAGACACCATTGCGCCAGGGCGCGGGCGGCTTCGTCGTGTGCCGTGTAGCGCAATTTGAGGCTCGGTAGGCCACGCAACACCGATTCCACATCATTGGCCGCCACACCCAGCCCCAGGCGCATATGGCACAGCTTGAGCCGCATGTGCAGGGCATCATCCTGGGTGACGATGCTGCCCATCAGCACATCACCGCCGCCGTTCGGGTATTTGGTGAGCGCGTGCACACTGATATCCACCGCCAGCGGTGTTTTGGAACCGGGTTGCAGGTCAAACGGCGCAAATGCCAAGCCAGCGCCCCAGGTGTTGTCCAGCGCGCAGATCACCCCCGCCGCTTTGCAGATGCGCACCTGCTCGAGCAGGTCAGGAAACTCCAGCGTGACCGAGCCCGCTGCTTCCAGCCACACCAGCCGGGTTTGGGGTGTGATCTTGGCGGCCAGGTCTTGCGGGTGGAGTGGGTTGTAAAACCGGTGAGTGATGCCCCAGTGCGAAAGTTCGCCCTCGGCCAGGGCTTTGTTGGGGCCGTAGGCGTTGTCGGGTATCAGTACCTCGTCACCGCTTCGAAGAAGGGCCAGGGCGACGGTCGCAATGGCCGCCAGGCCGCTGGGCACCAAAAGGCATTGCTTGCCACCCTCCAGCGTGCACAGGCGCTCCTCCAGGGTGTAGCTGGTGGGCGTGCCGTGCAGGCCGTAGGTGTAGGCCGACTTGTCTTTCCACTCAAACTGCCGCATCGCCGCCACATTGGGGAAATACACGGTGGATGCTTTGAAAACACCGGGTTGGGGTGCGGCAAAACCGGCTGGCGGCACATAATTGTGGTGAATCAGGTCGGTGCTGGAAACAGGCATGGTGCCCTCGTTCAATATCTCAAAAGCCTGACAAATCAAAGGTTGGCGATCAAACGCTCCACTTCTGGATGAGCTGTTCCGGGCGCATGTTGTCGTAGCCTTCAAAAGGCTGGTGAATCCACGGGTTGGTCGGCAGGTAATCCACGCAGTAGTCGGGTGTGAAGATCGAGATCGCCTTGGTCCAGATCACCGCGCTGCGCAACTCGGTGATCGGTTTGTAGTTGTTCTTGAGCTCTTCGATCACCTTGTTCAGGGTGTGGCCGGAGTCGGCCAGGTCGTCCACCAGCAACACTTTGCCAGCAATCTGACCCTTGGGCGTGGTGATGTAGTGAGCGATGTCGAGCTTGCCCTGCACCGTGCCGGCTTCGGAGCGGTAGGAACTGGTGGACATGATGGCCAGCGGTTTGTCAAACACGCGTGAGAGCACGTCGCCCGGGCGCATGCCACCCCGTGCCAGGCACAGGATGGTGTCAAACTGCCAGCCCGACTGAAACACCTTGATGGCGAGTTTTTCGATCAGATTGTTGTACTCGTCGTAGCTCACATACAGGTGTTTGCCGTCTTCTGTCAACATGGATATGCTCCTGCAAAAATAGCTGCTTACGCAACAGGTATAAGGGCCAGAGGCCGATTATTTATATAAATTGAAAACTTGGCGATCAATGGCTGACCGTTTAATCCGCCAGGAACGGGTGACGCATCATGATGGTGTGGTCGCGGTCCGGGCTGGTCGACACCACATGGATCGGCACACCGGTGACCTGCTCGATGCGCTGCAGATACAACCGCGCGGCGGTGGGCAGCTTGTCATATTGGGTGACACCCACGGTGCTGTCGCTCCAGCCTTCCAAAGTTTCATACACCGGCTCGCAGCGGGCGATGTCGTCCGCGCCCATCGGCAGGATGTCGGTGAGTTCACCGTCAAGCATGTAGCCGGTGCAAAGTTTCAACTCTTTGAGGCCATCGAGCACATCGAGCTTGGTGATACACAGACCGGTCAGACCATTGACCTGGGCTGAGCGTTTGAGCAGCGCGGCATCAAACCAGCCGCAACGGCGGCTGCGCCCGGTGGTCACGCCTTTTTCAGCGCCCACGGTGCTCATGTGGTAACCCGGCGTGCCTTCCACTTCCCAGTCGAGTTCGGTCGGGAACGGGCCACCACCGACCCGGGTGCAATAGGCTTTGGTGATGCCCAGCACGTAATGCAACAAACCCGGGCCAACGCCTGAACCGGCGGCAGCGTTACCCGCCACGCAGTTGCTGGAGGTGACAAACGGGTAGGTGCCGTGATCCACATCCAGCAGCGTGCCCTGGGCGCCTTCAAACAACAAGTTTTCACCATTGAGGTGGGCGTCGTTCAACTCGCGCGACACATCGGCCATCATCGGCTTGAGCAGTTCGGCATGGCGCATCGCTTCGTCATACACCGGCTGGAACTGCACCTCACCGTCTTTCATGTACGGGGCCAGCACAGGGCCGAAGTCGAAGCTGCGCGAGTTCAGGTAGGTGGTCAACACGTGGTTGTGTAGGTCCAGCAATTCACGCAGTTTTTTGGCAAAACGCTCGGGGAACTTCATGTCCTGCACACGCAGGGCACGGCGGGCAATCTTGTCCTCGTAGGCCGGGCCGATGCCGCGGCCGGTGGTGCCGATCTTCTCCACCCCACCCTGCTCGCGTGCGGCCTCACGGGCCACGTCAAGAGCCGCGTGGAACGGCAGGATCAGCGGACAGGCTTCACTGACACGCAGGCGCGAGCGCAGCTCGACACCAACCTTTTCCAGCCCGGCAATTTCGTCAAACAGTTTGGCTGCCGAGAGCACCACACCGTTGCCGATGTAACACTTGATGCCCGGGCGCATGATGCCGCTGGGAATCAGGTGCAAGGCGGTCTTGATGCCGTTGATCACCAGCGTGTGGCCGGCGTTGTGACCGCCCTGAAAACGCACCACGCCCTGGGCGCTTTCGGTGAGCCAGTCCACCAGTTTGCCTTTGCCCTCGTCGCCCCACTGGGTGCCGACGACCACCACATTACGTCCTTTGATTGCAGTCATGTTGTTCCGCTTGGTTTCAGTCAAATTGTTTGTACAAGCCATTGCCCGGCAGACTCGACGAGTTCGCGGTCGCAATGGAATTCATCTACTTCACTCTCATGGCCTGGCAGTTCACACACCACCACCTCGCCGCGTGAACGTAAAGATGCAATAGCGCCAGCCAGCGTCGGCTCGTTGCGCCATGGTGCGCGAATGGCCGCTTGCAGCGGCCGCGCAGGCACGGCACTCACCAGGGTTTTCAGATCCAGGCTGAAACCTGCAGCCGGTCGGTTGCGGCCAAACACCGCACCCACCTGGTCATAACGCCCACCACGCGCCAAGGCGCCACTGCCGCCTGGCGCATAGATGGCGAACCGAGAGCCGGTGTAATAGGCGTAACCTCGCAGGTCAGCCAAGTCAAAGGTCACCCGGACACCCGACAAGTGGCTGGCAAGTTGTTTCAAATTCTGTAGCGCATCGGCCACACCGGGTAGTGGCGGAAGGGTCTTTTGGGCCTCATCCAGAACCGAAGCGTCACCATACAGCTGCACCAAGGTCAACAAACCCTGGCGAATGTGGGCTGGCAAATCACGCGTCAGTGAGGCCAGCTCCGGGCTGTCTTTGACCGCCAAGGCCGCGTACAAAGCAGCGAGCTGGGTGGCGCCCAGGGACAGGCCCGACAACATGGCTTTGATCAGGCGCGCATCGGCCAGGTCGACGCTGGGATTCTCCAACTTGGCGGCCTTGAGGCAGTCCAGCGCCAAGGTCAAAACCTCGATGTCGGCTTCCAGACCGGCGTGGCCATAAATTTCGGCACCAAACTGCAAGGGTTCACGCGTCGCATGGGGGCCTGCGGGCAAGGTGTGCAACACCGGGCCGCAATAACACAGGCGCGTGACACCGCTGCGGTTAAGCAAATGCGCGTCGATGCGGGAAACCTGGGGCGTGCTGTCGGCGCGCAGGCCCATCATGCGCCCGGAGAGCTGGTCAACCAGCTTGAAGGTTTGCAAATCGAGTGCCACACCGGCACCGGTCAACAGCGATTCAAGATGCTCCAGCAACGGCGGCATGACCAACTCGTAGCCATAACAACGCGCCGCATCCAGCAGATCTCGACGTAATTCTTCGATGTGCCGTGCTTCAGACGGCAGGACATCGGCAATGTGATCCGGCAGGACCCAAGCAGACATGTGTATTTTGGGAGGCTGTTAAAACCTGAATTCTACCGGGCGAATGCCGCCAGCTGACTCAGACCAGCCACCAAATCAGCAGCAGGCCCAGCACCAAACTGATCAAGCCGAAGAAACGCAGTTGGCCGTCCGTGAGGCGAAGAATCTGGGAAAACGTCTGTCGCCAGGTGGAAGGCGACACAAAAGGCATGAACCCTTCCACCAGCAACACCAGGCCAATGGCCAGCCAGAACGTGGTGCTGTTCAGGCCGGCCTCCATGCTTATTTGCTGGTGTTGGCAGATGCGCCGCCGCGCATGGTCTTGAAAAAGTCGGAACTGCTGGAGTCCAGCACCATCACGTCGCCCTTGGTGGCGAAGCTGGCCTTGTAGGCGTCCAGACTGCGGTAGAACTGGGCAAATTGCGGGTCACGACCAAAGGCTTCGGTGTAGGTGCGTGCGGCTTCTGCGTCGCCCTCGCCCTTGATCTTCTGAGCGTCACGGTAGGCATTGGCCACCGTCACCTCGCGCTGGCGATCGGCATCGGCGCGGATTTTTTCACCTTCCGCAGCGCCGGTGGAACGCAATTCGTTGGCCACCCGTTTGCGCTCGGCCTCCATGCGGCGGTAAACCGATTCGGTGATGGCATCCACGTAGTCAACCCGCGTGATACGGACGTCCACCACATCGATCCCCCAGGGTTTGGCACCGCGCACTTGGGTCAGCACTTCGTTCTTGACGTCATCCATCAGCGCTTCACGCTTGAGGGACAAAAGTTCTTTCACGGTGCGTTTGTTGATTTCTTCCTGAAACGCGTTGCGAACCACCCGGTTGAGCTGGCTGGCGCCAGCGGCCTCGTTGGTCCCCACGTTGCGGATGTACTCAGTGGGCTCAGAGATGCGCCAACGCACGTACCAATCAATGACCACCCGTTGTTTCTCAGCCGTGAGCACCGGCTCGTTGTCGGTACTGTCGAGGGTGAGCAAACGCTTGTCGATGTAGGACACGTTCTGGAACGGCGGCGGCAGCTTGAAATTCAGGCCGGGTTCGGTGATGACTTCCTTGATTTGCCCCAGCGCATACACCACGCCAAACTGGCGCTGATCCACCACAAACAGGGTCGATGCTCCCAGAGCCACCAGGAGCAACAGGGTCGAAAAAATAAAACCTAAGCGATTCATCAGTTAACTCCTAGCGGGTATCACGCGTGCGGGCACGCGCAGCGTCGCGGGCACGGGCATCGGCGGCACTGGTCGTGGTGTCTGGCACAGTGGCAGGCGGCGCCGCCGCTGGCACCGCAGTCACCTCTTGCGACACCTGTCCGGTCATTTGGATGATCTTGTCCAACGGCAAGTAAAGCAGGTTGGACCCTTGTTTGGAGTCAACCATCACCTTGGTCACGCTGCTGTAAATCTGCTGCATGGCGTCGATGTACATCCGGTCACGGGTGACCTGAGGGGCCTTCTGGTACTCAGCCAGCACCGATTTGAACCGCTGTGAATCACCTTGCGCCTGCGCCACGATGCGGGATTTGTAGGCGTCAGCTTCTTCTTTCAGGCGCGATGCGGCACCCACCGCGCGCGGGATCACGTCATTTGCGTAGGCCTGGGCTTCGTTTTTGGCACGTTCACGCTCTTGCCCGGCTTTGAGCACATCGTCGAAAGCGGCCTGGACCTGCTCCGGCGGACGCACACCGCCTTGCTGCAAGTTGATCCCCACCACCTCGATACCGACCTTGTAGCGGTCCAGAATTTTCTGCATCAGCTCACGCACCCGGGGCGCGATCTGATCACGTTCGTCAGATAACGCGCTGTCCATGCGCATCTTGCCGACCACTTCACGCACCGAGGTCTCAGCCGCTTGCACCACCGCATCGGCCGGGTTACGGCTCTCGAACAGGAAGGCGCGTGCATCATTCAAGCGGTATTGCACCGCAAACTTGATTTCGACGATGTTTTCGTCTTCGGTCAGCATGGCCGATTCACGCAAGCCGGTGGCCTTGATGATGGCATCGCGGCCCACATCCACGGAACGGATTTGGGTCACAAACACCAGCTCATGGCGTTGTATCGGATATGGCAGGCGCCAATTGAAACCCGCACCCACAGAGCTGTGGTACTTGCCGAACTGGGTGATCACAGCCTGCTGACCTTCCTGGACAATGAAGAAACCCGTGCCCAGCCAAATCAGAACCGCCACGCCGGCGATCAACCCGGCGCCAATGCCAGCCGTTTTCATGTCCGGCTGGAAGTTGCCTGGACCGCCCCTGCCGCCACCCGAATCGCCACCGCCAGGGCCACGCCCGTTTGGCTTGCCGTTGCCAAACAGGCCACCCAGCTTGCGGTTGAAATCACGCCACAATTCATCCAGGTCCGGCGGCCCTTGTGTTGGGCCCCCACGCGGTTGGCGGTCACCGTTGCGAGGTGGCTCCACCCCGGTCGGCGCTGGCTTGTTGTCATCGCCACCCGCGTTGTCAGCGGGTTTGTCGTCGCCGCGGCCCCAGCGTGGGTCATTGAGGTTGAACATTCCCTGAAGGCGTCGCGGCAAAAGCGCCAGGCTAAAGGTCGGTAATTGAAGTTTCATCGCAGCAGCTTTAATCTAATAGGGATCGATTGTGCCGAATCAGTCGGCAGCCTCATGGTCTGGAGGGAAATCCGTGGCCACAGACACCGCTGGGCGCCTGGCGCGCACCGCCTCGGTGAGCAACTGGCGCAGCGCAGCCACGCCCTCGCCATCCTGGGCACTCAGAAAAATACGCGGGGTCGGCACACCCCCTAGGTCATACACATCTTGCAGCACGGGCGGACGACGCGTGTCGTCGAGGGCATCGAGCTTGTTGAAGACCAGAATCTGGGGAATGTCACCGGCGCCAATTTCCTTCAGGACGCCCTGCACTTCAGCGATCTGATTCAGGTAGGTGTCACTGGCGCAGTCCACCACATGCAGCAGCAGATCGGCGTCCACCGCCTCTTGCAGCGTGGCCTGAAAGGCGTCGATCAGGCCGTGTGGCAAGTCACGAATGAAACCCACGGTATCCGAGAGCGAAATCATCCGCCCCACATCGCCCAGATACAGCTGCCGCGTGGTGGTATCCAGCGTGGCAAACAACTGGTCGGCCGCATAGGCACGCGCTTTCACCAGGGTGTTGAACAGGGTCGATTTGCCGGCATTGGTGTAGCCGACCAGCGAGATCGTGAACGTGTCACGCCGGTCGCGCTGACGGCGCTGGGTGTGGCGCTGTCGCTTGACCTTGGCCAGCCGCTCTTTGATGCGTTTGATGTTGTCGCCAATCATGCGGCGATCGAGCTCAATCTGTGTCTCGCCCGGGCCGCCGCGCAGCCCGATGCCGCCGCTTTGCCGCTCCAGGTGCGACCAGCGACGCACCAGGCGGGTGCTGAGGTACTGCAGCCGCGCCAGTTCCACCTGAAGTTTGCCTTCATGGCTGCGCGCGCGCTGACCGAAGATCTCCAGAATGAGCAGCGTCCGGTCGTTGACAGGCAACTCCAGATGGCGCTCCAGATTGCGTTGCTGCGCCGGACTCAGGCTTTGGTCAAACAGAATTTCCTGGACACCCAACTGGGTGGCCAGCAATTTGATTTCATCTGCCTTGCCGCTGCCAATGAACAGCGCCGCATCGGGCGCCCTGCGCTTGCAGGTCACCCTCGCCACAGGCGTCAAGCCCGCAGTCTGTGCCAGCAGTCCGAGCTCTTGGAGCTCGACGTCAAAGTTGGGGAGGCCAAAATCAACACCCACCAGCAAGGTGGGTGCCTTGATGCTGTTAGGCGGTGGCAGGTTGGTCACCCTCAGTGGCAGAGAAATTGACCGCACGACCTGGAACGATGGTCGAGATGGCATGTTTGTAAACCATTTGGGTGACGGTATTGCGCAGCAACACCACGTACTGATCGAAGGATTCGATCTGACCCTGAAGCTTGATGCCGTTGACCAGATAAATGGATACAGGAACGTGTTCCCGACGCAGCGTGTTGAGAAACGGGTCTTGTAAAAGTTGACCTTTGTTGTTCACGATATTCTCCGTGTTCGGATAATTAAAGAGGGGGCCACGATACCACAGCCATCCGCCGCATCGGCTTCAGAACGACGATATCCACAATAAATATGTCACTAAAACCTGACACTTCAGTCAGCTTTGTCCGCAAACGGATTGGCGGATGTTTTCAGTTCGATGCGCAGCGGTGTGCCGACCAGATCGAAGGCCTGGCGAAATCGGCCTTCCAGAAAACGTTTGTAGGCATCGGTCACATGTTCCAGTGAATTGCCGTGGATCACGATGATCGGCGGGTTCATGCCGCCCTGGTGCGCGTAGCGCAGCTTGGGCCGGTACATGCCCGAGCGCTTCGGGCTTTGAAACTGCACCGATTCCAACAACAGGCGCGTCAACACGGGCGTGGACATCTTGCAGTTGGCCGCCTTGTAGGCCTGGATGATGGACGCCCACAGTGGCCCCAAGCCCTGACGTTTTTGGGCAGAAATCAGGTGCATGTTGGCAAACTTCAAAAACGCCAAGCGCGTCTCGATGGAGCGCTTCACCAGCTCCCGCTGGTAGTCGTCGACCGCATCCCATTTGTTGACGGCCAGCACCACGGCACGACCGTTTTCCAGGATGTAGCCCGCGATGTGGGCGTCCTGGTCGGTCACCCCTTGCGTGGCGTCAATCAGTAGCAGCACCACGTTGGCCGACTCGATGGCTTGCAGGGTTTTGACCACCGAGAACTTCTCAATGGCTTCAAAAACCTTGCCACGACGGCGTAACCCGGCGGTGTCAATCAACTCGAATTTCTGGCCTTCGCGCTCGAACGGCACCGAAATAGCGTCCCGAGTGGTGCCGGGCAGATCAAAGGCGACCAGACGTTCCTCGCCCAGCCAGACGTTGATCAGGGTGGACTTGCCGACGTTGGGTCGGCCCGCCACTGCCAGTTTGATCACGCCGGGCGCCGCTTCGTCGTCGTCAGCGCCCTCTTCCAGGTTCAAAGGCTTGAGCGCCAGGTCCAGCAAGGAGCGGATGCCCTGCCCGTGCGCGGCTGACACCGGCAGGACTTCACCCAGGCCCAACTCGTAGAACTCGACCAATTGGGCACCTTCGAGCATGCCTTCGGCCTTGTTGGCGACCAACAGGCAGTTTTTGCCCAACCGCCTCAGGTAATTGGCAATGTCATGGTCTTGCGCCGACACGCCGCCACGCGCATCGACCACAAAAATCACGACGTCGGCTTCGGCCACGGCCTGCCGGGTCTGCTTGGCCATTTCTTTGTAGATGCCGCTGGTTGCGTCAGGCTCAAAGCCGCCGGTGTCAATCACGATGAATTCATGTCCCGTGTGCTTGCCGTTGCCGTAATGACGATCACGCGTCAATCCGGAATAGTCAGCCACGATGGCATCACGCGATTTGGTCAACCGGTTGAACAGTGTCGACTTGCCCACATTGGGGCGGCCCACCAGGGCCAATACGGGCTTCATGAGGATAGGTCTCGCATTATTCGGGCTGAAAGCCGAACACTGTGCCATTGCGCGTGACGGCCACCAGCGTGGTGCCCGCCACGGCGGGTGTTGCGGCGATGGCCGACCCGTCAGTGGTCAAACGGGTCAGCGGGGTGCCATCCACGCGCGACATGAAATGCAGCAAGCCCGTGGCGTCGCCTGTGACCACCGACCGACCCAGCACCAGCGGCGCCGTCAGCTGCCGATAACGCAAGCGTTCGGAGCGCCACACCTCGGTGCCGCCGGTCAATTTCCAGGCGAGCAACTTGCCATCGTCTTCAACACCGAATACTTGCTGCTCATCACCATGCAGACCCACCGCACCAGAGGCCGCCTGCTTCCAGATCACCGAACCACGGTCGGTGTTGACGCAAGCAGCGGCCGTTTGGAAGGCACGCACACACACCACATTGGCGGCACGGCTGACCCCTGCCACCAGGTCCACCAGTCGTTCAATGTCGTTGGTGCCACGCGGGGTGGCAACGGGCGCATCCCAGATCACCGTGCCATTGAGCGGATTGAGTCCGACCAGGCGCCCGGCCAGGCCAACCACCAAGGTGTTGTTAACCGCCATCAAAACCCCGGCCTGGCGCAACACCAGAGCTTCGCCCGGTCGCTGATTGACCCATAGTTTTTTGCCACTGACAGCGTCAAAGGCGGACACGACCCGGTCCGCACCCAAAACAAAGACGCGTTGTCCGGCGACCAGCGGGGCAGTAAAAACCTGACTGGCCAGACGCGAGCGCCAAAGCTCACGCTCGCCCGCCATCGTCACCAGTTCGTTGTTGCGGGTCACCACCGCAGCGTATTGCCCATCACTGCCAACCCCGGCGGCAATGGGTGCACCCACATTGTTGCGCCACAACACGGCACCGGTTCGGGCGTCCAAAGAGGTCACCACGCCTTCAGAACTTGCCAGGGTGACTGTCGTCGGTGTGGTGTGGACGGACAGCGGGAAGTCAACTTTTCCAACCGGGGTTGTCCAGGCCGTTCGAACACCCAGCAGCGCGGGGTTGGCACCCAGTTCCGCCGGGCGCGGCGCGCTGGAGCCACTGGCGCAGGCGCCGAGTACGCCAACCAAAAACACACTCAGGCCCAGCTTGGCGAGCCGACTGACAGGGGAATGGGAGATCATGGCTTACTTTCCTTGCGCGGCATCCACCGGCGTATTGCTCTGCACATCAACACCCAGGGCATTGAGTTTGACTTCGACCAGGCGCCGGTATTCGGTACGCGGCTCAAACGCCTTGTAGGCTTTTTGATACTGCTCGATGGCTTTGGCCGTGTTACCTTGCAGCGTCAGGATGTCGCCAGTGCGGTCCGCGACCAGGGCTTCGAACCCGGTTGGAAACGCGCCACCCAGTTGGCTTAAAGCGCCGTCCAAGTCCTTGGCATCCATCAACAACCCGGCCAGCCTGAGTTTGGCCACCGCCTGATAACCCGCGTCTGCCGATTTTTCAGCCACCCAACCCAGCGCCGCTTTGGCTTCGTCCGGCTTGCCTGCCGTGGCATAGTGTCTGGCTGCCAGCAGCCCGGACTGTTGGGCATAGGTGGTGGAAGCAAAGCGCTCCTTCATGTCGGAAAAAACGCGGTCAATCTTGGCCGTGTCGCCAGACTGGATGGAGCGCTCCACCTCATCAAACAAGGCTGCGGCCTGGTTGGCCTGGCTGCGCTGCCAATAGTTGTAAAAATTCCAGGCGGCAAACGCCGACAGAACGGCGATCAATGCCCAGGTGATGGCATTGCCGTATTGCTTCCAGAAATGCTTGAGTTGGTCAAGCTGTTCCTGTTCTTCAAGATCCAAATGATTTGCCATGTCGTGCTTCGCTAAACGCAGGATTGTAGGGTTGGGGCCCAGGCGGCCAAGTCGGCCAGGGAGCGGGTCACTTGCGCAGTGCCAGCATCACGCAGAGGTTTGACGGTGACCTGTTGTGATGCCACCTCGTCGGTCCCGAAGATCAGCGCATAACGTGCGCCACTGGTGTCAGCGCGCTTGAATTGGCTTTTCATGCTGCCCATGCCATCGGCTGAACTGGCGTGCATCTGGACACTGATGCCTGAGTTTCGCAAGGCTTGAAGTGTTGACAGAACCATGGGCATGGCCGCCACGTCTGTGACGATCGCATAGGCGTCCAGCGGCGCGGCCGTCCCCAGGCGTCCGGCCGTTTTGGCCAGTTCCAAAACGCGGTCGACACCCAAAGCCCAACCGATCGCCGGGGTCGGCTTGCCACCCAACTGCTCGAACAAATAGTCATAACGACCGCCCGCACAGACCGTGCCTTGCGACCCCAGGCGATCGGTGGTGAACTCAAAAACCGTCAGGTTGTAGTAGTCCATACCGCGCACCAGCCGGGGATTCACCGTGTAAGCGACGCCATTGGCGTCCAGGATGGCCTTCAGGGTGCTGAAATGCGCCAACGACGCCTCGCCCAAAAAGTCCAGCAACTTGGGCGCCGCGTTGACCAGGCTCTGCATGTGCGGATTTTTGGTGTCCAGAATGCGCAAGGGGTTGCTGTGAAGCCGCCTGCGCGCTTCTTCATCGAGCAGCGCGATGTTCTGTTCCAAATAGGCGATCAGGGCTTGCCGGTGTGCCAGGCGCTCGGGTGGTTGGCCCAGGCTGTTGAGTTCGAGCCGCACATCGGTCAAGCCGATCTCTGCCCACAAGGCGGTGGCCATCAAAATCAGCTCGGCATCCACGTCCGCGCCAGGAAAACCCAGCGCCTCGGCACCAATCTGGTCAAACTGCCGGTAACGCCCTTTTTGCGGGCGCTCGTGCCGAAACATCGGCCCCATGTAATAGAGGCGCTTGCCGCCGTCATACAACAGACTGTGTTCGATGGCCGCGCGCACCACGCCCGCTGTGGCTTCCGGGCGCAGCGTCAACGGGTCGCCGTTGAGCCGGTCGTCAAAGCAGTACATCTCTTTCTCGACGATGTCGGTGACCTCGCCCAAGCCGCGGACGAACAGGGGTGTGCGCTCCACGATGGGGGTGCGGATGTTGCGATAGGCAAAACGGGCCATCAGGCCGCGCACTTTGGCTTCCAACCATTCGACCGTGGCCGAATCTGGCGGCAGCAGGTCATTCATGCCTTTGACGGCAGTCAGTTTGTTGGCGGTTGGGGTGGGTACTTTGTCAATCATGGAACGAACAATCAGACTTTGGCTGCGGCGTTGGCACCAAAGCGCTTTTCAACATAGTCTTCAACAATGGCCTGGAATTCCTGAGCAATGGCATCCCCACGCAGGGTCATGCGCTTTTCACCGTCAATAAAGACCGGCGCGGCCGGTGCCTCGCCCGTGCCAGGCAAGCTGATGCCGATGTCGGCCTGTTTGCTCTCGCCCGGGCCGTTCACGATGCAGCCCATGACAGCGACCTTCATCTTTTCGACACCTGGGTACTTGCTGCGCCACTGTGGCATCTGGGCCCGCAGGTACTCTTCGATGCGTTGGGTCAGTTCCTGAAACGTCGTGCTGGTGGTGCGGCCGCAACCGGGACAGGCTGTGACGCTGGGCACAAACGAGCGCAGCTCCAGCGCTTGCAAAATCTCGGCGGCAATCACGACTTCTTGCGTGCGGGACTCGCCGGGTTGCGGCGTCAATGACACCCGGATGGTGTTGCCGATACCTTCCTGCAACAGGACCGACAGCGCCGCAGCCGACGCCACAGCGCCTTTGGTGCCCATGCCCGCCTCGGTCAGGCCCAGGTGCAAGGCGTAGTTGCAACGTTTGGCAAGCTCCCGGTACACCGAAATCAGATCCTGCACACCGCTGACTTTGCACGACAGGATGATCTGGTTCGGGTCCAGGCCCAGTTCCACCGCCTGTTGCGCGGAATCCAGGGCGGAGGTGATCAAGGCCTCGTACATCACCGGCTTGGCGCCCCATGGCACCGCACGGCGGCTGTTCTGGTCCATCAAATCAGCCAGCAAGGCCTGGTCGAGGCTGCCCCAGTTGACACCAATGCGCACCGCTTTGTTCCAGCGCACGGCCGCTTCAATCATCTGGCCGAATTGCCGGTCGCGTTTGTCGCCTTTGCCCACATTGCCGGGGTTGATCCGGTATTTGGACAAGGTTTGGGCACAGTCGGGAAACTCGGTCAACAAGCGGTGGCCGTTGTAATGGAAATCGCCAACGAGCGGCACGTCGACGCCCATGCGGTCCAGTTGCTCGCGAATATGCGGCACGGCCTGTGCTGCCTCGGGCGTGTTGACAGTTAAACGAACCATCTCGGAGCCCGCCAGCGCCAGTTCCTTGACCTGGATGGCGGTGCCGATGACGTCCACCGTGTCGGTGTTGGTCATGGACTGGAGTCGCACGGGGGCGTCACCGCCCACCGTGACGATCCGGCTGCCCCAGACCACCTTGGCCTGGCGGGTTGTTCTGCCTTGCGCGTTGGCTTCAGCAATCGGCGTGGGAATATGCATCACTTCACCTCAAATCGGGCAACATTGTCTCGGGCCAGCGGCGTCAGATCGAGCGGCTTGCCACGCACCGCCACGGACACCCTATCGGCGCGTCCGACAGTCACGGACAGCGGCAATTGTCCGGCCACACGGATCATCTCGCCATTGAGGATGATCCTGCGCAATTTGGACTGACCCGTTGCATCCGTCACTTCAACCCATGACTCACCAAGACCACTGAGCTCCAGCACAGCCGAAGGTGCTGACGCTTGCGGGTCCAACGTGGCCGCTGGTCCGGTCGACGCCACCGCTTCAACATTGCTCACCGGCACAGCGGGCGGGGCAGCCAGCGCAGCCACCTGCTGGCCTGTCGCTGGTAAGGGTGTAGCCAGGCCGGATGGGCCCGACGCACTGACATCAACTTCGCTTGGCAAGGCAGTTGGCGGCTCGTTGAACGCGAGTGGCAGCGATGCGCTGGTCGTCGAAGCGCCTTCACCGTCCAGCAAAGGCCTGTTTGGCCAGAACACAATCGCGCTGATCGCCACAACGATGAACACAACGGCCAAGCCAAGCGGGGTCGAGATTTGCGCCTGCCACCCCCGGTGCGACACGGGGCCAGACTCCTTGAAGGTGGTGTTCAAGTCGGTTTCTTTCGCCTTGAAGGGGGTGGGCTTAGACTCCGGCAAACTCGCCATGATCGGCGCGGGATCCACCTTCAGGGAGCGGCAGACGCTCAGCGCCAGCGAACGGGCAAACACCATGTCCGGCAACTCTTCAAACCGGCCCGCTTCCAGCGCCTCCAGCTTTTTGACGGTGACTTTCAACGCCACCGCCAGCGCGGCAATGTGTAAGCCCTGGGCTTCACGGGCTTCCCTGAGCATGGCACCGGCCTGAGAAGGCGATTTGTCGGCCGAAGTGTCCTGCAAAGGGTCGCCAAGGACTTGATCACTCATCAAACGCTCCACGCTGGTACATCGCCGCTTGCTCGGACTGGGGGAAACGCTTGACCAGTTGCGTCGCCAACTGGTTCATCGCCTCCAGATTGGCCATGCGGCGTTCAATCTTGATGCCAAGCCAAAGTGTTTCAGCATTGGCCATCTCACTGTTGTTCAGGCGACGGATATAAAACTGTGCGCGCGCATTGTCCCGCCGCTGAAAAAGAACATTGGCCAGGTTGTAGCCCGTCACCGGGTTGCCAGCGTCATATTCGTAAGACTTGACCAGACTGGCCTCAGCCTCTGGCAGCTGACCGGCCTTGATCTGACACAGGCCCTGCGCCATGTGTGTTTTGGCCCGCTCGCGGTAAAGCGGATTGGCCAGCGCCTGGTTGAAATAGGCCATGGACTGGGGATAACGACCATCCTGGCACTTCAGCCACCCCATGTTGTGCAACACGTTGCCGTCGCGCGGCTTGAGCGAGAGCGCTTTGTTGAAACTCTCTTCGGCAATGCCGTAGTCATTGAGCCGCATGTAAATCAAACCGCGCAGACTGAAGGCGTCCGAATAGGTCGGATCAATCAAAATGGCTTGTTTGATTTCGTCCAGAGCAATGGTTGGCTTGCCCTGCTCAAGATAACCCAAGGCCAATTCGACCCGAATCCGCGCCCGCTTGCGCTCGGCGGTTTCGTCAGACTCGGTGATGATGTCGTCATGCCTTTCACTGGCTGAAGTGAGTCCGGCGTGCCCGGCGCAACCACTGAGGGTGATCCAGCTGCACAACACACACCCTGCCAGCAACCAGTCAAGACGACGCGTCCATACAGTCTTCATCGTGGCTTTCATCGTTCAGATTTTCGCATCGGTCGCCAGGCCGGCATTCAGCTCGGCGCTGCGTTGCCGGGCGATTCGGATGGTGACGCGGGTGCGGTCGACCACATCGCCAGCGAGCTGACCACAAGCCGCATCAATGTCATCACCACGGGTTTTGCGCACCGTGGTGGTGATGCCTGCTTCACTCAGTACCTTGGCAAACGCCAACACGCGCTCGGGCTTGGAGCGATGCAGGCCGGAGGCCGGAAACGGGTTGAACGGAATCAGGTTGAATTTGCACCAGGACACCGAGTGGCCGTAGTGCTTGACCAACTGCACCAGCTCGTGCGCCTGGGCATCACTGTCGTTGACACCGTCCAGCATGCAATACTCAAACGTGATGAAGTCTCTGGGCGCGTGCGCCAGGTAATTCACACAGGCAGGCATCAGCTCTTCCAGCGGATGTTTGATGTTGAGCGGCACCAGGTAATCACGCAGCGCATTGTTGGGGGCATGCAAAGACACCGCCAGCGCCACCGGGCAGTCCTGCCCGAGCAATTCCAGCTTCTTGACCAGACCCGACGTCGACACCGTGACACGTCGGCGTGACAGACCATAGGCGTGGTCATCGAGCATCATTTTCAACGCCGGAACCAGCGCTGCGTAGTTTTGCAGCGGTTCGCCCATGCCCATCATCACGGTGTTGGAGATCACCCGCTCATCACGCTTCAGATGCTTGCGCAAAAAATGCTCGGCAAACCAGAGCTGGCCGATGATCTCACCAGTGGTCAGGTTGCGGCTGAAGCCTTGGTGGCCTGTGGAGCAAAACCGGCAGCCCATGGCGCACCCGGCTTGGGTAGACAGACACAGCGTGCCGCGATCGTCTTCAGGAATGAAGACCGACTCGATGACATTGCCACCGCCCACATCGAACAGCCATTTGATGGTGCCGTCGGCAGATTCATGCTGCGACACAACATCCATCGCGCGGACACAGGCCACACCCTTGAGCTTGTCGCGCAAGGATTTGGCCAGGTCACTCATGTCGTCGAAACTGGTGCACCCCCGTTGGTGGATCCAGCGAAACAACTGAACGGCGCGAAAACGCTTTTCACCCAGCCGCTCACAAAAAGCGGTCAGAGCCTCAAGATCGAACTCAAGCAGATTGACCATTGAGCCAGGCACCTGCATCGTCTCACGCCGCTTGGCCAGGGCGTGGAGTTCATCGTGTGAATGGTCAACGGTCATGCCAGAGATCAGCGCGAAAAAACGTTCATGCCAGGGAAAAAGAAGGCCACCTCGGCACAGGCGGTCTCGGCAGCGTCGGAGCCGTGCACGGCGTTGGCATCGATGCTGTCAGCAAAATCGGCGCGGATGGTACCGGGTGCGGCTTTTTTCGGGTCGGTGGCGCCCATCAGTTCACGGTTTTTCAGGATGGCGTTTTCACCTTCCAGCGCCTGGATCATGACCGGACCCGAGATCATGAAGCTGACCAGATCCTTGAAGAAAGGACGGTCTTTGTGCACGGCGTAAAAGGCTTCCGCTTCGCGTTGCGACAGGTGAGCCATTTTGGAGGCCACAATCTTCAGGCCAGCGGCCTCAAAGCGGGCGTAGATCTGGCCGATCACGTTTTTGGCAACGGCGTCGGGTTTGATGATGGAGAGCGTGCGTTCGATAGCCATGGGATTTCCTTGTGAATAAAAAGTGATTTTTGGTCATTCAACCAAAGCCCTTGATCTTAACCTGCGCCTGACTGACTTATGCCCTGAAGGGTGGGCTCATCTGCTGCGTCCACCGGCCCGGCGCCCGGCGCCCGGACCGCCGGAGCGCTTTTTGCCGGCCTCCTGCCGTTGCCTGGACAAGCTGTCGGCACCGATGTAACCCAAGGATGTTTTCAGGGGATCCGGCTGTGGTGAGGCCCCCTGCCCTGGTGGCTTGGCGCGATTGGCGCTCCCCCGCACGGGTTTGCCTGGACCGCGCAGGGGCCCATTGGCAGGACGCCCGGTGCGACTGCGCTTGTCCGGTGGGGGCAGTGAGGCGGGTTCCCGCGGATGGGCTCCTTGCGCTTGCGCAGCACGTGTCAGCAGACGAATGTCCGCATCATCCAACTCCACCCAGGCGCCGCGTTTCAGTCCCCGCGGCAACACCATGGAGCCATACCGGATACGGATGAGCCGGCTGACCGCATGCCCCACCGACTCCAGCATCCGACGCACCTCGCGGTTGCGGCCTTCAGAAATGGTCACCCGGTACCAGCAGTTGGAACCTTCACCGCCACCGTCTTCAATGGAACCAAACTGCGCCATGCCGTCGTCCAGGCGCACACCGTCCAGCAGCTTGTGTTTTTCTTCCTGCGTCAGCGCACCCAGCACCCGCACAGCGTATTCGCGCTCCAGACCAAACCGGGGGTGCATCAGGTTGTTCGCCAGCTCACCGGAGCTGGTAAACAGCAGCAAGCCTTCGGTGTTCAAGTCAAGCCGACCAACAGACTGCCACTTGCCCTGAAAGAGCTTGGGCAACTTGCGAAAGACGGTCGGCCGATTCTGCGGGTCGTCGTGGCTGACCACTTCCCCCGCGGGCTTGTGGTAAGCCAGCACACGCGCCGGTGGCGGTGCGATCTTGAAGCGGATCGGCTTGCCATTGACTTTGACATGGTCACCAAACTGAACGCGCTGGCCGATATGCGCCGGTTCGTTGTTCACGGTGATGCGTCCTTCCAGGATCATTTGCTCCATCTCCAGGCGCGACCCCATGCCCGCCTGGGCCAGCACTTTGTGCAGCTTGGGCGACTCGGGTTGCGGGGGCAAGACCCGTTTGAGCGTCGCCGCCTCGTCGGTGCTCTCCACCGCGTCAAAGACACCGGAGACAACATCCTCAAAACGGATCACGTCCGGGAGTGCGTCTGCGGGCACGGTGGGCTCGTTGGAATGTTCAGTCATGGTGTGTCCTGTTCAGATGCGGGTGCGAAAGAGTTGGCGCTGGCGGTGGTGTCATCAGACCAGTCGAGATCTGCGGTGCCTGAGGGTGTCAAGCTTTTGGCTGGCATGTCCGTCAACTGTGCGATATCCGATGTCGACAACTCGCTGGCCAGCAGGGTTTCCAGCGCATCGGAGGCCCCGGTGGGTGACGTCAGCAGCGGCAGCTGGTCCAGCGAGTCCAGCCCGAGGTCGTCCAGAAAATGACGCGTGGTGGCAAAAAGCGCCGGCCTGCCGATGGTGTCACGGTGTCCGATGACCTCGACCCAGCCGCGGTCTTCAAGTTGCTTGAGGGTAAGAGAATTGACCGTCACGCCACGGATATTCTCGATGTCACCGCGGGTGACCGGCTGCTTGTAGGCAATGATGGCCAGGGTTTCCAGGGTGGCCCGGGTGTATCGCGGCGGCTTCTCCGGGTGCAGACGATCCAGATAAACGCGGATGTCCGGACGACTCTGAAAGCGCCACCCGGTGGCGACCGACACCAGTTCCAGGCCGCGTTCTACCCAGTCTGCCTGCAAGTCAACCAGCAAGGCATCAATGGTGGCAGCCGTCACCTCATCACCGAACAGGACGCGCATGTCCCGCACAGGCAAAGGCTGCTGCGCACAAAGCAAGGCAGATTCGAGGATGCGCTTGGCATCCAACGCGTTCATGGTTGACAAATTCCGGTCAAAACACACCTGTAGGGTGCGGCACATCAAGAGTTGGGAAACGTGAACTGGACCGACAAGTCATCGGTGGCACGTCAAACGCACTGCAGGGCAGGCTAAAAAGAAGCGCTATTGTAATTGAGGCCCCAGTGCGCCAGCGCAGCCGCAAAATCGGGTGGTAGCGGCGCCCGGAAAACCAAGGACTGCCCGGTGACCGGGTGATCAAACGCCAGCCGGGCCGCATGCAAGGCTTGCCGTGCCATGCCTGCAGCCGCTGCCCCACCATAAACCGGGTCCGCCACCAAGGCATGACCGATCGAGGCCAGGTGCACCCTGATCTGGTGCGTTCTGCCCGTGTGCAGCGTGCATTTGAGCAAACACCCTGTGTCCACCGTGGCCAGGCAGGCAAAGTCGGTCTGCGCGGTCTTGCCTGCATTCACGGACAGATCGACCACCGCCATGCGCAAACGGTTGCCTGGGTCACGGCCAACGGGTGCGTCCACCTGCCGCAACGTCGGTCCTTGCCAGGCGCCGTGCGCCAGCGCCAGGTACTGGCGCTTGACGGTGCGTGCCGCGATGGCCTGGACCAGGGCGTCCATCACCAAGCGGGTGCGCGCCACCACCATCAGGCCGCTGGTGTCTTTGTCGAGCCGGTGCACGATGCCAGCGCGCGGCAAATTAAATGCCTGGGCGTCGTGGCCGAGCAGCCGATTCATCAAGGTGCCGCTCCAGTTACCCGGCGCCGGGTGCACCACCAGCCCGGCGGGCTTGTTGATGACCAGCAGCGATTCATCCTCAAACACGATGTCGAGCGGCAGACTCTCGGCCTTGAAGGCCTGGCTTTGCGGCGTGGGTCGCAGTTCAATCTGGCCGACATCTCCCGCCTTGACCTTGGCCGATGCCTTCTTGACGACTTTGCCATTGACAAGCACGCTGCCCAAGTCGATCAGTTGCTGCAGATAACTGCGCGAAAACTCGGGCACCAGATCGGTCAGCGCCAGATCCAGCCGCAGGCCATGGTGTGCCGGGTCAAAGGACAAGGGCCGCCATTCAGCCTCCGACCCGCCCTCGTCAGCCCCCTCGTTGTCCGGTGCCAAGGGGGGGGTCGATATAATTTGATGACTGTTTTTCAAGAAAGCTGTCCTACATGCCTGATGTCAAATTATCCGCTGCCCGCGTCTGCTCCCTGGCGTGTGGCGTTCTGCTGTTAGGCGCCTGTTCCACGACCCCCGTCGATCCCACGGCAGGCTGGAGTCCGAACAAGATCTACGCGGAAGCCAAGGACGAACTCAGCACGGGCGCGTATGACAAGGCGGTGCCGCTGTTTGACAAGCTCGAAGGGCGTGCCGCCGGCACGCCGCTGGCCCAGCAGGCACAACTCGACAAAGCCTACGCCCAGTTCAAGAACGGTGAACCCGTGCTGGCAGTGGCCACCTTGGACCGGTTCATGAAATTACATCCGGCCAGCCCGGCGCTGGACTACGCGTTGTACCTGAAAGGCCTGATCAATTTCAATGATGACCTCGGCCTGTTTGGCTTCCTGACCCGGCAAGACCTGTCCGAGCGCGATCAAAAAGCGGCCAAAGAGTCCTTTGAGTCCTTCAAGGAACTGATCACCCGTTTTCCAGACTCCAAATACGCCGCTGACGCCGGTGCGCGCATGAATTACATCGTGAATTCACTGGCCGAATCCGAGGTGCATGTGGCGCGTTATTACTACGAGCGTGGCGCTTACCTGGCTGCCATCAACCGGGCGCAGACAGCCATCACCGACTACCAGGGTGTGCCGGCCATTGAAGAAGCGCTGTTTCTGGTCGTCAAGTCCTACGACAAACTCAACATGCCCGACTTGCGTGACGATGCCAAGCGGGTGCTTGAAAAAAACTATCCGCAGTCGCCCTACCTGACGCAAGGCTTCAAAACCAAAGAGCAGCCGTGGTGGAAGTTCTGGTGAGGACATGAGCACCAAGGGCTACCGGGTTACCGCGTCAACCGGTATCCACAAAGGTGATCGGGATTACCAGCAGGACCAGGTCAGCCTAATCACCCATCACCGGGTCCCCGGGTGTTTGATGGCGGTGCTGGCTGACGGGATGGGCGGTCGCAGTGGTGGCCGCAAGGCCTCCGATCAGGTCATGATGACGGCGCGGCAGCTGTTTGACCGTTACGTCCCTGCCACCGATGACCCGCTGGCCATGCTCAGCCAACTGGTGCTCGAAGCCCACATGGTGATCAAGCTGACGGCGATTTCCACCGAGGAAGAGCCGCACAGCACGATTGCCGTTTGCGTGCTCAATCCGGACGCCAGTTGCCACTGGGCGCACGCCGGCGACTCACGCATCTACCACTTTCATGACCAGCAGCTGGTCACGCGCACCAAGGACCACTCCTATGTGCAAACCTTGGTCAACAAAGGTGAACTGACGGAGGAACAGGCCAACTTTCACCCGCAGTCCAATATTTTGATGGGCTGCCTGGGCACCGAGAAAGAGCCGCCGATGGACCTCCATTCCGTCGCCAAATTGCAGCCGGGCGACACACTGATGGTCTGCAGCGATGGTTTGTGGCACTACTTCACCGACGCCGAGCTGGGCTCGGTGCTGACCACCCTGTCGGCCCGTGAGGCCAGCGAGTTCCTGATCAACAAAGCGCGCCTGCGTGCCAAGGGCAGTGGCGACAACCTGTCGCTGGCGGTCGTCAAGGTGGAGTTGGCCGCCCCGTAAAGCCGGATGACCGTTGCGGCGACGGGGTCAGCCGCGTTAGCGTGGCGCGTCAGGCGCGGCCGGTGCTTGCAGCGCTTTCTGCTGATCTGCCAGCTTGTCCTCGATGCGTTTGAGCGCCGCAATCGCCTTGTTTTGCCGCTCCAGATCGTTCAGGATCAATTCCTCGCGGCGCAATTCATCCAAGGCCAGGCGCCGCGCCTTGCGGGCATCACGCAAGCAGTCGGACACGGCAAAGCGGCTGTAACACACCCGCTCCGCCTGTAAATACCGCGCTTCATGCTCGGCCCGTTCCTGGCCAATGCGCTGGCGCTCGATGGTGACATCCAGCGCATCCGGTGAGGGTGCCGCCTCCTGGGCGCCAGCGGCAGCCAACCAGCCTGATAACAACAAACATCCCCAAATCTTTGATTTCATGTCAGCCGCGTGTCCACAGTACGGCGCTCCAGCGCCAGAAATTCGCCCGTCTGCATCTCCTTGATGCGCGACACGGTGCGGGCAAACTCGTTGACCATTTGCCCCTCGGTGTACAACTGATCGGCAGGCACTGCGGCCGACAAAATCAGGTTGACCCGGCGATCGTAAAGCACATCCACCAGCCAGGTGAACCGCCGCGCCTCGGCCGCCATGCGTGGCGCCATCTGTGGCACATCACTGAGCAGCACCGTGTGGAACTGTGTCGCCAGCTCCAGATAGTCGTTCTGCGAGCGTGGTCCGCCGCACAAGGCCTTGAAATCGAACCACACCACACCCCCAGCGCGTCGGCGCGCCTGGATCACCCGGGACTCAATCTGCAACACCGGGTCCTGGTCCTGCTGCTCGGCCAGGCGCTCAAACGCACCGGTCATGGCCGTGTCGGCCTCAGGGCCCAGCGGTGTGTGGTAGAGCTGCAACTGCTCCATGGTCAGGCCGCGGTAGTCGGTGCCGTTGTCGACGTTGATCACCTGCAACTCGCGCTTGAGCATCTCGATGGCCGGCAACAGGCGGTCCCGGTTCAGTCCGTTGGGGTACAGGTCATCGGGCTTGAAGTTGGAGGTGGTCACCATGCCCACGCCGTTTTCAAACAAGGCTTTGAGCAGGCGGTGCAGGATCATCGCGTCGGTGATGTCCGAGACGTGAAATTCGTCAAAACAGATCAGCCGGTACTTCGTGGCGATGCGTTTGGCCAGCCGGTCCAGCGGATCGACGGTGCCTTGCATGGCGGCCAGTTCGCGGTGTACCTCGCGCATGAACTCATGAAAATGCAGGCGCGTTTTGCGTTTGAGGGGCACCGCATGGTAGAAGCAATCCATCAGGAAGCTCTTGCCGCGCCCTACCCCGCCATACAGGTACACGCCACGCGGAATCGGCGGGCGGTTGATGAGCTTCTTGAACGCGTTGGAGCGCTTTTCCTTGAAATGGCCCCAGGCGCGCGAACACGTCTCCAGCGCCTGCACCGCGCGCAACTGCGCCGGATCGGTGCTGAAGCCACGCGCCGCGAGCTCTTCCAGGTAGATCTTTTTGACAGTCACAAGCTTGGCGCTAACTGGCGTGGCCGTTGAGCCACCCCGGCGTATGAAAAATGGCCGTCATTGCGGGCCACAACCCGCCATCCATGACGCCGGATGCATGGATGCCGACCCATAACCCGGCATGACCAGGTTGCAGGATGGCACGGTTGCCATGACCACGCATCAGAAGTTGAGGGTGCGTTTGTCCACCGCCAGTGCCGCCTCTTTGGTGGACTCGCTCAAAGACGGGTGCGCGTGACAAATGCGGGCAATGTCTTCGGCGCTGGCGCGGAACTCCATCGCCACCACACATTCGGCAATCAGCTCGCTGGCCATCGGGCCGACGATGTGCACGCCCAGAATTTCGTCCGTTTTGGCGTCAGCCAGCATCTTGACCATGCCGGTGGTGTCACCCAGAGCGCGGGCACGGCCATTGGCCAGGAACGGGAAAGTACCCGCTTTGTAAGCCACGCCATCGGCCTTGAGCTGCTGCTCAGTACGACCCACCCAGGCAATCTCCGGGCTGGTGTAAATCACCCACGGGATGGTGTTGAAGTTGACATGCCCATGCTGACCGGCAATGCGCTCAGCCACGGCCACGCCTTCTTCCTCGGCCTTGTGCGCCAGCATCGGGCCACGCACCACATCACCCACCGCCCACACGCCTGGCAAATTGGTCTTGCAGTCACCGTCGACCACAATCGCGCCGCGCTCGTCAAGCTTCAAACCAACGGCTTCCACGTTCAGGCCGATGGTGTTGGGCACCCGGCCAATCGACACGATGAGTTTGTCCACGTCCAGCGACTGGGCTTCGCCCTTGGCGTTGGTATAGGCAATGCTCACACCTTTTTTGCCAGTTTTGATCTCGCCAACGGTCACGCCCAGCTCAATCTTCAGGCCTTGCTTGTCAAACGCTTTTTTGGCTTCCTTGGCAATTTGCTCGTCTACCGCGCCCAAGAAAGTCGGCAAGCCTTCCAGAATGGTCACTTCGGCGCCCAGACGGCGCCAGACCGACCCCATTTCCAGACCAATCACGCCTGAGCCAATCAGGCCCAGCTTTTTCGGTGCGGTGTCGATGCGCAGGGCGCCGTCGTTGGACAGGATCAGTTCTTCGTCAAACGGGGTACCCGGCAGCGCACGGGCGTTGGACCCCGTGGCGATGATGATTTGCTGACCGACAATGCTTTCTTCAGCTGCGCCAGTGACCTTGATCTCGTAGCCACTTTCAACAGCCTTCACGAACGACGCGCGGCCATGGAAGAAGCTGACCTTGTTCTTCTTGAACAGGTACAGGATGCCGTCATTGTTCTGCTTGACCACCGTGTCCTTGCGCGCCACCATCTTGGCCACGTCCATGCTCAGGCCCTTGACCGTGATGCCATGGTCAGCAAAGTGATGCGCGGCTTGCTCATAGTGCTCTGACGATTGAAGCAGCGCCTTGCTCGGGATGCAACCGACATTGGTGCAGGTGCCCCCCGGAGCCGGGCCGCCCTTGGCGTTCTTCCACTCGTCCACACAGGCCACGTTTTTGCCCAGTTGGGCGGCGCGAATGGCGGCAATGTAGCCACCGGGGCCGCCACCAATCACGATCACATCAAATTGTTTGCTCATTTTTTACTCTCCAATGTCCATGACGAAACGCCATGCTGATGAATGAATTCCCCCCCAAACAGCGACTAGCGGCTTGGGTTGGGTGTCTGACGTAGCGAAATCAAGGAGGAGGTTTGGGCACAGCCCAAACCGGGGGACATTCGCGTAGTTAGATACCCAATGCGCGCTGCGGGCTAAAACAGACTGCTTGGGCATGGTGAATGAATGTTTAACACCTCCGCAGGGAATTAAGCAAAAAAGCTGCGCTCTTTTGGGTTTATCCCCCAGGGCTATCAAATATCAAACAGCAGGCGAGCCGGATCTTCCAGCGCCTCTTTCATCGCCACCAGGCCCAACACGGCTTCGCGGCCGTCGATGATGCGGTGGTCGTAGCTCATGGCAAAGTAGTTCATCGGGCGCACCACCACCTGGCCGTTCTCCACCATGGCGCGGTCTTTGGTCGCATGCACACCCAAAATGGCGCTTTGTGGCGGGTTGATGATCGGGGTGGACATCATTGAGCCGAAGGTGCCACCGTTGCTGATCGAGAACGTGCCGCCGGTCATCTCATCCATGCCCAGCTTGCCATCTTTCGCCTTCTGGCCAAATTCGGCAATTTTTTTCTCGATGGCGGCGAAACTCATCTGGTCGGCGTTGCGCAGGATCGGCACCACCAGGCCACGCGGTGAACCCACCGCGATACCGATGTCGAAATAGCCGTGGTAGACGATGTCATTGCCATCCACCGACGCGTTGAGCACCGGGAATTTCTTCAGGGCATGCACGGCGGCCTTGACGAAGAAGCTCATGAAGCCCAGCTTGACACCATGCTCTTTCTCAAAACGGTCCTGCATGCGTTTGCGCATGTCCATCACCGGGGCCATGTTGATCTCGTTGAACGTGGTTAGGATGGCGTTGGTGCTTTGCGACTGGATCAGGCGCTCCGCCACACGGGCACGCAGACGGCTCATGGGCACACGTTGTTCCGGGCGACCCGCCAGCTCGGCCGCCAGATTGCTGGCCGGCGTGGCCACTTGGGGCAACAACGCGCCAGCTGCCTTGGCAGGCATGGTCGGCGCAGCGGCAACTTTAGCGGCAGCAACAGGTGCAGCACCCGCCACCGCAGCCAGCACGTCGCCCTTGGTCACACGGCCATCTTTGCCAGTGCCTGGCACCGACCCGGCTGCCAGTTGGTTGTCTGCCATCAGCTTGGCAGCAGCAGGCATGGCCACACCCGCCATGGAGGCGCTGGCGGGCACGGTAGCCGTCGCCACAGGCGCCGCAGCGGCAGCCGACACAGCCGCCATCGCCAGCGTCACCGGGGCGACCACAGCGCCCGCCACACCTTCGGTGTCAATGCGGGCAATCAATTGGTCGGCCGCCACGGTGGTGCCGTTGGGCTCAATGATCTCCACAATCACCCCGGCTGAGGGGGCCGGGACTTCCAGCACCACCTTGTCGGTTTCGACATCAATCAGGATTTCATCCACGGCGACGGCGTCGCCCACTTTTTTCTTCCACTGCAACAAGGTGGCTTCGGCCACGGATTCGGACAGTTGCGGGACTTTGACTTCTACGAGTGCCATAACAATTCTTTCAAAAATTTCTTGAGGTTTGCGCCAGTGCAATAAAGATCAGGCGCGCTTATTTGGTCAGAACAAAGCCTTTGAGCTTGCCAAACGCACCTTCCACCAGCGCTTTTTGCTGCTCCTGGTGCAGGTGGGCGTAGCCAACCGCGGGTGACGCCGAGGCGGCACGTCCGGAGTAGCCGAGCTTTTGACCCTCAAGCATGTTTTCGTGAATGTAGTGCTGCACGTAGAACCAGGCACCCTGGTTTTGCGGCTCGTCCTGCGCCCAGACCACCTCGGTGGCGTTGGGGTATTTTTTCAGTTCGGTGGCAAATGCCTTGTGCGGGAACGGGTACAACTGCTCGACACGGATCAGGGTCACGTCGTCCAGACCCTTTTCCTCGCGCTTCTTGGACAGGTCAAAAAAGACCTTGCCCGAACACACGACCACGCGTTTGACCTTGTCGGCCTTGAGCGCCTTGTGGTCAGGAATGATGGTCTGGAAGCTGCCCTTGGTGAACTCGGACAGCGGGGACGCGGCATCCTTGTTACGCAACAGCGACTTGGGCGTGAAGATGATCAGCGGTTTGCGCAGGTTGCGGATCATCTGGCGACGCAGCACGTGGAAGATCTGGCTGGCCGTGGTGGGCTGCACCAGTTGCATGTTGGTGTCGGCGGCGAGTTGCATGAAACGCTCAACGCGGGCGGAAGAGTGCTCCGGGCCTTGGCCCTCGTAGCCGTGCGGCAGCATCAGCGTGATGCCGTTGACACGGCCCCACTTGACTTCACCGGAGGCGATGAACTGGTCGATCACCACCTGGGCACCGTTGGCGAAGTCGCCAAACTGGGCTTCCCAGATCACCAGGGTGTTGGGGTCGTTGGAGGCGTAGCCGTACTCGAAACCCAGCACCGCCTCTTCGGACAGGATGGAGTCGATGACGGTGAACGGTGCCTGGTTCTCGGCCACGTTTTGCAAGGGAACATAGGTGCCGGTGTCCCATTTCTCGCGACTCTGGTCGTGAATGACCGCGTGGCGATGGGTGAAGGTGCCGCGACCACAGTCTTCGCCAGACAGGCGCACCGGGTAACCGCTGGCCACCAGTGAGGCGAACGCCATGTGTTCACCCATGCCCCAGTCCACCGGTACCTCGCCCCGGCCCATGGCCGCGCGGTCGTCATACACCTTCTTGACCAGCGGATGCGGGTTCACGCTGGCGGGAATCACGGTGATCTTGTCGGCCAGACGCTTCCACTCAGCCAGCGGAATGGCGGTGTCGCAAGCATCGGTCCACTTCTTGTTCAGGTAGGGTGACCAGTCGACGGCGTACTTGCTCTTGAAATTGGTCAGAACCGGGTCCACCGTGTGGCGGCCAATGTCCATGGCAGCGCGGTAGGCCTTGAACATCTGGTCACCCAGGTCAGCGCCCAGGCCTTGGGCAGCCAGCTTGTCGGCATACAGCTTGCGCGTGCCGGGGTGCTGGGCAATTTTCTTGTACATCAGCGGCTGGGTGAGCGCCGGGGTGTCCTGCTCGTTGTGGCCGAGTTTGCGGAAACAGATGATGTCCAGCACCACGTCCTTGCGGAACTCCATGCGGTAGTCCAGCGCCCATTGCATGGCCATCACCACCGCCTCGGGGTCGTCACCGTTGACGTGCATCACCGGGGCTTCGACGCCTTTGACGATGTCAGTGCAATACAACGTGGAGCGGTAATCGCGCGGGTCGGAGGTGGTGAAACCGATCTGGTTGTTGATGATCAGGTGCACGGTGCCCGCGGTGGTGTAACCACGGGTTTGCGCCAATGCCAGGGTTTCCTGGTTGACTCCCTGACCGGCAAACGCGGCATCACCGTGCACCAGCACTGGCAGCACCTGGCGGCCGGTCGGGTCTGCGCGGCGGTCCATGCGGGCGCGCACCGAGCCTTCCACCACCGGGTTGACGATCTCCAGGTGAGACGGGTTAAACGCCAGGCTCAAATGCACCGGGCCGCCGGGGGTGGTGACGTCCGAGCTGAAGCCCTGGTGGTATTTCACGTCGCCAGCAGGCAAGTCTTCAGGGGCGGTGTGGTCAAACTCGGCAAACAGACCGCCAGGCATCTTGCCCAAGGTGTTCACCAACACGTTCAGACGGCCCCGGTGGGCCATGCCGATGACAATTTCTTGCACGCCACGGGCACCGGCCTGCTGGATCAGCTCGTCCATGGCCGCAATGAAACTCTCGCCACCTTCGAGCGAGAAACGCTTCTGGCCCACGTATTTGGTGTGTAGAAAACGCTCCAGGCCTTCGGCAGCGGTCAGGCGATCCAGGATGTGTTTTTTCTTCTCGGCATCGAAGTTGGGTTTGCTGCGCACACTCTCCAGCCTTTGCTGCCACCAGCGCTTTTGCGTCTGGTCGGTGAGGTACATGTATTCGGCACCGATGGTGCCGCAATACGTCTCACGCAAAGCATTAAGAAGGTCACGCAAGGTCATGACTTCTTTACCAAAAAAGGTATTGCTGGTGTTAAAGACGGTTTCATGATCCGCATCACTGAAGCCGTAAAAAGCCGGGTCCAACTCAGGGATGTGCTCACGCTCGGTACGCTTGAGCGGGTCCAGGTCAGCCCAGCGGGCGCCCACGTTGCGGTAAGCGGCGATCAGCTGCTGGACGGCAACGCGCTTGCGGCCCAGGTCAGAATCGGCACCGGTTTGCACCACCACTTTGCTGCTGCCCTGTTTGGCCAGTTCGGCGAAAGCGTTGATGACCGGCTGATGCGGCACATCGCGGGTGTTGCTGCCATCCAAAGCAGGCACATGCTGCAAGGCGTCGAAGTAATCCCGCCAGGTATCGGGCACGCTGCCGGGGTTGGCCAGGTAGTTTTCGTACATCTCCTCGACGTACGGGGCATTGCCGCCGAAAAGGTAGGTGTTGGCCTGATAGGCCTGGTAAACCGAGTTTGTCTCACTCATATGTTTCGCTGACTTTCACTCCCCTTCAGGGAGCTATAGCTGGTTAAAGCTGGGTTAGTTAACCTTCCGCGTCACGGCTTGACCGTTTGGCGGATGCGACAGTGGCGTGGGAAGGGCCGTTTTCGAAGCACAATTGTGCCACCGCTACGGTGGCACCAAACTTACAGAGAAAAGTTTTGTTTGATCAGGCCGTCACCATGTCCTTGATCTGCTGCAAGGCCGCCGGATCGTCCATGGTGGTCAAGTCGCCTGGGTCGCGCCCTTCGCACACCGCGGCAATGGCGCGGCGCAGGCACTTGCCGCTGCGTGTTTTGGGCAGCACGGTAACAAACCGCACGCGGGCCGGACGGGCCACCGCGCCCAGATCGCGGTCCACCAGCTTGAAGATTTCGGCTTCCAGTGCGTTGGCACTGGCGTCATCGGTGACCAGCGCGGCGTTTTTCACCACGGCAAACGCCATGGCGACCTGGCCCTTGAGCTGGTCGGCCACACCCACCACCGCCACTTCGGCAATGTTCGGGTGCGCGGCGATGCTTTCTTCAATCTCACGGGTGCCCAGGCGGTGGCCGGCCACGTTGATCACGTCGTCAGTGCGGCCCAGGATGAAGTAGTAACCGTCGGCGTCCCGAATGCCCCAGTCAAAGGTGCTGTAAACCAGCTTGCCCGGCACACTTTTCCAGTAGGTGTTGACAAAGCGCTCGTCATCGCGCCACACGGTTTGCATGCAGCCCGGCGGCAGCGGCCCTTCCACCGCAACCACACCCTTCTGGTTCGGGCCGGTGAGTTCTGCGCCGGTCTGGTCGTCGAGCAGCTTCACGTCGTAGCCATACACCGCCTTGCCGGGCGAGCCAAACTTGGTGACCGCTTTTTCCACGCCATTGCACAAGGAGAGGATCGGCCAGCCGGTTTCGGTCTGCCAGTAGTTGTCGATGATGGGCTTGCCCAAGCCGTCGCTGATCCACTGTGCCGTGGGTTCGTCCAGCGGCTCGCCAGCCAGAAACAGCGCCCGCAAACTCGACAGATCGTATTTGGTGAGCAAGGTCGGGTCTTGTTTCTTGAGCACACGCACGGCTGTGGGCGCGCTGAACATCACCGTGACCTTGTATTTCTCGACTAGGCTCCACCAAATGCCGCCATCCGGACGGGTCGGCAGGCCTTCGTACATGATGGTGGCCATGCCGGAGATCAGCGGGCCGTAAATGATGTAGCTGTGGCCCACCACCCAGCCGATGTCACTGGTGGAGAAATAGGTTTCACCAGGGTTGCCCGCATAAATGTGTTTCATGCTGGCAGCCAACGCCACGCAGTAGCCGCCGGTATCGCGCTGCACGCCTTTGGGTTTGCCGGTGGTGCCGCTGGTGTACAGCGTGTAACTCGGGTGCGTCGCGTCAACCCACTCGCACTCAACGACGGTGTTGAGGTTTTTCTCGCGCAGCGGCGCCCACAGGTGGTCGCGCCCAGCCACCAAGTCCATGGCAGCCATGCCACGGTCCACCAGCAAGACCGCCTCCGGTTTGTATTTGGACAGGCGCAGCGCCTCGTCCAGAAGTGGCTTGTAGGGGACCGGTTTGCTGCCACGCGAACCGGCATCGGCGCTGACCACCACTTTGGGTTCCGCATCTTCAATGCGCGACGCCAAGGAGCCCGAAGCAAAACCACCGAACACCACCGAGTGGATGGCACCAATGCGGGTACAGGCCAGCATGGCAAACGCGGCCTCGGGAATCATCGGCATGTAGATCAAAACCCGGTCACCCTTTTGCACACCCAGCTCTTTCAACACTGCAGCCATTCGTTGAACTTCAGCGTGCAACTCTTTGAAAGAATAGACTTTTTCCTGATTCGTCTCGGTCGAGACAAAGATCAATGCCGCTTGGTCAGGACGGGTTGCCAGATGCCGGTCCACCGCGTTGTGACACAGGTTGGTGATGCCACCCACAAACCACTTGGCAAACGGCGGATTGCTGTAGTCACAAATCTGTTGCGGGGGTACTTTCCAGTCCACCAGCTGCGCTTGCTCGCTCCAAAAACCGTCGCGGTCAGTCAAGGAGCGCTGGTGAAATTCGGCATAGGTGGTCATTGTGAAAGTCTCCGGTGGTTATGGCTGTACTGAATTCATAATTATGTTCTGTGAACTTGCAGTACCCTGACTGACTGCCCCACCGCCGCCTCTGAAACTGACAAACACTTGTTTTAAATCAATAGCTTGACGCCACCGATGGCGCCCGCCCTCACGGCCTATTTGATCAGGGCGTGAACGACTTTGAACTGCGGGTGTTCAGCCGAACGCAGCCACTCAAAAACCACCATTTCAGTGGTCACCAGCTCGGCTCCGGCGCCAGCCAGCCTGTCAAAGGCAGCATCCCGGTTGCGCTCGGTGCGCGAACTGCAGGCGTCTGTCACCACCCATACGTCAAATTCGTCTTCCAGCAAATGCAGCGCCGTCTGTAGCAGGCACACATGCGCCTCACACCCTGCAACCACAATGGTGCTGCGCTCAGTGGGGGTGTTGGACGGCTTCTGCAAGTGTTTGGGCAGGCTGCGGGCGTTACCTGCAGGCGGTTTTACCGGCGGGCGCAGCCACTCCCCCAACCCCTCTTCAACACCGCTGAACTGCATCTTGGCCAGGGTGCGCTGGCACAACGCCCGGAGTTCGGGTGCGTTTTCACCCAGCTTCGACGGGTTTTGTTCGGTGCCGATCACCGGCACCTTCAGGCATTGCGCGGCCTGCGCCAGTTTGATCGCGTTGGCAAGCACCAGCGGTGCTTCAAAAATGGCAGGCATCAGGCGCGCCTGGTAATCAACCAAAACGAGTTGTGAGAGTTCGGCATCTAGCAACATAGGCGTCTTTCAAGAATCTGGGAACAGCTGTCTATTAAACCGCAGGACACATCCGCCCAACCACTCACGAGCGGATGGCGGCCCCGCTGAATGCCCTCGGCAAACGCCCAAGCAATCAAATATTTTTAACTAAATTCAATTAAATCATTAAGTTACGTTATCTTTCTAAACTTTACATTAACTAAAAATAACATTGCCACAAATGCAATTTTGCTGGTATGCTAGCGCCCATGCGTTTTTTACCCCTCGTCTTCAGCCTGATCCTCGCCAGCGTCGCCCACGCTGCACCCTCTGAGGCCCCCGAAGAAGCGAGTCGGTCGCTGGTCAACATCCCCGGGTTACAACAAGTCCAAGTCGTTGGACAGACGGTCGGAAGCAAGGCGACCGAGTTGGTCACCAATGCCTTGGGGTTTCTGGGTGTGCCCTACCGGCGCGGTGGTACCTCGGCCGACACCGGTTTTGACTGCAGTGGTCTGGTTAAAACGGTGTATGAGGACACCTTGGGTATGGTTCTGCCGAGAGTGGCGTCACAACAAGCCGCCAGTACCGAAAAAATCGACCGCCAGGAATTGAAGCCCGGTGATTTGGTATTTTTCAACACCATGCGCCGCGCCTTCAGCCACGTCGGCATCTACATTGGCGATGGCAAGTTTGTTCACGCGCCCCGCGCTGGTGCTGAAGTGCGAGTTGAAAGCATGAGTGTGGCCTATTGGAAAAAACGCTTCAACGGTGCACGTCGGGTGTTGGCAGGTGAAGACGCTGAGTTGGCGTCCGACACGGCCGTGGCCGCCAGAATCAACACAACATCCATTCGCTAAGGCGCGCTGGCTGCGCCTTCACGCTGCCCAGTTGCCACCCTGTTGGCACGCTCAGTGCTTGGTGACCTGGCCTCTGGCCTGAACGACCGATTCAGGGCCACAGACACCACCCCAGCGCCCTCAAAAACCCGTTGTGTTTCTCGTTTTCCGCCGTGCTGTTGATACGACAACCAATTCCGTTGCCAGATCATCCCTGCCGTTGTTGCTTCACCTTGCCGTGTCACAGCACGGTCATCGACTTCGCGTCTAGGCACGACTGATATGGAAATGGCATCCATCCAACGCCAGTCCAAAGGACGTCGTCTGTCCGCCAAACCTCGACCAGATCAAACAAAGTGCATTCACTGCGCAAAGGACGGCAAAAACAGCATCAGACCAGCTTGTTTTGACACGCCCCGCGATTACCATCGGCGCCCCGCAAACGGCGGCAACCTGCCGCTGTGCGCCAATTCTTAGCCTTTGATCGCCCCGCCTACCGGAGCCCCCACCACCACACTATGCACACCGAGACACCGATCCACTTCGTCCCCCACGCTGCCACAACAGAGGTTCCCCAGTCCGACGCCAACCCCATTGTGGGCGGCCGGGTGGAACTGCAATTGCTCACCACCCTCAAATGCAACCTCAAATGCAGCTATTGTTCGCTCGGGGTTGGCGACATGCTGGGTTCACAAGTCCATGTGGAGTACGACATAACGCAGCTCAGCGCCTTTGTGGATCGGCACCTGAAGGGCAAGGAAATCTATGTCACCTTCTACGGCGGTGAACCCACTCTGAACAAGAAGCTGATGCTTGAGGTGATGCAGCGTTTCCCGAGCTTTCGCTTCCAATTGCAGACCAATGCCACGCTGATCGATAACCTGCCCGAGTGGGCGCTGAACCGCCTGTCCAATGTGCTGGCCTCGATCGACGGCGGCGAGTCCACCACCGACGGCTACCGTGGCAAAGGCATCTACCGCCAGGTGGTGAAGAACCTCAAAGAAGTGCGCGACCACATCGGCGGCACGGTCACCGCCCGCGTCACCTGGGGCAACCCCGACACCTGTTTTGAGGAACTGGACCAGTTGGTGGCCGACGGCGCCCCGTTTGACTACCTGTACTGGCAGTTTGTGGCCGACGAAATGTACGCTGGCGACTCGGTGGCCAAGCGCAAGGCGGTGCTGGTGCAGTTGATCGACAAATTCTTCTCACGCACCGATGTGCTTTACCCGCTGATCCCGCTGATGGGCATGGTGCGCAACAAGCTCTTCCCCACACGGGCGCTGGAGCTGTACGCCGGTGCCAGCCAGTGCCGCGTCTCCACCCACCTGCTCAACGTCATGCCCAACGGCGAGATTTACCCCTGCCCCGACATGATGTACGACGCGGCCATGAAGATGGGCGACATCAAGGGCAACTGGCTCAAGAAGAGCCCGCTGCAACAGGACCCGGCCATGCCCTGCCACGACTGCGAGGCCTATGCCTGGTGCCGCGGAAACTGCATGAAAAACATGCACCGGGGTTATGTGACCAACGACCTGCACTACCGCAGCAACGTGGTCGAACCCATCTGCGAACTGATCCGTTTCATGGGCCAGGAAATCGACAAACGCAACCCTCAGGCCTGGTTCGAGCAACTCAGCCTGCCGGTGCGAAAGCAGATCATGGACTGCGAGGTCTACGAGTACGTTGAGGTCATGCCTTAAGGCGCGACACGTCGCTGGTGTTGGATCGGCGTCACCAGTCTGAGAAGACGAATGCCGAACCTATACACCACATTGGTAATAAAAAAGACTCGTAGCCCTTTCGTAACCTGCGCAGGTTGCTGCTGAGTCAGTAGCGTTTTCAGGCAGTCAACTCCCTTGCGTGCGGGTGACAAATCGGTACAAGAACCGTGCGCAATCTCGGCCGCCATGCCAACACTCACCCAGCGTGGGGTGCGGGTGAATCGTCTTGCCGATGTCCACCGCATCTGCGCTCATCTCGATCGCCAATCATGTCACCGGCGTGGGGGTCAACAATGCCGCCAATCTCGAAGATGTGCGGCACGTTGATGCGCATCTGGATGTCGACGTTATGAAACCATGGTCGGTCACGGCCACGCCAGCCTTTTCGGCGCTGGGCTTTTTGTCATTGGGCGTACAGTCTCAACAGACTTTGCGGCGCGTATACTCAATAATTCAATTTATGCCAACATATTTAAATGTTTTGTGCAAAAATTGAATTGAAAATTAATTTTTTAACCAAGATGCTTGTCGAATTCTCCGTCACAAATTTTCGCTCCATCTGTCAACGGCAAACGTTGACCTTGGTGGCATCTGCCTATGATGAGTTGCAAGACCTCAACACGTTTGATGCGGGGTTGCCAGATGCCACCTTGCATCTGCTGCGATCAGCTGTTCTTTACGGCCCGAATGCTTCAGGTAAAAGCACACTAATTCAAGCGTTGGCATTTTTAGATCAACTGGTTCTTCAGTCTCATCGTTCCCAGATCGGCGATTTGCTGGACTTGACTCCCTTCAAGCTCACAGCCGAATCTCGTAATGGAGATAGTAAATTTGAAATCACCATTATTGAGGCGGGGGTACGTTATGAGTATGGCGTGAGCTGCAATAGCCGACGAATTTCCGAGGAGTGGCTACTAGCTTATCCCTTGGGCATGCCGCAAAAGTGGTTCCACCGGGTCTGGGATGTAAACACCGCTAAATACGTCTACAAATTCAGCACTAAGCTTGGAGGTGGACGAAAGCGGCACGATTGGGCACAAGACACCTTGGAAAACACCTTATACCTATCCAAGTCCGTACAAAACAACCAAGAACAGTTGCGCGTGGTGTTCAACTGGTTCAAGGAACGTTTGCGCGTCGTTTCTGCACCGCACACGATGAGTTCTAGCTACACAGTGCAGCGATGTGCAGAGAAGAATGATCGTAGGCGTATTGTGGAATTTTTAAATGCAGCAGATTTGGGTATTGCTGATATTCGTCTGAAGGAGGCTGCTTTTTCCGTCGATCAGCTGCCAAAAAATGTCCCCAAAAAAGTTAGAGAGCAGTTTGCACAACAAATCGCAAAAGATTTGAACGGCAAAAACGTGACATCGGTGAAATTTGTCCATCAAGATGTTCTGACACAGGAACTCATTGAGTTTGCAGAGGATGAAGAGTCCGACGGAACCCGAGCGCTATTTGCCTTCGCGGGCCCGTGGCTGGACGTGACTGAAAACGAGCGGATTCTAGTGGTGGATGAGTTGGACACCAGCCTACACCCCATGCTGGTTCATTTTCTGGTCAAACACCTGCACCATACTGGTAGCAAGGCTCAACTAATTTTCACAACTCATGACACATCACTGTTGAGTCAGAAAATTCTGCGCCGCGATCAGGTATGGTTCATGGAAAAGAACTCTGAGCGCGCATCAAATCTTTACCCTCTGTCAGATTTCAGTCCGCGTGAAAACGAAGCCATTGAACGGGGCTACCTCAATGGACGCTACGGTGGTATTCCATTCCTGAAAGATCTAGACTTTTATGGGATCTGACGATCTTTTCAAAAAGCAAAAGGCTCGTAGTGCCGAGCAGCTCGCTCGGCAACGAATAAAACGATCTAGTGGAGTTCGGTATCTAATTGTCTGTGAGGGCACCAAAACTGAGCCGCAATATTTTGCTGAGATATTGGTGGATAAGCGCATCCACCCGCAGCGTGTCAAAGTAGCGCGCAACGATGGCAGCTCTCCTGACCGAATCGTCGAACATGCACTCAACATTTACGAAGAAGACGCTAAGTTGGGTGATGCTTATGACAAAGTGTTCTGCGTTTTTGACCGTGATTCTCATGCATCTTTTGAACCAGCTATCCAGCGAATACGGCAGTTGGCGAAGGATGAAAAGCCGTTTTCAGCGATCACCAGCACACCGTGCTTTGAGTTTTGGATCTTGCTGCACTTTGGCTATTCTGACGCCCCCTTTCATGCAGCAGGGAAAAAGTCGGTTGGAGACCAAGCAGTTGCTCAGCTGAAAAGGAAACCTAAGTTTTCAAAGTATGAAAAAGGCATGAAGGGGGTTTATGGTTTGCTCAAAGACACAACCGCCAATGCCTGTGGTCATGCAAAAAAACTCCGCAAAAGCGCAGAAGGAGACAGTCAAAGAAGCGCCAACCCGTGGACGAATTTGGATGAGTTGGTACTTTTACTCTTAGACTTGAAATAGAGCAACACACAAGATGCCACATAAAAAAGCCGCGCAGCCCTTTCGGAATATGCGCGGCTTGCTACTGAGTCAGTAGCATTTTCAGGCGATCAACTCACTTGCGTGCCGGCGGCACATCCGTGCAGCTGCCGTGCGCAATCTCCGCCGCCATGCCAATGGATTCACCAAGCGTGGGATGCGGGTGAATCGTCTTGCCGATGTCCACCGCATCGGCGCCCATCTCGATGGCCAGGGCGATTTCGCCAATCATGTCACCGGCGTGGGTGCCGACGATGCCGCCGCCCAGGATCTTGCCGTGGCCGTGGGCTTCGGGGCTGTCGTCAAACAGCAGTTTGGTGACACCTTCGTCGCGGCCATTGGCGATGGCGCGGCCAGACGCTGCCCAGGGGAACAGGCCCTTCTTGACCTTGATGCCCTGCGCCTTGGCTTGGTCTTCGGTCAGGCCAACCCAGGCCACTTCGGGGTCGGTGTAGGCCACGCTGGGAATCACGCGGGCATTAAAGGCGGCAGCTGCCAGTTCCTTGTTGCCTTGCAATTCACCGGCGATCACTTCAGCGGCCACATGCGCCTCGTGCACCGCTTTGTGCGCCAGCATCGGCTGGCCCACAATGTCACCAATGGCGAAGATGTGCGGCACGTTGGTGCGCATCTGGATGTCGACGTTGATGAAGCCGCGATCCGTGACAGCCACACCGGCCTTCTCGGCGCTGAGCTTTTTGCCATTGGGCGTGCGGCCCACGGCTTGTAACACCAGGTCGTAGGTTTGCGGCTCGGGCACTTTCACGCCCTCCTCTGCGGGTGCAAAGCTGACCTTGATGCCTTCCGGGGTGGCTTCAGCCGCGACGGTTTTGGTCTTCAACATGATGTTGTCAAACCGTGGCGCATTCATCTTTTGCCAGATCTTGACCAGGTCACGGTCAGCGCCCTGCATCAGGCCGTCCAACATTTCCACCACGTCCAGGCGTGCGCCCAGGGTGCTGTAGACGGTGCCCATTTCCAGACCGATGATGCCGCCGCCCAGGATCAACATGCGTTTGGGCACTTCCTTGAGCGCCAAAGCGCCGGTGGAGTCGACCACACGCGGGTCTTCGGGCATGAAGGGCAAGCGCACAGCTTGGGAGCCTGCGGCGATGATGGCTTTTTTGAAAGCCACGATCTTTTTGCCGCCAGTCTTTTCCTGGCCGCTGCCGGTGGTTTCTTCCACTTCGAGGTGGTTGGGGCCAACAAAATGGCCGTAACCACGCACGACTGAGACCTTGCGCATCTTGGCCATGGCGGCCAGCCCGCCGGTGAGTTTGGCAATGACCTTTTCCTTGTGGCCACGCAGCTTGTCGATGTTGACCACCGGCTTGCCAAACTCCACACCCAGGTCACCCAGGTGGCTGACTTCATCCATCACCGCTGCCACGTGCAACAAGGCTTTGGACGGGATACAACCGACGTTCAGGCAAACACCACCCAAGGTGGTGTAACGCTCAACCAGAATGACTTTGAGGCCCAGATCAGCCGCGCGGAAGGCGGCCGAGTAGCCACCAGGGCCACCACCAAGCACCAGCACATCGCAGTCCAGATCGGCGCTGCCCGCAAAACTGGCGGCTGCGGCTGCGGGTGCAGCCACAGGTGCCGGAGTCACTGCAGTTTTAGGAGCTACCTGCCCTTGTTCCACCTGGGCTACAGGCGGATTTTGTTTGGACTCTGCAGCGGCTGCGGGAGCCGGTGCGGCGCCCTCGCCTGCTGCTTCCAGCGTCAGCAGCAGTGAACCCATGGCGACCTTGTCGCCCAGTTTGATCTTGAGTTCTTTCACCACGCCAGCGTGGCTGCTGGGTATTTCCATCGAGGCTTTGTCAGACTCGACGGTGATCAGGCTCTGGTCCGCCTTGATGCTGTCGCCGGGTTTGACCAACAGTTCAATCACGGTGACTTCCGCGAAGTCGCCGATGTCGGGAACATGGATGTCTATAAGTGCCATGTTGTTCTTTCTATTTAGTTGGGGTCAGAGCACATGTGCTTCGCAAAGTGGTCTGACCCGCAAAGTTATAACAATACCCGGCGGAAGTCGCCGAGGATCTGGGCCAGATAGACGTTGAAACGCGCGGCAGCGGCGCCGTCGATCACGCGGTGGTCCCAGGTCAAACTCAGCGGCAACATCAGACGCGGCTGGAAAGCCTTGCCGTCCCAGACCGGCTCCATGGTGGAGCGGCACACGCCGAGGATCGCCACCTCGGGCGCATTGATGATTGGCGTGAAATACCGCCCGCCGATGCCGCCCAAGGAAGAAATGGTGAAGGTGGCGCCAGACATTTCTGCCGGGCTCAGTTTGCCGTCACGTGCTTTCTTGGCCAGCTCGCTCATCTCTTGGCTGATCTGGAAGATGCCTTTTTTGTCGGCATCCTTGATCACCGGCACCATCAAGCCGTTGGGCGTGTCAGCAGCAAAACCGATGTGGTAATACTGCTTGTAGACCACGGCGTCGCCGTCGAGGCTGCTGTTGAAGTCGGGGAATTTCTTGAGCGCGGCCACGCAAGCCTTGATCAGGAACGCCAGCATCGTGACCTTGATGCCGCTCTTCTCGTTTTCCTTGTTGGTCAAAACGCGGAAGGCCTCCAGGTCGGTGATGTCGGCGTCGTCATGGTTGGTGACAGCGGGGATCATCACCGCGTTGCGCAGCAGGTTGGCGCCGCTGATCTTCTTGATGCGGCTCATCTCCTTGCGCTCAATCGGACCAAACTTGGCAAAGTCGACCTTCGGCCAAGGAATCAGGCCCAGGCCTTCGCCACCACCAGCGGCCGCGGGTTTGGCGGCTTGCTGCGCAGCAATCGCAGCGGTTTGCACCGCGCCACTCATGACCGAGCGGGTGAAGGATTCGATGTCGGCATCGGTGATGCGGCCTTTGAGGCCGGTGCCTTTGACCTCGGCCAGCGGCACGCCCAGCTCACGCGCGAACTTGCGCACCGAGGGTGAAGCGTGCGGCAGACCCAGCGCCAAGGCGGTCGGGTTGTGGGCTGGCAAAGCCGGTGCGGCGACCACAGCGGCGGGTGCTGCCACAGCGGCATTAGCTGCTGGCGCTTGTGCTGCGGGGTCTGCAGGCACATTGGGCGTAGCAGCCACGGCAGCAGCAGGTGCTGCAACTGCGGCGCTGCCTTGCAAGATCAGCAACAGGTCACCGATGTTGACGGTGTCGCCGAGCTTGACCTTGAGCTCCTGCACCACACCGGCGGCGCCTGAGGGGATTTCCATCGAGGCTTTGTCGGACTCGACGGTGACCAAGCTTTGCTCGAGCTTGACGCTGTCACCGACTTGGACCATGACCTCGATCACGGTCACGTCTTTGAAGTCGCCAATGTCGGGCACGCGCACTTCGACCGGGCCAGCGGCAGCGGCCACTGGTGCGACTGGTGTCGGGGCAGCCGGTGCGGCGGCAGGCGCTACAGAAGCCGCAGCATCAGGCGCTTGTTCCACGGGTTCTGGCGCCGGATTGGGCGCAGAAGCCTCACCCGCCACCTCCAGCAGCAGCACCAACGAGCCTTGTTTGACCTTGTCGCCCAGCGCGACTTTGAGTTCCTTGACCACACCGGCGTGGCTCGAAGGGATTTCCATGGAGGCCTTGTCGGACTCCACGGTCAGCAGGGATTGGTCAGCGCGCACCGTGTCGCCAGGTTTGACCAGCAGCTCGATCACGGTGACTTCGTCGAAGTCGCCAATGTCGGGCACTTGAATTTCTAAGGTTGCCATGTTGTGTCTCCAGATTCTTGATTGGGAATCACAGCGCCGTCATTGTGGGCTTGACCCGCAATCCTTGGTGGCCGGACAGAGTCCGGCATGACATCCGCTGTGCTATCTAAGCTCAAGCGTGCAGCGGGTTGATCTTGTCAACATCGATGCCGTATTTGGCAATCGCTTCGGCCACGCGGGCCACGGGCACCGTGCCATCTTCGCTGAGCGCCTTCAGGGCCGCCACCACGATGTAATGACGGTTGATCTCGAAGTGCTCGCGCAATTTGCTGCGGAAATCGCTGCGGCCAAAGCCGTCGGTGCCCAGCACCTTGTAGGTGCGTCCCGCCGGGATGTAGGCACGGATCTGCTCGGCATAGGCCTTGATGTAGTCGGTGGACGCCACCACCGGGCCGCTGTGGCCTAGCAGCTGCTGCGCCACAAACGGCACCACCGGCGCATCATTCGGGTGCAGCAGGTTGTGCCGCTCGGCGGCCATGCCGTCACGGGCCAGTTCGTTGAAGCTGGGGCAGCTCCACACATCGGCCGCCACGCCCCAATCCTGCGCCAGCAGCTTCTGCGCGGCAAAACTCTCACGCAGGATGGTGCCCGAGCCCAACAACTGCACCCGCGGGGTGGCGGCATCGTCCGAGCCGGGTTGGCACAGGTACATGCCCTTGATGATGTGCTCTTCAGTGCCCGGGATCAGGCCGGGCATGGCGTAGTTTTCGTTGAGCAAGGTCAGGTAATAGAACACGTTTTCCTGGCGCTCGACCATGCGCTTCAAGCCGTGGTGCAGGATCACGCCCACCTCATGCGCAAAGGTCGGGTCATAACTGATGCAGTTGGGAATGGTGCCCGCCAGGATGTGGCTGTGGCCGTCTTCGTGCTGCAGGCCTTCACCATTGAGTGTGGTGCGCCCGGAGGTACCACCCAAAAGGAAACCGCGCGCCTGCATGTCACCCGCCGCCCAAGCCAGGTCGCCAATGCGCTGGAAGCCGAACATCGAGTAATACACGTAAAACGGCACCATGATGCGATTGCTGGTGCTGTAACTCGTTGCGGCGGCAATCCAGCTGGCCATGCCACCGGCTTCGTTGATGCCTTCCTGCAAAATCTGGCCCGCCTTGTCTTCGCGGTAATACATCACCTGGTCTTTGTCTACCGGGGTGTATTGCTGGCCGGCCGGGTTGTAGATGCCGATCTGGCGGAACAGGCCTTCCATACCGAAGGTGCGGGCTTCGTCCACCAGAATGGGCACCACACGCGGACCCAGCGCCTGGTCACGCATCAGCTGGGTGATGAAGCGCACATACGCCTGGGTGGTGGAAATCTCGCGACCCGCTGCCGTGGGCTCCATCACCGATTTGAAGGTCTCGATGGAGGGCACGGTGAACGACTCGTCAGCATGGGTGCGGCGTTTGGGCAAGTAGCCGCCCAGCGCCTTGCGCCGGGCGTGCAGGTACTGCATTTCCGGCGTGTCATCGGCCGGTTTGTAAAACGGCAGGTCCGCCAGCTGGCTGTCGGGAATCGGGATATTGAAGCGGTCGCGGAAACCGCGGATGTCGTCGTCGGTGAGCTTCTTGAGCTGGTGCACATTGTTCTTGCCTTCACCACTCTTGCCCATGCCAAAACCTTTGACGGTCTTGATCAGCAACACGCTCGGTTGGCCGGTGTGGTTGACCGCGGCGTGGAACGCAGCGTAAACCTTCTGCGGGTCGTGGCCACCGCGGCGTAGCGCCCAGATGTCGTCATCACTCATCTTGGCCACCATGGCGGCGGTGCGCGGGTCGCGGCCAAAGAAATTCTTGCGCACAAAGGCGCCGTCGTTGGCCTTAAAGGCCTGGTAGTCGCCGTCCAGCGTGTCCATCATGACCTTGCGCAGCGCACCGTCCTTGTCGCGCGCCAGCAGCGGGTCCCAGTCGCTGCCCCACAGCAGTTTGATCACGTTCCAGTTGGAGCCGCGGAATTCGCCCTCCAACTCCTGCACGATCTTGCCGTTGCCACGCACCGGGCCATCCAGACGCTGCAGGTTGCAGTTGATGACAAAAATCAGGTTGTCGAGCTTTTCACGTGCGGCCAGGCCGATGGCGCCCAGGCTTTCCACCTCGTCCATTTCGCCGTCACCGCAGAACACCCAGACCTTGCGCTTGCTGGTGTCGGCAATACCGCGGGCGTGCAGGTACTTCAAGAAGCGCGCCTGGTAAATCGCCATCAGCGGGCCCAGGCCCATCGACACCGTGGGGAACTGCCAGAACTCAGGCATCAGCTTGGGGTGTGGGTAGCTGGACAGACCCTTGCCGCCGGTTTCCTGGCGGAAATGCAGCAGTTGCTCTTCAGTCAAGCGGCCTTCCAGGAAAGCGCGCGCATACACACCCGGCGCCACATGCCCCTGGATGTAAATGCAGTCGCCGCCGTGGCCTTCGCTTTCGGCATGCCAGAAGTGGTTGAAGCCGGCGCCAAACATGTGCGCCAGCGAGGCAAACGAACCAATATGCCCGCCCAAGTCCCCACCGTCTTCAGGGTGATGGCGGTTGGCTTTGACCACCATCGCCATGGCGTTCCAGCGCATGTAGGCGCGCAGGCGTTCTTCAATTTCGATGTTGCCGGGGCAGCGTTCTTCCTGCTCCGGCTCAATGGTGTTCACATACGCGGTGTTGGCGGAGAACGGCATGTCCATGCTGTTTTGCCGGGCGTGTTCGAGCAGCTGCTCTAGGAGGAAGTGGGCGCGCTCGGGGCCCTCACGCTCGATGACGGCGCTCAGGGCGTCCATCCATTCGCGGGTTTCCTGGCTGTCCGCATCGATGGCGGCGTGTTGGTCTCGTTGTACTGACATGCGTGTCTCCTGTGGATTGGCCAGAGAATGGTAGTGGGTTCGGCCATTTTTTGTCGCGAGCGGAATTCTAGGGGGAATTTCTTGACATTTCAAATAGCGTTCTATTACTTCACATTATGAAATATAGAATCCTGACAGCCATGCCAAACGCCCTACACTTCGCCCTATGCCCATGCGCCCGAACCCGGACACCGTGAACCTCCCCAGGCTGGCACCGACTGCCCGACTGCGGTTTTGGTGGAAAGCACAAACCACCCACCGTCAGGACAGCTTGGCGATGCTGGCACCGCTGGCGGCGGTGCTGCTGTTTCTGGTGGTCATCCTGTCGGCATTTGCCTATTTGCGATTTGAAGAGATCGCGCGCGAGCGCGAGGCCATCCACCGTGACGTGGAGTACACCCAGCAACGCCTGCGCCTGCGCCTGCTGGAGCAGCAAGAGCAGTTGATGCGTTTTGCCCGCGAGATGGCCGCGCGCGAAATTTCCTCCGATGACTTTCTGGCCCGCGCCGAGGCCTTTGTCAACCTGTTTCCCGAGATGCAAAGCCTGACCTGGATCGACGACCGATACATCACGCGGGCAAGTTATGACCCGAGTGGTATGGTCGACCAAGCCAACACCCCGAACGCGCGCATGCCGGGTGAGGCCGAAGAAACGGCGAACAACTTCCGCTTGGTGCGCGACGTGCTGCTGCCGATTTATTCCAGCCCGCGCAAAACCCAGCATGGCCCGAGCCAGGTGCAGCTGCATCTGCCGTTGATCGACAAGACACGTTTCAAGGGCGATCTGCTGGTCACCTATTCGGTTGACGCGATGTTCCGCTACGGCGTGCCCAACGAGGTCACGTCCAAATACGCGATTTCTTTTCTGGATGGTGAACGCCAAGTGCTGGCAGGCACCAGCCTGCTGGAGAAAACGCTAACCCGCAGCGTCCTGCCCTGGGCCAACCCGGTCAACGCCTACCAGTTGCCGGTTTCCCCCGTGGGCAACGGGCTGGCGATTCGCGGGCAGGCTTACCGCACCTCACTGGGCGTGATCGGCAGTGGCCTGTTCTGGCTGGTGATGGTCTTGAGCGCGGTGACGGCCTGGCTGCTGCTGGCCAACTGGCGCCACACCCGCAGGCGCATTCAGGCGCAAGACGCCTTGGTGCGCGAAACCGCCTTTCGCCGCGCCATGGAAAACTCCATGCTCACCGGCATGCGGGCGCTGGACATGCACGGCCGCATCACCTATGTGAACCCGGCGTTTTGCCAGATGACCGGCTGGTCCGAAGCCGAATTGGTGGGGCAAACCGCGCCGTTTCCCTACTGGCCGCGCGAAGACTATGAAATGCTGAGAAACCGCCTGCAAGAGGAACTGGCCGGGCTGATCGACCCCAGCGGCACCCAGTTCCGGGTGCAACGCAAGAACGGTGATATTTTCGAAGCGCGCTTGTATGTCTCGCCCCTGATTGACGCCTTTGGCCAGCAAACCGGCTGGATGACGTCCATGACCGACATCACCGAGCCCACCCGCGTGCGCGAGCAGTTGGCGGCGTCCCATGAGCGCTTCACCGCCGTGCTGGAGGCGCTGGATGCGTCCATCTCGGTGGCGCCGTTGGGCAACAACGAACTGCTGTTTGCCAACAAACTCTACCGCCTGTGGTTTGGCTCGGAGGCACAAGGGCATTTGCAACTTGTGGCCGAGGCTGGCGTGCCCACGCTGGCGCACAGCGATGAAACCCAGGACATGGTCGATGCCTTCGCCGGCTTGCCCACCAACCATCTGTCTGACAAAGAGGCCGAGAGCGCCGAGATTTACCTGGGCAGCCTGGGCCGCTGGCTGGAGGTCCGCACCCGCTACCTGAGCTGGGTGGACGGCCGCCTGGCCCAGATGGTGATTGCCACCGACATCACCGCACGGCGGCTGGCCGAAGAGCAGGCCGAGGTGCAGGCGATTCGCGCCCAGGCGTCGAGTCGACTCATCACCATGGGCGAAATGGCCTCCAGCGTGGCGCACGAGCTCAACCAGCCGCTCACCGCCATCAACAACTATTGCAACGGCATGGTCTCGCGCATCAAGGCGCACCAGATCACCGAGGAAGAAATGCTCGGCGCGCTGGAAAAAACCGCGCGCCAGGCGCACCGGGCCGGGCAGATCATCCAGCGCATCCGCTCGTTTGTGAAGCGCAGTGAGCCCAACCGCACCATCGCCAGTGTGTCGACCATGGTGGCTGAAGCCGTGGAACTGGCCGAGATCGAGCTGCGCCGGCGCAACGTCAAGCTGACCCAATACGTCGCGCCGAACCTGCCCAATGTGATGGTGGACCCGATCCTGATTGAACAGGTGCTGTTGAACCTGCTCAAAAACGCCGCCGAGTCGGTGGACTCCGCCCAAAAACCCACGGCGCTGCGACTGGTGAAGCTGCGCGTGGCCCCGGCGCTGGTGGACGACAAGCCGGTGATTGAATTCAAGGTGTCAGACTCCGGCCACGGCATTGCGCCCGAAGTCATGGCCCGGCTTTACGAGGCCTTTCACTCCACCAAACCCGAAGGCATGGGCATCGGCCTGAGTCTGTGCCGATCGATTGTGGAGTCGCATCTGGGCAGAATGAAAGCCGAGAACCTCTACAATGGCGAGACGGTTATTGGCTGCTGTTTCACCTTCTGGCTACCCCATCCGGACCCGCTGTCAGCCGCCACCACCCAGCGCCCGGACCAACAAGTATTTCAGGTATCTCCATGAGTCTCATCCCCAAAAAAGGCACGGTTTACGTTGTTGATGACGATGAGGCCGTGCGTGATTCGCTGCAATGGATGCTGGAGGGCAAAGACTACCGGGTGCGCTGTTTCGACTCGGCCGAATCCTTCCTGAACCGCTACGACCCGCGCGAGGTCGCCTGCCTGATCATCGACATCCGCATGTCGGGCATGACCGGGCTGGAGTTGCAAAGCCGCCTGATCGAAACCCACTCCCCGCTACCGCTGGCCTTCATCACCGGCCACGGTGACGTGCCGATGGCGGTGGACACCATGAAAAAAGGCGCCATGGACTTCATCCAGAAGCCGTTTCACGAAGAGCAGCTGGTGCCGCTGGTGGAACGCATGCTGGAGCAGGCCAAGGGGTCGTTCGCCGAACATCAAAACTCGGTGGCGCGTGACGCGCTGATGGCCCGCCTGACCCTGCGTGAATCCCAAGTGCTGGAGCGCATCGTGGCGGGCCGCCTGAACAAGCAGATTGCCGACGACCTGGGCATCAGCATCAAAACCGTGGAAGCGCACCGCGCCAACATCATGGAAAAGCTCAACGCCAACACCGTGGCTGATTTGCTCAAAGTGGCCCTGGGACCCAATGCCGTCAAGGCCTGACCTGACCAGTTTTTTTCTTCACGCTATTGAGAATATAGCTACCATTGCCCGCCCCGCAAGGACCAGCGGGCTTTTTTATGGATGAATTTGACATGAACACCGCAACCCCTTTTGGCCAGATCATTGACGGCGTGGCCCTGTCCAAACAATCACGTCTGGACGTGACCGAACGCGCCCGCGCGCTCAAAGCCCGCGGCATCACGCCCGGCCTGGCGGTGATTCTGGTGGGTGACAACCCGGCCAGCCAGGTCTATGTGCGCAACAAGGTCAAGGGCTGTGAAGACTGCGGTTTTCACTCGGTGCTGGAAAAGTACGACGCTGATTTGTCTGAGGCCGAATTGCTGGCGCGCATTGCGACGCTCAATGCCGACCCCGCCATCCACGGCATTCTGGTGCAGTTGCCGGTGCCCAAACACATCGACGCCACCAAGGTCATTGAAGCCATTTCACCCGCCAAGGATGTGGACGGTTTTCACGTGGCCAGCGCCGGGGCCTTGATGACGGGTTTGCCGGGTTTTTGGCCCTGCACACCGTATGGTTGCATGAAGATGCTCGAATCCATCAACTACGACCTGCGCGGCAAACACGCGGTGGTGATTGGCCGCAGCAATATTGTTGGCAAACCCATGGCCATGATGCTGCTGCAGAAAAGCGCCACCGTCACCATCTGCCACAGCGCCACCGCCAATCTGAAAGCCATGACGCTGCAGGCCGACGTGATTGTGGCGGCGGTGGGCAAGCGCAATGTGCTCACCGCCGACATGGTCAAACCCGGTGCGGTGGTGCTGGACGTGGGCATGAACCGCAACGACGAGGGCAAGCTGTGTGGCGACGTGGACTTTGAGGGCGTGCGCCAGGTGGCCAGTTACATCACCCCGGTACCCGGTGGGGTTGGCCCCATGACCATTACCATGCTGCTGGTCAACACCCTTGAATCTGCCGAACGCGCCGCCAACTTCCCATCATGACCAATCCCCTGCTCTCTTTTGACGACCTGCCCCGCTTCGACGAGATTCGCCCGGAGCACATCGAACCCGCCCTGGCGCAGTTGCTGACCCGGGCCGACCAGGCGCTGGAAAGCGTCACCGCACCCGCGTTTGAAGCCAACTGGAATGCCATGGCCAGCGTGCTGGACGTGGCCACCGAGCAGTTATCACGCGCCTGGGGCTCGGTCAGCCACCTCAACAGCGTGGCTGACAACCCTGAACTACGCGCCGCTTTTAATGCTGCGCTGCCAAAAATCACCGAGTTTTACACCCGCCTGGGCGCTGACGAGCGCCTGTACGCCAAATACAAAGCCATCGACCCGGCCACGCTGACGCTCGAGCAACGCCAGGCGCACAAAAATGCTTTGCGCAACTTTGTGCTGGGTGGTGCCGAGTTGCAGGGTGACGCACGCACGCGTTTTGCAGAAATTCAGGAGCTGCAGGCCGCGGCCGGTCAGAAATTCAGCGAAAACGCGCTGGACGCCACCGACGCCTTTGCCTACTACGCCACGCTGGACGAACTCGACGGCGTGCCACACGACATCGTGCAAGCCGCCCAGGCCGCAGCGCAAACCGACGGCAAGGACGGCTACAAACTCACGCTGAAAATGCCGTGCTACCTGCCGATCATGCAGTTTGCCAAAAGCAGCGCCCTGCGGGAAAAGCTCTACCGCGCCTACGTCACCCGCGCCTCCAACATGGCAGACGAGGTGAGCCGGAAGTTTGACAACACGGCCCTCATCAACCAACTGCTGAGCCTGCGGCTGGAAGAGGCCCGGCTGCTGGGCCACGCCAACTTTGCCGCACTTTCGGTGGTGCCCAAGATGGCCGAGTCGCCCGAGCAGGTGATCACCTTCCTGCGTGACCTGGCCGCGCGTGCCAAACCGTATGCCGAAAAAGATTTGGCCGACCTGCGGACCTTTGCCACCGAGCACCTGGGCCTGAGCGACCCGCAGGCCTGGGACTGGCCGTATGTGAGCGAAAAGCTCAAGGAAGCCCGCTACGCTTTTAATGAGCAGGAAGTCAAACAGTACTTTCCGCTGCCCAAGGTGCTGGCCGGGCTGTTCCAGATTGTCGAAACCCTGTTTGAGGTGCAAATCCGTGAAGACCATGCACCGGTCTGGCACGAAGATGTGCGCTTCTACCGCATCGAACGCCCTGCCACACAGGCTGGTGACACGGCCAACACCCTGGTTGGCCAGTTTTACCTGGACCCGACCGCCCGCAACGGCAAACGGGGTGGCGCCTGGATGGACGATGTGCGCGCCCGCTGGTTGCGCCCCGACACCCACACGCTGCAAACCCCGGTGGCGCACCTGGTGTGCAACTTTGCCGCCAGCGTGGCTGGCCGCCCGGCGCTGCTGACGCACGACGATGTCACCACCCTGTTCCACGAATTCGGCCACGGCCTGCACCACCTGCTGACCCAGGTGAACGAGCGCGACGTGTCGGGCATCAGCGGCGTGGAATGGGACGCGGTGGAATTGCCCAGCCAGTTCATGGAGAACTTCTGCTGGGAATGGGAGGTGCTGAAAAACATGACCTCGCATGTTGACACCGACCAGCCGCTGCCGCGTGCCCTGTTTGACAAGATGCTGGCGGCCAAAAACTTCCAGAGTGGCATGCAGACGCTGCGCCAGATCGAGTTCTCGCTGTTTGACATGCTGTTGCACAGCGCCCACGACCCGGCGCAAGACATCATGCCCCTGCTGCAACAGGTGCGCGACGAGGTGGCGGTGCTGCAACCGCCCAGCTGGAGCCGCACCGCGCACACCTTCAGTCACATTTTTGCCGGTGGTTACGCGGCGGGTTATTACAGTTACAAGTGGGCTGAGGTGCTGAGCAGCGACGCCTACGCCGCCTTTGAAGAAACCGCCGGGACCGATGGCCTGCCGAGCGCCGAGACCGGCCGACGTTACCGCCAGGCGATTCTGGAAGCCGGTGGCAGCCGACCGGCCATCGAATCGTTCAAAGCATTTCGGGGCCGCGAGCCCACGCTGGACGCGCTGTTGCGGCATCAGGGAATGGTACAAACGAGCCAGTAGCCACGTGTTCCCGAACGCTGCATGAAGGTTGTCATGGCGGACTGGATCCGCCATCCATGCCTTCGGGTGACTTGGTTGCCACGAAAGTCAAGGAAACCTCTATGTCAAACAATCAACGGCAGGCAACGGTAGGGATGCTCAGCGCGCTCAAGCTCTCTTTTGGCTTGGGTAATGCGCTATGTTTTTGTGCGCTGGCAGCGCTGGCTCATACCGTCGTGCAGGCCCAGACCCTGTACCGCAGCGTCGGGCCGGACGGGCGCGTCACGTTTTCAGACAAGCCGCCCGCCGCGGCTGCCAAAATCACCCCGCTGAGCGCCAATGGCCGGGACGCCGCGGCCGCCAACGCCAGCTTGCCGTATGCCTTGCGGCAGGTTGCCGGCCGTTACCCGGTGACCCTGTTCACCGGCAAGGATTGCGCGCCTTGTGACGAAGGGCGCACCCTGCTGCGCAGCCGTGGCATCCCGTTCACCGAAAAAACCATCACCAGCTTTGAGGACGCCGAAGCGCTCAAGCGCCTGGCCGACAACCCCGCGCTGCCGCTGTTGACCCTGGGTGGACAGCAGATCAAGGGGTATTCATCCACTGAGTGGACGCAATACCTCAACGCGGCGGGTTATCCGGAAAAAAGCCAGTTGCCCGCTGGTTACCGCTATGCCGAGCCGACCCCGCTGGTGGCTGTGACCGCACCTGAAGCAGCAAAACCCGACACGACCAAACCAGCACCCGCCCCAGCCGCGGTGGCACCCGCGCCGCGCACCAACCCGGACAACCCGGCAGGCATCCAGTTCTGAGCCGTCGCCCGCGCAACAAAAAAGCCCCGCGTCGTTGGACTCGGGACTTTTTTGTGTCTGGCGCCGATCATCAACGCCAGCGGTTGCGGCTATCAGGCGGGCAAGGCAATCTGGTGGTCAACGCTGTAGAGGTAGTCGTTGAAGATGTGCTCTGCCGTCAACAGCTGGTATTTGCCGTCCGAACCCTTGCGTGTGGTGTCTTTCAGGCGGTAGGTGTAGTGGCCACAGGTCCACAGCTTGAAGTTGCGCATCTGGGTGCACAAACAGGTTTTGTCCATCACCGAGATGTTTTTGCCACTCGGGTGCAGCGCCAGTTCACGGTTGTACGAGGTGATGTAGGCGCAATTGCCTGAGCCATCGAGCAGGTAACCATAAGACTCGCAGTTGGGCCGGATGCCGTCGCCAATCGCCGGGGAGCCCTTGAGCATGCGCATCGGGTAACCGGTGGGCGAAATGGTGTTGACCACGATGTCATCCTCGTTGGCCATGTAGTAATCCTGCTTGACATCGGCCGGCAAGCCACATTCCTCAGCCACAGTGAAACGGGTGGCGACCTGCACGGCGGCTGAACCACTCTCCAGGAACGACACCGCGTCACTGCCGGTGAAGATGCCACCTGCGGCAATCACCGGAATGTTCAGCTCTTCGTCTTTGACGTATTTGATCACCTCGGCAATGATGGTGGCCAGGTCGTACTGCGCCCAGTCCAGGCCAAAACCCAGGTGACCACCGGCCAGCGGGCCCTCCACCACCACAAAGTCGGGTTTGCGGTCCAGCCGCGCGTTTTTGCGCAAAAACAGCTGCAAAGCGCGCACGCTGGAGACAATGATGCCGAGCTTGGCATCACGGAAACGTGGGTGGTCGGCAATCAGGCCAAAGGACCCCAAATGCAAACCAGCACTCAAGGTGATGCCATCAATGCCGGCGTCCAGCGCGGAGGCCATGCGCACCTGCAGGGTTTCGCGCGGACCATTCATGGTCAGCTTTTCCATGCAGTTCACAAAAATCAGGCCATCACCCTTTTTGGCTTCCATGGTGGCGCCCACGTGGTTGCGGGTGGCCTCGGCCAGAATGTCCAGGTCAAACTTGACGTCGGACTTGTCGGCATTGAGGATGTTGTGTTTGTAGAGCCTGGTTTTGTCTTTGACAAAACTGGTGTCAAAACGGCGGTCAGACACATCGTTGACCATGGCATCCGAGATATGGCCAATGCCACCGAGCCGAGCGGTTTCAAGCGCCAGTTCAGCGGTCGAAATATCCACCCCCATCCCGCCGACCACGATCGGCACATATTCTTTTTGGCCAAACTTCAGGCGAAAGTCATCAACACGTTTCATGAAAATCCTTGAGGCAACGGGCGTCTTCGGCGGCGGTTCCAAGCAGCATGCGAGCGGTGAAGAGGCCCAAAAAACAGCAGGGTGGGATAACCCGGCAACCCCGGAATTCTACCCGCCCACCCCCGCCCATCCACCACCGCCGCAATACCCATGAAGCGCAAAGATGCTTCAACAAAACGGGTGACTGGGCGCCATCGACAAGCTCGCTTGCATGGGACATCACCCCGACAAACACCAACCTCCAACTGCGTGAAAATGGCTGAATCAAATTCATCGCGCATCATGACCACACCCGCAACCCCAGAGCCCGCGCCACAAGCCCTCACCGGCATCCGTATCCTGAGTCTGAGCTTGAACCTGCCGGGGCCCGCAGCCCTGCAGCGCTGCCGTCAAATGGGTGCGACCTGCCTCAAGCTGGAGCCACCGCCACCAGCCACCTCTGGCGCAACAGGCTTCGAATCAGGCATCACAGGTGACCCGATGAGCCTCTACAGCCCGACGGCTTACCGGGCGCTGCAGGAAGGCATCACTGTTGCCGCCGTCAACCTCAAGACCGAGGCGGGCCAGACCGCGTTACACGCTGAATTGGCGCAAACCGATGTGCTGCTGACCTCGTTTCGCCCCAGCGCCTTGCGCAAACTTGGTCTAGACTGGGACGCTGTGCACGCCCGCTACCCCCGGTTGTCGATGGTCGCCATCGTTGGCGCGCCAGGCGCTGGCGCGGACTTGCCGGGCCACGACCTGACCTACGTGGCCGAAAACGACCTGATCACCGGACTGGAACTGCCTGCCACGCTGTACGCCGACATGGGTGGTGCGCTGATGGCCAGCGAGGCAGTGTTGCAAGCGGTGTTGCTACAACGCCAGTCGGGCCAGGGCAGTTTTCGGGAAGTGGCTTTGTCAGATGCCGCTGCGCATCTGGCCCTGCCGCGCACCTGGGGCGCCACCCTGCCCGGCACGCTGCTTGGCGGTGGTCATGCCGGTTACCGCGTTTACCCCTGTCTGGATGGCCGGGTGGCGCTGGCGGCGCTGGAGCCGCACTTTGCCAAATCGCTATGCGCCGTGGCTGGTTTGCCATGGCGCGGGCTGGACAGGATGCTGGAAGCCGACACCCATCAAGCCATCGCCAGCTTCATGGCAGCACGCAGCCGCCAGACGCTGGAAATCCTGGCCCGCGAGCACGACATTCCGCTGCACACGCTGTGCTGATGCGCAGAAACGACGGCCAGATCACTCATCGGGTCGCATCCGGCTGGTGACCCAGCAAGCCACGGCGATCAGCAGAATGGCGCCGGCTTCGTACAGCAGAACAATCGGGTCAGAGTCTTTGCCTTGCAGAACGATCAGACGGCTCAGCGCTGTCATGGCGATGAACAGGGGCAAAATGATCAGGTTGCGCTGGCGCACATAAAACGCGCCCAGCATGCCCAGCACCTCGGCGTAGATGAACATCAGCAACAGGTCTTGCAGCGCCACCCGCCGGTTCTCGATCAGCAACCAGATTTCCTGGCCCATCGCGATCACGGTGAACACCGCGATCGTGATCAGGAAAAGCTTTTCAACCGCATCAATCAAATGCTTGATGTTCATGGTCCTCCGATCTCTTGCGTTCAAAGTGTGTACCAGCGGTTACCCCATCACAGGGGCGACCTGCGCGCCCTTGCCGGGCTGGACGGCGATTATTGACGCAGAAGACAAACCCCCGACAAAGCCCATTTTTTCAAAGGACTCTGCGGCACCCCCATCAGGTCGGCTTGAAAAGCAACACCACCGAGCGCGCTTCCATCGCCTGCCCCAAACCGACCGGCCCCATCTTCTCAGCGGTTTTGGCTTTGACGTTGACTTGGTCTGGCGTCAGCCCCAGCGTCTGCGCGATGTGGGCGCGCATGGCGGGCATGAACGGCATCAGCTTGGGCGCCTGGGCGATGACGGTGCTGTCGATGTTGCCGATCTCGTAGCCCGTTGCACGCACGCGCCGTGTGGCCTCAGCCAGCAGCACGCTGGAATCTGCACCCTTGAAGCGTGCATCGGTATCGGGGAAATGGGTGCCGATGTCGCCCAGAGCCGCCGCACCCAGCAGCGCGTCGGTGATGGCGTGCAACAGCGCATCCGCGTCCGAATGCCCCATCAGCCCCAGATGAAAGGGCACCGTCACCCCGCCCAGGATCAACGGGCGCCCGGCCACCAAAGCGTGAATGTCCCAACCTTCTCCAACTCTCAAATTCATCTGCTGTGTCCTTGTGTGTGTGTGCGGTGCAGCGGGTGCTGCACCCGGTTTTTCAGGGGGCCTTGGCGGGTTTGGCCGTCAGCCAGGGCGATGCGGTGGTGAGTGTGGCATCAAATGTGTGCAAAACCCCGCCGTACAAACCCACGATGCGTTTGACGTAAGCGCGAGTTTCCGGAAAGGGTGGCACGCCGCGGTATTGGTCTACCCTGCCCTCGCCTGCGTTGTAAGCGGCCAGCGCGTAGGGCACGTTGCCACGGTAATACGACAGCAGCCAGCGCAGGTAACGCATGCCACCCCGCATGTTTTGGGTGGCGTCAAAGGCGTTGCGCACGTTGAACCGCTCGGCGGTATCGGGGATGAGTTGCATCAGGCCCGTGGCCGCTTTGGGTGACTGGACGTGGGTCTGAAAATTCGATTCAACCGCAATCACCGACAGCACCAGACGCGGGTCCAGCTGGTACCAGGCGCTCAGGGTGGTGGCCACCGGCACGATCCAGCGCCGGCTGGCGGGCAGGGTTAACAAATAGTTGTCGATGCCCGGACGGGCATGGCTGGCCAGCTCAAGGCTGATGCCGTTGAAGACGGGCAAAGCGGCTTTTTCTGGCAGTTGCTCGTGGTTGACACAGGCGGGCAGTTCAAAGGAAGAGAACTCGATGTTGTCCAGCATCTGCTGGGCTTGCGCGTGGCCCAGGGACGACGCGACCGAGAACAGCGCAGCGGCATAAGCCCGGCTCTCGGGCACCCCCTGACCAAAGGCGTACAGCATGCCCAGCCGGTATTGCGCCTCGGCACTGCCCCAGCGCGCGCCCTGGCAGTACAGCACCGCCATGCGCCACGGCGCATCAGGCGTGTTGGCCGTGGCTTCGATGCGGCTGGCTTGCTGCAACAGCTCCCGCACGGCAGGGGGTGCATCGGCCAGCACCGCGCTGGAGGTTGGGCCTAGCGAACTGCCCTGGGCGGAGGCTGCACCCGTCAGCCCCAGCAAGGTCACCACTGCAGCGGTCGCCCAAAAACTCATCGGATACCCGGGCCGGTGGCGCCGTCAAAACCCAGCGAGGCGAGCAGTGGCAGATCGCCCTTGTCCTGCACGCCCAAGGCCAGCACCGTGATGCCCAAGGCATGCGCCATGCGGCACAGCCCTTGCAGGAACTCCTGGTTGCCCGGGTTGGTGGCCAGGTCGTGGATGTAGGTGGGATGAACCTTGATGTAGTCCAGGCCCAGCACCGCCAGCTTGTCGCTTTCGGCAAAACGCTGCCCGAAATACTCGATACCGATGCGGCACCCCATGGCTTTCAGGTTGCGTGCCAGATCGCAGAAGGCGTCAAATTGCTGGAAGACACCGTATTCAGGCACTTCAAACAGCAGGCGTTTACACACATCCGGGTAAGCCTTGAGCAACTGGGTCAGCTCGTTCCTGAAGTGGAAGTCGGCAATGGTCTGCGCGGACAAGTTCACCGCAATGTCGCCGGAGCTGACTTGCAAATGCTCAATCGCCAGCTTGACCACGCCCAGGTCGATTGGCGCCGTCAGGTTGAGCTGGGCGGCCATGGGCATGAAGTCACCCGCTGACATCAGGGTGCCATCGGCATCCGTGCGCAGGCGGATCACCCCTTCGCTGTGCAACGCACTGGCGCCATCGCCTGAAAGCACCGGGAAGAAACACAGCGTCAACTGCCCGCCGCTGACCGCTTTGGTGAGCAGCGTGCGCCATTGCTCGGCGGGCACGGCCTGTTGGGCGTTGTCATCTTCCACCGCAAACCAGGCGTTGGGGCCTTGGTTGGCCGCTTGGGCCAGTGCCTCATCCGCACTTGACAGCACCAGACCCACACTTTGTTGGCGGTGGTAGCGCACCGCGCTGACGTGCATCAGGTCTGGCACCTGGGCGCGCCAGGGCACCAACACCGTTTGTTCAAGATGCTCAAAAATACTTTGCGCTGCCGCGCTCGCTGTCTCAAAAGTGGGGCATAACACGGCAAATTCCGAGCCTTTGACCCGTCCCGCACGCTGCCCGACCTTGCCCGCGCCATGGGCCCGAAGTGCGGCGCCCATGTCTTTGAGCAAAGCATCGGTCTGCTGGCGGCCCAACCGGGCGTTGAGATCATTCAGGTCAGGCAGGCGCACCAGCACCAGGCTTCCGCTGGCGCCAAACTGATCACCTTCCAGCGCCTCGCGCAGATGCGACAAAAAATACTCCCGGCTGGACAGGCCGGTCACCGCATCACGGTTGATTTTTTTGCGCAAGACATCCAGCCGCGCAGCCTCTTCGCCGAACATGGCTTTGAGTCGGCCCACCATGTCGTTCATGGCGCGCGCCACGCTCTGGAATTCGGGCGTACGCGGCTCGGTGATGCTGATAAAGCGCCGCTCGGCAATCGCCTGCGCCTGGCTCACCACTTCAGACAACGGCCGTGTCACAAAACGAACCAGCTGGGTGCCGATCGCGCCAATCACCAAGCCACCTGCCACAAACCACAACAACAGGTTCACCACGCCACCCCACAGGCTCTGGTAAGCGTACATTTCTTGGCTGGCCAGCGACAGCGTGCCGTATTGGATCCAGCCGTCCTGAATCAGGGCCTGGCCGGGTTCGGCGTGAATCGGGATCAGCTTGACAAACCACGCCGGTGCGCCCTGCAGGTGTTGGGAAGACACCTTCTCGATCAACAGTTTGCCGGTGGGCGAGACGATGCGGATAAACCGGTAATGACCGGCATCAAACTGCGCCGCCACCTGAAGCTCCACCGTGACCTCGTCCTTGGGCATTTGGGTGAGCGACAGCGCCAAGGCCGTGGCGTTGTCGATGTTTTTGACCTGCAACTGCTGCTCCAGGTAGTGCCTGGCCGACAACACACTGATGGCCATGCTGACCCCGAAGGCCAGCGTCATGACCAAGGCGATGGCGATCCAGAGTTGTTTGATGAGTGACATGTTGGATGAAGGGGCAAAGTTAAGGGGTCAGGCCGTCCTGGTGCATGCGCTCAAGCACATCACGCCAGCGGGAAAGTCGGGTGGTGGGGTCGGCCAGGGAACTGGTCGCGCCCCCGGCCCACAACCCGCTGCTGTTGAAGCTGAACACGGGTGACAGGTCGGGCCGCTGGGATGCCAAGCGCACGCTGGTGATCAGGTTGTCAAGAATCATCGGCTGCTGGGAAGGCTCAGGGTAGAAGCCTAGCACCATGTGGGCCACGGACGTGGTGGCGCCGGTTTTGGCGCGGACGTAAATCAGCCGCAGACTGGGGTCGCTCACGCCCAACAGGCGCAGCGTGATGTATTTGGCAATCGCAAAATCCTCGCAGTCTCCGCTGCCGCGCCCCATGAATTCAACGGGTGTTGCCCAGTAGTCTTCGAGTTGCCAGACCACCGCATCGGTGTCATACAACATATGGCGATTAAAAAACGTGTTGACCTTGGTCAGTTTTTCAATGTCCGGCAAAGCGCGGGACTCCTCCACCATCTTGCGCCAGGCAGTGACCGTGGTGGCACTGCTGGTGCCGTAGCGCTGCTGGGTGAGGCTTTGCAACTTATCCCAGTCTGCCGCGGCCAGCGGGCCCGTCACCAACACAACCAGCGATGCCAGCCCCAACACAAACGCCTTGCACAGCATCCACAAGCACGTCAGCCAGCGGGTGTCCGCCAGATTCATCGAGGTGCTGGTGCCAGGCGTGGAAACGACGCCGCCTTGAAGCGGTTTGATTTTGAACAAAAATATTCCAGAAATTTAGAGGAAACTGTAGCAGTCCAACTAACATTGTGGACGAACCCACCAGCTACAAAGGTTACCGTGATCCAATATTTGACAAGATCGATTTTGGCGGCAAGCATCGCCCTGACTTTCAGTTCTCTGGCACAGGCGCAATCGTTACCCGAACCCATGCTCAGTGCGGCGCGCAAAGCGGTCCACACCAATCCTGAGGTGCAAGCGCGCTGGAACGCTTTTCAGGCAGCAGGCAGTGAGCGGGAGGTGGCCCGCGGCGGATTTTTCCCGAAGGTGGATCTGATCAGCACCACTGGCCGCCGAGATTTGCAGGTGCCAGGCACGGATTACGGCAGGTTCGGCTTTGACTCGACCCAACTCAGTGTCACGCAAATGCTGTTTGACGGCATGTTCACGTCCAACGAAACCAAGCGCCTGGGTCTGGCCAAGCTGACGCGGTACCACGAGCTGCGTGAAGTCGCTGAAACCACCAGCCTCGAAGCCGTGCGCGCCTACATGGACGTGTTGCGCTACCGCGAGCTGGTTGACGCGGCAACACAAAACTATGTCGAGCACAAACAGGCCGGGCTGCTGGTGGAGGAGCGCTCCAAGTCTGGCGTGGGCCGCGGGGTTGACGTCGAACAGGCCACAGGCCGACTGGCTTTGGCCGAGTACAACTTGCTGGTGGAGTTGACCAATTTGCACGACGTGAGCGCACGTTACCTGCGCGTGGTGGGCGAGAAGCCGCCGGCTTCTTTGCCCGCGCTGGCCGACCCTTTTGTCTTGGGCACCCTGCCAGCCACAGCCCAGACCATGATGCGCGACGGTCTGCAAAACAGCCCGTCCCTGAACGCTGCCGTTGAAAACGCCTTGAGTTACCAGACGGCGGTCGCCACCCGTAACTCGGCCTACCTGCCGCGTCTGGATGTGCGGCTGTATCAAAAAGTGGACCACGACGGCGCTGGCGTGACGGGCCGCTCGGACGACAAAGGCGTGGAGCTCACCCTGAACTACAACCTGTACCGCGGCGGTGCCGACAAAGCGCGCGAGCGTCAAGCGCTGAGTCAACACGCGCAGGCGCTTGACTTGCAGCTGAAAGTCTGCCGTGATGTTCGCCAAACCCTGTCCATCGCCTACAGCGACGTGCATAGCCTGGCGTCACAGCAAACTTTTCAGGACATGCATCGGCTGTCCACCGAAAAGTCGCTCAATGCCTACCGTCAGCAATTTGAAATTGGCCAGCGCACGCTGCTGGACGTGCTGGACAGCCAGAACGAATTTTTTGAAGCCACCCGTGCTTACATCAACTCCCGCTACAACCAGGCTGTGGCGCAGGCGCGCACCTTGGCGGGCATGGGGCAACTGGTGAACGCCCTGGGCGTCAGGCGTGCCGATGTGCCTGCGACGGCCACCGATGCCGGTCAGGAGCACGATCCGATCGACCTGTCCACCATGTGCCCGGTGGAAGATGTGGTGGTTGACAGCCTGGAAAAAATCAAGGCCGAGGCCGTGTTGCCCCCGCGTCCCCGCCGGGTGGTGGCCGCCCCGGTGGCTGCCGCACCCGCCAAAACCAGGTTGGCGGCCGATGCCTTGTTTGATTTTGACAAATCAGAACTCAAGGCGGGCGGTCTGGGCGCCCTGGAAAGCCTCACACAAAGCATCAAAAAAGTGCCGCTTGAGCGTGTGACCGCGGTGGGGCACACCGATTCGAAAGGCAGTGAGGCCTACAACAACACCCTGTCCAAGGCCCGCGCAGAGTCCGTGAAGACGTATCTGGTGGGGCAAGGCGTTGCGGCCGAGAAAATCGAGACGCTGGGTCGGGGTGAATCGCAACCCATCGCCGACAACGATACCGAAGAGGGTCGAGCCAAAAACCGCCGCGTCGATGTCGAGGTGCTCGAAGCCAAGCCGTGAGCGATGGCGGCTAGCCGATGAGCTTGTTGGCTCACATGTGGCTGTCATTGAGGGCCACGACCCGCCATCCATGGATCCCGGATCGAGTCCGGGATGACAATCACACCACCGTAGCCACGCATTTTCACGATAAATTAGCCCCAGAGCCGTCAGACCCTTTCCCGACAGATATGGCATGCCCTGAGCAGCTTCATCGTCGTACAACCCAGGTGACACATGTCCAACACGGTCGTTGAGGGCGCCACCGCCCACCCGGCAAGCCAGCCAGACGACTTGCTGACTTGCCTGCAGATTGTTGCCAGTACCCACGGACAGGTGACAACCGTGCATACCTTGATGTCCGGCCTGCCGGCAGAAAACGGCCGCTTGACGCCCAGCCTGTTTGCCCGCGCCGCCAAGCGGGCGCATTTGAGCAGCCGCGTGGTCCGCGCGCCGCTGGAGGCGCTCAACGCCAATCTGTTCCCCGTGGTTTTGTTGCTGCATGGCGAGCGCGCCTGTGTGCTGCTGTCATTGGACGCGGAAGCAGCCCAGGCACGGGTGATCTACCCGCAGTTGCCCGACGCGCCGGTGCAGGTGCCTTTGGCCGACCTGCAGCGTGATTACAGCGGCGACGCCATCTACGCGCGCCCGGTGCAGCGTTACGACGCCCGCGCCCCCACGGTGCGTGGCGGGCGGCACGACCACTGGTTCTGGGGCGTCATCGGTGAGAGCCGACCACTGTACCAAGACGTTTTGTTGGCCGCATTTCTGGCCAATCTGTTTGCGCTGGGCATGCCGCTGTTCACCATGAACGTGTACGACCGGGTGGTGCCCAACCATGCAATAGATACCTTGTGGGTGCTGGCCATTGGCTTGATGCTGATGCTGGTCATCGACCTGGTGTTGCGCACCCTGCGCGGGCGCTTTGTGGACCTCGCCAGCAGCCGGGCCGATGTGAAGTTGTCGGCCTTCATCATGGAACGGGTGCTGGGCATGCGCATGGAGCAGCGGCCCACCTCGGCGGGGTCGTTCGCGTCCAACCTGCGCGCTTTTGAATCGGTGCGTGACTTCATCGGGTCGGCCACGGTGGTGGCATTCATCGACTTGCCGTTTTCGGTGATTTTTATCGTCGCCATCGGCTGGATCTCGTGGCCCATGCTGATTCCGCTGGCAGTGGGTGGCGCGGTCATGGTGCTGTATGCGCTGGCAGTGCAGGGGCGCATGCACGAACTGGCCGAAACCACCTACCGTGCCGGCGCCCAGCGCAATGCAGCCCTGATTGAAGGGCTGGTGGGTTTTGAGACCATCAAGGCACTGGCGGCCGAGTCGCCGATTCAACGCAAATGGGAAAAAAGCGCCGCCTTGCTGGCCCGTGTGGGCGCCCAGCTGCGCCTGCTCTCCACCACGGCAGGCAACACGTCAGCCTTTGTCCAGCAGATGATCAACCTCACGGTGGTGATCATCGGCGTCTACCTGATTGCCGACAAGCAGCTCACCATGGGCGGCCTGATTGCCTGCACCATGTTGGCCAGCCGGGCCATGGCACCGGTGGGGCAAGTGGCGGGGCTGCTGGTGCAATACCACACCGCAGACACGGCACTCACCTCTTTGAATGAGCTGATGGCCCGCGAGGTGGAGCGCCCCGCCGACACCAACTTCATCAGCCGGGGTTTCCTGAAGGGTGCGATTGACTTTCGGGATGTGTCTTTCAGTTACCCGGGGCAAGCGTCGCCATCGTTGCGCAATGTCAGCCTGAGCATCAAGGCAGGCGAAAAAGTGGCCATTCTGGGTCGCATCGGCTCGGGCAAAACCACCTTGCAAAAACTCATCTTGGGCTTGTACCGCCCCACCGAAGGCGCGGTGCTGGTGGATGGCATCGACCTGCGGCAGCTGGACCCGGCCGAGTTGCGCCACCAGATGGGTTACGTGCAACAGGATGTGATGTTGTTCTACGGCACCTTGCGCGAAAACATCACCATGGCCGCGCCGCTGGCCACCGATGCCGAGGTGGTCAAAGCCACGGAGGTGGGGGGCATCCTCGGGCTGGTCAACCAGCATCCGCAGGGTTTTGACATGCTGGTGGGCGAGCGGGGTGAATCTCTCTCGGGCGGCCAGCGTCAGGGCGTGGCGATCGCCCGCGCGGTGGTCGGCAACCCAGCCATTCTGCTGCTGGACGAGCCGACGTCGTCCATGGATTACTCCAGCGAAGACGACATCAAACGCCGCCTGATGGACTTCGCCCAGAACAAGACCGTGGTGCTGATTAGCCACCGCACGTCTCTTTTGGACATGGTCGACCGCATCATCGTCATGGACGGCGGAAAAATCGTGGCAGACGGACCCAAGGACCAGGTCATCACGGCGCTGCGTCAAGGTCGCATCGGAAAGGCTGCGTGATGGCATTCTTCAGCAAAAAAGCCTTCGAGCGCAGCGGCGAAGCCATCCACCGTGCCACCAAGGCGAGCGAAACCACCTTTGGCACGCTGGTCAAACGGTTCACCCCCATCGATGTCAAAGACAACCTGGATTGGGCCGGTGATGCCGATTGGGCCCGCCTGCAGCAAGAACCACTGCGCGCCCGCAAACTCCTGCACATCGCCGGTGTCGCCCTGCTCGTCATGATCGTCTGGGCCGCCTTCGCCTCCATCGACGAAATCACCCGGGGCGAAGCGCGGGTGGTGCCCACCTCGCAAGTGCAGATCATCCAGAGTGTGGACGGCGGCGTGGTCGAAACGCTGGCCGTCAAAGAGGGCCAAATTGTCGAAGCCGGTCAGCTGCTGCTGCGGGTGGACCCGACGCGCTTTGTCTCCACCATGCTGGAGAGCCGTGCTGGCCAGTTGTCACTGCAAGCCAAGGTCTTGCGCCTGGAAGCCCTGACGCGGGGTACCCCTTTCAACCCGCCTGAAGAATTGCGCAAGGAAGCGCCGGATGTGGTGGCGCAGGAGACCAGCCTGTACGAGTCGCGCAAAGCCGAAATCAACGCCCAGATCTCCATTTACCAAAGCCAGCTGGCGCAACGACAGCAGGAACTGAACGAAGTACGCGCCCGGCTCGACCAGGCGGTGCGCAAACTCGAACTCAAAACCCGCGAGATCAACGCCACCCGCCCGATGGTGGCCAGCGGCGCGGTTTCTGAAGTGGAAATTCTGCGTCTGGAAAGTGAAATTGCCAGCCTGCGCGGCGACCGGGAGCAAAGCACGGCCCAGTTGTCACGCGTGCAATCGTCCATCTCGGAGGCATCGCGCAAGATCGAAGAAGTTCAGCTCACCAGCCGCAACGCCATGAGCAGCGAACTCTCCGACACCATGAGCAAACTCGCCAGCCTGACCCAGGGAGGCCGGGCGCTGGAAGACAAGGTGAAACACGCCGACATCAAATCCCCCGTGCGTGGCACCGTCAAACGCCTCTTGGTCAACACGGTAGGGGCGGTGGTGCAGCCCGGCAAAGAGGTGGTGGAAGTGGTACCGCTGGACGATGCGCTGATTCTGGAGGTGCAAATTGCCCCGAAAGACATCGGTTTCCTGCGGCCCGGACAGGCCGCCATGGTCAAGTTCAGCGCTTATGACTTTTCCATCTACGGCGGTCTGGACGCGGAAGTGTTCCTGATTGGCGCTGACTCGGTGCTCGATGAAAAAGGCAACGCGTTCTACCATGTGCGGGTCAAAACCAACCAACCCAGTCTGGGCGCCAACTTGCCCATCATCCCCGGCATGGTGGCGCAGGTGGACATCATGACCGGGAAAAAGTCGGTGTTGTCCTATTTGCTCAAGCCGGTTTTACGCGCCAAGGCCAACGCCCTCACGGAACGGTGAATTGACCCATGACCACTGACCAACACTTTCTCTGCAGTCCATCCGTTGCTGTGCCGCCGCGCTGGCGTGAGGCCTTTGCGCACGGGCAAGTTCACACCGCACCGGACCTGATGGCGCCGGTTACCGCGGACTGGTCGGGGGTGCTTTGGCTGAGCAGTGACGACCCTGATTGGCAACACGACATAAAAAAATCGAAGCAACACAACGCCCGTTTGCCGGTGGTTTTGTTGTCCGGTACGCCCGACCCACGCGAAGGTCTGCTGGCCTTGGCGGCGGGGGCCAGCGGTTACACCCATGCTTATTCCTTAGCCGAACTGCTGCGTGAACTGGCGGTGGTGGTGCAGCATGGCGGCCTGTGGGTGGGGCCCGAGTTGTTGCAGCGTCTGGTGGGCTCGACCGCCACGGCGCTTGCAAAATTGCCGAATCCATCACCAAGCTTGGTGCCCAACCCTTGGGCCGCCTTGTCTGCGCGCGAGGCTCAGGTTGCACGCGCGGTGACCGCGGGTCGTTCCAACAAAGAGGTCGCCGACAGCCTGTTCATTTCCGAGCGCACCGTCAAAGCCCATCTGGGCGCCATCTTTGAAAAACTGGCGGTACGCGATCGTTTGCAACTTGTGGTGCGCCTGGCTGCTGGTGCAGACCCGGACACCCCACCCGCACGGTAACCCCCCTCATGGCTGAACCTGACAACACCACCAACGCCCTGGCCCAGTCCGACACCAGCCTGGTGCGCGTGCTGGAAGACCTGATTGACGTGCTCATCACCCGCGGCGTCATCCAGTTCACCGACCTGCCAGCCGCTGCACAGGCCAAGCTGCTGGAGCGGCGCGAAACCCGTGCCAGCATGGCAGACCGGCTCAATCTGATCCAGCCGGAAAACGACCGCGGCCTGCTCTAACCCGGTCGGCGCGCCGTTGGCAGAGTTTGCAAATGTGGACCTAAGTCCAATAGCCAAGCTGCGCAGGCGACCTTAACCTCTGCACCAGACATGCGTCATGCCTTGCCCGCATTGACGACTACCCGATTCATTTGCTGGAGACCATCATGGCCCAATTTGCTACCGTCACCGCCATCACTGGCAATGGCACCGTGTTTGCCGTCAACGAACAAGGCGTCAGCCGCGTCCTGAAGGCCGGTGACGTTCTTCAAAAAGGCGAAACCATCCGCACCGTGGGCAATGCCCAAGTAGAACTGCTGATGGAAGACGGCAACTTGATCGCCGTGGCGCCCCAGCAAACCCTGCGACTGGACGACAACCTCGTTCAAGCAGACCAACTCCCCACCGCCCAGGACAGCGCCATCGCCAACCCCGGCACCGCAGAAGCCGTCATTCAGGCACTTGAGCGTGGAACTGACCTGAACGAAGTGCTGGAAGCTGCGGCGGCTGGTTTGACAGGTGCAGGCGCAGATGGTGGCAGCAGCTTTGTGCAGTTGCTGCGGATCAGTGAGGGGGTTGATCCGCTGAGTTACGCCTATGCGTTTGAGCCACAGGACAGCATCTTCATCCCGCAAGACCTGGCACTGGCGCAAGCAAGTGAAGAGACGTTCACCATCACGGTGACGAGGGAAGTGACCAACACCGTGACCCGACTGGAAACAGACACCATCACGGGTGTGACGACGGAAACTGTGACGGTTGTGGAAACGGATACTGTTTTAAGGGTGGAGACAGACACTGTCACAGTCCCTCAGACAATCACTGTCACGGGTTTGGTAGCGACAACCACGATTGGCACCCAAACGGTTGACGTGCCAACAGAGACCGTTACCGTCACCGAAGGCACCAGCACAGTCACCGGCACCACCCTGACGCCCACCATCACCCAAGGCACCCAAACGGTTGATGTGCCAACAGAGACCGTTACCGTCACCGAAGGCACCAGCACGGTTACCGGCACCACCCTGACGCCCACCGTCACCCAAGGCACCCAAACCGTCAACGTGCCCACCGAAACAGCCACCATCACCGAAGGCACCAGCACGGTCACCGGCACCACCCTGACGCCTACCATCACCCAAGGCACCCAAACCGTCAACGTTCCAACGGAGACCGCCACCGTCACCGAAGGCACCAGCACGGTCACCGGCACCACCCTGACGCCCACCGTCACCCAAGGCACACAAACCGTCAACGTGCCCACCGAAACAGCCACCGTCACCGAAGGCACCACCACGGTCACCGGCACCACCCTGACGCCCACCGTCACACAAGGCACCCAAACCGTCAATGTAGCTACCGAAACAGCCACCGTCACCGAAGGCACCAGCACGGTCACCGGCACCACCCTGACGCCCACCGTGACCGAGGGCACCCAAACGGTCAATGTAGCTACCGAAACAGCCACCGTCACCGAAGGCACCAACACCGTCACCGGCACCACCTTAACGCCCACCGTGACCGAGGGCACCCAAACCGTCAACGTGCCCACCCAAACGGTGACCATCACCGAAGGCACCGTGACAGTGCCGGTGGAGACCAGCACCCCTACGGTCACAACCGGCACCCAAACGGTCGATGTCGAAACCCAAACGGTGACCATCACCGAAGGCACCGTGACAGTCCCGGTGGAGACCAGTACCCCCACGGTCACAACCGGCACCCAAACGGTCGATGTCGAAACCCAAACGGTGACCATCACCGAAGGCACCGTGACAGTCCCGGTGGAGACCAGTACCCCCACGGTCACGACCGGCACCCAAACGATCGATGTCCAGACCCAAACGGTGACGGTGACACAGGACACCCATACGGCTACCCATACCTACGCCACAGAAACAATCACAACGACCACTGAGTTTTCAACTGGTAACTCTCAGATCACAGCAGGTGGACCTGGTACCAACTATCTGCTCGCAGTCACCAATCCAATCAGCATCAAATTCACTTCACCAAGTGGCGCGGTAAATACAAATAATGGATACATTGCCATCAACGACCTCAACATTGATGCCAAAAAATCCCCCGAAACGCTGGTTTTGGAATTCTTCAATGGAACCACTGCGTCGAATGTCAAAAATCTTCAGCTTGACGTTGTTGTCCAGGGCAAAGAAGCTGTCTTTACTTGGCAAGCATTCAATAACGGGGTAGTCGTTGGTAGCGGTAGCATTACGACAAATGGGGGGCAAATTCCTATTGGTGGTGAGTTTGATCGACTAACAATTACCGCAGTCAGCGGTCTGTTCAGGTTAGGCACCGTTCTAGGGGTGTCCACAGAAGTGCCAGTGACGCAGACCGTCACGTTAACCGCTTCTGACACTGTGACTGTCACCGGCACCACCCTGACGCCTACCGTCACCCAAGGCACACAAACGGTCAATGTGCCCACCGAAACAGCCACCGTCACCGAAGGCACCAGCACGGTCACCGGCACCATCCTGACGCCCACCGTCACCCAAGGTACCCAAACCGTCAATGTGCCCACCGAAACAGCCACCGTCACTGAAGGCACCAGCACGGTCACCGGCACCACCCTGACGCCCACCGTCACCCAAGGTACCCAAACCGTCAATGTGCCCACCGAAACAGCCACCGTCACTGAAGGCACCAGCACGGTCACCGGCACCACCCTGACGCCCACCATCACACAAGGCACCCAAACGGTTGACGTGCCC
>NZ_JAJCTH010000015.1 GCF_020594515.1 Rhodoferax sp. U2-2l
GGCGCTGTACTCGCGCCGCCGGGGTCGCTCTACTGTCGATATTTGATTCATCATCTCCACGATCTCCTTCGTGGGGACGATGCCTGATCATCTGCATCGACTCAATATGGGATGCCCAGCCGCATACCAAACACAGATGATTTGGATGACCGCTGTCTGGAAATTTGGCTGACAGCTACCAGCCTTAACCCGCCATCCGCCGCATCGCGAAAGTGATGCACCAAGTCCCGGCAGCATCGGCCTGCGCACTCACCAGACTGTGGCACTAAATGCCACAACTGGTACTCAACCGCACCGGGCCACGCAAGGCCTCTTCGACCTCGCGAGAGCTTCAGTAGTTATAGCTTCGATCCCTTGTGAAATAAGGACTATCGTCAGTTTTGACACAAACCCCAGCAGACACCACACACAACCCTGCCATGCAGGCACCCCGCCTACGACCGATCCGGCGCGTTTTTGTGTTCGCGCTCCCAGTAGGTCGGGCGTTCGTAGTGGTGGTACAACGCCTGTTCTTGTTCACGGGTCAGTGGGGTTGACGCATCAAAACGCGGGCTGGTCTGGATGGCCTGGCGGCTCAGGTTGACACTGACGCGTGAGTCAGCCCAGCGGATGTCGCTCACCCAGTCCGGCGCCATCAGCACCTGATGCCCCAGCCACCAGTTGCTGGTGTTGAGCACCAGGTACCGGATGGCCCAGTTGTCCTCCTCCACCAGCATGCTGTGCACGTGGCCGATGTCGCCGTCGCTGGCCTCCAGGTGGTAGCCGATCACCGCCTGGCAGCTGCGCAGGTGCGGGTCGTCGTTGCGTTGCCGGGTGGGCACGGCGCGGTCCATCACCTCGGTCACATCGCTGCGCGCCGACGTCTGCGCCCCGGCTGTGAAGCCGGGCGGTGAGGTCAGCACCGGGGCATCCTGAGCGGCACCGGTCAACCCGCCGCCGCCCCTGTCGTAGGGCAGGCCGTAGTAGTCGGCGTGTTGCGCCTCGTGTTGGCGTGACACCGGTTTGTCGGTGTCGATGTCCGGGCTGTTCTTGACCTCTTCACGGCTGATGTGCACCGGCAGGCGCTTGTGCGTCCAATCGGCGCCTGCCAGCGAGAACGGTGAGATCAGCACTTTGCGGCTCTTCAGCCACGAGCCGGTTTCCACCACCAGGTAGCGGATGGTCCAGCGGGTGTCGTCAAACAGAAAGTCGGTCACGTGGCCCATGTCGCCATCGGTCGCGCCCAGGGTGTAACCCTTGAGGTCGGTCATGCTTCGCAACATGGTGTGCCTTTCAGTGATGAAAAATGTCCACTGTGGCCGCTTTCCTGAGGGAACTCTGTACGACAGCACCCGGACGGGCGGTTATGCTGCAGCCTCATGACAAGACCGCTCGCTTGACGCACGCCGTTCACCCACCCGCCACCTGACCTGACACACCTGCAGATCGACCTCAACCCCGGTTGCCAGCCCCTGTATCCCACAGGCTGGTGGCCCTTTCTTCCCTGAACACCATGCCCTTTCCCAACGCCTTTGAAAACCTGAACGTGCTGTCGCAGCAAACGCTGCTGCCACCGTCCGCCCTGCACGACGCCGTGCCCGCCACCGAGGGTGCCACCCGCACCGTGAGCAGCGCCCGCCAGACGGTGGCCAACATCCTGCAAGGCACCGACCCGCGCCTGCTGGTGGTGGTAGGGCCATGCTCGATCCACGACATCCCAGCAGCGATGGACTACGCACAGCGCCTGAAAACCCTGGCGGACGAAGTGCAAGACCAGCTGTTTGTGGTGATGCGGGTGTATTTCGAGAAGCCGCGCACCACAGTCGGATGGAAAGGGCTGATCAACGACCCGCGCATGGACGACTCGTTTCACATCGAGGAAGGCCTGCAGATCGCCCGCCAACTGCTGGTGAACCTGAACGACATGGGCCTGCCATGTGGCACCGAGGCGCTGGACCCGATCACACCCCATTACTTGGGCGACCTGATCGCCTGGAGCGCCATTGGCGCACGCACCACCGAGAGTCAGACCCACCGCGAACTCGCCAGCGGCCTGTCCAGCCCGGTCGGCTTCAAGAATGGCACCGACGGCAACCTGGATGTGGCCATCAACGCCATGCTGTCTGCTGCGCAGCCGCATGCGTTTTTGGGCATCAATGAATTTGGCCAGGTGGCGTTGACCCAAACGCGGGGCAACGCGTTTGGCCATCTGATTTTGCGCGGCGGCAGTGTGCCCAATTACGACTCGGTCTCGGTCGCGCAAGCAGCCACCGAACTCGCGGCGGCCAAATTGCCGGTCAACATCGTGGTCGACTGCAGCCACGCCAACTCGCGCAAAAACCACGCCCTGCAAAGCCTGGTGCTCAAGGACGTGGTGGGGCAGATCACCGACGGCAACCGCGCCATCAAGGGCGTGATGCTCGAATCCAACCTGTTCGAGGGTAACCAGAAGCTGGGCGACCCGAAGGCGCTGCGCTACGGCGTCTCCATCACCGACGCCTGCCTGGGCTGGGAAGCCACAGAGGCCAGCCTGCGCGAAGCGGCTGAGCGCTTGCGCGCCCGTTCACGTTAAGGACGGGCCGGGTTCAAACAAAGCCGTGGATGCCGGATCAAGTCCGGCATGACAGCCGCAGCAGCCGGGTTCACCCAGCCGCCAGCGCGGCCTCGATGTCTTTGGCCAGGCTGGCAGGCGTGTCGGTGGGGGCGTAACGTTTGAGCACCGCGCCGTCCTTGCCGACCAAAAACTTGGTGAAGTTCCACTTGATGGCTTTGCTGCCCAGCAGTCCCGGTGCTTCGCTGGCAAGCCACTGGTACAGCGGGTGTGCGCCGCTGCCGTTGACCTCGATCTTGGCCATCATCGGGAAGCTCACACCGTAGTTGCGCTGGCAAAACTGGGCAATTTCGCCGTTGGTGCCCACGTCCTGCGCGCCAAACTGGTTGCACGGGAAGCCCAGCACCACCAAGCCCTTGGCGCCATAGGTTTCGTGCAACTTCTCCAGCCCGGCAAACTGCGGGGTGAAGCCGCAGGCACTGGCGGTGTTGACGATCAGCATCGCTTTGCCCTGAAATTGCTTCAGCGATACCGGCTTGCCGTCGATGGACAGCGCTTCAAAGTCGTAAATAGTGTTCATGTCCCGACTTTCTCACATTGAAAAAAGCCCACAATTTCAAGGTTTATCAGGTGCGAGACTAGGCGCACCGCTGCAGACAGTGCTTCAGCACGGCAAAGCGGTGCAACGACGTATCACGCCTGATAAACCTTGAAATCAGCCGTGCGCCTTGTCGTTTCTGGCGATGGCCAGCAAGCGCTCCACCTCGGCGCTGTGTTCGCGGCAGTTGCGCGCATGCCAGCGTTTGATCAGCCACATGAACCCGGCAATCACCAGGCCAAACATGGTGATGGCGCCAAACGTGGGCAGCCCCAGGCCGGTGGACAGGCTGTAGAGCGCCCCCAGCACCAAAATACAGGCCTGTTCGTTGAAGTTTTGAACCGCAATCGAGCGCCCGGCGCCCATCAAATTGTGGCCCCGGTGCTGCAGCAGCGCGTTCATCGGCACCACCAAAAAGCCGCCCAAGGCACCCAGCAAGATCAAAAACGGCGCCGCCACCCACACATTGGTGATGAAGATCAGCAAAATGATCAGCAGCCCCATGCCGATGCCCAGCGTGATCACGCGCGGGCCGTCTTCCAGGCGCATGCGCATCGACGCCACCACGGCCCCGGCGGCCATGCCAATCGCCACCACCCCCTGCAAGGCCGACGCCTGCGTCACCCCGTAACCCAACGCAGCGGCCGCCCAAGCCAGCACGATAAAGCGCAGGTTGCCCGCCACACCCCAGATCAGGGTGGTGGCCGCCAGCGAGATCTGGCCCAGCTTGTCGCGCCACAGGCGGGTGTTGCAGGACCAGAAATCCGGCAGCAAGGAGAACATCTTTTTAGGCAACGGGCGCATCAGCACGTCGGTGAGCGGGATGCGGGTGTTGAACCAGGCGGCCAGCAGGTAGACAAAAATCAGCACCGCAATGGCGGCCTCGGCCCGGGTGTTGATGCCCAGGTAGGCAATGGGAAACTGCACCGACAAAATCTTGTCGGCAATAAACGGCGCCACCAGCTGGCCCCCCAGCAGCACCCCCAGAATGATCGAACCGATGGTCAGCCCCTCGATCCAGCCATTGGCCTTGACCAGTTGGGAGGCGGGCAGCAGCTCGGTCAGGATGCCATATTTGGCCGGTGAATACGCCGCCGCCCCCAGCCCCACCACCGCGTAAGCCAACAGCGGATGCGTGCCAAACAGCATGAACAGACAGCCCGCGATCTTGATGAAATTGCTGATCAGCATCACCCGGCCTTTGGGCATCGAATCGGCCAACGCCCCCACAAAAGGCGCCAAAATCACGTAAAACAACGCAAACATCGGCACCAAAGCCGCCTGCTGCCATTGGGGAGAGTGATTGGTTCTCAGCAGCTGAACGGCCGCCACGAACAAGGCGTTATCGGCCAGCGAGCTGAAAAACTGCGCTGACATGATGGTGTAAAAGCCGCGTTTCATCAGGAAAAAAGAAGCGCCTGTGAACCAGGCTCCAATCGATGTAAGTTGTCTCCGAACAGGCGGCGGTTATAGCACGGCACGGCGGTGTCAAAATCCAGGCTTTCGTATTGCCCCAACGCGCCAGACGCCATGCCCCGCCCCATTCTCGCCACCATTCATCCTGCTGCAGTGCAGCACAACCTGGCCCGTGCACGCCGTGCAGCACCGGATGCCAAAGCCTGGGCGGTGGTCAAGGCCAACGCATACGGCCACGGCATTGAGCGCGTGTTTGAAGGCCTGCGCAGCGCCGACGGCTTTGCCCTGCTGGACCTCGACGAGGCCCAGCGTGTGCGTGATCTGGGCTGGCGCGGCCCGATTTTGTTGCTGGAAGGTGTGTTTGAGGCGCGAGACCTGGAACTGTGCTCGCGGCTGGACCTGTGGCACGCGGTGCATTGCGACGAGCAGATCGACATGCTGGCCGCCCACAAGACCAATGTGCCGCACCGCGTTTTCCTGAAAATGAACTCGGGCATGAACCGGCTGGGTTTCACGGCTGAGCGATTCCGCTCGGCCTGGGCACGCCTGAACGCGTTGCCACAGGTGGATGAAATCTCGCTGATGACCCACTTCAGCGACGCCGACGGCCCGCGCGGCATCAGCCACCAGATGCAGGTGTTCAACGAGGTCACAAGAGATTTGCCGGGCGAACGCAGTTTGAGCAACAGCGCCGCCACCCTGCGCCACATGGCCGCCGACGCCACAGCCGCGCAAGACGCGCTGGTGTCGGACTGGATCCGCCCCGGCATCGTGCTCTACGGCAGCGCGCCGGATTACCCTGAACACACCATCGCTGATTGGGGCCTGCAGCCGGGCATGACCCTGTCCTCCAAACTGATCGCCACCCAAACCCTGCAATCCGGGGACAGCGTCGGTTACGGCTCCCGATTTGTTGCCGAGCAGCCCATGACGATTGGCATCGTGGCCTGCGGTTATGCCGACGGTTACCCGCGGGTTTGCCCGACAGGCACACCCATCCTGGTGGCCGGACAGCGCACCCGCACCCTGGGGCGCGTCAGCATGGACATGCTCACGGTGGATCTCACCCCGCTGGTCGAGGCGGGCCACCACGTCGGTTTTGGCAGCGAGGTCACGCTCTGGGGCCGCGCCAGCAACGGCGCCGTGCTGGGCATTGACGAGGTTGCCCAGGCGGCGGGCACGCTGGGTTATGAGCTGATGTGTGCGCTGGCGCCACGGGTGCCGGTACAGGTACAGGACTGATGCCCCCTTACCTGCCGGTGCCGCTGGAGCGGGTACAGATCGGCAAACCGCTGCCCATTGACCTCTGGAGCCCGGACGGGCGCCTGCTGCTGCGCCGGGCGCAGATCCTGCAGTCTCCTGCCCACCGCGACATGCTCGCCAGCCACCAGGCCAGCATGACCGAAACCGATGCCCGCGCCTGGCAACGCAGCCTGGAGCGGCTGATGCGCAGCCTCCACCACGACGGTGCCGATCTGTCGGCGCTGGGCGAATTGCCGCTGCCCAGCGAGATCCAGGAGGACGATTTTTTGCCCGACCACGAAGTCACCGGCGGCTGGCTGGACGTGCAGGACGTGTTGCGCGGCCTGCTCTACCAGGGCGAGGCCGCCGTCACCCCGCTGCCACGGCTGCAGGCGCTGGAAGACCGCGCCCTGGCGCTGCTGGCCAGTGACCCGGACGACGGCCTGTTCACCCTGTTTCAGGCGCTGCCCGACCTGAGCCTGGGCTACTGCGCCACCCACGCGCTGCTGGCGGGCCTGGTGAGTGTGCTCAGCGCCGACAAACTGGCGCTCAAACCCGGCGCACGCAGCACGCTGATGCGCGCCGCCCTGGTGATGAACATTGGCATGGCACGCCTGCAGGACAACCTGGCGCGACAAAAATCCGTCCCGACACCTCTGCAGCAGCACAACATTGACGACCACGCCGCGCTGAGCGTGGCCATCCTGCAAGGCTTCGGGCTGCAGGACAACACCTTGGTGGACATCGTGCGCAGGCACCACACGCCCGATCTGTTCCAGGGTGACGAGGTGCCTCTGACGCTGGTGCGCCTGCTGAACCTGGCCGATACCTTGATCGCCAAAATGGCGCCGCGCCAAATACGGCATGCCCTGCTGCCGATGGCCGCCACCAAGAGCCTGGTGATGCAAAGCTCGAAGGCCACCACCGAACTGCGCCACGCGATGGCTGCGGCGATGGGCTTTTTTCCACCGGGCAGCTATGTGCAGCTGGCCAACGGCGAAATCGCCGTGGTGATCGCCCGCGGCCCCAAGGCCAACACCCCGCATGTGGCCTGCATCATCAACGCCAGCGGCATGCCCGTGAGCATGTACAGCTACCGCGACACCCGCACCAGCGCGCTGGCAGTGAAAGCGCCCGTGCCCGCGCATACCGTGCAGGTCAAGGTGAACGGTGACAAGATCAAACGCCTGCGCCAACTCCACGGGGTTTGAGCCAGCCGAACCCCAGCACCACCAGCCCACCCACGCCCATCGCCGCAGCCAACCAGGCCAGCGGCAGCGGCGCAAACTTGAACAGCCCAGCCAGCCAGGGCACATACAGCGCCAGCAGCATCAATGCAAGCGCCGCGCCACACACCCACCACAAAGTGCGGTTGGGCACCCGCAGGCTGTGCCACAGCGAACCGCTGCGCGACCGGTTAGCCAGAATCAGCGCCAGGTTGCTGGCCACGATGGTGGCAAACGAAAAGGCCCGGGCCGCACCTTCACCCAGGTTGGCCATGCCCCACCAGGTGGCCGCCAGCACCACCGCCAGTGCGCCCAGGCCCTGCAGCAGCGCCCACAGCAGCGTCAGGCCGCCAAACAGCGGCGTGGTCACATCACGCGGCGGGCGCTGCATCAGGTCAGGCTCGGCGGGTTCGTTCTCAAACACCATGGAGCACGCCGGGTCAATCACCAGTTCCAGAAACGCGATGTGCAGCGGGTACAGCATGGTCGGCCAGCCCAGCAGCACCGGCAGCAGCGCCATGCCGGCAATCGGCACGTGCACCGCCAGGATGTACGACATGGACTTGCGCAGGTTGTCAAAAATGCGGCGCCCCAGCCGCACCGCCTGCACCAACCCGGCAAAGTTGTCGTCCAGCAGCACGATGGACGCCGCCTCGCGCGCCACATCGGTGCCACGCTCCCCCATGGCCACCCCGACATGGGCCGCTTTCAGGGCCGGCGCGTCGTTGACGCCGTCACCGGTCATGGCCACCACCTCGCCGCGGGCTTGGAGGGCTTGCACGATGCGCAGCTTTTGCGTGGGTGCGATGCGGGCGCAGACGCTGACCGTGGCCAGACGCTGCCGCAGCGCGGCGTCATCGAGCTGGTTCATGCCATCGCCGGTCAGCAACCAATCATCCGGCGGCGGTTGCGCCTGGTCAGCCGTAGACGTGGCAAGGCCCTGTGGCGGCGGGTGGTCGGGCGGTGTCGGCAGGTACAACCCCGCCTGATGCGCGATCGCCTGCGCGGTGGCCGGGTAGTCGCCGGTGATCATCACCACACGGATGCCCGCCGTGCGCGCCTGCGCGACCGCGGCCGGGATGTCGGCGCGCAGCGGGTCGGCCAGGCCGAGCAGGCCGACAAATTCAAACTCGAAATCATGTTCAATGGCGGGCCAGTCCATGCCCTCAAAACGCGAACGCGCCACCCCCAGCACCCGCAAACCGCGCACCGCCATCGCCTCCACGGCGCTGGCCACCCGCGCCTGGGCAGCAGCGTCCATGTGGCACAAATCCACAATCGCCTCGGGCGCGCCTTTGGCCGCCACCACATGCGCCTGGCCATCCACCGCTTTCCAGACGTGGGACATGGCACGCAATTCGGGCGTCAAGCCGTACTGCTGCATCAGCGTCCAGTCGCGGTGCAAGTGCTCGGTGTCTTTCAAAAAGTGCTGGCCCAGGCGGTGAAACGCTTTTTCCATGGGGTCAAACGGATCACGCACGCTGGCCAGAATCGAATACTCCACCAAGGTGTGAAAGGCCTCGGGTAACTCAGGGGTGGTGGCGTAGTCGATCAGCAGGCACTCGCCCGGCACCCCCGCTGCCTCTGGTTGGGTGCCGCCCGGCTCGGCGTACAACTGCGCCACAGTCATGCGGTTTTCGGTCAAGGTGCCCGTTTTGTCGACGCACAACACGCTGGTCGCGCCCAGGGTTTCGATGGCGGCGATGCGACGCGTCAGCACCTTGTGTTTGGACAGACGCCAGGCGCCCAGCGCGGGAATCACGGTCAGCACCACACTGAACTCCTGCGGCAACAGCGCCATCGCCAGGGCAATCCCGGCCAGCAAGGCCCCCAGCCAATCGCCCTTGAGCCAGCCATAGGTCAGCACCAGCATCAGGCTAGCCACAGCTGCCATGACGGCCAGCCCTTTGACCAGTTGTGCCGTCTGCAACCGCAGCGGCGAAGCCTCCGGGGTGAGACCGGCCAACGCAGCGCCAATGCGCCCGATCTCACTGCGCGCCCCGGTGGCCGTGACGCGGGCCAAACCGTGCCCACGCACCAGCAGCGTGCCGGCAAACAGCTGGGCATTGGCCGCCGCCGTGCCATCAACATGGGCGCCGTCCCCAACGCCCGCCGCATCCGTGGCCGACTTGTCCACCGGGATGGCCTCGCCGGTCAGCAGTGACTCATCCACTTGCACATCGGCGCCCTCCATCAGCAGCGCATCCGCCGCAATACGGTCGCCCTCAGCCAGCACCAGCACATCGCCAACCACCACATCGCTGCCGGCCAGGCGCACCGCGGCGCCATCGCGCCACACCAGCGCACGCGGGCTGGTCAGGTCACGCAGGGCCGCCAGCGCGTGTTCGGTTTTGCCCTCCTGGTACAGCGTGAGCGCCAGCACCACCAGCACCAGGCCAAACAGCACCAGCCCCTCCTGCAGATCACCCAGCACCAGGTAGAGAACGCCTGCGCCGAGCAGCAGCGCAAACATCGGGTCAGACAAGGTCTCCCGCACCATCGCCAGCCAGCCGCGCTGCTGCGCCGAAGACAACACATTGGGGCCCTCGTCGCGCAAGCGCTGCGCCGCCTGCTCGGCACTCAGGCCCAGCTGCGGCAGCGCCCTGGCGGCAGCCTTTGCATCAGACAGATGGTTGTGGGCCATGTTGGCGTTCCGTTTTTGTCGGTAAGTGGTTGACAGCGCGGTTCATCATCGCCGTTGCCTGATCAAAAGTCCAGACACACCCGCCGCATCCTGCCGGGCTGGACCTGCCGCCCCGTATCAGGCGTCATGTCTGTGAATTCATACAGTAACATTGTGGCCATGGCCAAAGAAAAAACTGTGTATGTGTGCTCGGAGTGTGGCGGCGTCAGCCCCAAATGGCAGGGCAAATGCCCCAGCTGCAACGCCTGGAACACCCTGATCGAATCCGCACCCGAGAGCACCGCGCCCACCAAAAACCGCTTTGCCTCGCTGGCCAAGACGGCTGAGGTGGCCATTTTGGGCGACATCGACGCGGTGGACATGGCCCGCACCCCCACCGGCCACGACGAGCTGGACCGCGTGCTGGGTGGCGGCATGGTCGAAGGCGGTGTGGTGCTGATCGGCGGCGACCCCGGCATCGGCAAATCGACCCTGCTGTTGCAGGCGCTCGATTCGCTGCAGCGCAGCGGCCAAAGCACGCTGTATGTCACCGGCGAAGAAAGCGGCGCCCAGGTGGCGTTGCGCTCGCGTCGGCTGGGGCTGGACCACTCGCAGGTGCGGGTGCTGGCCGAGATTCAGCTCGAGAAAATTCTGGCCACGCTGGACGCCACCCAGCCCGACATTGCCGTGATCGACTCGATCCAGACCGTCTATTCCGACCAGCTCACCTCGGCACCTGGCTCGGTGGCGCAGGTGCGCGAATGTGCCGCCCACCTGACCCGCGCCGCCAAAGCCTCGGGCGTGTGCATCGTGCTGGTGGGCCACGTCACCAAAGAAGGCGCGCTGGCCGGGCCGCGCGTGCTGGAGCACATGGTCGACACGGTGTTGTATTTCGAGGGCGACACCCACAGCAGCTTCAGACTGGTGCGCGCCATCAAGAACCGTTTTGGCGCGGTCAACGAGATCGGCGTGTTTGCCATGACCGAAAAAGGCCTGAAAGGCGTCAGCAACCCGAGTGCCATCTTTCTGAGCCAGCACGCCGAGCCGGTGCCCGGCAGCTGTGTGATGGTCACGCTGGAAGGCACGCGACCCATGCTGGTGGAGATTCAGGCGCTGGTAGACAGTGGTGGCCCCAGCCCGCGGCGCTTGAGCGTCGGTCTGGACAAGGATCGCCTCGCCATGCTGCTGGCGGTGCTGCACCGCCACGCCGGGGTGGCGTGTATGGATCAGGACGTGTTTGTCAACGCGGTAGGCGGTGTCCGGATCTCGGAGCCCGCCGCGGACCTGGCGGTGCTGCTGGCGATCACGTCATCACTCAGAGGCAAACCACTGCCCAAAGGCTTCTTCGCGTTTGGCGAAGTGGGGCTGGCCGGTGAGGTGCGCCCGGCGCCACGCGGGCAGGAGCGCCTGAAAGAAGCCGCCAAACTGGGCTTCAGTGTGGCCGTGGTGCCCAAGGCCAATGTGCCCAAAAACCTCCAATCCAAAGACTTTGAAGGCCTGACGATTCACGCCGTGGAGCGTGTCGAGCAGGCCATGGAGATTGTGCGCAGTCTGGCTTAATTGCCGTCCAGCATCTTCAGCACACGGTCGGTCAAGTCGTTTTTGGGGTCAACAAAAATCGCGGACTGCAGCACAAAGTCCAGCTTTTCAGCGGCGGCAATGTCTTTCACCGCTTTGTTGACGCTGACCAGCAGCTTTTGCAGCTCTTCGTTCTTGCGTTTGTTCAGGTCTTCCTGAAAGCTGCGCTGGGTGCGCTGCAGGTCACGCTCTTGCTCCATCAATTTTTTTTGCTGCTCCAGGCGTTTGGCCTCGGCCAGCACGGGGGCATCGGTCTGGAACTTGGTCACGGCTGACTTGAACGCGGTGTCTTGTGCAGCACCGTCTTTTTGCCGCGCAGAAAACTCTTTCTCCAGCTTGACCTGGCTGGCCTTGGCGGGGGCCGATTCTTTCAACACCCGCTCCAGGTTGACAAACCCGACGCGACCGGCAGAAAAATCTGCCGCTTGCGCAGCGCTCATGCCAAAAGCGCACAGAAAACTGAGGAACAGGCCCGCGCCAAAGCGCTGGAGCGCACCGTGGTTGCCGAAAAAAGACGTGTGTTGTTGGGTCATGGTGGGGTGTGATGAAGTGAAAGAAGAGATTGTGCGACGGAATGCGCCGTGTGCCGAATGGCCTTATTGGCGAACCACCGTGTTGCCTGATTTTTTGACCGGGTCACCGACCTTGAAGCCGGGGTCCTGCGCGAAGTCAAACGTGGCGCTGCCGCCGTGGCTGTAGGTCACGCTCACCTGCCAGACCTGGGTGGTGTTCATGTTTTCCTGGATCTTTTTGCCGGCATAGGCGCCGCCCGCGGCACCGGCAATGGTGGCCAGGTCTTTGCCAAAACCGCCGCCCACCTGACGCCCCAGCACGGCACCGGCCACGCCACCGGCAATCAGCCCCACCGCATTGGCCTCACCTTCTTTGTCCACCAGGTTGATGGCCGTCACCCGGCCGCAGTCGGCGCAGTCTTTGGCCGTGGGCTGGGTGCTGTAGGTGCCCGGCTGGGTGCGCAAGGCGGCCAGTGATTTGTCGTAGATGGCTTGCGCATCACGGCGGCATTGGATACGCGCCTCGGGCGAGGCTTCGTCAGCGCACAACTTCTTGTCCGCCTCAAAACGCACTTTGGCTTCTTCTGCGCTGGCTTTGGCCTGTGGGTTGCTGGTCCAGCTGGTTTGCGCCAGCGCCGGGCTAACCGACAAAAAACAGAGCAGACCAGCGGCCAGGGCCGCCCGCTTGATAACGAACTGTGACTTGTTTGCCATAAAGACCTCCAGAACCGACAGCGACCGCGCCATCCATCAAGCGGCAAGGATACCCGCATGCCGTCAAGTTTCGGTGAACGACCTGTAACCGGGGGTTAGCCCTAGGCGTGACTCTGGTTTCGCCCGGACCAGACCTCTAAAATGAACGACTTTGTTACACAGCGCCCGCTAAACACTTTGAGGAACAACCGATGAGCCCCCTACCCCCTTCCATGGCTGACCGCGACGGCAAAATCTGGATGGACGGCCAGATGGTGGACTGGCGCGACGCCAAGATCCACGTGCTGACCCACACCCTGCACTACGGCTGCGGTGCGTTTGAGGGCGTGCGCGCTTACAACACCGTCAACGGCCCGGCGATCTTCCGCCTGGAAGAGCACACCGACCGCCTGTTCAACAGCGCCAAAATCCTGCGCATGAAGATCCCTTTCACCAAGGAAGAGGTCAACGAGGCCCAGAAAGCCGTGATCCGCGAGAACAAGCTCGACTCCGGCTACCTGCGCCCGCTGACCTGGATTGGTGACAAAAAACTCGGTGTCTCACCCAAGGGCAACACCATCCACCTGATGGTCGCCGCCTGGCCCTGGGGCGCCTACCTGGGTGAAGAAGGCATGCGCCGTGGCATCCGCGTGAAAATTTCCAGCTACACCCGCCACCACGTCAACATCACCATGACGCAGGCCAAAGCGGTCAGCAACTACACCAATTCCATTTTGGCCAACATGGAAGCCACCGACGACGGCTACGACGAAGCCATGCTGCTGGACGCCAGCGGTTTTGTCTCGGAAGGCGCCGGCGAAAACCTGTTTGTGGTGAAAGACGGCGTGGTCTACACGCCGGATCTGTCCGCTGGTGCACTCAACGGCATCACCCGCAACACCGTGCTGCACATCTGCAAGGACCTGGGCCTGGAGCTGGTGCAAAAACGCATCACCCGCGACGAGGTCTACATCAGCGACGAAGCTTTCTTTACCGGCACCGCCGCCGAAGTGACCCCGATCCGCGAGGTGGACCGGCTGGAAATCGGCTGCGGCAGCCGTGGCCCGATCACCGAGAAAATCCAGAGCGCGTTTTTTGACATCGTCAACGGCCGCAACCCAAAATACGCCCACTGGCTGACCCTGGTCTGAAACTTCGCAAAGTTGAACACACCATGACAAAAGCAACCGTTGAACTGCTGGCCAAGGACTTGAACCACGCCGGCGGGGTGTATTGCCCGAGTCCACTGGCCAACATGACCCTCTGGAACACCCACCCCAAGGTGTATCTGGATGTGGCCCGTACCGGCCAGGCCAGGTGCCCGTACTGCGGCACGGTGTACCAACTCAAAGCCGGCGAACACGTTCAAGGCCACTGATGGCTGAGGGCCACGCGCCAGCGCGCACAGCCAAACGTGCGCTGGTCATTGCGCCGCAGTGGATCGGCGACGCCGTCATGACCGAGCCGCTGCTGCGCCGCCTGCAGACGCGCGGCGAGCGGCTCACGGTGGGTGCGCTGCCCTGGGTGGCGCCGGTGTACCGGGCCATGCCGCAGGTCGCCGACGTCATCGAATTCCCTTTTGCCCATGGCGGCCTGCAATGGCGAGAGCGCCGCGCCGTGGCCCGGCAGCTCGATGGCCAGTTTGACGTGGCCTACATCTGCCCCAACTCCCTCAAAAGTGCCCTGCTGCCTTTTCTTGCGGGGATACCGGAGCGGGTGGGTTACCTGGGCGAAGCCCGCGTGGGTGTGCTGACCCACCGCCTGAAAAACCCGGCCAAGCGCCAGCGCCCGCCGATGGTGGCCTTTTACTCGGCACTCAGTGGCGATACCGATGTCGCCGCAGACCGGCCGCGCTTGCAGCTGGACACCGCCAGCGCAGACGCCACCTTGCGGGTGCTGGGCTTGCAGCGCGGCGGCTATGTGGTGATGGCCCCGGGCGCAGAATTTGGCCCCGCCAAGCGCTGGCCCACCCGCCACTTTGCCGACCTGGCCCGCCAGTTGACCGTGCCGGTGGTGTTACTGGGTTCAGGCAAAGAAGCCGACCTCTGCGCCGAGATTGTTCAAGATGGCACCAGCACCTTGCCAGGCGGCAGCCCCACCATCATCAATCTGGCCGGCAAAACCACCCTGACCCAGGCGCTGTGTGTGATCAGCGCGGCCAAGAACATGGTCAGCAACGACTCGGGGCTGATGCATGTGGCGGCCGGTTTTGGCGTGCCACAGGTGGCCATTTTTGGCTCCAGCAGCCCGCTGCACACACCGCCGCTCAACGATGCCGCCCATGTGTTGTGGCTGAAAAACGACCCCGCCTATCTTCCCCCGCTGGATTGCGCGCCGTGCTTTGAGCGCGTCTGCCCGCTGGGCCACACCCGTTGCCTCAACGACATCGCGGCCAGTCAGGTGTTGCCGTTGTTAGAGCCACGCACCGCGGTTCGATGAGCACTGAGGGCTGATATGGATTAAAAAAAAGCCACCCGAAGGTGGCTTGTAAAAGTTCCCCGAAGGGAACGTCGTTGGAAACCTTGCAAAATCCAAAAGTACTTTTGAATACCTTCTCAGAGAGTTTTGCTTCATGACTGTGACAGCAGCGAGGAGAACTGTAACGGGCCTCTGAGCGTTTGGGTATCCCCCAAATGGGGGATATTGAGGGGGTTTTCAAAGAATTTTTCAATTTTTTTGAAACAAACCTCAGTGCTTGGCCTGCTGCAGGGGCAACTCGACAACAAAACAGGCGCCACCGTCGGGCCGGTTCTCGCAAAAAGCCCGCCCGCCATGGCGCTGGGCGATGGATTTCACCAGCGCCAGCCCCAAACCAACGCCCCCATCACGCTCGGTGGCGCCGGGCAGCCGGTAAAACGGCTCAAAAATACGCTCCATCAGCTCAGGCGGCACACCGGGGCCGCGGTCACAGACCCTGATTTCCACACCCGCCGCGGTCTGGCGCAGGCGCAGGCTGACCTCCCCTTTGGCGTGGCGGCGGGCGTTTTCCAGCAGGTTGCGCACCGCGCGGCGCAACAGTTTGGCCACCCCTTGCACCGGCAACTCATGCGACACCTGGGCGCTGCCGGCGGCGTCGTGGTCTGGCAACACCAGCTCGGCGTCGACCCGGGCGCATTCCTCCACGGCCAGCCCCACCAGGTCAACCGACTCCACCGTGCCCATGTCGCTTTCGCGCGCATCGAGTCGGCTGGCCAGCAAAATCTCTTCAATCAGCTGGTCCAGCTCGGTGATGTTGCGGGCAATTTCATCGCGAAAGGCGGGCGACACGTTCGGCCCCATCAGCTCCAGGCCCATGCGGATACGTGTCAACGGCGAGCGCAACTCATGCGAGGCATTGGCCAGCAAGGACTTTTGCGAGGCCAGCAGCGCCTCATGCGACTTGACCAGCGTTTCCACCCGCTCGGCGGCGTGGTTGAACCGCTTGGCCAGAAACGCCACCTCGTCCGAGCCGGTTTCGGGAACACGGGCCGACAAATCGCCCTCGCCCCATTGCTGCACGCCGTTTTGCAGACACTCCAGGCGGCGCGTGAGGGTGCGCACGATCGGGTAGGTGGCCAGCGCCACGGCCAGGCCCACCCACACCAGCATCCAGGCAAAGCCAAAGGGCGGGCGGCTCCAGAAGGACGGCGGCGGGCGCGTCAGGCGCACACGGACGGTCTGGCCGTCTTGCATACGCACGACAAATTCCGAGCCTGGCCGCAGGTCTGCTTCAGCCGCCGTGGAGGCGGCCGCCTGCGGGCTGGTGACACCAGGCCCGGCATCAGGTTCGTCGCCCTCTGGCACGTCAGCCGGTGCCATCTGGCCCAGTTGCGCGGCCTGGCGACGCGCCTCACGGGCGGCATGGCGCTGCTCCCGCCACTCGCGCATGGCATGCTCGTCCAGCATGTGGTGTGGTCGCCCGCGGCCAATGATCTGCCCGGTCGCGTTGCTCACCACCACCTCGCGCGGTGGCGGGTCGGCGGTCATGCGCCAGATCCAGCCCACCAGCAGAATGAGCACGGCCACCGCCATGACCACCGCCAGCCAGATGCGGACGTAAAGTTTGTTGAACATCAGTCCTGCTGCCGGGCAAAGACGTAGCCAACACCGCGCACGGTCAGGATGCGTTTGGGCGCTTTGGCATCCACCTCGATGGCGGCACGGATGCGGCCCATGTGCACGTCGATGGAGCGGTCAAACGCATCCAGCTCGCGCCCGCGCACGGCTTCCATGATCTGGTCACGCGTGAGCACCCGGCCCGCGCGCTCGGCCAGCGCCACCAGCAGGTCAAACTGGTACGAGGTCAGCTCACACGGCTGACCGGCCACGCTCACCAGCCGCGCGTCACGGTCAATCTCCAGCGAACCAAAATGCAGCTGATTGCTGGCCACAGGTTGGGCGCCGTCCACACGGCGGCGCAACACGGCGCGGATGCGCGCCAGCAGTTCACGCGGCTCGAAGGGTTTGGGCAGGTAATCGTCAGCGCCCATTTCCAGGCCGATGATGCGGTCCATCGGGTCGCCTTTGGCGGTGAGCATCAGCACTGGCGTGCTGGCCAGCGCACCCGGCAGTGCCCGGATGCGGCGGCACACCTCCAGGCCGTCCATGTCCGGCAACATCAGGTCCAGGATGACCAGGTGCGGCGGTTTGTCATGCAGCGCCTGCAAGCCGCTGGTGGCGTCGCCTGCGTGGGCCACGGTGTAGCCGGACTGGCCCAGGTATTCACACACCATGTGGGCCAGGCGGGCGTCGTCTTCGATCATCAACAGGTGCTGGTTCATGGGTTCAGTCTAGGGGGCAGACACCAAGGGGGCTTGTCGTCTGCGTAAAGTTAGGTAAAAAGCAGGCTCCTCTTTGACGTGCCATGCCTGCTGTCATCCTGCGGCGTGCTTTTGCTGCCATCACAGTCACACAGCGTTCAGCTTCATGGCCGTGGGTCAGCGGCTATTTTCAGCCTTGAAGTCAGCCACACCAGCAACAGCACCGGCACGCCCAGCAAGGCAGTGGCGGTAAAGAAGTTCTGGTAACCAAAGCTGTCCACGTAGCTGCCCGAATAACCCGCCAGGAACTTGGGCAGCAGCAGCATCATCGAGCTGAAAAGCGCATATTGCGTGGCCGAATACGCCACATTGGTCAGGCCAGAGAGGTAAGCAATGAACGCCGCCGAGGCAATGCCGCTGGCCAGGTTGTCGGCTGAGATCACCCACACCAGCCCGGTCAGGTCATGGCCGCGGGTGCTCAGGTAAGCAAACAGCAGGTTGCTGGCGGCACTCAGCACCGCGCCCAGCATCAGCACCCGCATCACGCCAAAGCGCATCGCCAGCACACCGCCCACAAAGGCGCCCACCAGCGTCATGATCACGCCAAACACCTTGGTCACCGCCGCCACCTCGTCCTTGGTGTAACCCATGTCCACGTAAAACGGATTCGCCATGATGCCCATCACCACGTCGCTGATGCGGTAGGTGGCAATCAGCGCCAGGATCAGCGCCGCCTGCCAGCCAAAGCGCTTCAGGAAATCGGCAAACGGCGCCACCAGAGCGCCGTGCAACCACTCGGTGAGATTTTTGCTGGGCGGCAGCGGGCGGCGCAGCGGCTCGGGTGACAGCAGTACCGTCAGCACGCCCAGCAACATGCTGGCGGCCATCACCAGATAAGCGGTGTGCCAGGCGCCGTGCTCGTAACCGATCACACCCTCAGTTTGCGCCCGCGCCGCCACCCACAACACACCGGCACCGGCCCAGATCATCGCCAGCCGGTAACCGGTCTGGTACGACGCGGCCAGCGCGGCCTGCCGGTTCACGTCGGCCGACTCGATGCGAAACGCGTCCAGCGCAATGTCTTGCGTCGCCGAGCCAAACGCCACCGCCAGCGCGCCCCACACCACCGGCGCCAGCGCCACCTGCGGGTCGTTGAAACTCATCGCCACCAGCCCGACCAGAATCGCCAGCTGCGACAACAACAGCCAGCTGCGTCGGCGCCCCAGCCAGCGCGTCAACACAGGAATCGGCAGCCGGTCCACCAACGGCGCCCAGACCCATTTGAAGGCATAGGCCAGCCCGACCCAGCTCAGGTACCCGATGGTGGTGCGGTCAATGCCCGCCTCGCGTAGCCAGAAACTCAGCGTGCCCAGCACCAGCAGCAAAGGCAGCCCGGCGGAAAAACCCAGCAACAGCATCCGCACCGAAGCCGGTTCCAGATACACCTTCAGGGTGGCCAGCCAGCCCGGCGGCTTGGGCGGGGCGCTTGAGTCGTTCAAAGTCATCGCGGCATGATAGCGGCGCCAACGCACCACCCCACGATCGGCGGTGGTCGCCAGCTGCGGCGAAGGCAGGTAAAACATCCATAGGCGTGTTCTGGCCTTCAGCCATCTCCAACAGCGTTGAGGCAGGGTGATTGGGTGATGCGACCGGGCTTTGGGATGAAAGGCGCGCGCCCGCAGGCCGTTGCGTACGCAAGCCTCAGCCCCGCGCGTGATTTCATCTCATAACCGCACGCGCATCACCCAGTCGCCCTGCTGCGCATGGCTGCAGCGTGTCACCCGCTTGTTGTGAATTGATACCGCTCGCGTCTCCACATCACTGGTGAACCAGCGCAACGCCGACCCAAGACGTTGAAACGCACCCCGTCCAGGCAGCCATGTGCAGCACGTATTGCGTAAGCAAGGTCACGCTGATAGTCTGGTGGCTTGCCACTTGATATTCGCCCCATCAGCCTGATGTGCCAGAGATATCGCCACACGGAGGTTTTTATGAACTCTGTCCGTCCACCCGCGGTTGCGGGCGCTTTTTACCCCGCGCAAGGGCTAGTGCTGGCGAAAGATGTGCAGGACTTTCTGGCCAAAGCTGCCACCCAGGTTGCCGCGGGCACGGCGGCTGAGGGTGTGCCCAAAGCCATCATCGTGCCGCACGCCGGTTACATCTACTCAGGCAGCACGGCTGCTCTGGCCTATGGCCGCCTGGCACCGGCCCGCCACACCCTCCACCGCGTGGTCTTGCTCGGGCCTGCCCACCGGGTGCCCGTGCGTGGCCTGGCGCTGCCGGGTGACGACTATCTGGCCACACCGCTGGGTCAGGTGGCAGTGGATCAGGCGGCCGTGGCCCAACTGGCGCGGCTGCCGCAAGTGGTGGTGAGTCGCGCCGTGCACGCCCAGGAACATTCGCTGGAAGTGCAATTGCCGTTTCTGCAAACCGTGCTGGACGACTTCACCCTGGTGCCGCTGGTGGTGGGTGATGCCAGCCCTGACGAGGTGGCCGAGGTGCTGAACCTGCTGTGGGGCGGGCCAGAGACGCTGCTGGTCATCAGCTCGGACCTGTCGCACTTTTTGCCCTACCCCACCGCCCAGCAACTGGACCGCCAGACCGTGCAAGCGATCCTCAGCCTGCGCGGCCCACTCACGCACCAGCAAGCCTGTGGCGGCACACCGATCAACGGCTTGCTGCTGGCTGCGCGTCAGCACGCTCTGCAGCCGCAGCTGCTGGGGCTGTGCAATTCAGGCGACACCGCGGGCGACAAAGGCCGCGTGGTCGGCTACACGGCCCTCGCATTTGAAGAGGCCCATCATGTCCACTGACGCCACGCCCCACCACACACCCGCCGCGCCCGACACGCCCGACACGCCCGACACGCCCGACACGCCCGATGCGCCCGATGCGCTGGGCACCAGCCTGTTGCGCCTGGCCCGGGCCAGCATCGCCACCGCGCTGGGTCGCCGGATGGACGCCGCCGACGACACGCCTGGCTTGCAGGCGCCGGGTGCCTGTTTTGTCACGCTGACCCAAGCCGGGCAATTGCGCGGCTGCATTGGCTCGTTGCAGGCACGGCGCAGCCTGCTGGCCGATGTGCAAGCCAACGCCGTGGCCGCCGCGCTGCACGACAGCCGTTTTGCCCCGTTGAGCCTGGCCGAACTGGACCACACCGACATCGAGGTCTCGGTGCTGTCGGCGATGCAAGCCATGCACTTTGCGAGCGAAACCGATGCGCTGGCGCAACTGCGCCCCGGTGTCGATGGTCTGGTGTTCGAATTTGGCCCTCACCGCAGCACGTTTTTGCCCCAGGTGTGGGCGCAGCTGCCAGACGCGCGCGACTTCATGGCGCGCTTGAAACGCAAGGCCGGGTTGTCGGCCAACTTCTGGGACGCTGATGTGCGCCTGCAGCGTTACACCGTGCAGCCCTGGCATGAACAACCACCCACCGGGAGAAACTGATGTCCACCGCCACTGAGCCCTACCTGGCGCGCTACTGGCACGCCCTGCCCGATGGCCGCCTGCAGTGCGACCTGTGCCCGCGTGACTGCAAATTGCAAACCGGCCAGCGCGGCGCCTGTTTTGTGCGGATGCGCGAGGGTGACCAGATGGTCCTGACCACCTACGGGCGCTCATCGGGCTTTTGCATCGACCCGATCGAGAAAAAACCGCTGAACCACTTCTACCCCGGCTCCAGCGTGCTCTCATTTGGCACGGCAGGCTGCAACCTGGCCTGCAAGTTTTGCCAGAACTGGGACATCAGCAAATCACGCGACATGGACCGGCTGATGGACCAGGCCTCGCCTGAGGTGATTGCTGCCGAGGCGCGCAAATATGGCTGCAAGAGTGTCGCCTTCACCTACAACGACCCGGTGATCTTTGCCGAATACGCCATGGACGTGGCCGATGCCTGCCATGCCGTAGGGGTGCAAACCGTGGCAGTGACCGCAGGCTACATACACGACCAGCCGCGGCGCGACTTCTTCGCCGAGATGGACGCCGCCAATGTGGACCTGAAAGCGTTCACCGACGACTTTTACTTTCACCTGACCGGCTCGCACCTGCAGCCGGTGCTCGAAACGCTCATCTATTTGAAGCATGAAACCGATGTCTGGTTTGAAATCACCACGCTGTTGATCCCTGGCCACAACGACTCGGACGAAGAACTGACGGCGCTCTCGAACTGGGTGATGGAAAAACTGGGGCCGGAGGTGCCTCTGCATTTTTCGGCCTTCCACCCGGACCACAAAATGCCCGATGTGCCCGCCACGCCACCCGCCACGCTGGTACGCGCCCGCCACATCGCCCTGAAAACCGGCCTGCATCACGTCTACACCGGCAATGTGCACCACATCGAGGGTGACACCACCTTTTGCCCGGCCTGCCAGGCGCCGCTGATCGTGCGGGACTGGTACCAGATCAACCGTTACCGGCTCACCGCCACCGGCTGCTGCCCGGACTGCGGCGCGGCGCTGGCCGGTCGGTTTGACACGCGCGCTGGCAATTTCGGCCGACAACGCATCCCGATGGTGATCGGGCGCTGAAGACGCACCTACTTCAAGGATTGAATTTTGGCTTGTAGGGCGGCGGGGTTGATCACCCCGAAATGCGCGTCCACCAACCGACCTCGGGCATCAAAAAACAGCGTGGTGGGCAGGCCCTGGGAGCCCACAGCCGGACCCAGGCTGCTGGTGTTGTCCATCCACACGTTTTGCAGCGTCAGCCCGGCGCGCTGCAGGTAGGTCTGAATGACCTGAGCAGACTCGCCCTGGTTGACAAAGATGAACCGCACGCCGGGCTCGCGCAGTTGCGCGGCGGCCAGGTCGGGCATCTCGATGCGGCACGGCCCACACCAACTGGCCCACAGGTTGACCACGGCGGGCTGGCCTCGAATGACGTCTGGCAGGCTGCGCACTTGCCCGGTGGCAGCCTCCGTCAACATCACTGCAGGTGCTTGTGGGCGCGCGGTGCCGCCATCGGCCCACCACACCACCGCGCTGGCCCCGCCCCAGAGCGTGACCCCGGTCAACGCGGCCAGCCCCAACGCCCGTCTGGCAGCAGGCCACTGCCAGGCGCGCCAGGCCAACCACGCCGCACCACCGGCCAACCCGGCAGGTGCCAGCCAGCCACCATCGCGCAGGTCCAACAGGGTCCAGGGTGTGGCCAGATAGAGGGCGGCAATGGGCAACACATACCCCAGGCGGGCTGCCAGCATCCCCAGCAGCAGGGCGTACCACACGGTGTTTTCAGCTTTTGCCCGGCTCTCTGGGGCCACCAGACGACCCGCCACACTGGCCGCCACCCACACCGACAGCAGCAAGATCAGCGGCGCCACGGGCAAAGCCAGCGGGCCAAGCGATACCGACAACATGGGCAGGCAGGCTGCGCGGGTCAGACGTTGAGCGTCTCCAGCGCCGGGCTGTGTTTGCGCAACCCCAGCGTCAGCACCAGCATCAGCCCCATCAAGGCGGCCACCACCTCGTAGGCCACGCTGAAGCCTGCAACACCCGCCCCGCCAAAGTCCGCCAGCGCGCCAATCGCCGCAGCCGACAGCAAGGTGCCGACGCTGGTGAAGATATTGATCAGCCCCTGCGCGGTGCCACGAAACGCCAGCGGCGCCTCTTCAATGGCGATGGTGCGCAGCGCACCACTCACCACCACGCCCACCCCCAGCCCGACCGGCATGGTGGCCAGCAGAAACCCCCACAGGCCAAAGCCGGTCAAGGACGACGCGCCGTAACCGACGCACAGCAAGGCAAACCCCACCAGGATCAGCGTGCGCGCCCCCAGCCGGTTCAGCAGCCGCCCGGCGCCCATCGACCCCATAATTGAGCACACCACCATTGGCAACAGCGCAAAACCGGCGTTCTCCCGCGCCACCCCGTAGGCCAAGGTGGCAATCGACGTCAGAAAAATCACGCTACCCATGCCAAACCCGGCGCCCACAGTCAAAAGATAGGTCAGCGACAGTTGCCGGTTGGCAAACATCGACATCGGCACCAGCGGCTGCTGCGCCCGCCGCTCCACCCAGATGAACAGGGGCAGCAGCAGCACCATGGCCACCAGCGTGAACGGCCACACCGTCTGGCCGGTCATGTCGTCCAGAATCTGCGTGACGGTGGCCACCAGCGCGGCCAGCAACAGCACCAGGATGACGATGCCGCCCCAGTCCAGCGGCGGCAACGCGCCTTGGGGCCGCTGGCTGGGTATCGCCCGCACGCTCAGGTACAGCACAAAGGCGGCAATCGGCAGGTTGGCCAGAAAGATCCAGTGCCAGTTCAGCGTAACCATCACCAGCCCGGCCAGCGGCGGGCCCAGCACAAAGGCCATGCCGTAGGTGGCGCCAATCAGGCCAAGTGCCCGGCCACGCTCCTTGGGTGGCAGCGCATCGGCAATCACCGCGCTGGCGGTGGGAATGATGCCGCCCCCGCCAACGCCCTGAATGGCCCGGCCCAGCACCACCATCCAGAAGGTGGGCGCCAGCGCAATCACCAGCGAGCCCAGGGCAAACAGCGCGATGCTGATCATGTAGATGGGGCGGCGCCCGTAGCGGTCGCCCAGGCTGGCCAGCGGCGCGGTGCTGCTCAAAGACGACAGGATGAAGGCGATCATCACTAGGCCCACTTGCCGGTTGTCGACCTGGAAGGTTTCCCGCAGCGCAGGGATGACCGGCGCCAGGATGGCCGTGTCCAGCGCCGACATGAAGACGCCGATGAACAGCACCGTCATCAGTCGCCGGTACGCGGGTGTACCGGCAGGAAGGGAAGCAGACGACATCAAAACTCCGCAAAAGGCAATCAAGCCGCGTGAAAAATGGGGCAGTGTAGTGTTTTTGACCATTTTCAGTCTGCACCGCCCGCTGCTGCAAGGCGTCCCAACCACGCTCTGGCACGACGCGGGCCACGCACCACGGCCCATTCCCCCCTAGAATTTGAGCGAGTCGGGTTCCATCACAACGCATCCGCACCGGGTGCACAACAAGGCGAGCCACCATGAACTTCGTCATCATTGGCGCCGGGGCCGCAGGCGTGCGGGCTGCCGAAACGCTGCGCGAGAACGCGCCCCAGGCCAGCATCACCCTGATCAGCGGCGAACCGGGTGAACCCTACGCCCGCATGGCCATCCCGTACATCCTGACCGGCGCCATCGACGAAGACGGCGCCCGCCAGCGCCGATCGGTCCAACATCTGCCATCGCTTGGCATCCACTACCTGCACGGCCAGGTGCAGCAAGTGCACGCCGGGCCGGATGGCGGTCAGGTGGAGCTGGCCGACGGCACCCGCCTGCTCTATGACGAGCTGCTGGTGGCCACCGGCTCGTCGCCCAGCCTGCCACCGCTGCCCGGCACCGACCTGCCCGGCGTGGTGAGCTGCTGGACGCTGGAAGACGCCCGCCAGATCGCCGCCCAGCTCAAACCGGGCGCGCGCATCGTGCTGCTGGGCGCCGGTTTTGTGGCGGGGGTGATCATGAAATCTCTGGTGGCCAGCGGTGCAAAGCTGTCAGTGGTGGCCGGGCGCTCCGGGCAAATCCTGCGCTCGATGATGACCCCGGTGGGCAGCCGCATGTTGCAGCGCTGGCTGGAAAGCCGTGGTGTCGAGGTGATCACCAGCGGCCAGAGCCTGCGCGTCGAGCCCGGCCCGCGGCTGGTGATGGACACCCGCACGCTCGACGCCGACCTGATCATCCTGGCCACCGGCGTCCACCCCAACGTGGCGTTCTTGCAAGGCACCGGGGTCGAGGTGCGCAGCGGTGTCGTGATTGACGCCCACATGCGCACCAGCGTGCCGCACATTTATGCCGCGGGTGACGTGGCCCAGGGGCGCGATTTCTCCACCGGCGAATGGGTGGTGCATGCGCTGCAACCCACCGCCACCGAACACGGCCGTTTTGCCGCGCTCAACATGGCGGGGCAAAACGTGCCCTACCGGGGCAGCCTGAGCATGAACGTGCTCGACACCGTGGGTCTGATCTCGCATACCTTCGGCCAGTGGCAAGGTGCGGCCGATGGCGACATCACCGAGGTGGTGGACGAGGCCAACTACATCTACACCCGCCTGTGTTTCCAGAGCGACCAGTTGGTGGGCGCCATCACCATCGGCCACCCGCACCATGTGGGCGCGATTCGCGGGCTGATCCAGTCGCACCGCCATCTGGGCGAGTGGAAAGACCGCCTGATGGCCAACCCGCAGTTGGTGATGGACGCGTTTGTCGCGCTGAACCAGGGCTGAACCCCGCCACGGGCAGCCTCCCTTTTTGTCAGCCCATCCACCAGGACACCCCATGACAACACCCATTGCAGCCACGCTGATCCCCGGCGACGGCATCGGCCCCGAAATCATGGACGCCACGCTGGCGGTCCTCGACGCCTTGGGCGCCCCGTTCGTCTGGGAGCGCCAGGTGGCCGGACTGGAGGGCGTGAAGGTGGCCGGTGACCCGCTGCCTGCGGCCACTCTAGAGAGCATCCGGCGCACCCGCCTGGCCCTGAAAGGCCCGCTGGAAACGCCCTCGGGCGGTGGCTACCGCAGCTCCAACGTGCGCCTGCGCGAAGAATTCCAGCTCTACGCCAACCTGCGCCCGGCCCGCACCCTCATCCCCGGCGGGCGCTTTGACAAGATCGACCTGGTGGTTGTGCGCGAAAACCTGGAAGGCCTGTACATCGGCCATGAACACTATGTAAAGATCGACGACGACCCGCACGCCGTGGCCATGGCCACCGGCATCAACACCCGCGCGGGTGGGCGCCGCCTGCTCGAATTTGCCTTTGACCACGCCGTGACCACCGGGCGCAAAAAAGTCACCATCGTGCACAAGGCCAACATCATGAAGGCGCTGACCGGCATCTTCCTGGAGACCGGTCTGAAGCTCTATGAAGACAAGTACAAAGGCAAATTTGAGCTGGACACGGTGATCATCGACGCCTGCGCGATGAAACTGGTGCTCAACCCCTGGCAGTTCGACATGCTGGTCACCACCAATTTGTTTGGCGACATTTTGTCTGACCTGGTGGCCGGGCTGGTGGGTGGTTTGGGCATGGCGCCCGGCGCCAACATTGGGGCCGACGCGGCCATTTTTGAAGCCGTGCACGGCTCGGCGCCGGACATTGCCGGCCAAGGCATGGCCAACCCGATCGCCCTGATGCTGGCTGCGGCCATGATGCTGGACCACGTCAAGCTGCCCGCCATGGCCACCAAGCTGCGCACCGCGATTGATGAGACGCTCAACGCCGATGGGGTGCGCACCGGCGATCTGGGTGGCAAGGCGGGCACGGCAGAGTTCACCCAGGCGCTGGTCCGCCGCATCCGCGGCTGACTGACGGCAGCGTCGGTTCAGCCCGCAAACAGGTCTTTCAGCCACTGCAGCGGGTCCAGGTCCAGCCGCCAGACGCCGCCTGCAGTCTGAAACTCTTCCAGCACCCAGTCACCCTGAGCCTGCGTCACCCCGGCGGGCTGCGGCATGCGATGCAGCGGCTGGCCCGCCAGGCTGGTGCGCATGAAGTCAATCCAGATCGGCAGCGCCACGGTGGACCCAAATTCACGCGCCCCCAACGAGCGCGGCTCGTCAAAGCCCATCCACGCCACCGCCGTGGTGCTGCCGCTGTAACCGGCAAACCAGCCGTCAAACGCATCGCTGCTGGTGCCGGTCTTGCCCGCCAGGTCTGACCGGGCCAGCCGGTTGGAGGCGGCGGCGCCCGTACCCGAGGTGACCACTTCACGCAGCAGGCTGTCGGTGATGAAGGCGTTGCGCGCATCCAGCACCCGCGCGCTCTCCTGCGCGGGCAGCGCCGGTTTGGCCTCAAACAGCACCGTACCGCGGCTGTCCACCACCTTCTGGATCAAATACGGGTTGATCTGATAACCGCCATTGGCAAACACCGAGTACGCCCCGGCCATCTGCAGCGGCGTGACCGCGCCGGTGCCCAGCGCCAGCGTGTAGTTGACCGGGTGCCGGGCCGCGTCAAAACCAAAACGCGGCAAAAAGTCATGTGCCACTTGCGGCGTGATGCCGCGCAGCAGCCGCACCGCCGCCACGTTTTTGGACTGCGCCAGCGCGGTACGCAGGGTGATGGCGCCGTCGTAAACGTTGTCGTCGTTTTGCGGCGACCAGGGCGGGCCACCGGTCTCGGCCGAGGTCAGCGTCAGCGGCGCGTCATTCACCAGCGTGCCCGGTGAGTAGCCTTTTTCCAGCGCGGCCGAGTAAATGAACGGCTTCATGGTCGAGCCAGGCTGGCGCCAGGCCTGCGTGACGTGGTTGAACTCGCTGAGACCAAAATCAAACCCGCCCACCAGGGCGCGGTAGGCGCCGGTCTGGTTGTTCAGCGCGACCAATGCGGCGCCTACCGTGGGCAACTGCGCCATGGCCCAGCCGCCGCGGCTGGTTTTGACGACACGGATCACCGAACCGGGCCGGATCTTGAGCGCCACCGACGCTTTGGGCGACAGGGCGGCCGCCGCCCAGCGCAGGCCATCGGCCACCAGCTCAATCGTTTCACCATTGGCCAGCACCGCCTGCACGCTGCCCGGTTTGGCCGACAGCACCACCGCCGCCAGCAGTGCGTCGCTGGCCGGGTGCTGCTGCAGCGTGGCCTCGATGAGTTTCTGCCGCTCGGTGGTGTTGGCGGGCAGGGTGATGTGGGCCTCGGGCCCACGGTAGCCGTGGCGCTGGTCATAGGCCAGCACATGGCGGCGCAGCGCGTCATAAGCGGCTTTTTGATCGGCATTGACCAGCGTGGTGGTGACACTGATGCCGCGGGTGTAGGCCTCGTCCTTGAACTGGGCATAGATGGCCTGGCGCACCATCTCGGCCGCGTGCTGCGCATGGTTGCCCACCGACTGGCCCTCGCCCAGCACATGCAGGTTTTCCTGCAACGCGGCCTTGTGCTGCGCCTCGGTGATGTAACCCAGCGCCAGCATGCGTTTGAGCACCAGCGCCTGGCGAGCTTTGGCGCGCGTGGGGTTGGCAATCGGGTTGATGCTGGACGGCGCTTGCGGCAAACCGGCCAGCATGGCGGCCTGCGCCAGCGTCAGGTCTTTCAGCGGTTTGCCAAAGTAAATGCGCGCCGCGCTGCTGAAGCCGTACGCCCGCTGGCCCAGGTAAATCTGGTTCATGTAGAGCTCCAGAATCTGGTCTTTGCTCAGCTCGCGCTCAATCTTGTAGGCCAGCATCACCTCGGTGATCTTGCGCGAAATCAGCTTTTCGCGGGTCAGGAAAAAGTTGCGCGCCAGCTGCATGGTGATGGTGGAGGCACCCTGCTTGAGGCCTCCACTCAGGTCCGCCAGCACGGCCCGCACCACGCCTTTGTAATCCACCCCGCCGTGGTCGTAAAAACGCGCGTCTTCAATGGCCAGCAGCGCCTGGCGCTGGATCAACGGGATGTCTTTGATGGCTACAAAGTCACGCCGCTCCTGGCCAAACTCACCAATCAGCACGTTGTCACTGGTGTAGACGCGCAGCGGGATTTTGGGCCGGTAGTCGGTCAGGACGTCCAGGCTGGGCAGGTCCAGCGGGGTGGCGGCAAAGGCCACGGGCCAGCTCAGTGCCCACAGCAACAGCACGCGGCACAGGCCGGCAGAGAGGAATGGTTTCAAGATGGACAAGGCAAAAAAGACCCGGGGGTGCGCTGCCACGTGCAGCAAGGGTCAAAAGCCCCGGATTATCGTGACAGCGCCCGTTGCAGCGGCGTCGCTTGCGTGAAATAGACCGTCTCAGTTGTAAAGGTTTGCAACCAGCGAGCCGGTCATGGTCTGGCTCGTCACCCCGGAGGCAGCGGGCAGGTGGCTTTTTTCAGCCAGGCGGTGAACCAGAAACTGCTGCCGACCAGCGGTGTGCTGACCATGCCGGCCTCACCGCCCATGAGCTGCGCCAGCTTCCTGGTCATGACCAGGCCCAGCCCCACCCCGGCAAATCGCCGGGTGGTCGAGTTGTCGGCCTGCTCAAACAGGCCAAACAGCCGCGGGCTGTCTTCGGGTGCAATGCCGATCCCGGTGTCGGTCACCTCAAAACGCAACAAGACGCTGTCGCCGCTTTCGTCCACCGTGTCAACACGCACCGTGACCGTGCCCGATTCGGTGAACTTGATGGCGTTGTCCACCAGATTGTGCAAAGCCTGCTGCAGCTTGACCCGGTCACCCAGCAGCAACGGCGCCACCCGCGCCACCTCGCAGACCACCCGCAGACCCTTGGCCCGGGCCGCCGACCGGTGCGCGTTCACCACGTTGTCCACCACGCTGCTGACCTGCACGGCCTCCAGCGCCGGCACAAATTGGCACGACTCGATGTCGGCCACGGTCAGGATGGCATCCATGATTTTGAGCAGCCGCCTTTCTGCAGCTTCCATCTTGTCAAGGCGCCCGAGTTGCTCAAGCGTCAGGCCGGAGCGGCGCAGCAGGTAGAGCATGCCCGCGATGGTGTTGAGCGGGGTGCGGATTTCATGCGAGACATTGGCGAGAAAAGCGCTTTTGGCCTGGTTGGCCACCTCGGCCGCCTGTTGCGCCTGGTGCAGTTCAGCGGTGCGCTGCGCCACCAACTCTTCCAGCCGGTACTGGTAGCGTTTGAGTTCGGCGGCCGCCTTGACCTGCTGCATCACGTCCGTCACCACGACGCGCAAGGTGGCAGGCTGCCCGGGTTTGAGCAGGCGCAGACTGTCCAGCCGCACATGCAGGCGAAAACCGTCTGCAGCCACCAGCGCCAGCTCAGCGCTGAGTTTCTCGTCCTGTTTGAAGGCCTTGACGCAGTAGGTGTGCCACAGATCCGTCTGCTCGGGCACCACGAACTGCGAAAAAGGACAGGTCAGCAGCTTGGCGCGCTCGGTTCTCAGGAAATGGGCCGCGGTCAGGTTGGCCTCGGCCACCACCCCCTTGTCGGTGATGGTGAGGTAGCCCACCGGGGCCATCTCATAAAAGTCAGCAAAACGTTCCCGCAACGCCGCCAGTTCCTCCTGTAGCTGCCGCACGGTGTCGTTTGGCGTCGCCACGCTGAAGGGGGGCGCTTGCAGGCCATGTGGCGCGTCCTGCGGCTCGGACGGTGCCGTCACCGGGGGTGACCGCACCGGGATGTGCGTGTGCTCATGACGGCGAAAAGCTAGCGGGCTCGTTGCTCGCCCCTGGGCGGTGGGCCCGGTGCCGGGTAGCGTCATCATGCAATGGCGCCCCCCGCCATGTTGGCACCCCACGTGCAGGTCTTGTCATCTGGCGTGACATCAACAGGCATCTGGCGGCTGCCGATGGAGGCCCGGGCGAAGGGGGTCGCGTATGCCAAATCAAACATGGGTTGTCTCCTCGGGTTCGTTGGCCAAGCGTTAGGCGTGTGACAGGGGATGGCGGGTGTCCACGTCTTGGCGTGGATCAAAAAAGGGGACAGGCTAGGGGCGTGGCTGTTGGCTAAGTTCGTCCATCACCACCATCCAGTCATGCATCTCCGCGCTGGGGCCGAAACTTTGCGCCTGCGCCTTGAAATAGGCTGCAGAGGCCGTGGGGTGGGAATGACCTGATGCCACCGGCATCCAGCGGGTTCGGGGTGCATCGGGCGGGAGGGTGCCAGTGCCAGATGGGTGAGTCGTTTCAAGTTGCTTCATGGCCGCACTTTTTGGAACTGATGTGGGCCGGGAGCTTATCGAGCAGCTTGGGGCTTGTGAATACGTGCTCGCGCTTACGGTGCGGTTGGTAAGCAGTTGCACGTATGTATGAAGATACAGCTTTGTATAGACGCGGACACACCTTTTTGTTACGCTGTCAGCGCCCTCTGGTCACGATGCCCGAGCGGTTCAGCGGAGAGAGAAGAATGACAACGCGTCCACCACGGAAGAAGGGTCATCACCCTGCGCCGAAGCCACCCACGGCAGCCTCGGTGGTCATGCACGCAGAAGACCCGTTGTTCCCGTCCATCCAACCTGCAGACGATGAACAAAACCCCTTGAGAAAGACCGCCGAGGCGCAACTGGCAGCTTCGATGCGGGACGACGCCAACGCGTCGGCCGACCCCGTCTTGCACGAACTGCGCGTCCATCAACTTGAGCTGGAGATGCAAAACGAGGCCTTGCATGAGGCGCAGGTCATCCTGGAAGAGTCGCGCGACCGCTACCAGGATTTGTATGAGATGGCCCCCGTCGGGCACCTCACCCTGAGCGTGGACGGCAGCATCGAAGAGATCAACCTGTACGGCGCCAAGCTGCTTCAGGACAACCGGCAAACCCTGCTGCACCGACGGTTTTTCCAGTACGTGGCGCCCGCCAACCAGCACGCCTGGCACATGTTTTGGCAGCAGGCGCTGCAAGGCAACGAGCTCCAGCGCGGCGAAATTGATCTGATAGGCCGAGACGGCGCAGTGACCACGGTGCGTGTCAAGTGCGCCGCCATTCAGGTGGCGGGTGAGTTGCGGGGCGTGCGCATCGCGCTGAGCGACATCACCGACCTGAAACAGGCACTGGCTGAGCTGCAAACCCGGGAAGATCGTCTGCAAATGGCGACCGCCGCCAGTGGTTTGGGCTTGTTTGACGACTACCTGACAGGCGACCTTCCCCTGCTGGACAACCGCCTGCGCGAGATCTGGGGCTTTGAGCCCAATGAGCCGGTCAGCTTTCAACAGGTGGTGGCCGGGGTGCACCCGGACGACCGCCAGGCGATGCAGACCGCCCTGGCCCGATCGCTCAGCCCGCGTGGCAACGGCCACTATTTCGCCAAGTACCGTGTGGTCAACCGGGTCACGGGCGTCGTGCACCATGTCGTGGCTTTTGGCCGGGTGTATTACCGGGACGGGTTGGCCGTGCGGATCATCGGCACCGTGAACGACATCACCGAACATGTCCAACTGGAGGAAGAGGTGCGGGCCCGACGCCATGCCATGGAGCTGCTGGCGCACCAGCAAATCGCCACGCAGACGGCTGCGGCCATCGCCCACGAAATCAACCAGCCACTGATCTCGGTGTCGGCCTACAGCGAGGCCGCCCTGCACATGCTGCGTGATGGGGTGAAGCAGAAGGACAAACTGAAACGTGCGCTCGAGGGTGCGGTGCAACAGGCCCAGCGCGCCGGGCGGGCGTTACACGAATTGCTTGACTTTCTGCACAAAGGCGAGACCGCCACCGAGTCGCTGGACCTGAACCAGGTGGTGTCGGAGGCGGTCGGGTTTGTCGAAAAGGGCAACCATTGCACCTGCACGGTGGCTCTGGAGCAAGACCCTGATCTGCCGCCAGTACAAATCAACCGTCTGCAGATTCAGAAAGTGGTCATCAACCTGGTGCAAAACGCCTGCGAGGCGATGCATACCAAGGACCTGCCGCATGACGCGATCACGATCAAGGTCATGGTGCGCCACATGGCCGACATCCCGATGGCCCAAGTGAGCGTGTATGACCGAGGACCCGGCTTCAGCGCCGAGTCGATCAAACGCGCGTTCGACCCGTTCTTCACCACCAAAACCAACGGCATCGGCCTGGGCTTGGCCATCAGCCGCGCGCTCGTCGAGGCCAACGGCGGCCAGCTGTGGGTTGACCCCGCGCCCGGGCCGGGCGCCATTCTGCACTTTTCACTACCTTTTGCATCATGAAGAAATTAGTCAAGGTGTATATCGTGGACGACGACCCGGCGGTGCGGGAATCATTGACGCTGCTGCTGGAACAGGAAAACGTCCTGGTGGAGAGCTTTGCCAGTGCCGAGGATTTCCTGGCCACCAACCGCTGGCTGCCGGTGAGTTGCGTCATTGTTGACATCCATATGCCCGGCATGGACGGGATGGCGCTGCAGAAAGAGCTGACACGGCGCGGCTGCCACATCCCGCTGATTTTCTTGACAGGTTACGGCGATATTGCGCAAAGTGTGCGGGCCATCAAGGCGGGGGCGATCGACTTTCTGACCAAACCCGTCACCGCCCAAGCGCTGATGAACAGTGTGCAGAGCGCTCTCAATGCCGGTGTGCTGCTGTACGAGCAGACAGAAATGAGCCGCAGCGTTGCCAGCCGCATGGCCGCACTGACGGAGCGCGAACGTGAGGTGATGACCCTGGCCGTGCAAGGCCTGACCAACAAGGAAATTGCACGGCAACTGGGCATCAGCTACCGGACGGTGGAAGTCCACCGGGCCCGGGTGATGCACAAGACCGGCGCCAGCACGGTGCTGGACCTGTCCCGCCTCGCCGTGCCGACACGACGGCGCACCGACCGTGTGGCCAGAGACGCCAGCGGCCCTGAAGACAAAACCGGCGCGCCCACCTTGCCCGCCCTGCCCGCCTTGGCATGACCCGCTGGCGGCCAGCGTCATCACCCACGCCCCTCACGCAGAACAGCGTCACACCATGGCGGGTGCGTGCGAATAACACTTTTTCGGGCAGATCTTGGCGCACGACGTGCAGCCGATGCACTGCTCCGGGTGGGCCAGGGTCATGACCTTCTTTTCGTATTCCTCGTCGTCGTCATCGTCGTCCAGATCAACGGCGATGCGCTCGCCGTCTTCGGTGAGGCCGACCAGTTCCATCACGCCGCGCGGGCAGACTTTGAAGCAGCGGCCGCAGCCGATGCATTTTTCGTCGTCGATGGCGGTGACAAAGGTCGGTGTCCAGACCTCGCCGCTGGGCAGGGTCACGGTGTAGGGGCTGGTCATGTCTGCGTCTCCTTAGGCTTTGCGGTTCAGAGCCCGGCCGCTGCGGCGGCTTGGCGGGCGTCCATCAGCATGGCGTGGGCTTCATGGCAACGTTGGGCCACCTGCAGGATTGATTCCCAGTTGGTCGGCAGCTCTTCGGACAGGTCATGCAGGTCCATCTTGGCCTGGGTGGCGCGGGCGTTGAGTTTTTTCAGCCGCGCCTTGAGTTCGTCGGTTTCCATGGGCATGGTCAGGCTCCGTATTGGGCAACTTCGGGGTAGGTGCGGATCATGGTGACCGCTTCGTTCAGGAACTTGGTGCCCGCCTCGGACAGCTTGGCCAGCGAGGTGAAGCCAAAGCGGTGTACGTCGCGCAGCTGTTTGTTGACCACCACCAGCCGCCCGGCCAGCAGCACCATGCGGCCAAAACCTTCGTGGCTCATCTTCATCATGGGCGAGACCATCTGGCCGGTCTCGTGCTCGATGGCGACCGCAATGGCGTTGTAAAACAGTTCCAGGTGCCACAGCGTCTCGGGGTCCGGGTCGCCGATGATGGGCAGGGCGCGCCGCTCTTCGGCGGTGTGCAGGTAGGGTTTGAGCAGCTGCAGGTCGGTTTTGTTGTCCCAGGTGCCATTGATGTCCTGCGCACGCAGCTGTTTGATCAACTGCTGCACAAACGGGCTGGCCAAGTGAGCCGCGTCGCTGGCGGGCTCGGTGGCGATGTCCAGGGTGGCTTGCTCGGTCATGGGGTCACCTCGTCTTCTTCAAAGTTAAAGCTGCGCACGCCGTCTTTGGCCAGCGCCTTGCGCAGCCACGGTGGCGGTGTACCGTTGAGCACCCCCTGCAGCTTGTCCAGAATGCCGGTGATCGACTCGGGTTGCGGCACCTTGATGGGGTGAACCTTCAGCGCCACCACACGCGCAGCCGCCGAGCCGCCAATGGCCGCCACATACACGATGGCGCAGTCCTGGATGGCGGCGATCTTGGGGCCGAGTTTGTCTTCGTCGCCATCTTCTTCGAGGTCGCTGCCAAACTCGAAGCTCTCGACGAAGTGGTAGCCCTCGGGCGAGATGTCGTACACGACGATGCTGGGCGCCCAGCCAAAGTGCGCATCCACACGCGCTTTGTCCTGGGTGGTGAAGGCGATTTTCATGGTGCGCTCCTTATTAAAGGTGAGTCAGGCGCTGGTCTCGGCCAGGCTGGGGTGGGCGGGTGAAGCGGAAAACTCAGGGTCGGCGGCAACGGTTGAGGCAGCGCGCAGGGCCTCGGGGCTCAGCGGCCAGTCGGTCGCGTGGTGGTGTTTGATCTGCTCGATCATCAGGTTGGCTACCTCAAAAATCAGCGCCATGGTGCCGCGGTAACCGACCTGGCAGCGGTGCGCGTTGCCCACGCGGTCAAACACCGGGAAACCGATGCGCAGCAAGGGTTTGCCCAGCCGCTCGGCGGCCTGGCGGCCATGCGAATGGGTCACCAGCAGATCGCAATCGGCGGCGCCACGCTCCAGGTCTTCCAGGTCGCCCAACAACACGGTCTCGGCGGGCAGCAGGGCATGGGCGGCCGATTTGGTGGTGCTGACACAACAGCGCAGCTCGGCGCCCATCTCGTGCAGCAGGCAACCCACGGCCAGCAGCAAGTCAGGCTCGGCGGCGATGGCCACCTTGATGCCGCCGGTGTAGAAATGGCCGTCCAGCATGGCGTCGAGCAATTGGCTGCGCTGGCGGCGGTATTTGGCGGGCACCGGTTTACCGGAGAGTTGCGACAGCCGCTGCAGAAAGTGATCGTTCACCGCCAAGCCGGTCAACCGGTCAAAAATTTCCAGCGGTGTCCCGGCAATCTCTTGCAAAGCCAGCGCGGCATCGCGGGTTTGTTCACCCACGCCAATCGTCAGGGCCGAGGCACCCGCAGCGCGAATGTCTTCCAGTGTGGTGCCGCCCAACGTGGTGCCGCGCCAGTCCGGCGGAATATGGCCATCGAGCGAGCCCGACATGTCGGGCAACACCATCACCGTCAGGCCAAAGGCTTCGATGATCTCGCGCAACTCATCAATATCAGCGGGCGACAAATGGCTGCCCGGCAACAGCGTGACCTGATCGGGCTTGACCGGCAACGGTTTGACCAAGGTGCGCACGATGGCGGTGACGGCATGGCGGTAGCCGTCCTCAAAACCGCCCACATAGTCGGGCGTGGAGGCGTAGATGATCTCGGTGTCGGCCAGTTCGGGGTGGCGTTTGCGCACCGTGACGATGAACCCCTCTACATCGTCGCCTTTGGTTTCGGTCAGGCCAGTGGAGCAGATGGCGATGATCTTGGGCGCGGCGCGCTTGCGGATATTGAGCAACGCCGCCTCGATGTTGTCGTAACCGCCCAGGATCGAGGTGACCTCGTTCATGGCGGTGGTTTGTAACGGAATCGACTCCTTGAAGTGGCGCACCAGCAGCACCAGGCCAAACGAGGTGCAGCCTTGCGAGCCGTGCATCACCGGCATGCAGGCGTCCAGCCCCAGAAAGGCCAGACTGGCGCCCAACGGCTGGCTCATCTTGAGCGGGTTGACCGCACAGGCTTTTTTGGATTCAACAACGTGTGCCATGAAGCAGGGTTCTCGCGTTGGGGCGGTGTTCAGGCCGGAATCTCTTCGGGCGCCAGGCCCAAAGCGTGTGCCGCGACATCCGCCAGAAAATGGATCGGTTGGGCCGCTGCGGGCTGCGGTGTCACCGCTGGCACGGCCCCCAAGGTGTCGCCGTCGTCACCCCAGGGCGCGGGCAAACGCACCTGCTGCCAGACCGGGTTGGACAAGGCGCGGTCGATCTGGTGCACCAGTTCCACCGCGCCTTCATAACCCGCGTAGGCGTAGAAACGCTCCTGGTTGATGTCCAGCCAGGGCATGCGTGCCTTGAGCGCCACAAACTGGCTGCGCCCGCCCGAGAGCATGATGTCGGCACGCGCCTCGCGCAGCATGTCGTACATCTCGCGCGGGGTCATGTTGTCGATCATGTGGGCGTCGTCGCCCATGATCTCCTTGATCTTTTCCTTGTCTTCCTTGGTCGATTTTTTGACGCTGGTGCCCACAATCACCAGCCCGGCTTCTTGCAGCGCCGCCACCACCGACCAGGACTTGACGCCGCCGGTGATCAGCAGCACCCGTTTGCCGCTTAAGCGCTGTTTGTAATGGTCGATCCGCTGCCAGGCACGGGCTTCCTCCACCGCAATCAGCTGCTCGGTACGCACCAGCAAGTCAGCAGGTGCGCCTTGCTGCACCAGCAATTGGGCGATCTGGCGCAGGCTGTCGCTCATGTCGCCAATGCCGTAGAACGAGCCCTCAAAGTACGGAATACCCCAGCGCGCCTGCATTTTGGTGGCGACGTTGATCATCGACTTGGAGCACACCATCATGTTCACCCGGGCGCGGTGGGCGCTGGCAATCTCGTTGTAGCGGCCATCACCGGCAATGCAGCACAAGATGCGGATGCCTAAAGCATCGAGCAGCGGCTTGACCTGCCACAACTCACCCACCAGGTTGTACTCACCAATGATGTTGATGTCATAGGGCGTGGTGAACTCGGGCTCGACGGTGCCGATCACGTAGTCCAGCAGCGCCTCGGCACCCAGCTTGTTGCCCAGGTTCTTGATGCCGGCAAAACCGGGCGCGTTGACCGGGATGACGGGTTTGCCAAATTTCTCTGACGCGCGCTGGCAGACCGCCTCGATGTCGTCACCCACCAGAGCGGGCACACAGGTCTGGTAGACAAACACCGCAGGCGGGTTGTATTTGTCAATAATCTCGCGGATCGACTTGAACAGGCGTTTTTCACCGCCATAAATCACGTCCAGCTCGTTGGTGTCGGTGGTGAAGCCGGTGCGGTAAATCTGCGGGCCGCTGGAGGCGCTGTGCCGGTTGTCCCAGGCATTACCCGCGCAGGCAATCGGCCCGTGGACCAGGTGCGCCACATCGGCGATCGGCTGCAGGGCGATCATGGCGCCGTCAAACGCACAGCCACCCGCCGCGGCACCGGGCGCGAGTTGTTTGCCGCAGCCCTTTTGGCGGTCTTTCTCGGATTTGGCCTGGTTTTTGTCGCACGCAGGCTCTTCAAACAGGTCAGCAATCTTGGCCTTGAGCGCGACAGACATGGCAGGCTCCTGATGAGGTAGTTGCGTCTGTCAATGCATTTTTGGTGCCAGGCCAAAACAGCCGCCACCCACCCGTTTGACGGTGCCAGAGCGCGCCCGACAGACGGTTTTGGCCGATTTGAAGGAATCCCGACAAAACTTGACGCCGAAAGTCACCCCACCGCCAACGACACAGCCAGACATCGCAGCCCTAGAATTCGAGTCTGGAACCCAGAGACCTTGCAGCCCGCTGCTGACCTGACAAGATGACACATCCAACAGAACCCACACCCCCCAACCGCCCCGGTGACGCGGCGTGGGCATGGCTGGCCGGCCATGCCACCTGGCATGCCTGATCGTCCTTTGCCGCCCCACAAGTCCAGCATCGATGAGGCCTGGCCAATCGTGCTGGTGTATGCCGGCTTTGCCAGCCTGTGGATATTGGTGTCGGACAAGGCTTTGAACTGGCTGATCACCGATACGGCCAGCATGACGCGGATCAGCATGCTCAAGGGTTGGCTGTTTGTCGCGGTGACATCGCTGTTCCTGTTCAGCCTGATTCGGCGGATGGTGGACCGGTTGCACCACTCGATAGACGCTGTCAAGCAAAGAGAACTGGAATTGCGCGAAAGCCAAAGCCGACTCCAGGCCACGCTGGACGCCTTGCCCGACATGCTGTTTGAAGTGAGCCAGGATGGCCGCATCTACCGCTGCCACACCCATCGCGACGATTTGCTGGCGTCGCCGCCTGACCTGTTTCTGGGCAAGTTGTTCTCTGACTTCCTGCCACCGCTGGCGTCCCAGGTGTGTCTTGCGGCGCTGCGGGAGGCTGCCGAACACGGGTATTCAACCGGCAAGACCTATGCGCTTCAGTTACCGCAGGGGCAACGCTGGTTCGAGCTGTCGGTGTCGCCGCTGCGCGACAGTGAAGACCCGCACGACCACTTCATCTTCATTGCCCGCGACATCACACAACGCAAATCCGCCGACGAAAAACTCCAGCTCGCCGGACGCGTTTTCACCCATGCCCGCGAAGGCATCATGGTCACCAGCGCCGACGGTGTGATCGTCGATGTCAACGAAGCGTTCACCCGCATCACGGGCTATGCCCGTGACGAGGCGGTGGGTCAGAAGCCCTCCCTGTTGCAGTCCGGCAGGCAAGGTCAAGCGTTTTATGCCGGGCTGTGGGGCGACCTGATGGCGCGTGGTTACTGGAGTGGCGAAATCTGGAACCGCCGCAAAAATGGTGAAATTTTTGCCGAACTGATGACCATCAGCGCCATCCGCGACGCGTCAGGTCACACCGTGCAGTATGTGGCCCTGCTGTCAGACATCACCGAACTCAAGGAACACCAGATCGAGCTGGAGCGTGTCGCCCATTTCGATGCCCTGACCAACCTGCCCAACCGCATCCTGCTGACAGACCGCCTGCAGCAGGCCATGCAGCACATGCCGCATAGCGGCCAACAACTGGCGGTGGCCTACCTGGACCTGGACGATTTCAAGTCGGTCAATGACACCTATGGCCATGACATAGGTGACCTGTTGCTGCTGGCGCTGGCCAAACGCATCAAGGAAACCCTGCGCGAGGGCGACACGCTGGCGCGTATCGGCGGTGACGAATTTGTCGCTGTCCTGATTGATCTGGACAACGTGGCGGCGAGTCTGCCCATGCTGAGCCGCCTGGTCAGCGCAGCCTGCGAGCCGGTGCAACTCGGTGACCTGACGGTGCAGGTGTCGGCCAGTCTGGGCGTGACGTTTTACCCGCAGGATCAGACGCTGGACGCCGACCAGTTGCTGCGCCAGGCCGATCAGGCCATGTACCAGGCCAAACTGGCCGGCAAAAATCGCTACCACCTCTTTGATGCCGAGCAGGACAGCAGCATCCGCGACCGCCACGAGACGCTGACCGGCATCGGGCAGGCGCTGGCGCGCAACGAATTTGTGCTGCACTACCAGCCCAAGGTGAACATGCGCACAGGCCGTGTGGTGGGCGTCGAAGCCTTGATCCGCTGGCAGCACCCGGTCAAAGGTCTGCTGGCGCCGGGCCTGTTTTTGCCGGTGGTGGAGGACCACCCGCTGTCGGTGGCAATGGGTGAATGGGTGCTGGACACGGCGCTGAGCCAGATCGAGACCTGGCGCCGCGCCGGGCTGGACCTGGCCATCAGCATCAACGTGGGCGCACGCCAGTTGCAGCAATCGGATTTTGTGATGCGGCTCAAGACGATTCTGGCGGCCCACCCGCAGGTTGATCCGGCCTGGCTGGAGCTTGAAATCCTGGAAACCAGCGCCCTGCATGACATGACCCAGGTGTCCCGAGTGATTGAAGCCTGCGAACAGATGGGCGTGAAGTTTGCACTGGACGACTTTGGCACCGGCTACTCGTCATTGACTTACCTGAAGCGCCTGCGGGTGGCGCTGCTGAAGATCGACCAGAGTTTTGTGCACGACATGCTGGACAACGCAGACGACCTGGCGATTTTGGAAGGGGTGATCGGGCTGGCGGCCGCTTTCAAGCGCGAGGTGATTGCCGAAGGGGTCGAAACCGTGGCGCACGGCACCGCGCTGCTGCAACTTGGCTGTGACCTGGCGCAGGGCTACGGCATTGCCCGGCCGATGCCAGCCGACGCCCTGCCCGGCTGGGTGAGCACCTGGCGGCCCGACCCGACCTGGCAACACTTTCAGCGTTAGCGCGAGTCGTCAGCCACGCGACTGAACCGCCGCGCTCTTCACGACAAAAATGGCCGCCAGCCCTTATGGCAAAAGGGCTGGCGGCCATCAGGATCTGGCAAGCTGTCAGAACTTGACCAGAATATCCTCGTCGCGCACCACCATCTGGCAGGCCAGGCGCCACGGCGGCGGCAGGTCTTTGGTCTCGGCGTCCGCAATCTGCTGGGCGGTGATCTTGCCCGCGAGCTTGAGCACCAGTTTTTCCTTTTCGGTCAGCGCCACACCAATCGGTGTTTTGCCCGACAGCACCGACACCTGCACCTGGCAGGAGCCACATTCGCCGTTTTCACACTCGGACGATAACGGCACGTCGTTGGCCTTGGCCACGGCAAGCAGGGTTTTGGTATCACCGGCAACGGCATACACCGTCACGTCTTTTTTCATGCGGGGGGAGCTAAAAGTCACATTGGCCATGATGTTCCCCTTTAACGAACGATGTCGTAGCTGTAGTCGGTCTTGCCGATGGCCATGGTGTTGGCATCCAACGCTTCAAAGAACTCGTCGAGCAACATCACCAGCACACGCAGGCCGCCTTCATAACCCCAGGTGGGGTAACGGTGGTGGTGGTGGCGGTCGTGGATCGGGAACACCAGACGCACCAGTGGCACCTTGGTATCACGCTCCAGGAACTTGCCATAAGTGTTGCCAATCAGGAAGTCCACCGGTTCGGTGAACAGCAACGAACGCAGATGCCAGAGATCACGCTTCGGATACACCTTGCAACCCTTGCCGTAAGGCGTGGAGTCAAACAGCGCCTGCACCTTGGCCGCCCATTCGTTGGTGCCGTTGGTGGACAACACATGGGTCGGCTCGGCACCGAGTTCGAGCAAGAAGGCGGCGTAACCCAACAGCTGGTCAGGGTCACCATACAGGGCGAAACGTTTGCCGTGCAAATGGGCCTGGCTGTCGGCCAGCGCATCCACCAACTGGCCGCGCTCTTTTTCCAGCTCAGCAGGAATGGGTTTACCTGTCAAGTGCGAGATGGCCATCAGGAACTTGTCGGTGCCAGCCACGCCGACCGGGGCGTTGAGGGTGACCACTTCCTGGCCGTGCTCAGCGATGAATTTGCTGGTTTTTTCGCAGCAGAATTCCTGGAACACGATGGTGGCCTTGGCGTGCAGGGCGGCCACGACTTCTTCTTTGGTGGTGCCACCGGCGTACATGCGGAATTCGCCGTCAGTGGGGGTGTTCCAGCTCTCGGACGGGTCACAGATGATGTTCACCTTGACGTCGAACAGGCTGAAGATGCGGCGAATTTCCTTCATGTTGCCGACGACAAAGCCGTCGAAACCACCGATGAAGTTGATGCTGTCGTTGGGCACGCGCACCAGCGGCTCTTCGGTCTTGGCCTTGCCGTCCCAGAAGTGGCGCAGCACACCCAGCAAAGCGTTGTCGTAGCCGGTGATGTGGCTACCTACAAAAGCCGGGGTGTGGGCAAACGGCACGTCAAACTCTTCGGGAATGCTGCCCTTTTGTTTGCTGGTTTTGATGAACGCGTCGACGTCATCACCAATCACCTCGGCCATGCAAGTGGTGGACACCGCAATCATGTCCGGCTTGTACAGGCTGTAGGCGTTGGCCAAGCCGTCGACCATGTTGTTCAGGCCACCAAACACTGCGGCGTCTTCGGTCATGCTGGATGACACACAGCTGGTGGGCTCCTTGAAATGGCGCGAGAAGTGGGCGCGGTAATACGCCACACAACCCTGGCTGCCATGCACAAAACTCAGGGTTTTGGCAAAGCCGTTGGCGGCAAACACCGCACCCAGCGGCTGGCAGGCTTTGGCCGGGTTGACCACGAGGGAATCGCGGGCGAAGTTTTTGAGTTTGTAGTCTTCGGTCTTGGTCCACTCCACGGTCTGGCCGATGGTGGCTTCGGAATGGTTGAATTCAAAGGCCTTCTTCTTCTCGAAGAGGTCTTGGTACTCGGGTTCACGAAACAACATTTCGTGGTCAATGACTTTGTCGGCAACTTGAGGCATGGTGGGCTCCAATAAGGGTTAAAGGTTGGCGGCTAAGCGAGCCTTGCTACACCCTGCCAGGGCACCCACGGATCCGGCTTCGCCGGTCCGTTGGGTGCGCCCCTTGAGGGGTATGCGGCTACACGCAGTGAGCAAGCAACGGGGAGGATCAAGCTTTCCAGGGGGCCTTGGTCAAACCCCAGACCGGGCTGGAGATCGCCATGTCCATGTCACGGGCAAAGATGGCAAAGCCGTCATACCCGTGGTAAGGGCCGGAGTAGTCCCAGCTGTGCATCTGACGGAAGGGCACACCCATCTTCTGGAACACGTACTTTTCCTTGATGCCTGAGCCCACCAGGTCGGGCTTGATGCCTTCCACAAAGTGCTCGAACTCGTAACCCGTCACATCGTCATAAATCAGCGTGCTGTCTTTGACGTAGTGGGTGGTGCGCTGGTAGTCGTCGTTGTGGGCGAACTCGTAGCCGGTGCCCACAATTTCCATCCCCAGGTCTTCGTAGGCGCCAATCACGTGACGCGGACGCAGACCACCCACATACAACATCACTTTCTTGCCTTGCAGACGCGGACGGTACTTGTCGATGACAGCTTGCATCAGCGGTTTGTACTTGGCGATCACCTCTTCGGCCTTGGCCTTGATGCTGTCGTCAAAGTGGCTGGCGATCTCGCGCAGGCTGGCTTCGATCTTGCTCGGACCAAAGAAGTTGTATTCCACCCATGGGATGCCGTACTTTTCTTCCATGTGCCGGCTGATGTAGTTCATCGAGCGGTAGCAGTGCAGCACATTGAGCTTGGCCTTAGGCGTGTTCTCGATTTCAGCGATGGTGCCGTCACCGGACCACTGCGAGATCACACGCAAGCCCATTTCTTCGAGCAGGATGCGGCTGGACCAAGCATCACCACCGATGTTGTAGTCACCAATGATGGCCACGTCGTACGGGGTCGACACAAACTGCGAGGTGTGACCGGTGTCGGTGCGGTCGAACACCCAGTCGCGGATGGCGTCGTTGGCCAGGTGGTGGCCCAGCGACTGGCTGACACCCCGGAAACCTTCACAACGCACGGGCACGATGGTCTTGCCTTCGTACTCCTTGCTCTTTTTCTTGGAGACGGCCTCGATGTCGTCACCAATCAGGCCAATCGGGCACTCGGATTGGATCGAAATGCCTTTGTTCAGCGGGAACAGCACCTGGATCTCGTCGATGATCTTGTCGAGCTTTTTGTCGCCGCCAAAAACGATGTCCTTCTCCTGGAAGTCGGAGGTGAACTGCATCGTCACAAAGGAGTCGATGCCGGTGGTGCCGATGTAGTAATTGCGGCGGTTGGCCCAGGAGTACTGGCCGCAGCCGACCGGGCCATGGCTGATGTGCACCATGTCCTTGATCGGGCCCCAGACCACCCCTTTGGAGCCCGCATAGGCGCAGCCACGAATGGTCATCACGCCGGGCAGCGACTTGATGTTGGACTTGACCCCGCAATCGGGGCGGCCTTCTTCAAAAGTGCTGAGGTGTTTGGCGCGCCGCTTGGCCATTTTTTCGGGGTAGGCCTTCAGCACTTCTTCAATCAGGGCCTTGTTGGTGGCCTTGCGCTCTTCAACGGTGGCGGTCATGGGGTAACTCCAGTAGGTGATGTTGGGGGTGTGGTGAAAGTCCCGGTCTGGTCACGTAGCGCAACGCAGACCGGAATTCACACCTCTTAGGCAGCGGCGAGCTGCGCTGCGGCGGCTTGGGCAGCGGCCAGTTCTGCGGCAGCCTTGCCGACCAGGGATTCGTCGATCACGTCCATGATCCCGAACTCCATCAGCATGTCTTCGAGCTGGTCCATCGTGATGGGGGTGGGGATGGTGCCGTTGCCCGCGTTGTTGTGGACCTTTTGCGCCAGCGTGCGGTATTCACCGGCCTGTTTGGAGTCAGGGGCGTATTCGATCACCGTCATACGGCGCAGTTCGGCGTGTTGCACCACGTTGTCACGCGGCACAAAGTGGATCAGCTTGCTGCCGAGCATGCCCGCCAGCGCGTCGGCCAGTTCGTATTCCTTGTCGGTCTTGCGCTCGTTACACACCAGGCCACCCAGACGCACACCACCCGAGTTGGCGTATTTCAGAATGCCCTTGGAGATGTTGTTGGCGGCGTACATGGCCATCATTTCGCCGGACATGACGATGTAGATTTCCTGCGCCTTGTTTTCGCGGATGGGCATGGCAAAACCGCCACACACCACGTCACCGAGCACGTCGTAGGACACATAGTCCACACCGTCGTAGGCGCCGTTTTCTTCGAGGAAGTTGATCGAGGTGATCACACCGCGGCCAGCGCAACCGACACCTGGCTCTGGGCCACCGGATTCAACACAACGGATGTTTTTGTAACCAATCTTCATCACGTCTTCGAGCTCCAGATCCTCCACCGAGCCGGCTTCGGCGGCCAGTGACAGGATGGTGTCCTGTGCCTTGGCGTGCAGGATCAGACGGGTGGAGTCGGCTTTGGGGTCGCAGCCGACGATGAGGATTTTTTGGCCCAGGTCAGACAAGGCTGCCAGGGTGTTTTGAGAAGTGGTGGATTTGCCGATGCCACCTTTGCCGTAGAAGGCGATTTGCCGAAGTTTAGCCATTGCAGTACTCCAATCAGGAAGGGTTGAAAAACCAAGCTTGCGTAGCCGCGACTACTTGTCTGCCTGACGTGTCCAATGGTCTTCTTCTTGTAGTCACGTTTGGCCGGATGTGAGTCCGCGCTCCCTGTTCATTGCAGCTTCCGTGCCATGTGTCTACGGTGCTTGTCATGGTTTTATAAGTTGTTGTTTTCATTGGACAAAAACAATTTTTTGGGTGCTTTTTGCGTGATGCCAGGGTTTTGTTCGCTTCCCGACAAAACCAGCGACCGTGTCGTAAAAAGCCCGTCGTCGAAGGCGCCTGGCGCCGGTTTGTGTCGCGTTTGCAGCGCCTGCTGCCGGGTTTTGGCTGGCTTTGGCGGGGTTTCAGGTTGGTACGGTCATTGCAGTTAGAGCCGGGCTTGCTATCAAGTCCACCCGTTCAACCACCACCCAAGGATGTTTCATGACCGCTACCCTCGCCCGCCCAGAGATCGACGACACCGCGCTTGCGCCGCTTGAGAGCGAAGGGCGGCTGCTCAACCCCCTGCACAAAGCGCTCACCGGCGAACCAGGCCGGGTCGGTTTTCGCGGTGAACTCGCCCTGCGTTTTGCCCCCAAGCTGGCCGATGAGGCCCGCCCGCCTGAACTGTTGTGCCCGCAGGCCATGGCCATTGCCAACGTGGGCGAAAAAGACATTCCGTTTTTTGCCGGGTATCTGCTGAGTTTTGAGCATCTGAAAGACGTGGCCGAAGTTCTGGGCGAGGGCTTGAGCGCCCGTGGCAAATATTTCCTGTTCTGCGACAACATCGACCTGTCCAAAAAATACCAGGTGCCTTACAACGGCGCCACCTTCTACGTGCTGCCCATTCTGGAGTCCACCGTGTACAACGAAATGCTGGACCTGTTGTACCTGGAGAAGAACGACCTGAAGAAAAAAGACACGGCAGGCAAGCTCGACTCGGTGGCCAATGCCGCACTCAAGTTCAGCGCCAAGTTTGAAGTCATCAGCTATGAGCAGGGCCTGGCGCTGATGGGGCCGGTACGCAACCCCAACGAAAACCGGCCCGTTTGAGCGGTGGCTTCCTGCTGCGTAACCCGATCTCAACGCTGCGATGCTCGCCGTACGGCAGTACGGCTGCGCTTCTCACATTGACCTCGGGCTGCTCGCGACGGAACCCATCCGATCAAACACCTCGTTCATGGCTACAGATGATGTCTTCGAGGAACTGGATCAGCCCCACCGCTGGTACGGCACCAACCTGGTGGGAGTGCCGTCGCTGCTGCTGGGCAGCGCGGCGTTCAATGCCAACCCGGTGCCGCTGGCGATTGCGGGTACACGCGAGTCACACCAAGGCCTGTTCGCCCTGCTGGAACGCAGCCGCGACCTGAGCGAGGCACAAGACATGTTCACCCACTACCTGAGCATTGCCTTCGGGCTGCGCAAGCCCGACGCGGATGAGCTGCGCAGCATGGGTGCGTCGGAGCAGCGGCGCTGGCACAGCAGCTGGCGCAAGCTGCTGCAGGGCTGGGGCATGGATGCCAATGGCGCGGCAGGTGCGGTGCTCAAGGGCTGGGTGGAAAGCCGCTTTGGCTTGGTGCCGAGTTTTCACAAAGCGCCGCTGGCACGTTTTCCGTCACCCGCGTGGGTGGCTTATCTGCAGGAAAAAACCGCCAGCCGCCACAACAATAACAACATCCACCAGCAGCTCGACCTGTTGTACGAATTCTGCCAATGGGCGCTGCGCCACGCCGTCTTGCCCGGCGTGCCCACGGGCAAACACCTTCGGCTCTGGCGCGGCAGCAACCGCTGTGAGGAGCAGCTGATTGCCGGGCGCCTGCAAGACCGGCACTGCACGGTGCGGCTGAACAACCTGGTGTCGTTCAGCCAGTCAGCCGAAGATGCCTCGTGTTTTGGTGACTGGGTGCTGGAGGTGCAGGTGCCGGTGTGCAAGGTGCTGGTGTTTCCCGGCCTCTTGCCCGGCCAGGTGCTGCAAGGTGAACAGGAGGTGCTGGCGCTCGGCGGCAATTTTGAAGTGACGGCACGTTATGCGTGATCTGCTGGACCGCGCTCTGGGCGCCTACCTGGGTATGGCGATTGGCGACGCGCTGGGCGCCACGGTCGAGTTCATGCGCCCGCGCGAAATCGCCCAGGCCTACGGTGTGCACCGCGACATCATCGGCGGCGGCTGGCTCAAGCTCTCGCGCGGCCAGGTCACCGACGACACCACCATGAGCCTGGCGCTGGGCGGCGCGCTGCTGCAAGGCGGCAGCCCGGCGCTGGCCGCCCTGGCCCATGGCGATGACACACTGGTGCGTCACATCGGCCAGGCGTATGTGCAGTGGTTCAAGGCGCGGCCCGTGGACTGCGGCAACACCTGTCGGCGCGGCATCCTGCGCTTCATGGTGGAGGGCACGCTCGAAGGCCCGTTGAACCCCGGTGACGGCGGCAACGGCGCCCTGATGCGCAACCTGCCCGCCGTGCTGGCCACACTGGGTCACGACGCCTTGTTTGAGCAGCTGTCCCTGGCGCAGGCCCGCCTGACACACCACCACCCGCTGTCAGATGCGGCCACCCTCGGCCTGGGCCAGCTGCTGCGCCTGCTGCTGGGCGGTTTGGACCACGCTGGCTGCCAGGCCTGGGTGTCGCAGTGGGTGGCCGACAACCCCAGTTTCCGGTTGACCCCCTACCGAGGCCGGGCCACCGCCTATGTGGTGGACACCGTGCAAACCGTGCTGCACTACCTCACCCTGCATGACGACTTTGAAGCCGCTTTGGTGGCCACGGTGAACCAGGGCGACGATGCCGACACCACCGGCGCACTGGTCGGCATGCTGGCCGGTGCGCGCTGCGGTGCCGCCCGGCTGCCCTCACGCTGGCTGAAGCGGCTGCAGCCTGACGTCAAACGCGCGGTGACCGACCAGACCTGCGGGCTGTTGGCCCTGACAGGCCGTACCCCTTGATTTTCAGGAGATCCCCATGCCCATTTATGACTACCACTGCCAGGCCTGTGGCCACCGCTTTGAGGCGCTGGTGCGTTCTGGCGCCACACCCGCTTGCCCGCAATGCGCCAGCACCGCGCTCGACAAATGCGTCTCACCGATCGCCCCGGCGGGCAAGATCGAAGCCATCCGCATGGCGCACCGCCGTGTGGCCGCCGCGCAGGGTCTTTTTGACAATTACAGCCCCTCCGACAAAGCCAAATTGCTCCAGGGAAAAAAGAACATCTGACATGGACACCACGGACCGCTACCGCACCTTCAAGGGCATCGATGTCGACGGCCAGACCGCTCGCATGATCGCCCGCATTGAGCTACACACCCAGGGCCTGGACGACCCGTTCTGGGTCTACTTTTTCAAGCGCCGCAACGCCACCCAGGGCATGCGCTGTGACGACCAATTGCTGCTGTCGAGCTTCGTCAACCAGATCCGCGAGCTGCTGGAGTCGCGCGGTGACGAGACCGGCCTGGCCTGGCTGGACCAGCTGGAATGCGAGTGTTTCTAAGCCCGCCTGAACACGCGTTCGCACGCCCGGCGGGGGTGTGACTCTGGCTTTGGCACGCTGGACGCAGCGGGCGGCACCCTGGCCGGGTTGCCGCAGGTGAAAAACGCCGCCACAAGACTTCACTTTCTGGCCGGATAAGCCTAGACTGAACCACCGTGTTCTGCCTGATTTAGGCTTTTCCAACCTGAGGAGTTCCCATGGCCACCATGATGAAAGCTGCGGTGTTTGTTGAGTCCGGTCGTATTGAAGTGGTCGACAAACGCATCCCCGACGTGGGCCCCAACGATGCGCTGATCCGCATCACCACCACCACCATTTGCGGCACCGACGTGCACATCCTCAAGGGTGAATACCCCGTCGCCAAGGGCCTGACCATCGGCCACGAGCCAGTGGGCGTGATCGAGAAGCTGGGCAGTGCCGTGCAGGGCTACCAGGAAGGCCAGCGGGTGATTGCCGGCGCGATTTGCCCCAACTTCAACTCGTATGCCGCGCAAGACGGCGCCCCGTCGCAAGACGGCAGCTACCTGGTGCCGCAAGGCTTGTGCGGCTGCCACGGCTTCAAGGCCACCGCCGGCTGGCGCTTTGGCAACCTGATCGACGGCACCCAGGCCGAATACGTGCTGGTGCCGGACGCGCAAGCCAACCTGGCGCCCATTCCCGATGGCCTGACCGACGAGCAGGTGCTGATGTGCCCGGACATCATGTCCACCGGTTTCAAAGGCGCCGAAAACGCCAACATCCGCATTGGCGACACCGTGGTGGTGTTTGCCCAGGGGCCGATTGGCCTGTGCGCCACCGCAGGCGCGCGGCTGCTGGGGGCCAGCACCATCATCACCGTGGACGGCAACGACCACCGGCTGGACATTTCCAAAAAAATGGGCGCCGACATCACGCTCAACTTCAAGAACTGCGACGTGGTTGACGAGATCATGAAGCTCACCGGCGGCCGCGGTGCCGACAGCGCCATTGAGGCGCTGGGCACGCAGCTCACCTTTGAGTCGGCGCTGCGGGTGCTCAAACCCGGCGGCACACTGTCAAGCCTGGGCGTGTATTCCACTGACCTGAAAATTCCGCTCTCAGCCTTTGCCGCCGGCCTGGGCGACCACAAGATCAACACCGCGCTGTGCCCCGGCGGCAAGGAGCGCATGCGCCGACTGATGAATGTGGTGCAGTCCGGCCGGGTGGACCTGGGCGCGCTGGTCACCCACCAGTACAAGCTGGACAACATCGTCGCCGCCTATGACCTGTTCGCCCACCAGCGCGACGGCGTGCTCAAAATCGCCATCAAACCCTGAGCCACAGGCGCCAGAAAAAGCCACAGCGGCTGGCGGCTGGCGTCAGGGCCTCACGGCCTTGACCCGGCCCGCCAGGCGCTGTGGCTTTTGTCGTCTTTGTCACAGTGTGTCGTTTTGTTGTGTAGCGAGTTATACATCGGTGTAGCGAATCTCACGCCAGTTGTGCTGCCCGTTGAGCGATTTGACCTCTATTTTTGAGATTGGCGCTATATAGTCAAGTTGTTAACGATTTTTGCGGCCATGGAGCCAACTCTGGCATGGTGTTTGCAAAAAGAGCCTACCCACCCAAAGAACCACAGCATCGTGACCACCACGCCCACCCACTTCACCGGCAAGTTACACATCGACACCGCGATGGGCAGTTTTCTGGGCGACAAACGCATCCGCTTGCTGGAGGCCATCGACAAATGCGGCTCCATCTCGCAGGCGGCCAAGGCGGTGCCCATGTCGTACAAGGCCGCCTGGGACGCGGTGGACGACATGAACAACGTGGCCACCGAGCCGCTGGTGCGCCGCACGGCGGGTGGCAAACACGGCGGTGGCACCGAGCTCACCACCTTCGCCCGGCGCCTGATCGCGTTTTACCGGGCGCTGGAGCAGGAGTCGCAACTAGCGCTGGCGCGCCTGACCCGCAATCTGGAGCAAAACGGTGTGGCCGATATTGCCGATTTCCGACAAGTTTTAAAAAGGATGTCCATGAAAACCAGTGCCCGCAACCAGTTCGCCGGACCCATCAGCGCCATCAAAGAGGGCGTGGTGGACACCGAAGTCACGCTTCAGCTCGGCCCCAAGCTGGCGGTCACCGCCATCGTCACCCGCGAGTCGGCGGACAACATGGGCCTGGCGCTGGGCCGCGATGTGCTGGCGTTTGTCAAGGCGTCGTCAATCTTGTTGATGACCGGTGACGACGGCCAGATCTCGGCGCGCAACCGCTTCACCGGCACGGTGGCCAGCATCTCCGAGGGGCCGGTCAACTCGGAAGTGACGCTGGCCCTGCCCGGCGGCCAGCACGTGTTGACCGCGGTGGTGACCGAGCAAAGCGTCCAGCGCCTGCGGTTGAGCCTGGGCCAGCCAGTCACCGCGGTGTTCAAGGCGTCCAGCGTTTTCCTGGCGTCCACCGATTGAGTTTGTTCACAACAAGGGAGTTGTCATGAAACCATCACGCCGGATGTCCGTGTTGCTCGCCTGTCTGGTGAGCGCATCGTTCGCAGTGCATGCCGATGAGGTGTCGGTGGCGGTCGCCGCCAACTTCACCGCACCGATGAAGCAAATCGCCGCCGATTTTGAGAAAGACAGCGGCCACAAGGTGGTGGCCTCATACGGCGCCACTGGCAAGTTTTACGCCCAGATCAAGAACGGTGCGCCGTTTGAGGTGCTGCTCTCGGCCGATGACGAAACCCCGGCGCGGCTGGTGACAGAGAACGCTGCGGTGGCCGGCAGCGCCTTCACCTATGCGCTGGGCAAACTGGTGCTCTGGTCGCCTCAACCGGCGGTGGTGGACGCGGCGGGTGAGGTGCTGAAAAAGGGCGACTTTGATCACCTGGCCGTGGCCAACCCGAAAACCGCGCCCTACGGCGCCGCTGCCGTACAAACCCTGCAAGCCCTCGGTCTGCTGGCGGCGTTGCAGCCCAAATTTGTCACCGGTGAAAACATCAGCCAAACGCATCAGTTTGTCAGCACCGGCAACGCACGGCTGGGTTTTGTGGCGCTGTCGCAGGTGCTCCAAGACGGCAAGATTGCCGGCTCCAGCTGGCGGGTGCCGGCCCATCTGTACACCCCCATCCGCCAGGACGCGGTGCTTCTGAACAAAGGCCAAGGCCAACCAGCGGCAGACGCGCTGATGAAATACCTGCAATCCGACAGGGCCAAAGCCGTCATCCAGTCTTATGGCTACGAATTGCCCTGAAGGCGTGGCCACAACAGGCACGGAACTGGCTTGACCCAAGCGACAACGACTTCATCACGATCACACGCCATGAAAATTGCCATCGCCACCAAAGCCGACTGGACGCAGGTGTCTGGTCACGCCGGACAAACCACCGACTGGCTGGTGTATGACTGCCAGCCAGGCCAGCCCGTTCCCGAGCCGCAGCGCATCGTGCTGACCAAGGCGCAGTTGCCGCACCACTTTCAGGACGACGGCCCGCACCCCTTGCACGGCGTGGAGGTGGTGGTGGCCGCCAGCGCGGGTGACGGCTACATCCGCCACATGGCCAAGTGGGGCGCCCAGGTGCTGCTGACCGGCGAGACCGACCCGCCAACCGCCCTGACAAAGGTCCTGGCCGGTGAGGCGCTGGCCGACACGCGCTTTGACATCACCACCACCCTGTGCAAATTGCGTGACCTGTTTTCACGCCACTGACACCTTGCGCCCATGACCCCAGACCATGACGCCCGCGCCCGTCTGTTGGCAGACCTGCTGGGCCGACCTGCGCACCCGCCCGCCGTAGCCGACCCATTGCGGCCGGTGCTGGCCAGTCTGCTGGCCGGGCGCTGCCTGCAACTGGGGGTGCTCTCCGCCACGCTGGGCTTGCCGGCGCCTGCCTTCCGGGCGCTGTGTGAAGGGTACTTTCCGGGTGACCCGATCGAGCTGCAAAACGCGCCTGAGCAAAACCTGTTCGAGCTGGAGGACCTGCGTGAGCTGCTGCTGGCGCACCGCGCTGGGCGGCGCGAGTCTGAAGTCTGGCTGGCCGACATCGTGGCCTGTGCCTGCGGTGGGCGTGACCACCTGTGGCAAGACCTGGGCCTGGCGCACCGGGGCGAACTCTCCGCCTTGATGAGCCTCGCCTTCCCCTCCCTGGCGGCACTGAACAGCGGCGACATGAAATGGAAGAAGTTCATTTACCGACAATACTGCAGTCGTGACGGCCTTGACCTCTGCCCGGCCCCGTCGTGCGGGGCATGTGCCGAACGCGCCCAATGTTTTGCGCCCGAGACATGAACCCAGCCAACCGCCTGACTTCCCCTGACACCCCCACCGGACCCACATGTATTTGACCGACAGTGATTTACAAGCCCTCTGGCTGACCGTGCGGCTGGCGGGCATCGTCACGCTGATTTTGCTGCTGCTGGGCACCCCGATTGCCTGGTGGCTGGCGCGCAGCAAGGCCTGGTGGAAAGGGCCGGTGCGCGCGGTGGTGGCGCTGCCGCTGGTGTTGCCGCCGTCGGTGCTGGGGTTTTATCTGCTGCTGGCGATGGGGCCGAACGGCCTGGTGGGGCAGATGACGCAGGGCTTGGGCCTGGGCACCTTGCCATTCACGTTTTGGGGGCTGGTGGTGGCGTCGGTGTTTTACTCGCTGCCCTTCATGGTGCAGCCGCTGCAGACCGCCTTTGAGTCGCTGGGCGAGCGCCCGCTGGAAGTGGCGGCCACCTTGCGCGCCTCGCCGCTGGATGCTTTTTTTACCGTGGCGGTGCCGCTGGCGTGGCCGGGCTTTTTGACCGCGTCGATCCTGACCTTTGCGCACACCGTGGGTGAGTTTGGCGTGGTGCTGATGATTGGCGGCAACATTCCCGGCATCACCCGCGTCGCCTCGGTGCAGATTTACGACCATGTGGAAGCCATGGAGTACCTGGACGCGCACCGCTTGTCGGCGGTGATGCTGGGCTTCTCGTTCCTGGTGCTGCTGGCGCTGTACACCCGCAAACCCAAACCGGGCCAGGGCGTCTGACATGGCAGGTATTCAAGCGCGTTTCCACCTGGATTGGCCGGGCTTTGTGCTGGACGTGGACCTGGACCTGCCCGCGCGCGGTGTCACGGCGCTGTTTGGCCACTCGGGCTCGGGCAAAACCACGCTGCTGCGCTGCATCGCCGGGCTGGAACGCGCCCGCCAAGGCCGCCTGGTCGTCAACGACGAGGTCTGGCAAGACACCCATCACTGGCTGCCCACCCATCAACGCCCGCTGGGTTACGTGTTCCAGGAAGCCAGCCTGTTTGCCCACCTGTCGGTGCTGGGCAATTTGCGCTACGGGTTGCGCCGCACCCGTGGCCCGCAGCGGGTCAGTCTGGAACAAGCGATTGCGTTGTTGGGCATCGGTCACCTGCTGGCGCGCATGCCCGACCGGCTCTCCGGCGGTGAGCGCCAGCGCGTCAGCATGGCCCGCGCCCTGAGCTTGAGCCCGCGCCTGCTGCTGATGGACGAACCACTGGCCGCGCTGGACCTGGCGCGCAAACAGGAAATCCTGCCATACCTGGAGCGGCTGCACGCGGAGCTGGACATTCCCGTGCTGTATGTGAGCCATTCCCCCGACGAAGTGGCCCGCCTGGCCGACCACATCGTGGTGCTGAAGGACGGCCGCGCCGTGGCCGCTGGCCCGCTGGCGCAAACGCTGGCCCGGCTGGACCTGCCCATTCACCTGGGCGAAGACGCGGGCGTGGTGCTGGACGCCACGGTGGCCGAGCGCGACGCACACTGGCATCTGGCACGCGTGAGCTTCCCCGGCGGCCACCTGTGGGTGCGCGATGGCGGGCACGCCCTGGGCCAGTCGGTACGCGTGCGCATTCTGGCGCGCGATGTCAGCATTGCCCTGCACCCGGTCACCGGCACCAGCATCCAGAACTGTTTGAGCGCCACGGTGGATCAACTCGCGCACGACCACCATCCGGCACTGTCGCTGGTGCGGCTGACGGTGGGCGCGTCACCGGTGCTGGCACGCCTGACCCGGCGCGCAGCCGCCGAGCTGGCGCTGGCAAGCGGCCAGCGCGTGTGGGTGCAGATCAAGGCCGTGGCGCTGATTGGGTAAGGTGAGCACCGCACGGGTTGGACATCGCCGCCATGAGCCGCGGGGCAAATTCAGCCAAGGTGAGCGGGATGCGGGTGATGTGTTGCTCAGCCAGAAACAGCGCTTCCATGCGGGTAGGCTCGTCGGGCAGCACCGCCCAGTGCTGCTGGCTGGCGCGTTTCATGATCTGGCGGGCAAAACTGCGGGTGAGCTGGTCGTTGAAGCGGCAGCCCAGAAACAAGAAGTTCCGGCCGGTGCGCCAAGCTTGCACGGCGGGTGGAATGGGGGTCTGGATGTCGATCTCGGTCAGCACTTCCACATAGTCGCTGTCTGACACCAGGTAGTTGCCCGCCGGGCTGTGTGCGCCCCAAGGTTTGTAAAGCAGGCGACCGGGGTTGGTGGACAGCTCGGCCAGTGGCGTGCCGTCTGCCGCGTAAGCGCCGGTCCATTGCCCGAAATGCTCGGATTGCGACAAAGCCTGCACCTGCACCCAGGGCTGGCCGTCTTGCGCCAGCGCGCGGGCAAAACTGTCGTCGTACCAGGTATCCACCCACAGCTTGGCACCGCTGGCGGCCAACGCCAGTTGCAGGGCAGACGGCTCAGGTGTGGCGGCAAAGGCCTCGTTCATCAGGTGCACCACCGATTTGCGGTGTTTGAAGTTCTCGATGAACTGGGCGGCTTGCGTCAGGCGTTTGCGGATCTTGTGCGGCACGCTGACCTTGGCGGTCATGAACTCGGCCAGCGCCAACGGCGTGGCAGGCACGGCAACATTGCTGCACAGCGAGAGCATGTCGGGCCCCAGGTACGGAATGACCGCGTCGGTGGCGAGTTGGCGGGCAATGTCATCGATCAGGTCGTGGGTGTCCATGCGGGTTCCTTTGGCATCAGGCGTCGTTTTGGGTCAGGATCAGCGCCGTGGCTTCTTCCGGCTTGGCGGTGATGGACCAGCAATGGCCGCTTGACGTGGCCAGGTACAGGCTGCGCGAACCCAGCCGCAGGGCCGGGGTTTCGCCGCGCATGTCCATCGCGTCCACCACCACGACCCGCATGGCGGGGTCACGCGCACGCCAGTGGGCGGCAGCCTCACGCACGCTGGCGGCGGCCCCCATCACCGCAGCAACGCTGTGCAGGTAGTCCGGCGAGATGGCCATGGTCAATCTCCCGCGCCGTCGGTCAGGGCCAGGCGGCGGGCTTCGACCGTGATGGGCAGCGGGGTATCCAAAGGCAGGTCAGGCAGGTCAAACTGCCAGCCATTGGCCAGCGTGACCAGGCCGCCCCACATGCCGGGCTTGACCATGGCGATGATGGGTTCTTCCAGGTCTTTTTTCGGCACATAGCCGGTCAAAACGCCTTTGCTGTCTTTGCGGATCATGAGTTTCATCGTCGGCTCCAGGGTGGGTCACAGGGTGGAAAAGTGGGCATCAAGGCAGGCTCAGCGGCGCCTCACACCGCAGCGGGGCCAGCAGCGGCGGCAGTTCGCGCAGCAGGTAGGCCACGTCTTGCGCGGTGGTGGTGGCGCCCAGCGACAAGCGCATGGTGGCCAGTGCCTCGTCAGGCGACACGCCCATGGCGGTGAGCACATGCGACGGTACGCTTGCGCCCGACGAACACGCGGCACCGCTGGAGGCGGCCACCTGCAGCCGCTCCAGCCGCTGCAGCACCACATCGGCTGACAGTTGACCGAAACGCAGGTAGCTGGTGCCAGGCAGGCGCGGCAGGTGCTGGCACCACACCTGGGTCCCGGGCACGGCCGCTTGCAGGCCACGTTCCAGCTGGTCGCGCAGCGCCGTGAGGCGACGGGCCTCGGCGGGAATGTCCCCCAGCGCCTCCAGCGCAGCCGCCAAACCGACGATGCCGGGCAAATTTTCGGTACCGCCCCGGCGGCCACGCTCCTGGCTACCCTGAGTTTGGGGCAACAGGGGCACGCCCTGGCGCAGCAGCAGCGCCCCCACGCCTTTGGGGCCTTGAAACTTGTGGGCGGACAGCGACACCGCATCGGCACCGCAGGTGGCAAAGTCAAAGGGCTGTTTGCCAATGAACTGGGTGGCATCCACATGCAGCAGCGCACCGGCAGCGTGTGCCAGCGCCGCCACGGCTGCCACCGGCATCAAGACGCCGGTTTCGTTGTTGGCAGCCATGAGCGAGACCAGCGCCACGTCCGGGCCGATCTGCTTCTGAGCGGCGGCCAGGTCCAGCGCGCCGTCTGGGCACACCGGCAGATAGTCCACCGGCACACCGGCCGCAGCCAAGGCGCGGGCCAGCCGCAAGTGCCCGGCATGCTCTACCGCACTGAACAGGACCCGCGGGCGGCTGGCGGGCGCAGCCGCCAGCAGGCCACGCACCGCCAGGTGGTTGGATTCCGTGGCACCACTGGTAAAAATGACTTCACCCGGGTGGCAGCCCAGTACCCGCGCGACCGTGGCCCGCGCCCCCGCCAGGCGGCGTTTGGCGTCCTGCCCTGGCCCGTGTTGTGACGAGGTGTTGGCCCACACACCGGCCATCACCGGCAGCATGGCCGCGATCACCGCAGGTGCCAGCGGCGTGGTGGCGTTGTGGTCGAGGTAGATCATGGCAAAAACGGGGGCATCAAACGCTGGCTCAGGGCCAGAACTGGCGTTCGGTGTCGGTGCAGAGCCGTTCCAGCGCGGCGTCCAGCGGCTGGTGATCAAAGCGCACGATCCAGGTGCCGCTGGCATGGTCACGCGCGTACAGGCGCCAGTGGCCGCCGGGCTGCGGCGCCAGCAGGGCGATGTCAATCTGGCCGCCCTGCGGGTCCACATGGCGTGAGCAGCAGGGGCTTTGAATGCGAAAGTTGCCCCCCTCAGCCAGGACCACCGGTTTGACGTAACGGTAGCGCTGGCGCGCACGCAGGGCACGTTGCAGGCGAAGCTGGATCAGGTCCAGCACCTGGGCGCCGGGCGCCGCGATGGCTGCGTCGGCGGGCCTCATGCCGTCCCCGCCGTCTCAGGCAGCAGGCCCGGCGGCACCGGCGCCAGCTCCATTTCCAGGCAGCCCACCACACAGTCGACAAACTGCACCAGGTACACCGGTTCGTTGAGGTCGCTCGCGTAGCCGATGTTGACAATCTCACCCAGCGAGCCGCGCGCGGCCAGCAGCGCGTCAGGCGCACGCTCGGGGTGGCTGCCGTCGTTGATCAGGTCGTCCAGCGCCATCACGCGTTGGCCCCAGGCGTAGGCGGGGGCGCGGGGCTCCAATCCGGGCAAAACGGGTGTGGCAGCGGGTGTGTTCATGGTGGGCCTCAGTCGGTGGGGGACGGTGCGGGTTGGCCGGTGCCAAGGCGGGCCACGGCGGCGGCCTTGTCACCCAGTTGCGCCAGCACCTCGTCGGGCAGCTTGTCCAGCGTGCAGAGTTCCTTGGCGCGCATACCGACGCGGTGGCCGGTCTCGACAAACTCCACCGCGTAGATGTAGTACTGCTGCAAAAAGGTGCCAATGCTGGTGACATACCCCACATCCCCCTTGTGCACCAGCACGTCACCGATGTCGTAGCCGCGGTAGGTGCCATCGTTGCGCACCACCGAGCGCGACACCACCCGCTCGCCATAGTCAAACCGTGGCGGGTAGGCCAGCTCAATCTCTGCCTCGTCGCGGTTGATGTCAGCCATGAAGCACCTCTGCCAGATGAAGGGGACGGGCCAGGCGCGCAAACGCCAGCGCGCGCACACGACGTGCGCCGGGTGTGCGGCGGGGTGCTGGCAGGACGACAACCGCGTTCATAAACCTCAACCCGGGCTCGGGCCTGGACCCGGCGATGTGTCACCCCAGCCGCGCACCGGATAGTCCAGCGGCGCACCTTCGGGCAGGCCGTGTTCATGGCGGTTGAGCACATGCCACAGCAGCGCGCCGCCCACCTGGTCTTGCGGGTCCAGGCGGCGCAACTCGCCCAGCATCAGCCGGGCCTCGTCCATGTCGCCCAGGCGCAGGTTGAGGTAGGCCAGACCTTTGAGGGTGAACAAATAGAAGCGCACCGCCGGGTCGCTGCGGGTGGCCTCACTGCTTGGTGGCTGATCACCAAAATTCGGCCCCAGGGCAGTGCGAGCAATGGCCAGGGCGTTGTCGCCGGTCGCCCTCGCCTGCGTCAGATCATGACTGTAAAAATAATAGCGATACAGCGCAATCAGCGGCGCCGGGTGCCGAGGTGCGGCGGCACGCGCCTGCTCCAGCAGGGCCAGGGCCTGTTGTGGCTTGTCGCGGCAACGCCCCGCCTCGGTGATCAGTGCCTCGACCTGCGGGCTCAGGCCGCCACCAATGACACCGTCGGCAAAAGCCGCCAGGTCATTGGCAAACTGCAGGCGGTCCGCAGGCATGGTATGGGGGCCGCCGTCAGGACGGCAGCACAGGCGCCACCGGGCGACCCCGGCCAATCGCGCTGATGTTGATGTGTGTCACACCCGCCTGAGGGGCGCCCGCGCTGCTGCAGGCGCAGGCCTCCTTGTTGGGGTCGGTGAAGCTCAGTCCCGACTCGGTGGCGGTCTCGATGAAGTCCATGGTCAGGCCATTGAGCAACAAACGACTCTCAGCCGCCAGAAACAGGCGCACACCGCCCACCTCACACAGCTGCTCGTCGGCAGCGGGCGCCAGCTGGGCGCTGAAGTCGCTGGAGTAGCCGGAGCAGCCACCCGGCGTGACCGCCAGCCGCAGGCCTGCGCCTGCGCCCAGGCCAGAGAAGCGCACAACACGGTTGATGAATTTCGCTGCAGCAGGGGTGACGGTGAGGTTGGGCAACATGGCGGGGGTGCTTTCAGAGAAATGGCATCAGACTTCGGTGATGCAGTCGTCCACCGGACAGATGGCCACACACTGCGGGTCGTCAAAGTGGCTTTCGCAGTCGTTGCACTTCTTGGGGTCAATCGCGTAGATGCCGCTCTTGACGCGGATGGCGGCGTTGGGGCACACCGGCTCGCAGGCGTCGCACGAGGTGCAGATGTCGGTGTTGATCTTGTGGGTCATGGCTAATCTCCTGTCGGGTTGGCTAATGAAAAAAGGTTCAGGCGGCCAGTGCGGTGTAGGCGCCCTGGCGGATGGCGGCGTCACCACGGTGCTGGTGCAACACGGCGCCGCTGGCCACGCGGGCGCGGTAGTCGTTGAACCAGTCGAGCGCGGCTTTTTCGATGAATTCACCGACATAAGCGTCCACCGGCTCGACACCGGCCAACATCAGTTCGTCGCGCGGGCAGGCGCCGATCTTGGCCACCAGCACCGCGTGGCAGTCGTTGATGGCGCGCACCACCGAGGGCAGTTGTTCGTCGTCACCGGCGCCGCCCTGGCAGTACTGGTCCACCCGCCGGTGGCCCACAAAATGGGCCTTGGCGGCAGAGACCTCATAGACCTGGAACTCGGTCACATGGCCAAAGTGCTCGTTGACACGCCCGCCGCCCTTGGTGGCCACTGCCACCAGCACCTTGAGGTCCTGCGCGGCCTGCAGCGCACTGGCCACCGCCAGGGCCTGCTGTTTGGCGGCCTGCTGGGCACTGCGCTCCTGCTCAACCTTGTCCTGGTAGGCCTTGCGTTTTTCCAGGTCGTAGTCCACCTCCATGGCGTCGAGCTTGTCGAGGGTGAATTCGTCGCTGCGGTCTTCACCAAGCAGGCCCACCGCGTCGGCACGGCATTGGCGGCAGTGGCGCATCAGGTTGGCGCCGCCCATGCAGGCGTCCTGCACGGCTTTGAGCTCCTGGGCGCTGGGGCCACGCTGGCCGGTCAGGCCAAACACCGTGCCGTGTTCGGGCTCGGAGATCAGCGGCATGATGTTGTGCAGGAAGGCACCGCGTTTTTTCACCTCGCGGTTCACATCCATCAGGTGCTGGTCATTGATGCCGGGGATCAGCACCGAGTTGACCTTGGTGAGCACACCACGTGCGGTGAGCATCTCCAGGCCCAGCATCTGGCGCTGGTGCAACACAGTAGCGGCCTCGATGCCGGTCAGCCGTTTGTGGTTCCAGAAAATCCAGGGGTAGATCTTGGCGCCGATCTCGGGGTCCACCATGTTGATGGTGATCGTCACGTGGTCAATGTTGTGTTTGCAGATCTCGTCCACCAGATCGGGCAAGGCCAGCCCGTTGGTCGAGAGACACAGCTTGATGTCGGGGGCCCTCGCTGTGAGCATGCGCATGGTGTCGAAGGTCTTCCTCGGATTGGCCAACGCATCACCAGGACCGGCAATACCGAGCACTGTCATCTGCGGGATGGCGCTGGCCACCGCCACCACCTTCTTCACGGCCTGCTCGGGCGTGAGCTTTTGTGACACCACACCCGGGCGCGACTCGTTGCTGCAGTCGTATTTGCGGTTGCAGTAATTGCACTGGATGTTGCAGGCCGGCGCCACCGCCACATGCATGCGGGCAAAGTGGTGGTGGGCTTCCTCGGAGTAACAGGGGTGGTTCTTTACCTTGTCCCAGACCTCGGCCGGCATGTCCTGCGGACCATCGGACGAGCCACAACTGGCCTTGCCCTCACCCCCGGTGGTACCGCAGCCGCCACCGTTTGAGGCCGATTCAAGCCTGATCTTCAGAGGTTTGAGCTGACCCATGCTGACATAGGTCGTGCCGGGTTGGGTACCGGTGAGCGCGCTTGTTGGCATGGAGAAACCCTTCATGCGGTCGACCGTGACCGCTTGGGGCTTGATTAGCGAGTTCCATGCCACGCCAAAACACCGGTTTTTGGCTGGGTTTTGTCGGTTGTGACACACCCGACCCAGTGCGGCCAGAGCGACTTGGCGGGCGGCTTGTCAGTGATGCGACAAAGCTGACACAGCGTCGGACGGAGGACGCGGACGTGTCCACATCGGTGGCCAGCTGCTCAAGACAGCCGTTGGCTCAATGCGCGGGATGCAGAAAAACGATGAACTCGCGGTCTGCGGTGAGCATGTGGCGCGCCACCACTTCCTGGGTCAGGTAGACAAACAACTCACCCACCAACAGCTGCCCGCCCTTGAACTGCGCCGACAGCGTGCGGGCCTGGTCCAGCAGGTCGCGGTGCAGTCTGGCGTGCTCGACCGCACCGGGGTAACCGGTTTGGTGAAGAAACGCCTCTTCCTCTTGAAAGTGTTCCGCAATGTCGGCCACAAAGTTGTCGATATGTTGTGCCATCTCGGCCACACCGCGCCCGGCCACAATCACATCCAAAATTCGGTTGGCTTCGTTGAAGAGTCTGTGGTGGTGGCTATCGATGACCAGGTTGCCACTTTCATAACGCGGGTGCCAGACCAAGGGCAGCAGTCTGCCGGGCACCTGCGCAGACACGGTGGCCTTCTGCGCCAACTGCACCCGATTGCGCCCGCCCTGTTTGGCCAGGTACAGCGCCTCATCCGCGGCACTGAGCAAAGCCAAGGCGTCAACATAACCACCGTCCACCATGGCCGCCACCCCCATGCTCACCGTCAGCCGCCCCAAAGGCGCCTTGGCATGGGGCAGGTTCAACTGCTCCACCGATTGCCGCACGGCATCCGCCAGACGTTGGCCGTCCTCGGCATGGGTGTTGGGCAGAATCAGCAGAAACTCTTCACCGCCATAACGCGCCGCCAGATCACCGGCCCGGCGCATGCCCGACTGGATCACCTGCGCGATGTGCCGCAGGCACTCATCACCGGCCAGATGGCCATAGTGGTCGTTATAGGGTTTGAAGAAATCGATGTCGATCATCACCACCGCAAAGGGCTGCCTGGACCGCTTGAACCGCGCCCACTCCTGGGTCAGCGCTTGGTTGAGGTGGCGGCGATTGGCCAGCCCGGTGAGCTCGTCCTGGGTGGCCAGCTGGCGGTTCTGGTCATCGGCCCGGTCTTTGGACATCAGAACAAAACCAATCGACAGCAGCACCAGGGTCACCAGCACGCCGAGCAGACTGATGACCTGCACCGGATTGTTCCCGCTGGCGTCCAGCACCCCGACCGACCCGGTGCGAAGCACATCCAGCACCCGAAAGCTCAACAGCACCGTCGCCATCACCAGCCCGGTCATCAGAAAGTACTGGCCGCGCCCGGGGGTGTGGCGACGGGCCAGCAACATCAGCCCCAAGGCCAGCCCCGCCTGAAACACCGAAATCAGGTTGACCACCACAAAGCGGATGGCGGCCTGCTCATACAGCAGCACAAAAATCACCACCTCGGCCATCACCGGGCCCCAGATCAGGCCCCGGGGTGCGGAACGACGGTAGAACTCGAACAAACCCCGGGTGAACAGCGCCCAGGCACAGGCGCGTGTCACCACAGCGGCGAACAAACCCACAAACTGGCCCAAGGCGTCCACCTGGCTGAAAAACACATACGACGCCATGTGCAAGGCCAGCCCCGCAGCCCAGTAACGCATGCCATCACGCTGGTCCTGATGCGCCACCACAGCCACCGACACGGCCAGCACGGTCCCCATCAGAACAATCACCAAAAGCAAGGTATGGATGTCAACGGTCATGCGCCTATTGTCTCGTATGGTTGCTATGAGATTGGGAGTCGATCACGTGTTGCAAGAATCTGGTGAAGGTGGGGCGATTTGCTCCCGGGATAGCTCGTTTTCTGGGGGGTGATCCGCCTTTTGTGCACTTCATCACTCTCTGGCTTGGAAAACCGGGGAAGCGCAGATGGTTCAACAGTTGTGACTGGCAGGTGGCCAAGATGCAGCGGAAGCAAACGCAGGTCTGTGGCTAGCATCTATTATCGAAAGGAAACGATTGGAGGGTGATCACATGAGCCATAAGCTGGACTTGCTTGGCAACGCGATGGACAGCCTAGAGGAGGCGCTGAAGAAGTTCCAAGAGGGGGACGAAGGTGACCAGAAAGCCTACAAGTTCTGCGTGCTCCACATGGCGCACTTCATTGAACTGATCTTCAAGCACCACATCACCGAGAAGCACCCGCTGCTGATCTACGCTAACCCTTTCGCAGCAAAGATCGACCCGGCGACTGCGAAGACCATCGGCCTGTGGGAAGCAGTCAACTTCATCAATAACGAAGAGAAGGACGCCGTTGCGGGAGATTTCAGGAAGGATTTGGAATGGCTGAAGAAGCTGCGGAACGAAATCGAGCATCACAAGTTCGAGATGGACGTGCCCGCCGCTCGAATCGCCATCGGCCGTCTATTTCGCTCTGTTCTGGAGTTCCTTGACTACTACGGAGTGGTAGACGTTGAGAAACGAATACCGGAGGAGACCAAAGCAATCTTCTCGGTTCTCTCTGATGATTACCAGTTCAAGCTGCACGATGCCCTCATGAAGGCTGATGATGTCGAGCAGGCGAACCCTGTCGACCCGATGGATCCTGAAGCCGCCCCTGTTCGCATGGATTGCGAGGAGTGCGGTAATCACACGATGGTGGTCAACGAGAAATCTGGAACGGGCTATCGCTGCACGTTTTGCAATAACGAGGATGGGGATGACTTGCCTGCCTGCTGCTCGATTTGCGGCGCGCATATGACGTCGGGCGCGCTAGAAATCTGGAATGACGAACACTGCGTGGAGTACCGCTGCTACTACTGCTCAGGGCGCTATGCCGCCGACCGGGACCGGGACCGGGACTAGGACCAGCCAAAAAAGAAGTTTGAAACACACCCTGGTGTGCATGCATTCAATTTTCGTTTCCAGCCCAAAGCTGACTTGCCTCCCCCGTCAAGGCATCCAGATGTGTTGACGGCGGATGGTGGGGTTGCCGGGCGCAGAACCCATTCGCGTGATGAGACTGGTGGCGTACCACCCTCAGCGGCAACACCCCAACAAGCGCCCAACCAACACCGCATCCCGCGAGGGGGCCGGAGAACGGTAACCCCGCCGCCCGCCTGGCGCCACGCGAACCCAAGCGCCGAAAGCCCAATATACTGCGTAATCAATAGCTACTAGCCCTTATTCCAACAGGGCTAGAGGCCAATTTCTCTTAGAACTCTCAAACTCAGCCGGGCGGCTTTGGCCTGAACCCAGCAGCAGCGCTCCATGGACCAGATCGACCTTCTCAGGCGCGTAGCGTGGTCAGCAGCGTGACCAGTTCGTGCAAGGCGGTGAAGGGTTCGGGGTCGGTGTAGGCACTGAACTTCGCGGCCAGTGATTGCGCCCGTTGCGTCGCAGTTTCCAGCCGTGTGCGGGTGGTTGCAAATGCACCGCCTGCGCCCTTCTCGTAGCCGGGAATGTGGTGCTTCAAACGCGCCATCACTTCGTCGCGGTGGATCGGTGCCTGAACATCCTCGTAGTGCAGCAGCAACCACAGCTCGAAGCTGGGAATGGAGGTGATGGCCTTAAAGCTGACCACTTGCCTGTCGTCGTTGCGCAGTTTGCCGTCCAGCGATTGCGCCAAACTCAGAGCGTTGAAATAGCTGCCGTGTTCGTCCCGGTCAAACACGGCATACACCCGATCGAAGCTCTTGGGGCGAATGCCTTTGACCAAATCGCCTTCTTCAAACAGCTGCTGGGCGTAGCGCACCACCTGGATCGGCGCAGTGCCCAGTTGCCCCGGCTGCACAGCGACGTTGGCGGAGTGCAGCTGATGCGCGGCGCGGATCTCTTCCAGATACAGCGGCTCGGTTTTACTGCCCTCGGTGACGATCAAAATGCGGGTGTAACTGGCGCGCCGTGCCTCTTTGACCGTCTTGCGGCGCAGCTGGCGGTCTTTGGCCTGGTTATCACGCCCCATCAGGGTTGTACTCCCAGGGCCTGATTGCGCAGCAAGGGCAGTGCCCCGTAGCGCCCCTGCAGGTAACCGCGCTCCAGCGCTTCATTCTTGCGCGGGCTGAAGTCGAGCAAGGGATACAGCGATGAGCTTTGATCCGGGCGCTTTTCCACAAACCAGACCTGATCGCGGCGAAACAGGCCGTAAGCATCGAGCAGCGAGGTGTCGTGCGTGGTAAAGATCAGTTGCGCACCGCCGGTGTTGGCTTCGGGGTTGTGGAACAAGCGCACCAGAGACTGCACCAGCAGCGTGTGCAGGCTGGTATCGAGCTCATCCACCACCAGCGTCAAGCCCTTGTTGAGGATGTCCAGAATAGGCCCGGTCAGGAACAGCAGGTTGCGGGTGCCGCTGGATTCGTCCATCAGATCGAACACCGCTTTGCCGTGTTCAGTGATGTGGTGAAACTTCACTTCGTCCACGGCCTGCTCGCTGGCTGCCTCCTCGCGTTTGCCGGTGGCGAGGTCGAAGTTGATGGTATGCACCATGGCCTGCTTGGTGGCCACTTCAATGTCGGCAATGCTGATGTCAGCGGCACGCAGAAACTCACAAATGGCTTTGCGCTGCGCTTCCTGTTTGAGCAATTGCACCGAAAACTGCGGCGATAAGGGCGACTGCTCATTGATGATCACCAGCCGGTTGGCGAACCAGTCAAACACCGGGCGCAAGGCCTCGCTGTTGAGCTGCACAGCCACCGACAGGAACAAGGCATTGGGTCGGGTGGCCCCCTCCCACAGGTTCTTGGCACCTTTCAGGCTGGACCCGAACGCATACACATCCTTGCCGCTTTCAGCATCGAAGTGGCGCTCGAACCAGCGTTGTGGCTTGAAGGTCTTGTAGACCAAGAGATGCTCGCTGACGATGCGTTGCGCATTCATGGCAAACCCATATTGGTAACGCACACCGGCGAGGATGAAGGTGACCTCAAACTCCGTTGGCTGGCTGCCCGATGTGGCGTCCAGCTTGAAGGGCTGGAGTCGGTCAAAAGTCTGGCCCGGCTGCAGCGCGGCCGACGCCAGCACCACGCCATGCATGTACTGCAGGGCTTTGATGAGGTTGGACTTGCCGCTGGCGTTGGCACCGTACACCACCGCACTTTTGAGCACGTGTGGGGCCGCCTTCAGCCCGGTAGCCAAGGCATGGGTGTCCAGCAAGGTCTGGTCGGCGGAAGCAACCAGGCTGAGCACCTGCTCGTCGCGCAGGCTGCGGAAGTTCTTTACACGGAACTCGGTCAGCATTGAATTCACCCATTAAATATAAAATATATTCGAATTATGAACCATTACTGCAAATAGTTGATTTATTTTCAATAAGAATGTGTTTTCCGATAGGCTGGAATTGACCAACTCCAACTGTGGGTGCACATCAGTTGAAGGCGGGTGGTGGGGTTACCGGGCACAGAACCCATTCGCGTGGTGAGACATGTGGCGCACCACCCTCAGCGGCAACACCCCAGCAAGCGCCCAACCTATACCGTATCCCGCGAGGGGGCCGGAGAACGGTAACTCCGCCGCCCGCCTGGCACCACGCGAACCCAAGAGCCTCAAAACTTGCGCACCTCGATGCCGTTTTTCTGTAAGGCATACCCCATCTGGCGCGGTGAGATCTTCAGCAGCCGGGCCGCTTTGGCCTGGACCCAGCCGCAGCGCTCCATGGCCCAGATCAGGCGCTCGCGCTCACCTTCGGGTTTGCCGTCGTTGTCGGGTGCGGCGGCGGGGGCCGGGCTGCTGGCGCTGGCCGCGTCTTCGGCCGGGGCGCTTTCTGGCTCAACGGCAGGCGGCGCCGCGCGCGGCGGCACCGGGCCTTCCACCACCGGGATCTCGCTGATGCGACCCGGGCTGACCGCGTCCACCCGGTCGATGTGGTGCAACACCTGGGTCAGGCAGCCGTTGCCCTGGCAGGGAAAAGCCAGGTTGGTGATGACGTTGTCATGTGCCATGGTCGCGGTGCGCTCCACACAGTTTTCCAGCTCACGCACATTGCCGGGCCAGTAACAACTGGTGAGCACCCGCATGGCGGCCGGGCTGAACTGGGTGTTGCGGCCGTTTTCCTTGTTGAAGCGTTCCAGAAACAGCCGGGCCATGGCCGGGATGTCTTCGCGGCGCTGGCGCAGCGGCGGCAGCTGGATGCTGACCACGTTGATGCGGTAATACAGATCAGCGCGGAACTCACCGGCCTGCACCATGCGCTCCAGGTTGCGGTTGGTGGCCAGAATCAGCCGCACATCGACCTTGACACTGGTGGTACCACCCACGCGCTCAAACTCGCGCTCTTGCAACACCCGCAGCAGCTTGGCCTGGAACGAGGCCGAGATGTCGCCAATTTCATCCAGAAACAGGGTGCCGCCATGTGACATCTCAAAGCGCCCCTTGCGCTGGCCTTGCGCGCCGGTGAAGGAGCCTTTTTCGTGGCCGAACAGCTCACTCTCCAGCAGCGACTCGGTGAGTGCGGCGCAGTTGACGCGCACAAACGCCTCACGCTTGCGCGGCGACAGGTTGTGCAGGGCACGCGCAATCACCTCCTTGCCGGTGCCACTTTCACCGCGCAGCAGCACCGTGGTGCGCGACGGTGCCACTTGGTGCACCTGCTCAAACACTTGTTGCATGGGTTTGGAAATGCCCACCACCTGGTCGATCTGGTGCAGCGGCTTGAGCTCCTTGCTCATGCGGCGCACCTCGTCTTGCAGCGAGTCGTGCGCGGCGCTGACACTGCGCTGCAGCAGCAGCGCCTGGCCCATCAGGGTGGCCACCATTTTGAGCAGACGCAGATCGTTGGAAAAGCTGCGCGCCTCGTCCGGGTTCAGGCAGTCCACCGCCAGCACACCCACCGTACGGCGGTCGGCGCTGATGGGGGTGACCAACATGGCAATGGGCATGTCCGGGTTCTGGTCGCCACCGCCGGTGCGGTTCAAAAACAGGGGTTCGGTGTGCACGTTGGGCACCATCACCTGGATGCCATTGGCATAGACGCGCCCGACGATGCCTTCGCCAGACTGGTAACGCAGACGCTGCTGCTCCTCTTGCGTGAGCCCCACCGCGCACAGCCCTTGCAAACCGCCGTCTGTTTCACCCAGCACCACAAAGGCGCGGCGCCAGTCATAAGCGTGTGACAGGTAGTTCAGCGCTTCGCGAAAGGTTTTGGCCACGTCCAGCGACATGGCCAGCGTTTTGCTGACTTCGTAAATCGCGTTGAGCTCGCGCTGAAATTCAATTGCTTGTGTATTCACCATGGTTGGAACTCCGTCTATTTGTCTGCGGAACCCATACAGCCGCCCCTGCAGCAGTGAAGCAATAACTGCACCAGCTGAAGGGTCGCGCGCTTCACACACGCGCTGCGTCGAGTCGTTCCCGACAAACAAGACACGGCCATCGACCGCCAACGCGCGCCATCTGACAAACGCAACAAATCCCCCGCAAACAAACCCTGTTGAACCCTGTTTCAGCGTGGCATTGAAATTGCGGATTGCGCCAGGTCAAACTTTTTCCTGGAGCCCGCCATGTCAGACACACGCCAAGCCCAGTCCACAGCACGACCTGCCCAGCCGGTGTACCTGGACTACGCCGCCACCACCCCGGTGGACCGGCGTGTGGCGGCCAAGATGGTGCCCTACCTGACGGAAATTTATGGCAACCCGGCCAGCCGTTCCCACGCCTATGGCTGGGCCGCCGACGAGGCGGTGGAGCTGGCGCGCGAACAGGTGTGTGCGCTGATCCATGCCGACCCGCGCGAAATCGCCTGGACCTCGGGCGCCACCGAATCGAACAATCTGGCCATCAAAGGCGCGGCGCATTTCTACAAGAGCAAAGGCAAACACCTGGTGACCGTGGCTACCGAACACAAGGCGGTGCTGGACAGCATGCGCGAGCTGGAGCGCGAAGGTTTTGAGGTGACGGTGCTGCCGGTGTTGCCCAGCGGCCTGCTGGACCATGCGGTGTTCGAAGCGGCGCTGCGCCCCGATACGGTGCTGGCTTCCGTGATGTATGTCAATAACGAGACCGGTGTGATCCAGGATGTGTCCGCTTTAGGTGCCATTTGCCGCGCCAAAGGGGTGCTGTTCCATGTGGATGCCGCGCAGGCGGCGGGTAAAGTGGCCATCGATCTGGCGCAGTTGCCCATCGATTTGATGTCTTTGTCAGCGCACAAAATTTATGGCCCCAAAGGCATTGGTGCTTTGTATGTGCGGCGCAAACCGCGCGTGCGACTGGAGGCGCAAATGCACGGTGGCGGCCATGAGCGCGGCATGCGCAGCGGCACCCTGCCCACCCACCAGATTGTGGGCATGGGTGAGGCCTTTTGGCTGGCGCGCGACACCATGGACGCTGACAACGCCCGCATCCAATCCCTGCGCGACCGCCTGTGGGCCGGGTTCCAGAAACTGGACGCGGTGGTGCTCAACGGCGACGAGACCCAGCGCGCGGTGCAGTACCTCAATGTCAGCTTCAACTATGTTGAGGGTGAATCCCTGCTGATGGGCATCAAAGGTGTGGCGGTGTCATCCGGTTCGGCCTGCACCTCGGCCAGTCTGGAGCCCAGTTATGTGTTGCGCGCCATGGGGCGCAGCGACGAGCTGGCGCACAGCTCGGTGCGGTTTTCGATTGGCCGTTTCACCACCGAGCAGGACATCGACTACGCCATTGAGCAGGTGACCCAGGTGGTGACCCGGCTGCGCGCCATGAGCCCGCTGTGGGACATGGTGCAAGCCGGGGTCGACCTGAGCAGCATCCAGTGGTCTGCGCATTAAATGAACACCCCCTTCAACTGACAACCGGAGAACACACATGGCCTACAGCGACAAGGTGGTGGACCACTACGAAAACCCGCGCAACGTCGGCTCGTTTGCTGCGGACGACGAGAACGTGGGCACCGGCATGGTGGGTGCGCCCGCCTGTGGTGATGTGATGCGCCTGCAGATCCGCGTCAACGCCCAAGGCGTGATCGAAGACGCCAAGTTCAAGACCTACGGTTGCGGCTCGGCGATTGCGTCGAGCTCGCTGGTGACCGAGTGGGTGCGTGGTCGCACGCTGGACGAGGCACTGGCCATCAAGAACTCGGACATCTCCGAAGAGCTGGCGCTCCCCCCCGTCAAGATCCACTGCTCGATCCTGGCCGAAGACGCGATCAAGGCGGCGGTGGCGGACTTTCGCGCACGGCATCCGGCGGGTGCAGCCACCCTGGTGTCAGAGCAGATTGCGTGTGCATCGAGCACCCGCTGACCCCTTGCCCACTTTAACTTTTGTAGCAAAGGACTCACCATGCAAGCGGCCTTACTAACTGAAAGCCCCGTGTCTGTGGGCGACATGCCCAGCCTGCTCGAATTCACGCCCGCTGCGGCGGCCAAGGTGGCAGAGCTGGTTCTGGAAGAGGGCAACCCCGATCTCAAGCTACGCCTGTACGTCACCGGCGGCGGCTGCTCGGGCTTTTCCTACGGGTTTGCTTTTGACGACAGCGTGGCCGCTGACGACACCCTCACCGTCACCGAAGGCGTCACGCTGGTGGTGGACGCGATGAGCCTGCAGTATGTGATGGGTGCGCGGGTCGACTTTGAGGAAGGCCTGGAAGGCTCACGTTTCATCATCCACAACCCGAACGCCCAGACCACCTGTGGCTGTGGCAGTTCGTTTTCGGTCTGAGAGGTTTGCCATGAGTGTGTCCCTCACCCCCGCAGCAGCCAGGCATGTGCAGAAGTCGCTATCCAAGCGAGGCAGTGGTTTGGGCCTGCGCCTGGCCGTCAAAACCAGTGGCTGCAACGGCTTTGCCTACGGGCTGGAGTTTGTCGACGCCACCAACCCCGAAGACGCCTGTTTTGAGCAGCACGGTGTGAAGGTCATTGTGGACCCACGCAGCCTGAGCATGCTGGACGGCACCGAACTCGACTTTGTGCGCGAAGGCCTCAACGAAGGCTTCAAGTTCAACAACCCCAACGCCAAGGCCAATTGCGGTTGTGGTGAGAGTTTTACTGTATGAAGTTCCCCCCCGTTGCTTGCTCACTGCGTGTAGCCGCCACCCCCCTCAAGGGGGCAACACCGGCGGTCTGGCAAAGCCAGTCCCGCGGTGTTTCTGGCTTTGGCCTGCTGCTAACAACGGTCGCCGCAGTTAGCACGATCTGAGAACACTTTTATGGCTTTGTTGCAAATTGCCGAACCCGGTCAAAGCGCCGCGCCGCACCAGCACCGGCTGGCGGCGGGCATTGATCTGGGCACCACCAACTCGTTGATTGCCACGGTGCAAAGTGCCCAGGCGCGGGCGCTGCCCGACGAAGACGGGGCGCTGCTGCTGCCCTCGGTGGTGCGTTACCTGCCGGGCAATGGCATTGTGGTCGGTCGTGAAGCGCAGGACGCCCAAGCCGACGACCCCGAGAACACGATTGTGTCGGTCAAGCGCTTTATGGGCCGCAGCCTGGCCGACGTGACCCAAGCCGCTGGCCTGCCTTACCGTTTTACCGACGGGCCAGGCATGGTTGGAATCCACACCGTGAGCGGGGAACGCTCGCCGGTGCAGGTGTCGGCCGAGATCTTGACTGCCTTGCGTGAACGCGCCGAAGTGTCCTTGGGCGGACCGCTGGCCGGGGTGGTGATCACCGTGCCAGCTTACTTTGACGACGCACAACGCCAGGGCACCAAGGACGCGGCCAAGCTGGCTGGACTCAACGTGCTGCGCCTGCTCAACGAACCCACGGCGGCGGCCATTGCCTACGGGCTGGACAAAGCGGCCGAAGGCACCTTTGCGATCTACGACTTGGGTGGTGGCACCTTCGACATCTCTATCCTGCACCTGAGCAAAGGTGTGTTTGAGGTGCTGGCTACCGGCGGTGACTCTGCGCTGGGGGGTGACGACTTTGACCACGAGATTGCCGAGTGGTTTTGCACCCAGCACGGCATCGCTGGCTTGGCCGCCTTGCCACCCGGCGCCCAGCGAGGCCTGCTAGCCGCCTCGCGCCAAGCCAAAGAAACCTTGTCAAACCACGAATCTGCCGCGTTGGCGCTGACCAACGCCGATGGCAGCACCCAACAGGCGATCCTGTCGCGTGCCCAGTTTGCCGAACTCGGCGAACCGCTGATCAAGCGCACCATGGCCGCCACCCGGCGTGCCCTGCGCGACGCCAAGCTCGGCATCGAGACCATCTCCGGGGTGGTGCTGGTGGGCGGCTCCACCCGCATGCCGATGGTACGCACGGTGGTGAGCGAATTTTTCGGGCGAGAACCGCTGGTCGACATCGACCCCGACCAGGTGGTGGCGATTGGCGCCGCTCTGCAAGCCAATGTGCTGGTGGGCAACGGCAGTGGCGACGACTGGCTGCTGCTGGACGTGTGCCCGCTCTCCCTGGGGCTGGAGACCATGGGCGGCTTGGTGGAGAAGATCATCCCGCGCAACTCCACCCTGCCAGTGGCCCGCGCGCAGGAGTTCACCACATTCAAGGACGGACAGACCGCGATGTCATTACACGTGGTGCAGGGCGAGCGCGAGTCGGTGGCACATTGCCGGTCGCTGGCACGGTTTGAGTTGCGTGGCATTCCGCCTGCGGTGGCGGGCTCGGTGCACATCCGCGTGACCTTTCAGATTGATGCCGACGGGCTGCTGTCAGTGACAGCGCGAGAGCGCATCAGCGGCATCGAGGCACACATCGAGGTCAAACCCACCTACGGCCTGGCCGACACCCAGATCTCGGCCATGCTGCAGGACGCCATCAGCGCCAGCCAGGAAGACATGCAGTTGCGATCTATGCGCGAGGCGCAGGTGGACGCCCGGCGCCTGCTCGATGCCACCGAGGCCGCCTTGCACGCGGATGCCGCACTGGTGTCGGCACCGGAAATCCAGGCGATTCATCTGGCCATGTACCGGGTGGGCGAGATGCTGGAAACCGAGGCGCCGCTGGCTGACCTGCGCCGTGCCACCAGTGCGCTGAGTTCTGCCACCGATGAATTTGCCGCCCGGCGCATGAATGCCTCGATCAGTCAGGCGCTGGCCGGACAGAGCATGGACAGCCTGGCCTGAACCCCGTCTGCCCGCCAGAGTCACCCACCACCCCAAAAAAACACCACATGCCCAGAGTCCGCCTGCTGCCCCACCCCGAACTGTGCCCGCAGGGGCGGGACATCGAGATCAAACCCGGCAAGTCTCTGTGCGAAGGCTTGCTCAAGGCCGGTGTGGCGATTGAACACGCCTGCGAGATGGTGGCGGCCTGCTCCACCTGCCACGTCTATGTGCGCAAAGGCGGCGATTCGCTGGCTGGGGCTGATGACAACGAGAACGACCAGCTCGACAACGCCTGGGGCCTGGAGGCGCAGTCGCGCCTGTCCTGTTGTATCAAGCTGGGCGAGAGCGACATCACCATCGAGCTGCCCAGACACACGCGCAACCATGCGCGGGAGCATTGAGAGATTCAAGCCGGTCGCCACGGCAGGCATATGACCGATAGGTCATTTTTGCTCCCAAGTTCATCCCATTCGCCCTAGAATTACCGAACGGTAAGTTTTAGGACCAACCATGAGCACAAGCAAAAAAATCATCCCGAACGGTCATTTTTTGACTGGCAGTGACCAGGTGATTCAGAGCACTGCCGAACTCGGCCAGCTGGCGCGTGAACGTCAACAACAGATGGCGCTCACGCAGCTGGATGTTGCTGGCTTGAGCAACACCGGCAACCGCTTCATCGTCGAGCTGGAGCAGGGCAAACCCACATTGCAGTTGCAAAAGGTGCTTGATGTGCTGGCCTTGCTGGGCCTGGAGGTGGTGATTCGCGCCAAAGCGGGAGCCAGCCAGTGACACCCGAACCGATGCCCGAGATGGCGCAACTCGCGGTTTTTTTCGGTGATCAGCTGGTGGGCCACGTGTTTGACAGCGCGCCGTTGTCCTTCACTTACAGCGACGCGTGGCTGGCCCGCCCCGAGACAGCGCAAATTGCTGCCATCACACCTACGGCAGGCCCGATCAGCAGCGCGGCAGTCACGGCCTTTTTTGAAAACCTGCTGCCCGAGGGTGAGTTGCGCCGCTTCATTGCGAGCAGCAAAAAAGCCTCCACCCTGTTTGCCTTGTTGCGCGAAGTGGCGGGGGACACGGCGGGTGGTTTTGTCATCTTGCCAGCGGGTCAAAGCCCTGAGCGCCCGGCCTACCAAGCCACCACTTGGGCGGCACTGGCCGCACGCTTGAGGCTGCCAGGTGCCAAGACCCTGGCCCTGCGCCTGCAAAGCTTTGTGCGCACAACAACGCAGCAGATGTCCAAACGCCTTCTGAGTGAGTCATAGAAGTAGCCTGCGTTGTGTGACAGTGGGCAAACTCAGCCCACCCCTCAGGCCGCTTCACTCTCCAACTCAAGTGCAGCCACCAAGCCCAGCCGGTTCACCCCACTGAGCAGCGCCTTGACCGAGGCGGTGACGATGTTGGTGTCCATACCCACCCCATAGCGCTCCGTGCCACCGGCAGCGGACACCAGCTCCAGAAAAGCGCAGGCCTGGGCATCCCCGGCGTGGGTGCTGGCGCGGGTGGATCGCTCCTCATAACTGCGCACCTGCACCTCGATACCAGCGCCTTGGAGCGCATGCACCGCCGCGTCGATCGGGCCATTGCCCTCGCCGGTGAGCAACATGGGCTGGCCGTTCACCTCCACCCCGATGCGAATACCCTGCACACGGTTTTTGCTCCCCGGTGTGACATGGTCAAACAGGTGGTGCTCCACGTAACGCATTGACGCGCCGGGGGCGTCCAGATAGGTGCTCTCGAACAGTTTCCAGATGTCCTGTGCCGTCATCTCACCGCCGTGGCTGTCGGTGTAACTTTGCACCTCGCCCGAAAACTCCACCTGCAAACGCCGCGGCATGACCACACCAAACTCGGCCTCCATCAAATACGCCACACCGCCCTTGCCACTCTGGCTGTTGACACGGATCACCGAGTCGTAACTGCGGCCCACGTCAGCCGGGTCAATCGGCATGTAGGGCACATTCCACAAGGCATCCGGCCCGGCAGCCTGCTGGGCGGCAAAACCTTTTTTGATGGCGTCCTGGTGTGAGCCACTGAAAGCGGTGAACACCAGGTCACCCACATACGGGTGGCGTGGGTGGATCGGCAACTGGTTGCAATGCTCCACGGTGCGGGCCACGGCGTTGATGTCAGAGAAATCCAGCCCTGGGGCAATGCCCTGGGTGTACATGTTCAAAGCCAAGGTGACGATGTCGACATTGCCGGTGCGTTCACCATTGCCAAACAAACAGCCTTCGACCCGGTCGGCGCCCGCCATCAGGCCCAACTCGGCAGCGGCCACGGCCGAACCCCGGTCGTTGTGCGGGTGCACGCTGATGAGCACGCTGTCGCGGCGTGCCAGGTGGGTGTGCATCCACTCGATCTGGTCGGCATGCACATTGGGCGTGGCCACTTCCACCGTGGCAGGCAGGTTCAAAATGACCTTGTTGTCGGGTGTCGCGCCCCACTCGGCGGTGACCGCGTCACACACCTCGCAGGCAAAGTCCAGCTCGGTGCTGGTGAACACCTCGGGGCTGTACTGCAAGACCCATTCGGTCTCAGGCTGCTGCGCACACAAGTCCTTGATGAGCCGCACCGAAGACACCGCCAGCGCCTTGATCTCATCCCGGCTCATGCCAAACACAATCTCACGAAACGCTGGCGAGGTGGCGTTGTAGACGTGCACGATGGCGCGGCGTGCGCCCTTGAGGGACTCAATCGTGCGCCGGATCAGGTGTTCCCGCGATTGGGTCAACACTTCGATGGTCACGTCGTCGGGAATGTGGCCGCCCTCGATCAGGGTGCGCACAAAGTCAAAGTCGGTTTGAGAGGCGCTCGGAAACGCGACCTCAATCTCCTTGAACCCAACCTGGCACAAGGTGCGGAACATGCGCATCTTGCGCTCCACATTCATCGGCTCAAACAGCGACTGGTTGCCATCCCGCAGGTCCGAACTCATCCAGATAGGAGCCTGGGTGATGCTGCGCGACGGCCATTGGCGGTTGGGCAAATCAATGGTGGGAAAGGCGCGGTATTTGGTGGCGGGGTTGGACAACATGGAGCAAGTTCCTCTGGAAGCGATAACGGACAGTGATAGCTATCGTAGGCTTGAAGCCGGGGTGAATGATTGCGTTTTTGTCATCTTTTCGATCTTTTTAGACAGACTATTGCTGCTTTTATATTTATTCAGCAATTTTCGTGTCTCAATCAGACATCTGGCCAAAGAAAGCCAGACCCGCTACGAAGAATAGCCATGGCCGCAATTGCCGCTCACAGCGCACCACTCACCACCGACAGCGCCATCTTGCTGACCACCTGGCGCAGCACAAAGCTGGAGTGCACACCGGTCACACCCTCGATGCGGGTGATCTTGTTGAGCAGCAAGGCCTGGTAATGGTCCATGTCGCGCACCGCCACCTTGAGCTGGTAGTCGGCCGACTGGCCGGTGATCAACAGACACTCCAGCACCTCAGGCAGCAAGCTCACCGTAGCCTCGAAGTTGGCAAAACGCTCGGGCGTGTGCCGGTCCATGGAGATATGAATCAGCGCCATCAATGACAGGCCGAGCTTCTTGGCGTCGAGCTGGGCGTGGTAACCGGTGATCAGGCCCGACTCTTCCAGCGCCCGCACCCGACGCAGGCACGGTGACGGCGACAGGCCGATGCGGTCGGCCAGCTCCTGGTTGTTGATGCGGCCATCGGCCTGCAGGATGTCGAGGATTTGCTGGTCGTAGCGGTCAATCTTCATATTTCTGCCAATGTTGGATTTGATTGAAGCATGTTATGCCAACTTAAAAGCAAATCAAGGCAACAACGCAATCTTCTGCCCCGGCCTGCGGCCTACACTGAAGGCATCTGTCATCCACAGCACCCAGCAAGCTGGTCACGAGCCAGTGTTGCGCAGTGGGGCCTCACAAGGGACCTATTTGCAAGTCACCTTCCCCCGGGCATCACCCTTGCCTGCGGGGCTCGGCCTTTGAATCATCAAAATGGCTTTGGTGGCACGCACAAGCCACCGCCCAATCGCCCTGCAGCCTTCACCCACATTACGCCCTCAGCTATCACAAATAGAGTGATTGCTTGTCGCTGCCCGGCATGCCGGTTTAAGATGAGGCGACCTGCCCTCAACCCCTGCATCTGCCTCATCGCCATGTTTGACATCCAGAACTACACCAGCTTTGTGCTTGCCGTGCTTGTCTTTCAGTTGGTTCCCGGTGCGGGCACCATCGCCATCCTGAATGCCACAGCACGCCACGGCATCGCAGTGGGTATGGCCGCCGTGCTGGGAACGCTGCTGGGTGACTTCATCATGATGTTCGCCGCCGTGGCCGGACTGGCCGCCACCATGCAGGCCAACCCGATGCTGTTCCAGGCATTGCAGTGGTTTGGCGCGGGCTACCTGTGCTGGATGGGCTGGCAACTGCTGCGCACACCGGTCAACGCTGCGCCCGTCTCGCAGACAGAACAAAGCTCGCCGCGCGTCTACTTCCGGCAAGCCTTGACCGTGAGCCTGACCAACCCGAAAGTGATCCTGTTTTTTGTGGCGTTCTTTCCGCTGTTTATCCAGCCACAGGCCTCGGCGCTGACACTGGCGGTCATGATGGCCCATGTCACTGTGCTCAGCCTGCTGTACCAGGCCGGGTTGGTTCTGGTCGGCAATGCGGTGGCGGCCCGCCTGAAAGCCCTGCCCTCGGCGCGCAAGATAGCGACCCGGCTGGCCGGTTTGGCACTGATCGGGTTTGGGCTCAAGCTCGCGGCCAACAACCGGTAAGAGCGGGCGCGATGAGCGCACCCCATTCCCCGTAGCGGCGATCTCCCCGGACGACGACCAGTAAGCCAGCTTGAGCCCAGACGGCAAATGCCTCTTCACGCACGAAGACGGCGCGGCGAAAGGATATGGCATCCCAGGCACTTGTGGATGAAATTGGCCTCTAGACCAGGTAAATCAAGGGTAGGTAGCTATCATCAATAGAGAAGTTTGTTGACAGCTTGGTGTGCGTGGCGCTAGGCGGGTGGGTTGTGGGGAATAGATTTGGATTCAAGACAGCGAATCAATTGCCCGGCCTCGGAGATAGGTATCGACCCAAAGCGGAATTCGGTTGGCTCATGCTCTTTGCCTGATGGCAGACATTCCGGGCATTGACGTCAAAGTGGCCCCCTGATCTTGCTGAAATCGTGCGATGCCAATTTAGGCAGCAAAACGATGGGAGTGAAGCGCGCAACCGCATAACCTAACGATGGCCTTCATCATGCTCCTGCTAACGATGCACCCAGATCGTCCAGCAACTTCATCAACTCTGCCTCGTAGTGAATGACGTGCTTGGAGTCCCTTTCATCCTGGATGTTGTTACTCTTCAGCCGATCCCCAAACAAAATCACAACCTCACACGTGTTGTCTCGCACGGACATCCAGTGCAAGCCCTGCGCCTTTGGCATCGTCTTCCAGATGTGCAACGCCCATTCTCGGGTGCGTGGGTAATCAGGCTTTTCCGTACCAAAAATTTCAGCCACAGTCAGACCCGCAGCACGCAAGCCAAGAGTGGTCAAGTTAACGAGGCTCAAATCCGTGAGCGAAATCCGCGAGAGGTGGTGATTGCCCGATTTGTCCCTCTCCCAGTCGTGCTGGTAGTTCGTAGATGGCGTTGGCACATCGTGCAGAAGGATTTCGGCCATGGCCCCGCGTACTGTCTTGGCGGCATAGATGGTCGGGATGACTTTACCGGTGCTATCGACCAAAGGGCTAAAGCGTGCATTTCCGCGTTTTGTGTCATTGAACTGGGTTGGCCCGTACAAGCCGGTGCTTGCGTCGTAGTTGTGGACTCGATACCAAATGCCAGCAGGAACTGAATGTTCTCTAAAGGAGTTTTTCGGAGGTGGGTACGGCAGTGGAGCCATGCTCGCCATAGAGGTGCTGACGGGCTTAGCACTAGCCATGCAAAGCACCCTCCACGTGCTCCTTTGCCAACTCGATTACGCTTTTTGGCTCATTGCTGAGCAGTTCCCTCGGGCGCTTGCCGCCTGCTGCGGAACTGGTCGATTCAAACCAGGATGCAACGCGAATCGGTGTGTATCCCTCAAAACTCTTGAGCACTTCCGCTACCTCTGGGATCGGATTACCCAAATCATCAAAAATGTAGTTGGGGTAGTATTTCACGCCAGCACGCTCAATCGCAAAGATCTTCCCAGCCTTTTGCCACCGTGAGACCAGCGAATGCTTGTTTTCGGCGAGCGGAGCTGCACGTTCCCCCACCTCTTTTGCCTTGAGCCATTCCGTACCAGAGAGGACAGCTTCAACGCCCCTTCGCCTCAGTTTGTCTTTGACCTGATCCAGGCCTCGAATTGGAGTCTCTTCTATTAAGGCTTTTGTCGCCCAGTGATCATCCACAGCTGATCTCTGAAGAACGTCCAAACCTCTTCTGAGTCCCTCCATGTCTTTCATCAGCTTTGCAAGTGTAAGTATGTAGGTATCGACCTTGTTTTTGTCCTTCAATCTAGACTTATCCAAAAGCGGCAGCAGTGACGTGAGAGCCGTGTTCTCTACGCGAGTGCGTTCAGTCGGTACAAACGAACCATCTGCCGATCTGGCGCTTGATCCTTTTAAGTTAACCATGACTACTCCATGAAAACGGGGTCGATAGTGCGATAAAAGCGATTGTATTTCGCAATCTCTATTGTCGCACTATGTTGCCAAATCGTTTCAGTAGTCTCCTGGGGACTTCTTGGGCGACGGGGCGTCGTTCAAAACCTCCAACCTGCCAAAAACACCCAAATAGGCTAGCGAAACAATCGGCCCGCCCGCGCCGAAAACCGTTCCGCAGTCTCGCAAAAGAACACGATGCTTGCCGCGTGTTGACTCATGCAATCAATTTCTAGGAATCGATCCAGGGAGGACAGGGCGACTCCAAAAGTTTAGGGTCATCCGAAGTCCAATGCCCACGATTGGCCTGCACAGTGCCCACCAAGGCCGGGCAGGCAATCACAACAACCCCGTCACGATCTGCCCCAGCCGCCTCAGCGCCTGCTCCACATCCCTGTCCACCGGCCAGCCGCAGCTGATGCGCAGAAAGGCGTCAAAGAGCAGCAAGTTGGAGAACATCAGGCCGGGGCTGACCAGAATCTGCTCTTTCAAGGCCGCATCAAACACCCGTTTGCTCGACAGCTGCTGCGGCATTTCCACCCACAGCGACAAGCCACCGTCGGGCAGAGTCAGGCGGGTGCCGGGCGGGAAATGGCTGGCAATGGTTTCCGCCGTGTGTTGCCGCTGAACCTGCAAGGTGGCGCGCAAGCGGTGCAGATGGCGGTCGTAGGCGGGTGAGGCGATGAAGTCTGCCGCCGCCAGTTGTGACAGCTCCTCGTTGCTGCGGGTTTGGGTGAACTTGAGCATTTCGACCCGGGCTTGCCAGTGTCCGGCGGCCATCCAGCCCAGGCGCATACCGGGCGCGAGAATTTTGTGCAGTGATGCGCAGTAAATCACATTGCCCGTGGTGTCCCATGACTTCATGGCGCCCAGCGGTGCATCACCGCGTTGGCCTTCATTGACCAGCTCGCTGTAGGTGTCGTCTTCAATCCGCCTTGACCGGCACGGCTGAGACAGGGTGATTGCGTCAGGCGACCGGGCTTGGGGGCCCAAGGCGCGCGTCTCAGGGGCTGGCGTACTGATCGGCATCACTCGCGCGTGATTGGGTCCCCAAACCGCATGCGCCTGGCCCAGTCGCCCTGGCGTGCATCGAGGAGGTTGTCTAACGGCACACTCACTCTGACATCGCCATATGGCCTGTGCGCTGGGTCTGGAGCCCCTTGATTTGGCACCACAATCCCATGTTCACTTTGACACGCGCGTCCACTGGGTCTGTCTGAATGACGGGCGGCCAGTCGAGACGGATGTGATTTGATTCAACACATTCCTCACAACACAGCATGAAAAATATTTGCGTTTATTGCGGCTCCAACCCGGGTCGACTGGAGGCCTATGCAGACGGTGCGCGCTCGCTGGCCAAGGCCTTGGTAGACCGCGACCTGGGGCTGGTTTATGGCGGTGCCAGCGTCGGCATCATGGGGCTGATCGCCAACTCGGTCTTGCAACTGGGCGGGCGCGCCGTGGGTGTGATTCCCGAAGCCCTCAAGCGCAAGGAGATCGAGCACACCGGGCTGACCGAGTTACATGTCACCCGCTCCATGCACGAGCGCAAAACCCTGATGGCCGAGCTGTCAGACGGCTTTATTGCGCTGCCGGGCGGCATTGGCACGCTGGAAGAAATTTTCGAGGTCTGGACCTGGGCGCAACTGGGCTTTCATGCCAAACCCTGCGGCCTGCTCAATGTGGCGGGGTATTACGACGGTCTGACCACGTTCCTGGACCACACGGTGGCCGAGCAGTTCGTGCGGCCAGCACACCGCAGCACCTTGATGGTGGAGCCCACGCCCGACGCGCTGCTGGACCGTTTTGCCAGCTACCAGGCGCCTACCGTCCAGAAGTGGGTGGAGAAGGGTCAGACCTGATCGCATCTGTTGGGCTGAAGCCCAGTTTGCGAATGAAATTGCCTTCTAGCCCTTATAAATCAAGGGCTAGCCACTATGGAAGTCGCAGCAATTCCACTTCTACCAACCGCAGGACAACTGCGTGTTGCTGCGCAGCCACGCTCTGTGCGAAACACCACAATTCCGACAAGCGCCGTCGGCCAGCTGGCCTGAAAGTGCCACCCAGAACCGACAAACTGGTCCGCCAATCGGGCTAAATGGCTGAAAAAGGGCGCAAATGCAGATGGCATAAGCCTTGCAAAGAGGTAGGCAAAGGAAGCGACACCATGCCTCTGAACCCCATCATCAACGACACCACCCTGCGCGACGGCGAACAAACCGCCGGTGTCGCGTTCACGGTGGCCGAGAAGTGTGCGATTGCCACCGCGTTGTCAGCAGCGGGTGTGCCCGAGATGGAGGTCGGCATCCCGGCCATGGGTGAGGAAGAGATCGCCTGCATCAATGCCATCGCGGCCCTCCAGTTACCCGCCCAGCTGATGGTCTGGGGCCGCCTGACCGAGGCCGATCTGGCCAGCGCCCTGCGTTGTGATGCGGAAATCATCCACCTGTCGATCCCGGTGTCGGACATCCACCTGCAGCACAAGCTGAACCAGTCGCGCGACTGGGCGATTGAACAGGTCACGCGGGTGATCAGCCAGGCAGTGGCCAGCGGCCGCACGGTGTCGCTGGGCGCCGAGGACGCCTCACGTGCCGACCCGGCTTTTCTGGCCCAGGTGGCACGTCGGGCGCAAGCCTGTGGTGCCAGCCGCATCCGGTTTGCCGACACACTGGGGGTGCTGGACCCGTTCACCACCTATGACGCCATTGCCAGATTGCGCGACGCGGTCGACATCGAGATCGAGATCCATGCCCACAACGACCTGGGCCTGGCCACTGCCAACACCCTGGCCGCGCTGCGCGCTGGCGCCACCCATGCCAACACCACGGTCAACGGTCTCGGTGAACGTGCTGGCAACGCGGCCCTTGAAGAAGTGGTGATGGGGGTGCGCCACCTACACCACGCTTGCACCGGTGTTGACACACAAGCGCTGGTGACCATCTCGCACTTGGTCGCACGCGCTTCGGGGCGCCAGGTGGCGTTCAACAAAAGCATTGTGGGTGAGGCGGTGTTCACCCACGAGTCCGGCATCCACATCGACGGTCTGCTCAAAAACGCCTCGACCTACGAGAGTTTTGACCCGTCGGAGCTGGGGCGCCAGCGCCGCACCGTGCTGGGCAAACATTCGGGCTCCCAGGCTGTGCGCCAGGCTTATGCCCAGATGGGGGTGGTGCTGGACGACGACGCCCTGACCGCCCGCCTGCTTGGGCGCATCCGCGACCATGCCATGCGTGTCAAGCAGGAAGCCACAGCGGACGAACTGCGCAGCTTTTTGCTGGAGTCTTTGGCACGGCCAACACCTCTGGCTTTTGCCAGAGCAGCCTAAACCACCGAACGCACCACTGCCCACCCACAGCCACACCGGAGGACACCCCATGGAAACCTTTCTTCAACAGCTCAAAGCCCTCTCCTCGGCCGAGGACTTCCTGCATTACTTCGGGGTGCCGTTTGAGCAGAGTGTGGTCAACGTCAGCCGCCTGCACATCCTGAAACGTTTCTTCCAGTACATCCGCCAAGAGAACCTGCTGGCCGAGAGCAACGAAGTGGGCTTGTACACCGCCTACCGCGAGCAGCTGATCAAGGCCTACAACGACTTCGTCAAGTCCACCCCGGCACAGGAAAAGGTGTTCAAGGTGTTTCAGGACGTCAATGGCCGCCAGCATGTGTCGCTGGACAGCCTCAAGTCATCGCTGCCACGCCACGCCCTGGCCTGAAGCGCAGCACCTCGACAAGCCCCAAGGAGTCACCGTGTCCCAACGCCCTTCACACCCTGTCACGGCTGTCAGTCAGGCTGTTGTTGCGCCCCGGCAGGGTCTGCTGACCCGGCGCCGCCTGATGCTGCTGGCTGCGGCGGTGCCACTGGTGGCCTGGCGCGTTCAGCAAGGCGCCCATGCCGCCCCGTTGCAGTGGCAGGGGTTGGCCATGGGTGCGCCCGCCTCGGTCACCCTCCACCATGGGGGCGACACGACACGCGCCCAGGCGGCACTGTCGGCCATGCTGGCCGAGGTGAACCGACTGGAGGCCATGTTCAGCCTGTTTCGCGCTGACTCGCTGATCTCCGAGCTCAACCGCAGCGGCCAACTCAAGGATGCGCCAACCGAATTTGTGTCACTGCTGGGCACCGCGCTGGACATGGCGGCAGCCTCCAAGGGCGTGTTTGACCCCAGCATCCAGCCGCTGTGGCGTCTGTACTTTGAGCATTTTGTGACCGGTGCCAACACAGCGCCACCGGCCAAGGAGCAGGTGGCGCAGGCCCGTGCTCTGGTGGACTGGCAGGGAGTGCAGATAACAGGCTCCCAGGTTCGGCTGGCCCGCCCTGGCATGGCGCTGTCACTCAACGGCGTGGCGCAGGGTTTCATCACCGACCGCTGCAGCGCGGTGTTACGCAGCCACGGCTTCAGCCACATGCTGGTCGACATGGGGGAGCCCCGCGCGGTGGCGCCCAAGCCCGATGGTTCGGCCTGGCAAATTGGTTTGGCTGACCCACGTGAACCGAGCCGGGAGATCCACACCCTGTCGGTGCTGGACCAAGCGGTGGCCACCTCCGGTGGTTATGGCACCCGGCTGGATGACGCTGGCCGCTACACCCACCTGATCAATGCGCGCTCAGGGCGCACCGCCCCCGCTTATGAAAGTGTCACGGTGGTGGCGCCCACAGCCACGCAAGGTGACGCCTTGTCCACCGCGCTGGCGCTGATTCCCAGCACCGATGTGTCAGCGCGGCTGGCCTTGTTGCGCACCCAACCGGGTTGCCGTGCCATTTGCATCAACCACGCTGGCCAGGTCAGTGAGCTGTCATGAACACGCCCTACCCACCCGATGAAGCCTTGATCGAGGGCCTGGCCCGCGTGGTTGGTGTCGACGGTGACCGGGTCTGGCTGGCCACCGAGGCGCCACCGGCCTGCGGCAGCTGCGCCACCCAAAGTGCCTGTGGCAGTGGCAAGGCCAAACGCGGCGCCAGCTGGTGTGTGCCGCGCGACCTGGGGCCAGGCCAGCCCCTGCTGTCCTTGGGTGACCAGGTGTTGGTGGGGGTGGACCGCCGGGCGCTGACACGCGCCTCTCTGACCGCTTATGCCTTGCCGCTGCTGACGATGCTGGTCGCCGCCAGTGCCCTGCAAACGGCAGGTGACACGGTGGCGGTGGTCGCGGCGCTGGCAGGTTTGTTGCTGGGTGTGGCTGCGGCACGGGTGCTGGCGCGGCGTTGGCGTGAGGCGCTGGTGCCGGTGGTGCTGGGGCGCGCCAGCGGCGCGGCGGGCGCGGGCTGTGGGTCGTCCAGCGCAGAGCCGCTGCGCCGTGTCGCCATTCCCGTGGTTGAGCAGCGGGGTCTGTGATGCATGACTTTTTGCTTGTGTTACTGAGCACCGCCATTGTCAACAACGTGGTGCTGGCCAAGTTTCTGGGGCTGTGCCCGTTCATGGGCACCTCGTCGCGCATCGACACCGCCATTGGCATGGGGCTGGCCACCACCTTTGTGCTGACCCTCTCCACCGGTTTTGTCTGGGTGGCCGAGGCGCTGCTGCTGGCGCCGCTGGACCTGTCCTTCCTGCGCACCATGACTTTCATCCTGGTGATTGCTGCAGTGGTGCAGTTCACCGAGATGGTGATCCGGCGCATCTCACCGCCGCTGTACGAGGCGCTGGGCGTCTACCTGCCGCTGATCACCACCAACTGCGCGGTGCTGGGCATTGCGCTACTGACGATCCAGGCCGGTCACGGCTTTGTCGCCAGCCTGTTGCGTGGTTTTGGCGCGGCCTCGGGGTTTGGCCTGGTGCTGGTGATTTTTGCCGGGCTGCGTGAACGCCTGGCCCTGGCCTCGGTGCCCAAGGCTTTTGAGGGGGCGCCGATTGGTTTCATCACCGCCGGTGTTTTGTCGCTGGCGTTCATGGGTTTTGCCGGACTGGGAGGCCACTGATGGACGCAACCGCACTCAGCCATGCCGCGCAGGCGGTGGGCGCCATCGGTGTGCTGGGCACGGTTCTGGGCGTGATTCTGGGGGTGGCGTCACGTTATTTGTCGACACCGGTGGATGACCGCGCCGAGGCAGTGGCCGCGCTGCTGCCAGGCTCCAACTGTGCCCAATGTGGTTTTGCCGGGTGCAAACAGGCCGCTGCCGCCATGGTGGACGGCCGCGCCGCCCCAAGCGCCTGCCCACCCGGTGGCGCCTCCACGGCACAACGTGTGGCTGATTTGTTGGGAATGCGGCTGGTGATGGATGGTTCAGACGAGGCCCTGCCGACGGTGGCGTGGGTGGAAGAAGCGCGTTGTATTGGTTGCACCCGCTGCATCCGCAAATGTGGCTCGGACGCGATAGTGGGAGCCGCCAAACAGATGCACACCGTGCTGCCCGAGGCCTGTTACGCCTGTGGCCTGTGTGTGGCCGAGTGCCCGACCCAAGCGATTGTGATGAAACCGGTGCTGCCAACGCTGGCCACCTGGCACTGGCCCAAACCCAAGCCCAAAACGGCCGTGGCCAGCCCTTTGACAACCGAATAACGAGGACGTTTCAGCATGTGGTCTTTTCGTGTTCGTGGCGGCGTCAAGCTGCAGTACCACAAGGAACTGTCCAGCGAAAAAGCGGTGGTGCCTATGCCGCTGCCGCGCAGGCTCTACCTGCCGCTGCAGCAACACATTGGCGCGCCTGCCCTACCCGTGGTGGCGGTGGGTGACACCGTGCTCAAGGGCCAGTTGATTGCCAAGGCGGCGCCGGGTTTGTCGGCGCCAGTGCATGCTTCGAGCTCCGGCACGGTGGTTGCCATTGAAGAGTATGTGGCACCACACCCGTCCGGTTTGCGGCAAAAGACCATCATCATTGCCACCGACGGGCAAGACCGCTGGGCCGAGCTGCCCAAACCCATCACCGACGATTTTCCGCTGGGTGTGACACCCGCTGAACTCAACAGCCGCGTGGCAGCGGCGGGTATTGTGGGCATGGGCGGTGCGGCTTTCCCGTCTGCGGTGAAGCTCGACCTGAAAAGCCGTTACCAGCTCGACACCCTGCTGATCAACGGGGCCGAGTGTGAACCCTACCTGACCTGCGACGACCGCCTGATGCGCGAAGAGGCCGCCGCCGTGATCGACGGTGTGCGTATCCTGGCCTATGCGCTGGAGGTGCAGTCGGTGGTGTTTGCGATTGAGCGCAACAAACCACAGGCGCTGGCCGCCATCCGCGAGGCAGCCCGGGTGGAGCCCTGGATCAAGGTGATGGCCCTGCCAACCCGTTTCCCGATGGGCTCCGAGCGCCACCTGGTGCTGGCCTGCACCGGGCGCGAAACACCTTCACGCAAACTCACGGCAGACATCGGTGTGGTGGTGCACAACGTGGCCACCGCACGCGCCGTGGCGCGCACCGTGCGCAGCGGTGAACCCCTGATCAGCCGGGTGGTGACGGTGTCTGGGCGCGGCATCCGCGAGCCAGCCAACATCAATGTGCCCTTGGGGACACTGGTGGAAGACCTGCTGGTGTTCTGCGGTGGCCTGCACCCGGTGCCACACAAACTCATTGGTGGTGGCCCGATGATGGGTGCGCCCCTGCCGTCGGTGCAGGTGCCGGTGGTCAAGGGCACCAGCGGTGTGCTGGCGCTGACTGCCGACGAGGTCAACGACGGGGCCGAATCGCCCTGCATCCGCTGCGGCAGTTGTGTCTCGGCTTGCCCCTGCGGCCTGGTGCCGCTGGAGATGGCGCAACTGGTGCGCCGGGGCGACCTGCAAGGGGCACAAGCCATCGGCCTGCAGGACTGCGTGAGCTGCGGCTCGTGCTCCTTCATCTGCCCGTCGCACATCCCGCTGTCGCATTACTTCAACTTCGCCAAGGGGCAGCTGGGTGCGCTGGACCGCGACTCAAGGCGGCAGGACCGTATCCGCGCCCTGATCCAGGCGCGCAACGAACGCGCCGCGCGCGAGGCCGAAGCCAAAAAGGCCGCCGCCGCTGCCCGCAAAGCCGCCAAAGCTGCCGCCGCAGCCGCCAGCGCCGCCGCGCCGGTCGACACACCTGCCAGCCAGCTGGAGGAATCCACATGATCACCATGGCCACCCGGGCCGGGCCCTTCACCCACACCGTCAACAGCATCAGCCGCACCATGCTGTGGGTGATGGCGGCACTGCTGCCACCCACCGCCTACGGTTTGTGGCTGTTTGGCTGGCCTGCCATTTTTCTGTTTGCCATCACCCTGGCCACGGCCCTGGTCGCAGAGGCGCTGATGTTGAAGCTGCTGGGCCAGCCGGTGCGCGCCCGGCTGGCGGACGGCTCGGCCCTGCTGACCGGCTGGTTGCTGGCCCTGAGTTTGCCACCCTGGGCGCCGTGGTGGATCGGGTTTCTGGGCGCGCTGGTGGCGATTGTGCTGGGCAAACACCTGTTTGGCGGTTTGGGCCAAAACATGTTCAACCCCGCGATGGTGGCGCGTATCGTGTTATTGATTTCATTCCCGGTGCAGCTCACGGTGTGGGTGGCACCGGCGCCAATGGGCAGCCCTGGTGCGCCGTCCTTCCAACAGGCCCTGGCTTACTTCGCAGGCCACACCGCGCTGCCTGAACACATGAGTGCAGCCACCTCACTGGGTGTTCTCAAAACCGAACACTCACGCGGCATCTCTGTGGCCAAAACCACCGAACAGCTGCCACCCCCTGAGCAACTGGCCATTGGCCGCGAGTCAGGTTCGATGGGCGAAACCTCGGCTGGCCTGCTGCTGGCGGGCGGGCTGTTGCTGCTGGCCTTGCGCATCATCTCCTGGCACATCCCTCTGGCGATGCTGGGCACCCTGGCCACGCTGGCGCTGGTCTCCAACGCGCTGGACCCCAGCCGCTTTGCCGCGATGCCGATCCACCTGCTGTCCGGGGCCACCTTGCTGGGCGCCTTTTTCATCGCCACCGACTACGTGACCTCGCCGGTATCACGCAGTGGGCAACTGTTGTTTGGTGCCGGCATTGGTGCCCTGACCTGGGTGATCCGCTCGCTCGGGGCCTATCCGGAAGGGGTGGCCTTTGCCGTGGTGCTGATGAATGCGATGGTGCCGCTGATTGACAGGGGCTTTCGCCCGCGCGTGTTTGGCCGCAGTCGGCGTGGCCAGTCGCTGGATGCCAACTCGGGACAGAAGATCAAACTATGAACACCACCGACACAACACCGCCCCTGGCGCCCGTGGCCAGTCTTTCGCAGCGTGTGGCCAGGCTCATGGAACTGGTGGGAGGCAAACACGCCGTGGTGCTGGGAGGCTTCTCGCTGGTTGCCACCTTGTTGCTGACGGTGGCCTACAGCCTGACCAAGGCGCCGATTGAACAAAGCGCGCTGGAAGACCTGCGCCACTCGCTGGAGCAGGTGATTCCGGCCAGCATCCACGACAACAACCCGGCGGGCGACACCCTGGAGTTGCTGGTGGATGGTGCGCCAGTCCTGGTGTACCGGGCACGCCAAACCAAGCAGATCACCGGGGTTGCCTTTGAGACCAACACCTCCGGATACAGCGGCGACATCCGGTTGCTGCTGGGCATTGACAAAAACGGCCAACTGCTGGGTGTGCGGGTGCTGCACCACACCGAAACGCCCGGTCTGGGTGACAAGATTGAAGTGACCCGCACCGACTGGATCACCCGCTTCACCGGAAAGTCTTTGACCAACCCGCCCGAAGAGAAATGGGCGGTAAAAAAGGACGGCGGCCCGTTTGACCAGTTTGCCGGGGCCACCATCACCCCACGCGCGGTGGTCAAGGGCGTGCGCGACGGGCTGCGGCTGTTTGCCGCGCACCGTGACGAGTTGCTTCAGGAGGCCCAACCATGAGTCAAGTTCGTGACATCATTTCTGATGGTGTGTGGCGCAACAATGTGGTGTTCAGCCAGATGTTGTCGCTGTGTCCCACCCTGGCCGTGACCTCGGCCGCGACCCAGGGCCTGGGCATGGGCGCGGCCACCATGGCGGTGCTGATCGCCTCCAACGCGCTGGTGGCGTTGTTACGCGGCCTGATCACCGACGAGGTGCGTATCCCCGCCTTTGTGCTGATCATCGCCACCCTGGTGACGATTGTTGATTTGGCCATGAACGCCTGGTTGCACGAGTTGCACAAGGTGCTGGGCTTGTTCATTCCGCTGATTGTGGTGAACTGCCTGATCCTCGGGCGGGCGGAATCTTTCGCCTGCAAAAACAGCGTGGCTTTGTCGGCGTTGGACGGGCTGGCGATGGGCGCGGGTTTCACTCTGGCGCTGACGCTGATGGGCGCCCTGCGTGAAATCGGTGGCAGTGGCACGGTGTTCTCTGGTGCCGCCAACTTGTTGGGGCCAGCCATGGGGGTGTTGGAGACTCGCCTGTACCCGGGCGACGGCGCGCTGGTGATGATCCTGCCTGCGGGCGGCTTCATTGTGCTGGGTTTGATGATTGCCGCCAAACGCACACTGGACGCCCGCAAAAAGGCGCCACGACCACAAGCCGCGCCAGCGGACACACCCCCCAGCCTGGCTGCCGCATCATGAAGGTCAGTGTCGCCTACGGCTTGCCGGATCGGCAAACCTGGCTCGAGATCGAGGTGCCCGAACACGCTACCGTGCGCGAGGCCATTGAACTCAGCGGCATCACCCGCAGCTTTCCATCGCTGGACCTGAGCACCCAGAAAGTGGGCATCTTCAGCAAAACCGTGTCGCTCGAGGCGCGGCTGGAGCCCGGCCAACGCGTGGAAATCTACCGCCCAATCACCGCCGATCCGGCGGCGTTGCGCGGCAATGCCGACGACAGCGACTGAACCACCGGGCCCGACGGGTTCAATGACCTGCCGTGGTCGACGGCACGCTTGATGCCTGACCGTTGCCACGGTTCAACAACGCGTACAACACAATGGCACCAAACGTGGCGGTACCGATACCACCCAGAGCAAAGTCACCAAACTTGAGCGTGAAGTCCCCGGTGCCCAGCACCAGCGTGATGGCGGCCACGATCAGGTTTTTGTTGTCGGCAAAGTCCACCTTGTTCTCCACCCAGATGCGGGCCCCGGCCACCGCGATCAGGCCAAACACCACAATGCTCACACCGCCCATCACCGGCAACGGAATGGTCTGGATGATGGCGCCAAACTTGGGGCTGAAGCCCAACACCACCGCCAGCAAGGCCGCCACCAGAAACATGGCAGTGGAGTAAATCTTGGTCGCAGCCATGACGCCGATGTTTTCCGCATAGGTGGTGACACCGGTGCCGCCAGCGCTGCCGCTGACCATGGTGGCAACGCCATCACCGATGAAGGCACGGCCCATGTAGACGTCCAGGTTCTTGCCGGTCATGGCCGTCACCGCTTTCAGGTGGCCCAGATTCTCGGCCACCAGAATGATGGCCACCGGCGCAATCATCAGCATGGCCTTGGCGTCAAACACCGGGCTGGAAAACGACGGCGCACCGATCCAGGCGGCATTGAACAGGCCCGACAGGTCCATTGGCTTGCCCAGACCCAGCCCGTTGGTCAGCAGCGCATACACCCCGCTGGCCACCACCAAGCCCACCAGAATCAGCAGCCGCTGCACCATGCCGCGTGTGAACACCGCCACCAGGGCCACGCACAGAAACGTGACGGCCTGCATCCAGCTGTCGAAATTGCTGGCGGCCATGTTCTTGATCGGCACCGAGGCCAGGCTCAAGCCGATCACCGCCACCACCGCGCCGGTCACCACCGGTGGCATCAGTTTCTCAATCCAGCGCGTGCCCACGACCTGAACCAGCAAGCCAATGGCGGTGTACAACGCACCACAGGCAATGATGCCGCCCAGCGCCACACCGATGTTGGCATTGAAGCCACTGCCCGCATACCCGGTGGCCGCAATCACCACCCCGATGAACGCGAAGCTGGAGCCCAGGTAGCTGGGCACCTTACCTCCGGTCAAAACAAAGAAGATCAGGGTGCCGATGCCGCTCATCAGGATGGCCAGGTTGGGGTCAAACCCCATCAGGATGGGCGCCAGCACGGTCGAGCCAAACATGGCGATCACGTGTTGCATGCCCATCACGGCGGTTTGCGGCCAAGGCAGGCGTTCATCCGGGGCGATGACGCCGCCTTGTCGAAGTACATCGGTCGATTTTTCGGTCCAGTCCAGCAAGCTCATAAAGGTAGGTGTTGATCGTGAGAAAAAGAAGAATGGCCGCAGCGACAGGCCGCCGTCACCGACAGCCATGCGGCTGATGGACGATGATGGACGGGTTGGGGAGGGGAAATGTCGAGCCGCTACGACGTGGGGTGCGGCTATTTTAGGCGGCGCGCCTGCGGCACCTGGCATGCGCAAAGCGAGGCGGTGCTGGGCGGTTCGGGCGTTGGAGGCTTGGGCTCTCATCCCGGGCGCTGACCCGGTATCCAGGCCCCCGGGGTCATGGCTTGCGGGTCAAGCCCGCAATGACGGCTTCTGGTGCAACCGCAGCCACTTTCTCAATGACCACCGTGGGGTGTCATCCCACGGCGGTGGTTGGTGCGGTCAGCGCCCCAGATCTTTGGCACTGACGCCGGCAATGCCCCAGTTTTCCTTGGGCACGTCCTGAATCCAGACCCGCACGTTGGCAATCGGAGCACCCACCGCCTCCACCAGTGCGGCGGTGACCTTCTCGATCACGGCGCGCTTTTGTTCTTCGGTGCGGCCTTCCATGAGGTAAATCTGTGCAAATGGCATGTTTGACTCCTGTGAGCTAAAAATTCAAATTAAACGAAACGGATGCTGGTGCTGCCCATGCCCTGCACACGCAGGGTCACGTTGTCACCAGCCTGCACGGCCACGGCTTCGGTGATGCCGCCAGACAAAATCAGCGTGCCCGCCGGAATGCACTCACCACGCTCGGCCAGCAGGTTGGCCAGCGCCGCAATGGCGGCAGCCGGGTGGCCCATCACGGCGGCACCGGCACCAAACGCCACCGGGATGCCGTTCTTTTCCATCACCACGCCCACGGTGCGCAGGTCGCAATCCGCCACGCTCATGGGCTGGCCACCAACCACGAAGCGCGCCGCCGAGGTGTTGTCCGCCACCACACTTTTCAGGTCAAACTTGAAGTCGCGGTAGCGGCTGTCAATGACTTCGATGCCGGGCAAAACAAAGTCAGTGGCGGCCAGCACGGTGCCGATGTGGCAACCCGGGCCACGCAACTCGGTCTTGGTGACAAAGGCGATTTCGGGCTCGACCTTGGGGTGGATCAATTCGCTGACTTTGCATTCGCCGCCGTCAGCCACCACGTAATCGTCGGTCATGAAGCCAAACACAGGGGTGCTGACGCCCATCTGTTTCATCTTGGCGTGAGACGTCAAGCCAGCTTTCAGGCCGACGATGGTGCGGCCCCGGGCCAGCTTGCGGCGGCGGATTTCGTTCTGGATCGCGTAGGCGTCATCCCAATCCATGTCGGGATGGTCGTCGGTGATTTTGGTGGTGTCGGTCTGGGTGAGCTGGCAATTTTCCAGCCGCTCGGCCAGGGCGTTGATGGTTGCGTTATCGAGTTTCATAAGGTTCCTAAAAATTAAGCTTGAGCGCGCGCTTTCGCCAACGTCATGGCAGTGTCTTCAATCATGTCTTCCTGCCCGCCCACCATGCCACGGCGGCCCATCTCGACCAGGATGTCGCGGGCACTGACACCGTATTTCTTCTCGGCGCGTTTGGCAAACAGCAGGAAGCTGCCGTAGACCCCGGCGTAACCCAGCGTCAAGGCATCACGGTCGATGCGGATCGGGAAGTCCATGATCGGCACCACCAGGTCTTCGGCCACGTCCTGGATCTTGTAGACATCGACACCGGTGGCGATGCCCATCAGGTCCAGCACCGAGACCAGCACTTCCATCGGCGTGTTGCCGGCACCGGCACCCAGGCCAGCCGCCGCCGCGTCGATACGGGTGGCACCCACTTCGATGGCGGCGATCGAGTTCGCCACCCCCATGGCCAGGTTGTGGTGGCCGTGAAAGCCCAACTCAGTCTCAGGCTTGAGTGCGGCGCGCACCGCGCTCAGGCGGGCTTTGACGCCGTCGGGCAGCAGGTGGCCGGCCGAGTCGGTGACGTAGATGCAGTTGGCCCCATAGCCTTCCATCAGTTTGGCCTGGCTGACCAGCTTTTCCGGGCTGGCCATGTGCGCCATCATCAAAAAGCCGACCGTGTCCATGCCCAGCGCACGGGCCTTGGTGATGTGTTGTTCACTCACGTCAGCCTCGGTGCAGTGGGTGGCGACACGGATGGTGTTGACGCCCAGGTCCTTGGCCATCATCAGGTGGTCAACGGTGCCGATGCCGGGCAGCAGCAGCGCCGAGATCTTGGCCTGCTTCATCAACGGAATAACGGTGCTGAGGTATTCCTCGTCGGTGTGCGCCGGAAAGCCGTAGTTGACCGAGCTGCCGCCCAGGCCGTCGCCGTGGGTGACTTCGATCAGCGGGATTCCCGCGTCGTCCAGCCCGCAGGCGATGCTTTTCATCTGGTCGAGTGTCATCAAGTGGCGCTTGGGGTGCATGCCGTCGCGCAGGGTCATGTCGTGCAGGGTGATTTTTTTGGCTTGTGTCATGGTGTTTCTCCTTGGGGTCAGGCTTGCACGGGTTTGAGCGTCAGGCGACCCGCGAGGATTTCTTCGGCAAACATCTCTGCGGTGCGGGCGGCCGCTGCCGTCATGATGTCGAGGTTGCCAGCGTATTTGGGCAGGTAGTCGCCCAGGCCTTCGACTTCGAGGAAGACGGAGACACGGTTGCCGTCAAACACCGGGCCGTTGACCAGTTTGTAGCCGGGGACGTACTTTTGCACTTCCTTGATCATGGCGTGGATGGATTCAGTGATCTTGGCTTGATCGGGTTCCGTTTCGGTCAGGCAATGCACGGTGTCGCGCATGATCAGCGGCGGCTCGGCGGGGTTCAGGATGATGATGGCCTTGCCTTTCTTGGCACCGCCGACCTTCTCGACCGCGCTGGCGGTGGTGCGGGTGAATTCGTCGATGTTCTTGCGGGTGCCCGGGCCAGCGGATTTGCTGGACACCGTGGCGACGATTTCGCCGTAGGCCACGGGTTGCACGCGGCTGACTGCGGCCACCATCGGGATGGTGGCCTGGCCACCGCAGGTGACCATGTTGACGTTCATCTCACCCTTGCCGACGTGTTCGATCAGGTTGACCGGGGGGACGCAGAACGGGCCGATGGCCGCAGGCGTCAGGTCAATCATCAGCGCGCCCAGGGCGTTGACCTTGCGGCTGTTGTCGGCGTGGACGTAGGCGCTGGTGGCGTCAAACACGATTTGCACGCCGTCGGCCAGCATGTGGGGAATGAGGCCGTCGACACCTTCCGCGGTGGTTTTGATGCCCATCTCGCGGGCGCGTTTGAGGCCGTCCGAATTGGGGTCGATGCCGACCATCCAGACCGGCTCCAGCACCGGGCTGCGTTGTAACTTGGCCAAGAGGTCGGTGCCGATGTTGCCGGGGCCGATCAGGGCACATTTGATTTTTTGAGACATGAGAACTCCGTGGGTTGAAATTAGATGAGTGAGCGCACCACGCCGCCTTCAACATGAAAGGCAGCGCCGTTGGTGGCAGCCGAGCGCGGGCTGCAAACGTAGGTCACCATGGCCGCCACTTCGGCGGGTTCGATGAAGCGCTGCAGCAGCGAGGTGGGACGGGCAAATTTGAAGAAGTCATGCTCGGCCTGTTGCAGGGTTTGGCCCGCATCACGCGCCAGCTTCGCAAAAAACTCGCCGACGCCTTCGGTGCGGGTGGGGCCGGGCAACACGCTGTTGACGGTGACCTGGGTGCCGATGCAGGTTTCGGCCAAGCCGCGCGACACCGACAACTGGGCCGACTTGCTCATGCCGTAATGCACCATCTCGGCCGGTGGGCAAATACCCGATTCGCTGGAGATGAACACGATGCGGCCCCAATTGCGGGCCTTCATGGCGGGCAGGTGATGCCGCGCCAGACGCACGCCGCTCATCACATTGACCTCGAAAAAACGCATCCAGTCGTCGTCGCTGATTTGCTCGAACGGCTTGGGCTCAAAGATGCCCAGGTTGTTGACCAGAATGTCCACCTCACCGGCATCACGCAGCAGTTGCTGGCACCCGGCGGCAGTGGACAGGTCAGCCACCACGCCGCGCACGGTGGCCTGCGGGCACTCGGCCTGGATGCGCGCCAGAGCGCTGGCCAGCCGGGCGGCGTCACGGCCATTGAGGACGACATGCGCGCCCTCCAACGCCAGCTCACGCGCGGTGGCCCAGCCGATGCCGGAGGTGGAGCCGGTGACCAGCGCACGTTTGCCTTGCAGTAACAAATCCATACAGCGTCCTTGTCAGGTTGTGTGGCGCGCTTGCGCATACAAAAAGGGTTTCAACCAGGTGGTCAGGCGCGGCGCCACCACCCAGGTCATGAGCAGCACCACCAGCATCGTGATAACCATCACGCGCGGCAGCAGCGCCCAGTCGGCCAGAAAAGGCGCGACCGTCAGGAACAACACGTACACCGTCGGGCAAATGCCCAGCCAGGTGACCACCGCCACTTTCCAGCGCGGTGGCGGCTGGTGCGCCGCGCCTGCGGGCGGTGTGAACCAGTGACCCAGACCGCTGACCTCGCGCAGCTGGGTGCTGCTGAGCGTGTGCGGGGCAATGGCGGCCAGGCGCTCGGTGCGCTCGGGCGAGGTTTGCCAAGCCTGCAAATGCTCGGGCGTGTCAAAGGCAAATACCGTGTGGTACAGGTTGCTTTCCTCGGCGTCGCCTTCGGGGTCCGGGTGCACCAGCTGCCCGCCCAGGTAACCGGGAAACGGCCGCGCGGCGGCAGTCATGGCGGCAGAGGCTTGCTCGAAAGCGGCCTCATGACCCGGCTTGACGCGGCGCGACACCAGCACGGTGACGGCGCTGACGGCTTGAGCTGCGGTGGTGGCCATGGCGCTGATGGCAGATCAGGAGAAACGCACCGAGCAGCTGCCCAGCCCGCCGATGCTCACGCGGAAGTTGTCACCCGCTTTGGCCGGCGACATGGCGGCCAAGGCGCCCGACAAAATCACTTCGCCAGCCTTCATGCCAATGCCCAGCTGGCCCAGCGTGTTGACCAGCCAGGTGACGGCGTTGACCGGTGAGCCCAGCGCGGCAGCACCGGCGCCGGTGCCGATGATTTCGCCGTTTTTCTCCAGCACCATGCCGCAGGTGGACAGGTCCACGCGGCGCGGGTCCACCGCACGGTCACCCAGCACAAACACGCCGCAGGACGCGTTGTCGGCCACGGTGTCCTGGATCTTGATCTTCCAGTCGCGGATGCGGCTGTCGACAATCTCGAAACACGGCATCACGCATTCGGTGGCGGCCAGCACGTCAGCATTGCTGATGCCGGGGCCCATCAGGTCTTTTTTGAGGATGAAGGCAATCTCGCCTTCGGCTTTGGGCTGGATCAGCGTGCTGGCATCAATGGCCTGGCCTTCGTTGTAGATCATGCCGTCCAGTAAATAGCCAAAGTCAGGCTGATACACGCCGAGCATGTTCATCACCGCGGCAGAGGTGACGCCAATTTTTTTACCCACCACACGCTCGCCAGCGTTCAGCCGGTTGGAGAGCATGCGCTGCTGGATGTGGTAGGCGTTCTCGATGGTGATGTCGGGGTGGCGGCTGGTCAGCGGGTCGACCACGGTGCAGGTGCGCATGGCCTGAAAAAGCTCATCGCCCAGGGTTTCGATCAGTTTGGAATCCATAAAGTTGGTGTCCGGTTGGTTGGTTGAAGTGAATCAGGGTGGGTGCCAGTCAGGCAGCTTGGGCGTCCGCCTCGGCCAGAAAGTTGCCGACCAGTTGGCAAAAGCGCGCGGAGTGTTCGATTTGCGTCCAGTGGCCACAACGGCCAAACACATGCAGCTGCGAGCGGTTGATCCAGTCGGCCAGCGTCAGGGAGTTGGACAACGGAATCACCAAGTCTTCACGGCCGTGCAACACCAGGGTCTCGTGCGGCAGGGCACGGATGTCTTCTTCGCGGCTGGCCAGCGCGTCCACACCGTTTTGCCGGGGTGCCGGAAACATCGACTGGAAAGCCTCCTGAAAGCCGGGCTGGATGCTGGCCCGATAACGCAGCTCGGCCAGCTCGTCGCTCATCAGCGAGCGGTCATAGGCGAACAAATCCATCAGCTGGCGCATGTTGGCAATCGAGGGCTGGTAGCCCCAGACCGCATCGAGCCCCGGCGTAATCGGGAACGACACACCAGCCGCGCCCATCAGCACCAGGCGGCGCACACGTTTTGGGTGGGCGATGGCCAGTGCCAGCGCCAGGCCACCGCCAAACGAGTTGCCGACCAGGTCAGCCTGCTCGATGCACAGCGCGTCCAGCAAGCCCACCGCCTGCGCCACCCAGGTGGCCATGTTGTACCGGATGCCGGCCGGGCGCTCGCTGTAACCAAAGCCCACCATGTCCGACGCAATCACCCGCCGATCTTGGGCCAGCACCGGAATGCTCAGGCGCCAGTTGGCCCAGGCGCTCACGCCCGGACCCGAGCCGTGGATCATCAACAGCGGGAAGCCGGTGCCAACGTCGTGGTAGTTGGTACGGATGCCGTTGGCCACGATGGATTGGCCGATTTCAGGGTTTTGAGTCATGGCGCGGACTTTCAATACTTGATCATCACGTTGCGCAGCTCGGTGTAGAACTCCAGCGAGTGCACGCCGCCCTCGCGCCCGATGCCCGACTGCTTGGAGCCGCCAAACGGGGTGCGCAGGTCGCGCAGGAACCAGCTGTTGATCCAGCACAGGCCCACTTCGATCTGCGTGGCCAGGCGGCTGGCGCGGCTGATGTCCTGCGTGTAGATCGAGGTGGCCAGGCCGTACTTGGTGTCATTGGCCATGCGCACGGCTTCTTCCTCAGAATCAAACGGCTGGATGTGGCAGCACGGGCCAAAAATTTCTTCACGCACCACGCTGGCCGTCTCGGGCAGGCCGGTCCAGATGGTCGGCTCGACCCAGCAGCCGTCTTTCAGGTCGTCGGGCATGTCGGGCACACCGCCGCCAAAGACGATATTGGCGCCCTCTTCCTTGGCTTTGGCGTAGTAAGACAGCACTTTTTTCTGGTGAATCTTGCTGACCAGCGGGCCGATCTTGGTGTCATGGTCAAACGGGCGGCCGGGCTTCATCTGCTCGGCCTTGACTTTCAGGGCGGCGACAAACTTCTCAAAAATCGGGCGCTCCACATACACGCGCTCGGTGCCCAGGCAGACCTGGCCGCAGTTCTCAAACACCGAGCGGGTGACGGTGTTGACGGCGTTCTCGAAGTCGCAGTCGGCAAACACCACGGCGGCGTTTTTGCCACCGAGTTCCAAAGACACCGGGCGGATGCCGTCCGCACCGGCTTTCATGATGGCGGTGCCGGTTTTGGTTTCACCGGTGAAGGTGATGCCGTTGACGCCTTGGTGGGCGGTGAGGAAGGCGCCAGCCGAGTTCTGCCCAAAGCCGTTGACGACGTTGTAGACGCCCGGGGGCACGCCGACCTTGTTCATGACTTCACCCAGCAGCGTGGCGGTGCTGGGGGTGGCTTCAGAAGGTTTGACGACCACGGTGTTGCCACACGCCATGGCCGGTCCGCATTTCCAGGTCATCAGCAAGAGCGGCAGGTTCCACGGACAGATGATGGCAATCACCCCGCGTGGCGTGCGCACGCCATAAGAGCGGGCGGTCTTGCCGTCCGGGGTGCGCATCTCGAACGACTCGGTCGAGACGTTTTTGATGGTGTCGGTGAATATCTTGAAGTTGGCAGCACCGCGCGGGATGTCGATGTGGGATGCCAGGTGTGCGGGTTTGCCGGTGTCGGCAATTTCGGCTTGCAGGAAGTCGTCAAAGCGGTGGTTGATCTCGGCCACCAGGCCGTCGAGCATGGCGCAGCGGTCCACCACCGAGAGCTTGCCCCAGGGGCCGTGCAACGCGGCACGGGCGGCAGCCACGGCGGCGTCGACTTCGGGTTGACCGGCTTCATACACCATACCGATCAGGCTGTTGTCGACCGGGTTGCGTTTCTCGTAAGTCTTACCGCTGACGTTGGTAACGTACTGGCCGTTGATGAAGTTCTTGATTTCTTTCATGGTCCACTCTTCCTAAAGTGGCGCGTTGGCAAAAGCCTGGCGCCGTTAACGTGAAATAACTTTCATGGCCCGCAGGGTTGCCACCCGGGCCAGGAAAGTCAGCTGCTCAAACCGATCGCAGCCAACCCCGCTTGGGCACAGGCCTCGTCTTGTTCTTCGGAGCCACCCGAGACGCCAATGCCGCCCACGCGCTGCCCCGCCTCGACGATGGGCAAGCCACCACCAAACGCCACAAAACGGGGGCGGCGCACGATGCCTTCGCGCACCGCGTCGGAATGCTGCTGCAGCGCGGCATGCCACTGGCTGGTCGGCAAACCAAAACTGGCCGCCGTGTACGCCTTGTCGATGGCGATGTCGATCGAGTGCAAAAACGCGCCAGGCATGCGCAAAAACGCCGCCAGGTTGCCACCCACATCGACCACCGCCACGTTGATGCGAATACCCAGCTGGTCGGCATGCTGCACGGCGGCGTGCACCGCTGTGGCGGCGGCATCCCAGCCCACCACCGATTGGGCAACTGCGACCTGCATCAGCTCACCACGCTCAGGAAAGCGCTGTTGAGTTTGCGGTCGTGGTAAAAAATGCCGCGGCCGACTTCGTCCCAGGTCCAGGTGATGGGGTGCATGTCGGGGTAGTGGTCATAACCGCCGCAGAAGGTCTCCAGCCGGTTGCCCGACGGGTCGAAGAAATATATCGTCGTGCCTTGGGTGATGCCGTGGCGCGTCGGGCCGATGTCGATGCTGACGCGGTTGATGCTCATGATGTCGGCGGCGCGCAGCACCTGCTCCCAGCTGGCGAGCTGGAACGAGATGTGGTGCAACTTGTCATCTTCCGCATGGCGCACCATGGCCACGTCATGCGCCTTGGCACTGCAGGTCAGCCAGACCGCCAGGTCGGTGGCGCCGTCTTCGAGCTTGACACGCTCCACCAGGTTAAAGCCCAACACGTCTTCAAAAATCTTGCGCGAGCCGTCGATGTCGCCACCGTACAGCAGGGCGTGGTCCATGCGGATCGGGCGGATTCCCTTGCCGTCGATCACGTCGACCTCGGGGTCGGTGTAGCCCATGCCGTTGCCGACATCAGTTTTGTCAGCGTACAGCTCCAGCGTGTGGCCGGTCGGGATCTTGAAGCGCACGCGCTCGCCGGTCTCCAGCATCTCACCGGCGGGCAGGCGCTCGGTGGCCACACCGTGGGCCTTGAGCTTGGCTTCCAGGTCATCGAGCGTGGCTTGGTTGAGCACCTTGTAGCCCAGGAAGTCCATCCCGGCGCGGTCGGCCTGGCGCAACACGATGCTGTTGTGGTCACGCTCGGCGCGGGTCTTGAAGTAGACGCGGCCCGAGGCATCGCGTCCAGTCTCCAGCAAGCCCATCACGTCGGTATAAAACTTGACCGACTCGTCCATGTCGAGCACGCGAAGCTGGGCGTGGCCGGGACGCAAAACACCTGTCATTGCCATGTTGCATGTCTCCAGTATCAGGTTGAGGGAGAGAGGACGCCTGCCGGTTCAACCACCCCGCAAACGCTTTTTTTCATCGGCCCCATCACCCGCAACAACAGGTCGCTGGTGGGTTTGATGCGACAGGCCAGCACGCAGCCGCTGGCTTCTTCTTCGGCACTGATGTGCGCACGGCTCATCACCCGCTTGGTGTAGCTGCCGCTGAGAATCTGCACCTTGCAGACGCCACAGTCACCGCCGCGGCAGCCCACCGGAATCCCTTTCTTGCCCAGCGATTCCATGCCTTCGAGCACGCTGCGGGTGTCGGTGCAGCGGTAGCTGCTGCCGTCGTTTTCAATGTGGATGGTGTAGCTTGGCATGATGCGTGTTCAGCGAACCGGTGGGAGGGAGGCGCTTTGCGGCCGGAATTGGCGCACGGTGTCCAGGAAAGCGGCCAGCACCGGCGAGGCATCATCCCGGCGGTACAGGCACACCAGTTCCACCGTGGGCGCCGGGTCGGCGTCGAGCGGCCGGTACACCACTCCCGGCAGTTGCAGGCTGCTGGCTGCCTCGGGCGTCACGCACAGGCCAAAACCACTGGAGACCAGGGCCACCGCGGTGACGACGTCCTTCACTTGCAGCTCCACCTGGGCTTGCAGCCCGGCCATGCGAAACAAAGACAACACGTGGTCCGCAAAGCCTTCACGGGTGTTGTTGGGGTACAGAATGAGCGGCTGTGCACTGAGCTCGCGCACGCTGATGGCGGCCTGCTGTGCCAGCGGGTGCTCACCGTGCAGCGCCACCAGCAGGGGCTCCTGGTACACCGGTTCGACCACCAGGTCCGGCTCGGGCCGGACATGGCGGTTGAAGCCAATGGTCAGACGCCGCTCACGCAATGCCCGAATTTGTTCGGCCTTGGTTTGTTCATGCAAGCTGATCTTCACCTGGGGGTACAGGCTGCGAAACTGCAACAGCAGACGCGGAATGTGGTGAAAGATGGCCGAGCCAAAAATGCCCACATCCAAGCGGCCCATTTCACCCCGACCGGCCTGGCCCGCGCGGTCTTTGGCGGCGTCCACCATGCCCAGAATGCGCCGGGCATCGTCGAGCAAGGTGCACCCGGCAGCGGTCAGCGCCAAGCCTTTGGGCAGCCGCTCGAACAGGGGCGCGCCGATCTCGTTTTCTATGGCTTGCACCTGGCGGCTCAAGGGTGGCTGCGAAATGTGCAAGTGCACGGCCGCGCGGCTGAAGTTCAACTCTTCAGCCAACACCACAAAATTTTTCAGCTGCCGCAGGTCCATGGCTCAAACCCCGGACGCGGTGACGCCCAGGGCCTGGATGGCGGTCCGGCGGTCTAGGTGGCTGATTGATTGGCGGCGCATGTTGTCTCTTGGTTGTGGGGAGATCCCCAGCCGCTGACCCGTGTCCAGCGCTGGGTTGCCGGTATCGTAGAAATGCATTGCGATACCGTCCAATACCATTTTCGAAGCCAAGCTATACCCCTTTTGCATAGCGCAAGCCGTGCTGCGCCCCCTGGCACCGTCTCGCATCAGGGAGCGTGGCATGACTCAGAAGGCCTTGACGAAGGTGAAGCGCAGGGTCGAGCCCTTGGCCTGGGGGTTGCTGCCGCCCTTGGCGGAATACTCGTCGTAATAAGCGGCCTTGAGCATCACACCGGCCTCTTTCATCAGCGGGTAAACCACCTCCACGCCGATGGCATGGCGCTCGGCGCGGTCGTTGCTGGCGCCCGTTCCCGTGTCGTCGCTGGTCTGCCATTGGTCGTAGCCGACCAGACCCAGCTGGACGGGGCCAACGGTCTTGCCAATGCCCCACTCCATGGTGACCTGGTCGCCGGGCTCAAACCCACGGTCGTCTTTGGAATTCATCTCGTAGCGCAGCAGGGCCGAACCACTCCAGCTTTTGGCAGCGTCAAAATAGTAAGTGCCGCCGCCCGTGAGCATGGTGGACTTGTAGCCATTGCCGGGCTTGGAAATCGAATCACTGTTGGCGTTGTCAAACCAAAGACCGGCTGCCGCGACCGCATCCCAGTTGCCACCATGCCAGCCCAGCACCAGCGGGCCCAGGTAGACATCACCGATACCGGAGCTGGACTCGCCAGCGAAGGCCATCGACTTGCGAATCACCGGCACGATGGCTTCCACGCCGTAGTCGGCACCCAAGACCTTGGTGTTGCTGATGTAGACAAAGCGGTTGGCCAGCGCGCTGACGGTGCCGGTGTTGCTGCCTGGCAGGCTGGTTTCGCTGCCGGGCGCGCGCAGCTCGTCAATGCTGTAGTTCACCAGGTAACCCAGGTAATACATGCCGGGTGGCGGCACGCTGGCGGCCTGGATGCCTTCAACGCCGGGCACGTAATGCCCGCCTGCGGTGGCGCACACGCTGGCCACGGTGGCCAGGGCGGCTAGAACGATTTTTTTCATGCTTGTGTGGTTCAAAAAATGGGGGGACAAAAAACATGGGCCGCCACGCCACTCGGGGGCGCGGCGGGATGACACCGGTCAGGGAATCAGGTGTACACCTCGGTGAAGGACGGCACCATCTCACCCGTGTGGTAAAAAATGCCGCTGCCCAGATGCGATTCGTCCCAGGTGGTCACAGGCCGGTCGCGCTGCGCCAGGTAACCCAAACCGGCAAAGGTTTCGTTGCGGTTGCCGCTTGGATCGAAGAAATAAATGGTCTCGCCGCGGGTGATGCCATGGCGGGTGGGGGCCACGTCGATGCGGGTCTTGGTCTTGGCCATCACATCGGCAGACTTCAGGATGTCGTGCCACGAATCCAGGAAGAAAGCGATGTGGTGCAGACCCATGCGCGGACCCGCCACAAAAGCAATGTCGTGCGGCGTGGTGGTGCGCGCCAGCCAGGTGGCGGCCTGCATGTCGCCGTTCGGGCCGACCAGGACTTGCTCGGTGAGGAAGAAGTCCAGCGCTTCAATGACAAATTGGGTGTTTTCTGCCACCTTGTTGACACCGGCTTCCGGGTTCATCTCGCACATCAGCAGGCAGTGGTCGAGCCAATGGGCACCGGCGCCCTTGATGTTGTCCGGCCACGGGTCGGGGTTGTTGGTGCCGACTTCAGTGCCCACGTACTCTTTCATGGCGTACAGGCGCATCTCATGCCCGCTGGGCAGCTTGAACTGCAGCAAGCGTCCGGTGGACGGCAGCGTGCCTTCGTCCAGGACGGTGGTGGCAACGCCGTAGGCTTCGACCTTCTTTTGCAGGTCATCGAGGTCGCTGTCTTTTTCGACCTTGTAGGCCACGTGGTTCAGGCCGGCCTGGTCGGAGGGCGTCAGGATCAGGGAGTATTTGTCCCACTCGTCCCAGCACTTGAGGTACACGTTGCCGTGTTTGTCCTCCATCGTTTTTGTCATACCCAGCACGTTTTCGTAGTGCTTGAGTGCCGCGGCCATGTCCATCACCTTGATGCTGACGTGACCAATTCGCATGATGCCCATTGCTGTCTCCTTGTGGTTAAAAAATCAGGCGTTTGCCGTGCTGGCAAAGCCTTTACAAAACGGCTTCTCAAACTTGCCTGTCACCTCCAGCCGAACGGCGGTGACCGGGGCGACACGGCAGGCCAGGGTGAAGCCCGCGGCCTCCTCCTCGGCGCTGACATGGGCGCGACTGATGGGGCCCAGCGACTGGCACGCCCCCTCGACGATGTGGACCTTGCAGACGCCGCAGCCACCATTGACGCAGCCCACCGGGATGCCTTTGCGACCCAGGCGCAACATGGCTTGCAACAAACTCTCGTCATGGGCGCAGGGGAAGGTTTCGCCGGTCTGCACCACGTGCACCGGCACTTTGGGGCGGGTATCAAAGAACATGGCCGCTCCTCACACGCGCTTGAACAAGGGGCTGCGCTGCTGGTTGGCATCGGCCGCCGAGAGGAACTTCTCGGTGAAGATGTCGCGCTCAAACAGGCGCCCTTGCATCAGGGTGGCAATGCAGGCCTCGATCATCACCGGTGGGCCACACAGATAGGCCTGGGTGCCGGAGAAGTCGCCCGAAAAATGCGCCTTGGCCACCTCGTGCACAAAACCTTGCGCACCCTGCCAGCCAGCCGCTTGGGCGGTGTCAGACAGCGCCGGCACGTAGGTGAAATTGGCGTGCTGCGCCGCCAGCGCACGAAACTCGGCGTCGTAATACAACTCGTCGGGCGTGCGCTGGCCGTACACCAGGGTGATGGGCAGCGTGCTGCCGCCACCAAGCAGGTCCAGAATCATGGAACGCGGGCTGGACAGGCCAGACCCACCGGCAAAAAAGACCACCGGTTTGGCCGCAGACTTGCGCACAAAAAAGCGGCCATAGGGGCCAGAGATGCGCAACGCGTCACCCGGCTTCAACTGCTCATGCAGCCAGGTGGTGCCCGCGCCCCCTGGGAGGATGCGTACGTTGAGTTCCACTTCGCCGGTGGCTTGTACCTGGGCAGGTGAGTTGGCAATCGAAAACGCGCGACCACCTTCGACGCCGGGAATCACCACCTGCACATACTGCCCCGCCTGGAAGTGCAGCGGCTGCCCCAGCTTGAGAAAAATGGCCTTGATGGTGGGGGTGAGCACCTCGATGCGCGACACCACGCAGTCAAAGTCCCGCACGGCAATGATTTCGGCGTCAGGCTCTTCGTCGATGTCCGCTTCGATGCAGGCATCGCTTTGCAGCGTGGCGCAGCAGGCCAGCGTCTTGCCGGCATCGCGCTCGAAGTCCATCAGGGCGAACGGGTTGGCGTGGCCATGGTCGACCTCACCCTCGCTGACTTGCACTTTGCAGGTGCCGCACAAACCATGCCCGCAGGCGTGCGGGATGTAAATGCCCTGGCGCAGCGCTGCATCCAGCAGCGTCTGGCCTTCTTCCACCTCAATGGTGGCGCCCAGCGGTTCGATCGTCAGTTCATAACTCATGGTCTTTTTGGAGGGTTCAGGTTTCAAATGGTGCTGAAGCGGCATCCCTTAGCTGCAGGAGCCGTTCAGGCCGGTGAGCCCTGGGGTTCTGAAGCGGATGGCGTCCTTGTGCTGCAGGCCGTTTTCTGCCAGCGACTTGGCGGGGTCGGGCTGCCAGGGTTCACCCGACTTGAACCACTGCACGGTGTCCCAGTCGATCTTGGCAAAGTCGGGGTGAACACCGTACATGGTCGGCAGCACCGCAGCACTCAGCGCGCCAAACGGCGTGTCGGGCGGCAATGGCAAGGCGAAGGGGGCGCAAAACATCAGGTGGTCTTCCCAGCCGATGAAGAGCAGTGGCGCGGGGAAGTTTTCGCGCACGTCCTTGGCCGGAAAGTTGTAGGGTTTGATTGATTTGACGCTCATTTTTGGTTTCCTTCTGCAGATTCACCGCGCCAGGCAGCAAAGTTTTTCTGGTCTTCCGAACCTTCAAAGTCGAAGTTGTCGCGGCCAACCTTGACGTTGTAGTAGTCCAGCACAGCCATCAGCGGGTCGAAGCCTTCGGCGGTCGGGTCCACGCCTTCCTTGAAGCAGTTGCCCTGGTAGATTTGGTTCACTGGCAGCCAGCTTTGGACGTACTTTTCGGGTTCGTTGTCAAAGATGTCCTTGCAGTGGTCAGAGCAGGTGTGGTACTTGTTACCCAGGTAGTCGCTCTCGCGGTAGGCGATCTTGGTGGGGTCACCCTCTTCGGTGAAGAGCATCGGCACCTGGCAGGTGGTGCACAGCATGGGCAGCGTCATGTTGTAGAAGCGCTTGCCTTCTGCAGCCTGTGCACCCCAGTGCTCCCAGCGCGGACGGTAGTATTTGTCAAAGGTTTCGGGGTATTTCTCGCTCAGCCAGGCCAGTTCCTCTTTCTCGGGAACCCAGGTCTGGAACGCTGCGGCGCCGCCGTACTGGTAGAAGGTCGCCCAGGCTTGGTGGCTGATGTGGTCTTTGCCTTCGCAGGCCTGGATCCAGCCCTTGGGTTTGCGGATGCCATAACGCGCCAGGTCCTTGAACAGCGATTCGCCGTTGTCTTCCACATACATTTCCCAGCTTTCGCGCCAGCTCATCACCCGCTTGGGCAGCATGTAGTCCTGCATCATGGCCACGATGGTCAGCAGCCGGTAGCCGCGCCAGAACCACTTGTCGATCCAGCCCTGCACGATCGGCACGTTGGCCGGGTCTTGCTCCAGCATGAACTTGATGCATTCGATGCCCAGCGTCATGTGGCGTGATTCGTCAGACTGCGCGCTGAAGCCGAAGGTCACCGTGGACATGTCGCCGTTGTGGGCCGCGCCGCTCATGAAGGGCACAAACAACAGGTTGGTCAGCACGTATTCGAACGAGAAGCTCACCGCGGTCAAAAACTCGAACGGGCCGCCGGTGTAAGCGTCTTCAAAGAACGACTTGGGCACCGACAGGTACCACACCCGGTCAAACATGTGTTTGGGGCTGTGCAGACCGTTGAAGTACTTGTTGTAGTGGCTCAGGGCGTGGGTTTCGGTCTGGTTATGGCGCAGCTCGTCGATCGACTGCATCTGGCAGGCCACGCGCGCACCGGCCCCGGTGAACTGGCGCCCGACGTGGGCAAAACCCCGGTAGGCGTAGTACTCCAGCGGCGTCACGCCGGTCAGGAAGATCTTGAGTGCGTTGATGTAGCGAGCATCGGTCACGCCGAGCTGGCCGTTGTTTTGCGCAAAGGCTTCGATCACGGCGTAGAGCTTTTTCTCTTTTTCGCCCTGGTATTTCCAGTAGGCGTCCATGGTCAGGCGAAACGGGTCTTCCCACTTGTCCCAGTCGTGGATCTTGATGCCTTCGTATTTGTCATACGGGAAAACCTTGTCCATGGGCTGGTAGGTGGTGTCCCAGGCCAGTCCACGCGTCATGGCGGCATAACGTTCTTTGAGACTGAGTTTCTTTTTTTGTACAGGGGTGTCCATGTGTGCTCCTTGCGGTGGGGTTCGGGTTCAGTTGTTCCATTTCAGCGTGAGCTGATCGTCGTCTTCGTCAATGTGGCCCGAAAGGGTCACCAGGTTGACGTGGATTTGCTGCAAGTCGAAAGAGCGACCGACCAACTCTTCAATGGTGGCGCGGCGCACCACCAGGCTGCCGGGGGCATCAATCTTGACCAGGCCGGTGGGGTAGCTGGCCTGCGCAGCGGCGTTGTCGGCCAGGATGGCCTCGATGATGGGACGCGAATCTTCGTTGTCCTGGAAGGCGATGAAAACATTGGACATGCTGAGGTCTTTCGTGAATGAAGGAAGGGCTTGGCGCGCTCAGGCCACCAGACCGGCTTTTTTGCAGCGCACGTCGAGCGCTTCGCGCACCTCTTGCAAGATGTCGGCGCCATGGGCACCCAGCGCCAGTTCGGCCACGGGTGCCAGCGCGGTCTGGGCGCGGTCCGTCCAGGCCTTCACCCAGCCCGAGATCAGCTGGCGGTTGGCGTCGGATTCAGCCGCCGCCACCTTGACCACCGCATCGATCCAGCGGGCGCTCTCGGTATGCCACTCGGGCATGAAAGCCGCCAGCATCGACACCGCGGTGCCGCCTTGCAAGGCGATGTGGTCATCGACAAAGTGGCCGTAGATCAGCGGGTAAAGCAGGCCGTCGAGCGCCAGGTTTTGCGCCACGAACAATTCAAACGGGTCCTGCAGCACCAGCGTGTCTTCCACGTAGTGGCGCAGCGGCTGCCAGCAGGCGGTGTGGAGCCAGTCGTTTTTGCCGGCGTCCAGAATGGCAGGTTCGTCCAGCGCCAGGCCCAGGCGGGTGATGAACTGCGCCGCACCCAGCTGATCCATGGCGTGGAACATGGCCGGGGCGGTGAACACCGTGCCATAACCGTAGGCGCCAATCGCGCTGTTGTTCATGTTGCCACCCCAGGCCACATGGCGCAGCGGCATCAGCACCTCACAGGCCTTGCGGCGCACGACATCGGTCATCTTGGCAACCAGCCCGCGGGACTGCACAAACTCGTAGCTCGACTCGATGGCGTCTTGCTGACGGGCGCGGGCCATGGTCCAGGTTGCGTAGTAATACTGGCGCGGGTCACGCAACACGTTCCAGTCGGCCAGCTTCACGGCCGTGCGCGACTTGTCAAAAATCTCGTGCTCGGGGTCCCAGGTGGGGCGGTAGTGGAAGTTGTCCGTCGGTTGTGTGTCGAGCGTGGCCTCCTGGTAGCGCGACGCGGGTTTCTCATGGCCGACATAGTGGGCGGTGTGGGAAAAGGTGTTGCGCAGAGGTTTGATTTCACGCGTATGGAGATCAACTGACATGGGGACTATCCTTTTAAAAAGAAGCTTTGAGGGGAATCAGTCATTCAAGCGCTGCACTTGGTTGCGGGCACAAAAATCGTCAAAAGCAACCTGCGGCAACATCAAATCAACAAACAACTCCGGCCAGCCAATAGAAAACTCGAAGCAGACTAGTCCGCCTGGGCGCACTTCCTTGATGCGAACAAACTTGTGTTGGATCTCGACGCTGGCTTCATCCGTGCCCGGCGGGGTCTGCGGGTTCATGCTCGGCTCCCTGAGAACCGAGGCACGGCAGGCCCGACTTGGCGCTGAAAACAATGGGTGATTGGCATGGCAGTGATGGGGTGGGCTTGACCCTCAGCACTTTGCAAAGAGCTTGCCAGCTTTGTCACAAACCCATGAAATCTCGATATTTATAGGGATAACCCCTAAAAATGGGCCATCGCTTGATCTGGAAAATTGGCATGGATTCGACGCTGTTCGGGTTTACCCGAACGTCAAAAGTGCCGCCAAATTCGAGAATTTGCCGATTTAAGCAAGCCTCTGTACCTAAAATTCATCAAATGAGCAAATCGAGAAAGATGACGGGGCTGCCAACGCGCCTCGGCGTGAATCTCGAAATATCGAGACAATGCCTGCTCCACGACCCAGTGATCCGCCCATGAACGTCAAATACCCTTCCGACCTCGATTTGCGACGCCTGTTGCGCTTTGAACCCGACAGCGGCACGATTTGGCTGGGCGACCGGCGCATGGTGCTGATGCACACGGCGGCCTTGGCGGCGCTGCGCCAGGACCTGATCACCTCGGTGGGGGCGGACCACGCCCGGCGCCTGCTGACGCGCATGGGCTACGCATGCGGCCTGAGCGATGCCGAATACGCCATCAAGCAACGGCCCAACGAGTCGCTGGAGAGCCGGTTTTTGGTCGGCCCGCAGTTGCACATGCTGGAAGGCGCGGCGCGTGTCACGCCGGTCAAGCTCAACATCGATGTGGCGGCAGGTCAGTTTGATGGCGATTTCCGCTGGGACAACTCCTGGGAGGCCTACGCCCACCGGCGCCATTTTGGTCAGGTGGAGCACCCGGTCTGCTGGGTGCTGCTGGGTTATGCCAGCGGCTACACCAGCGCTTTCATGGGCAAGCTGATCCTGTTCAAGGAAACCCTGTGTGCCGCCTGTGGCGACGACCACTGCCACATCGTCGGGCGCCCGATTGACGAATGGCCCGATGGCGAAGCGCACCGCATGTATTTCACCGACGACTCGCTGATGGAGAAGCTGGCGGCGCTGCAGTCGCAGGTGGAGGCGCTCAAGTCCAGCATCGCACCCGAACCCCAGAGTGGGCAACTGATCGGCCAGTCCAGCGCCTTTCGCAAGGCCTACACGCTGATGGAAAAAGCCGCCAAAACCCAGGTCACGGTGCTGCTGACCGGCGAAACCGGCGTGGGCAAAGAGCGTTTTGCCCGCGCCCTGCATGAGCTGTCGCCGCGCAACGGTGCGCCCTTTGTGGCCGTCAACTGCGCCGCCCTGCCCGCCGAACTGATCGAAGCCGAGCTGTTTGGCGTGGAAAAAGGCGCCTACACCGGTGCCCACGCTGCGCGTGCCGGACGTTTTGAGCGCGCCCACGGCGGCACCCTGCTGCTCGACGAAGTGGGTGAAATGCCCCTGCCTGCGCAAGCCAAACTGCTGCGCGTGCTGCAGGAAGGCGAGGTCGAGCGGGTGGGCGCCGAGGTCACGCGCCGGGTCAATGTGCGGCTGATTGCCGCCACCAACGTGGACCTGGAAAAAGCCGTGCGCGAGGGCCGCTTTCGCCAGGACCTGTGGTACCGGCTCAATGTGTACCCGATCTGCCTGCCGCCGCTGCGCCAGCGTGTGGCCGACATCACCCTGCTGGCGCAGGCCATGCTGACGCGCTTTGGCGCGTTACACGACAAACGCATCAGCGGCTTTGCCGAACGCGCCCTGCAAGCGCTGGAGCAGCACGACTGGCCGGGCAACGTGCGTGAACTGGAAAACCTGGTCGAACGCGGTGTGATTCTTGCAAGCCAGGGCGGGATGATTGAAGTCGAACATCTTTTCCCGCACCTGATGGACGCCAAACAAACCAGCCTGAACGCCCACGGCCAACTGGCCGAGCTGCCCAGCCCCAGCGACGACGACCTGAGTGCGCGCATTCTGGACAGCGGCAGCTCGCTGGACGACATCGAGGCGCGGGTACTCAACCACGCCGTGGCTCGCGCAGGTGGCAACCTGTCGCAGGCAGCGCGCTTGCTGGGCCTGAGCCGCGCCCAGCTGGCCTACCGGCAAAAACGCAGCCTGGAGCGCGACCCCGGCCCCGCCACCGGTGCCACCCCCCTTGATTGACAGGACGCCCCACCATGCCTGACCTGAAACAACCGACTGCCAGCCATGTCGACACCGACATCACCACCCCGCGCACCCTGGCCGAGCGCGCCTACCTGAGCCTGCGCAGCGATGTGATCAACGGCAAGCTCGCCCCCGGCGAAAAACTGCGGGTGGAGCACCTCAAAGACCAGTACCAGGTGGGCGCCAGCACGCTGCGCGAGGCGCTCTCGCTGCTGGTGTCGGACGCGCTGGTCAGCGCCGAAGGCCAGCGCGGTTTTCGGGTGGCGCCGATTTCACTCACGGACCTCGAAGACGTGACCAACACCCGGGTGATGCTGGAAACCGAGGCGCTGCGCCAGTCCATCCGCCACGGCGACGCCGCCTGGGAGGCGCGCCTGAGAGCCAGCTACGATTTGCTGACCCAGACCGAAACCCAGACCGAAACCCAGATCGAGGACATCGAACCCTTGCAATGGGAGGCGCGCAACAAGGCGTTTCACGACGCGCTGATTGCCGCGCACGATTCACCGTGGACCAAGTACATGCTGTCGATTTTGTACCGCCACGGCGAGCGCTACCGCAAGATCAACTGGCGCCTGACCGCCGCGCATGCGGTTGAACGGCGTGTCCACGAAGAACACGACACCATTTTTCAGGCCGCCATCAACCGCCAGGAAGCCCGCGCCGCGCTGGCACTGGAAGCCCACGTGCGCATGACACACGACATTGTCAAACGGCAAAACGCATAACGTCGTGGCCGCGGTGGCCGACTCAGCCGCCCGCCACGTCCACCACCACACGCCCGCGCACCTGCCCCTGCAGCAACGCAGCGGCCACATCGATGGCTTGAGCGAGGCCGATGTCACGCGTCATGGCCTCCAGTTTGGCCACGTCCAGGTCGCGTGCCAGGCGTTGCCAGGCTTGCAGACGCAACGCCAACGGTGCCATGACACTGTCAATGCCATACAGCGTGACGCCGCGCAGGATAAACGGCGCCACCGAGGCCGGGAAATCCATGCCACCGGCCAGCCCGCACGCGGCCACGGCGCCACGGTACTTGGTGGTGGCGCAGGCATTGGCCAGGGTGTGGCTGCCCACCGTGTCAATCACGCCGGCCCAGCGCTCCTTGCCGATGGGTTTGCCCGGCGCCGACAGCGCGCTGCGGTCGATCACCTGGCTGGCGCCCAGCGCCTTGAGGTAGTCTGATTCCGCCAGGCGCCCGGTCGAGGCCACCACGGTATAGCCCAGTTGGGCCAGCAAAGCGATGGCGACACTGCCCACGCCACCGCTGGCACCGGTGACCAGCACCTCGCCATCGGTCGGCGCGATGCCGTGACGCTCCAGCGCCAGCACGCACAACATGGCGGTGTAACCGGCGGTGCCAATCGCCATCGCCTGGCGTTCGGTGAAGGCGGCGGGCAACGGCACCAGCCAGTCGCCCTTGACCCGCGCCACCTGGGCCAGGCCACCACAGTGGGTTTCACCCACGCCCCAGCCGTTGAGGATGACTTGGTCGCCCGCCTTCCAGGCCGGATGGGTGCTGTCGGTGACGGTGCCGGCGAAATCAATGCCCGGAACCATCGGGAACCGGCGCACCACGGGCGACTTGCCGGTGATGGCCAGGGCGTCCTTGTAATTGAGGGTCGACCAGGCCACCTGCACCCGCACGTCGCCCTCTGGCAGCACCGCCTCGTCGATCATCTGAAGTTCGGCCTGGTAGCCAGCGTCGCCTTGGGTGATGAGGATGCCTTTGAACATGCTGTCTCCTTGAGGGTTGAAATGTGTCGATGTGGCATGGGTCATGCCCATCCCGGCGAGGTGGGTCCGGCGAGGTTCAGGTCGGAACAGGCTTGGGGCTGAGGTTCGCCCCATCCGCTACCCGGTGGCTGGCAACGCCCTTTCGCCATTCGTCAATGGCCTCGAATTCCAGCCCACAACCGGTGCAACGGTTGAGGCCAGACCTGTTCATGACACCTTGCTCATCGCGCTTGATGACAGGTTTGTAGCTGGTGGCACCGCAATGGTGACATTTGTTGATGGATTTCATACAGCGAGCATACAGTGCCCGCCGACACGCGTCCTTGCTGGCAAAAATGCCGCACCGCCCTGTCTGGATTGCGTGAATCCCATGGTCATCGCAATGCGACTGCCGCTCTGTTAGCCTTTGACCACTTTTCAAAAAATCACAAGGACATGCCATGCAATACCGACGTCTTGGCCGCAGCGGCCTGCAGGTGAGCGAACTCTCGCTGGGCTCCTGGGTGACCTACCACAACCAGGTGGATGTGAGCGCCGCCCGGGACATGATGGCTGCCGCTTTTGATGCCGGTATCAATTTTTTTGACAACGCCGAGGTGTACGCAGGTGGCCAAAGCGAAACCGTCATGGGCGAGGCGCTCAAAGCGCTGAAGTGGCCCCGGCTCGACTACATCGTCTCGACCAAGTTCTTCTGGGGCCTGCACCAAGACGGCCCGACGGCCAACAAAAAAGACACGTTGAACCGCAAATACCTGAGCCAGGCCATCGACGGCTCCCTGCAACGCCTGGGGCTGGATTTTGTTGACCTGGTGTATTGCCACCGCCCCGACCCGCACACGCCCCTTGAAGAAACCGTCTGGGCGATGAGCGACATGATCACCCGTGGCAAAGCCTTGTACTGGGGCACCAGCGAGTGGTCGGCGCAAGAGATTCAAGCTGCCTGGGACATCGCGGACAAACACCACCTGCACAAGCCGGTGATGGAGCAACCGCAGTACCACCTGTTTCACCGCCAGCGGGTGGAGAAAGAGTACGCCCGGCTTTATGACGACATCGGGTTGGGCCTGACCACCTGGAGCCCGCTGGCCAGCGGTTTACTGACCGGCAAATACCGTAGCGGTATTCCGGCTGGCAGCCGGGGTGCGCTGCAGGGCATGGGGTTTCTGGTCGATGGCCTGACGGATGCCGCCAAGAACGCTGCCGTGGCGCAACTGGACGCGGTGGCGGCTGACCTGGGGTGCAGCTTGAGCCAGCTGGCGATTGCCTGGGCGGCCAAGAATCCGCGTGTCAGCACCGTTATCACCGGCGCGTCAAAATTGTCGCAACTGACCGAGAACCTGGGCGCGCTGGCGGTTTTGCCCAAGCTCACGCCGCAGGTGCTGGCGCGCATCGACGACATCACCGCTGCCCTGGCACATTGACCGGGCCGATTGCCTCTTTTTATCACCCGCTGCACTGTCGCAGCCCACTTGGAGAAACGCACCATGACCACCAAACTCGAAAAAGTTGTCTATCAAGCCCACGCCACATCCACCGGCGGACGAGACGGTACCACCCGAAGCTCCGACGGTCTGCTGGACCTGAAACTGGCCGTCCCCACAGAAATGGGCGGTGCGGGCGGCGGCGTCAACCCCGAGCAGCTGTTTGCCGCCGGCTACAGTGCCTGTTTCATCGGTGCCATGAAGTTTGTCGCAGGCAAACAAAAAATCACGCTGCCAGCCGACACCCGCATCGATGCCACCGTGGGCATTGGCCCGATTCCGGCCGGGTTCGGCATTGAAGTGCAGTTGGTCGTCAGCATTCCGGGCATGGCGCACGATCAGGCGATGGACCTGGTCAACCAGGCGCACATCGTCTGCCCCTACTCCAATGCGACGCGCGGCAACATCGAGGTGACGCTGACCGTGGCGTGAACACACCAGGGCAGGCGATCACCCCCGCGCTGTGTTTGGCATGACCCACCGTCCGCAATCCCTGGGTGAAGAAATCGCCAACAGCGTCAGCCATGGGGTGGCGCTGGTGGGCGCGGTGGTCAGTGTGCCTTTTCTGGTGATGTCGGCTCGCCACCAGAGTGTGGCCAGTTTTGTCGGCACCCTGGTGTTTGGCGCCACCATGGTGCTGTTGTATCTGGCATCAACGCTGTACCACGCCCTGCCCGCCGGGCGCGCCAAGCGTGTTTTTTGCAAACTTGACCACGGCGCCATCTACCTGTTCATTGCGGGCACGTACACGCCGTTTGCCTTGGGCGCCCTGAGTGGCGCCTGGGGCTGGAGCCTGTTTGGCGTGGTGTGGCTGCTGGCTGCCATCGGCATCACGCTGAAGGCGCTGGACCGGCTGTCGCACCCCTGGCTGTCCACCGGCCTGTACCTCGCCATGGGCTGGCTGGTGGTGGTCGCTGCGGTGCCTTTGCTGGAGCGTGTGCCCCTGCCGGGCGTGATGTGGCTGGTGGCAGGCGGTGTCGCCTACACGGTGGGGGTCATTTTCTTTGTCTTTGATGCACGGATGCGCTACGCACACACCGTCTGGCATGGTTTTGTGGCGATGGGCACGGTCTGCCACTTTGTGGCCGTGCAGCACTACGCGGCCTGATCATCGCTGCCGCGCGTTGCCGCCTGAACGCCCCGTCACATGGATGGGGGCCTGCACCCGCTCAGCAGGTGGTCCACTTCTCTTGGGTGCGGGCGGATTCAAGCACCCTGTCAATGAAACGCACCCCACGGGCGCCGTCTTCGACCAGCGGGTAGTCCGCCGTGGGGGCCTGGTTACCGTCCAGCCTGGCCCGGATGTCAGCGGCCACCCCCAGATAGATGTTGGCAAACGCCTCAATAAACCCCTCGGGGTGCCCGGAAGGCACACAGATTTGCGAAGCCACCAGCACAGCGCGCACCCCTCCGCGCAGGCGCAGCAAGAGGTTGACGTCATCGTCAAGCGTGCGCCCGGCGCCGACGACGCCACTTGTGTTAAACCTGCGCCCATAACCACCCCCATCAAAATTGACTTTGTCTCGGACGTCTCCTGCCCCTGGTGTGTGATTGGCCTGAAATCGCTGGACATCGCGCTGCAGCGGCTACACGGTGACGTGCAGGCCACGATCCACTTTCAACCCTTTGAGCTCAACCCGGACATGCCGCCCGAGGGCGAGGAGATCAACGAACACCTGAGCCAGAAATACGGCGCCACACCCGAGCAGCTGCAACAAACCCGGGAGGCCATCCGCGCGCGCGGTGCGGCTTTGGGTTTTGAGTTTGGCATCGGCAAACGTGACCGGATCTACAACACCTTTGATGCGCACCGCCTGCTGCACTGGGCGGGATTGGAAGGACCGCCGGGTTCACAACAGGCGCTCAAGCTGGCGCTGTTTTCAGCCTATTTCACGGACGGACTGAGCCCGGCCTCGCATGCGGTGCTGTTGCAGAAGGCGGCACAAGTCGGGCTGGACCCGGTGCGCGCCCAAGCGGTCCTGGCGGGCGATGCCTATGCTGCGGAAGTGCGCGAGACGGAGCGGTTCTACACCAGCCACGGCATCCACTCGGTGCCCGCAGTCATCCTCAATGACAAACATCTGATCTCCGGCGGCCAGCCACCGGAGGTGTTTGAGCAGGCCTTGCGCCAGCTGGCAGCGCAGCAGGACCCCTGAACCAGGCTCGCCAAGGCGCGTTTCCGGGTACCGGTCGCGGATCTGTTCAGCCTGGGTTCATGCCATCACGCGCAAACTGCCGCAGTACCATTGCCGCCAGCCCTGACCCAACCCTGACCCCGCCATGAAATTCCTGACCGCCCTGACCACCGCGCTGCTGATGACGCTGACCCTGCCCGCCTGGGCCGATGTCAGCCGCGATGACGCCGCAGCCACCGCGCAGAGAAGCAGCGGCGGTCGTGTGCTGGCGGTGGACCGGGCTGAACAGGGCGGGCGCGCGGTCTGGCGGGTGAAAGTGCTCACGCCACGGGGCGAGGTCAGGGTGATCCTGGTCGATGTGGCCAGCGGTCGCACGATGTAACGCACCCGCCACGGCCCCGCACATGCGCCTGTTGTTGATTGAAGACGACGCCGTGTTGCGCCTCGGTGTCAAACGCCAGCTGGAGGCCGATGGTTACCGGGTCGACACCGCAGCCGACGGTGAAGACGGCCTGTTTCAAGCGCGCGAGTACCCTGTTGACCTGGTCATCGTCGACTTGGGGCTGCCCAAGATCAACGGGCTCACGGTGGTGCAGACCCTGCGCGCCGAGGGCCGGACGTTGCCGATCCTGATCCTGACTGCACGCGGCAGCTGGCAGGACAAGGTCAAGGGGCTGGAGACCGGGGCTGACGACTACCTGGTCAAGCCATTCGACTACCCCGAGCTGGCCGCCCGCGTCAAGGCGCTGCTGCGGCGCGCCCTGAAAGCCAGCTCCCATGTACTCACCTTCGGTTCGCTAGAGATCGACTTCTCGGCCCAAGCCGCCAAACTCAACGGCCAACCGCTGGACCTGACCACCTTTGAATACCGGGTGCTGGCCTACCTGGTGCGCGAGCGCGCCCGGGTGGTGAGCAAACAGGAGCTGTCGGACTACCTGTACCCGCACGATGAAGACCGCGACAGCAATGTGCTGGAGGTGCTGATCGGGCGACTGCGGCGCAAACTCGACCCCGAGGGCAGCTTGGCGCCGATTGAAACGCTGCGCGGTCGCGGTTACCGCTTTGTGCTGCTGTGAAGGTGCCACTGTCCATCCGCACCCGCCTGACCTGGGGCGCTTTTTTGGTGTTGTTGGCTTTTCTGGCCCTGGCGGGCTGGGCGGTGCAACAGGCTTTTGCTGACAGCATCCGGGCGCAACGATTTGCCCGGCTGCAAACCACCGTCTACGTGTTGATGGCGGCAGCGGAGCTGGATGGCGCGGGCCGTCTGGTCATGCCGCCTTCGTTGGCAGAGCCCCGTTTGTCCTTGCCGGGCTCGGGGCTGTATGCCAGCATCCACAACCTGGGCAGCGGCGAGACCTGGCAGTCGTCGTCCACGGCGGGGGTCCAGGCACCGTTTCAGCGCAGCCAGGCCACGGGCCAATGGCGCTTTGACACGGTGGCAGCGGCTCAGGCGCCTGGCGGTGACGCCGCCGCGTCGGGCCGGGCCTTTCTGGCCGCCACCTACGCGGTCACCTGGGCGGTAAATGACCAGGTGACGCACCTGGCTTTTGCAGTGCTGGAGGACACGGCCGAATTGGCTCAGGAGATGGCAACCTTCCAGCGCACCCTGTGGAGCTGGCTGGGCGCCACAGGTCTGCTGCTGCTGCTCACCCAGACTGTGCTGTTGCGCTGGGGCCTGGCACCGTTGCGGCACATGGCGCGCGAAATCCAGCACATCGAGACCGGCGCACAAACCCGGGTCGAAGGCCGCTACCCCAGCGAATTGGCCGGACTCAGCCACAACCTCAACCTGCTGATTGACCAGCAACAGGCGCGCCAAACCCGCTACCAGGACGCGCTGGCCGACCTGGCCCACAGCCTGAAAACGCCGCTGGCGGCGATGCGGGCCGCCCTGGCTGAACCTGCTGAGTTATCCGCCTCCGTGGCGCAGCAGGTCAGCCGCATGGACGACATCGTGCGGCATCAGCTGGGCCGGGCCGGTGCCCGCGGCGCCAACCGCTTTGCGCCCAACCTGGTGCTGGCACCCGTATTGCAAAGGGTTTGCGACACCCTGGCCAAGGTCTATCAGGACAAGAACTTGGCGTTTTCGGTGGTCTGCCCGCCGGATTTGGCCTGGCGTCTTGACGAGGGTGACGCGTTTGAGATGCTGGGCAATGTGCTCGACAACGCTGCCAAATGGGCCAGGCACGAGGTGGGCGTGCGCCTGTGGCTTGACGCGCACGGCCTGACCATCCGCGTCACGGACGACGGCCCTGGTTTTGCCGACCCGCAAGCCAAACTGGCGCGCGGCGTGCGCCTGGACGAATCGGTGCCCGGGCACGGCATCGGGCTGTCAGTGGTGCATGACCTGGTGGCCAGCTACCACGGTGAGTTGAGCTTGGCCAAGACGCCTGCGGGCGGGGCGCAAGTCGACATCGTGTTGCCGCGCGCTTAAGCCCGGCCGCCGACCAACTTTCATGCATCGGTTCAGCTTGCGTTCAGTCCGGCACGCGCAAGATGGGGGCCACACTTACCCTCAAGGAGTTTTCATGAAACCTCGCATCACCCTCCCATCGCTTGCAACCGTCGCCATTGCCCTGGGCGCGCTCGCAGCAGCCTCATCGGCACAGGCCCGCAGCGATGTGACTTTCTCTGTCGGCGTGCAGGTGCCCGGCGTGTATGTGCAGAGCGCACCGGTGTATGTGACACCCAGGGCCTACTTCGCCCCCGCCCCGCACTACAACCGGCACTTTGACCAGGGCCGACACTACAGCGGGCAGAATTGGCAGAGCCGCGGCCCGTATGGCGACCGGGACCGGGATGGCATTCCCAACATGTACGACGCGGGCCACCAGCGCGGCCAGTGGCAGCAGGCACGGCTCTATGGCCCCTATGGTGATCGGGACCGCGATGGCGTTGTGAACCGCTACGACCGTGACCGTGATGGCGACGGCATCCGCAACCGCTTTGATCGCCTGCCGGACAGCCCCCACCGCCGCTGACCACCGCGACGGGGCCCACCTGATGCGCTGACGGCCAACAAGGCCCTGTGGCGAAGGCTTGGCGCACGCGACAATCGCGGCGTATCAAACCGCCTGCACAGAGCACAGAAAACATGGCAAAAAATGACACCACAGCCGCAACGCGGCTCACACCGGCACTGGCGCGCGCCGGTTTCACCAGCAGCTTTGGCGTGCTGGCAGCCACCCTCGGCTCCGCCGTGGGCTTGGGCAACATCTGGAAATTCCCGTACCTGACCGGTGCCAATGGCGGGGCGGGCTTCTTGCTGGTGTATGTGCTGGCCACGGTGCTGGTGGCGCTGCCGGTGATGATGGCCGAGATTTCGCTGGGGCGCGCAGGCAAGGCCAACCCTATCACCACCTTGCAAACCCTGGCGCCCAAAGGCCAGCCGTGGTGGCTGATGGGGGTGGCGGGCATGCTGGCCGCTTTTCTGATCCTGTCGTTCTATTCCGAAGTGGTCGCCTGGGTGTTTGCCTACGTGGTCAAGGCCGCCAGCGGCGCCATCCTGAGCAGCGACCCGCAGGTGACCGAGGCCGCGTTTGGCGCGCTGATCAGCGACCCGCTGCAGTCGCTGCTGTGGCAGTGGGGTGTACTGGCGTTTATTGGCGGCATTTTGCTGCTGGGGGTGACCAAAGGCATCGAGGCCATCACCAAGAAGCTCATGCCGATCTTGTTGCTGCTGCTGGTGCTGCTGTGCGCGGTCAGCCTGTCCCTGGACAAGGCGGTGCAAGGTCTGGCGTTTCTGTTTCAGCCTGACTTCAGCAAGATCACCGCCTCGGTGGTGCTGACCGCGATGGGGTTGGCATTTTTCAAGCTGTCGATCGGCATGGGCACCATGATGACCTACGGCAGCTATTTCCGGGACGACCAGAACATCCCGCTCACCACGGTGCGGGTCATGGCGGCGGATGTGTGCATCTCGATGCTGGCGGGCATCGCCATTTTTCCGGCGGTGTTCACCTTCGGGTTTGCGCCCACGGCCGGGCCCGCGCTGGTTTTCATCACCATTCCGGCGGTGTTTTCGCAGATTCCGATGGGGCAAGCGCTGATGGTGGTCTTTTTTGTGCTGGCGTCCATCGCCGCCACCGGGGCCATGTTGTCGCTGATGGAGGTGCCGGTGGCCATTCTGCATGAGCGCATGGGCTGGTCGCGCCCGAAGGCCACGCTGCTGACCATGGGGCTGCTGGTGCTGTTGGGGTCGACCAGCGCCCTGAGCAACAGCACACTGGCCGACTTCAAACTGGCCGGGATGACGCCGTTTGACCTGTTTGACTTTGTGTCGTCCAACATCCTCCTGCCCGTCGGCGGCATTTTCATCGCGCTGTTTGTCGGCTGGGTGTGGGGCTTCGAGAAGTTCAGCCGGTCCTTGACCAACCACGGTCAATTACACAACCACCGGGTGGCCCGGGCGGTGTTTTTCCTGCTGCGTTATGTGTCGCCCGCGCTGATCCTGATGGTGATGCTCAAGGGCCTGAAGGTTTTTTAGCCGGATCAAAGCCCGTGATCTCCAGCAGCAACCTGACCAGGTGCTGCAGGTCAAACGGTTTGCCAACGTGGTCGTTCATGCCCGCAGCCAGGCACGCGTCGCGGTCGCTGGCCATGGCATTGGCCGTCATGGCAATCACCGGCAATTGGCTCAGACCCACATCCTGGCGGATGGCGCGGGTGGCGGCAAAACCGTCCATCACCGGCATCTGGATGTCCATCAGCACCGCGTCAAACGGCAGGTTGTTTTGGGCCTCGGCCACCGCTTGCACGCCACAGGCGCCGTTGTCGGCCAGCGTCACCAACGCCCCCTGGCCTTGCAGCAGTTCGCGTGCCACTTGCTGGTTGATCAGGTTGTCTTCCACCACCAAGAGCCGCATGCCCTGCAAGCGACCGGTTGTTTGCGCCGTGGGTCGGCTGTGCGCGCGCAAATTGCCGCAACCCAGCCGGGCCTGGGTGACGGCCTGGACCAACACCGACGGCGTGAAGGGCTTGATCAGGTAGGCCTGCAGGCTGGCCTGTTCCGCCTCAGTGCGCAGCGCCAGGGCGTTGCGGTCGTGCCGGGTGACCATCACCAGCGTGGGCAGCGGGCCGCCTGCCATGATCTGGCGCAGGCGCGCAAGGGTCTCCCAGCCGTCCATGCCAGGCATTTCCCAGTCGATGAAGACGGCCTGAAACGGTGCCTGCCCGCGTGCTGCCCGCGTGGCCACGCGATCCAGCGCCTGTGGCCCGGACGCAGCGGTGGCCACCTGCCAGCCCTGTGACTGGGCGATGGTGGCCAGCACATCGCGCGCCACCGGGTTGTCGTCCACCACCAGCACATCCAGCACCTCGGGCTGGCGTGGCGTCTGGCCGGGGCCCGCTGGCTCGGTGACCGGGGCGTTGGCCAGGGTCAGGGAGAAATAAAAGGTGCTGCCCTGGCCGGGTACGCTGTCAAGCTGCAGCTCGCCACCCATCAGCGTCACCAGACGCTTGCTGATGGACAGGCCCAGCCCGGTGCCGCCGTAGCGGCGGGTGGTCGAGGCCTCGGCCTGGGAAAAGTCTTCAAAGATGCAGGCTTGCTGCTCGGCCGTCAAGCCGATGCCCGTGTCTTTGACCGCAAAGCGCAGCGTGGTCTGCTGGGCCGTGCGCGCCATGACCCGGATCTGCAACACCACCCCGCCCTGCTCGGTGAACTTGATGGCGTTGCCGCTGATGTTGAGCAGCACCTGCTGCAGCCGCAGCGCATCACCCACCAGGTAGGCCGGCAGGGTGGGGTCGATGTCGTAGAGCACGTCCAGCGGCTTTTTGCCCAGCGTGGACGACAGGATGACCGACAGGTCCTGCAGCAGCAGGTCCAGCTTGAAGGGCTGCAGCTCCAGCGTCATCTTGCCTGCGTCGATTTTGGAGAAGTCCAGGATGCCGTTGATCAGCCCCATCAGCGACTGCGCCGCCCCCTGGGCCTTGCTGGTGTAATCGTTTTGCCGGGCGTTCAGGTCGGTCCCCTGCAGCAGTTTGAGCATGCCCAGAATGGCGTTCATGGGGGTGCGGATTTCGTGGCTCATGTTGGCCAGAAATTGCGCCTTGCCGCGCATCGCCAGCTCGGCCTTGTCGCGCGCTTCCTTCAGCGAAGTCTCGTACTGGATGCGCTCGGTCACGTCACGGAAACAAAACACCCGGCCGATGGTGCGGTCGCAGTTGCGCGCCGGATGTGAAAAACATTCAATCACCCGGCTGTCATGCAGCGTCAAGGTCTCGAAGGTGTCACCCACCGGCTCGGCCTGCAGACCAATCACCTGGCTGAGCATGGTGGGCGGGTGGGCTTGGCCCGTGTCACCCCGCAACAAGCTGTTGAGGAATGCCACGATGCCCTGGTCATCACGCGCCTCCAGCAGCGCCTGCGGCAGTGGCCACAACTCGGCAAACCGCCGGTTCATGTTCAGGATGTCGCCGTCGTTGTTGGTCAGCACCAGCGCGTCTTCGGTGGCCTCCAGCGTGGCCGCCAGGTGCAGCCCGAGGTCGGTGTTTTCCGGCTCGAAGCGTGGCGTGCCGCGCATCGGCCGGGCCCGCACCGCATAAAACTCAGCCTGCGGGCCCGATGGGCGGACGTGTTTGCGTATCTCGATGATCGCCCCATCCAGGCGGCGGTAGCTGCCCGTGGCGTCCAGGGGACCCGCGCTGGCGCGCAGCTCATCCCAGAAAAACAGGTCGGAGATGGCGCACTCGATGTCGCTCATGGCGCAGCCCACCAGGGTGCCGGCGGGATAGTGCAGTTGATCGTGCGCGGCCTGGTTGGCGCTGAGGATGCGCATCGAGCGCGCATCCAGCAGCATCAACATTTCACTCGACACATCCAGCAGCAAGTTCTCCATGGGCATCAGCGTGCTCCGGTGGGTTCTTCGGGGCCGCCTGCGTCAAAGAAGTAGGTCGTGCGTTTTCGCGGGTTCAGATAGGCACTCACGCTGGGTGACAACTGGCCGGGCCGGATCGATTTGATGATGCTCAGGTGCGGCTCATACGCCAGGTTGAGCGTGATGGCCTCGTCTTTCGGGATGCTGGCGTCATACACCAGCACCCAGGGACGCAGCGGTTTGCCCGGGTTGACCGAGGTCACCACCGCCAGCGACTGGTCCGACAGCAGCAGGATCGAGCCCGGCGGGTGCACCCCCAGACTGCGGATGAGCAATGGCAGGGCCTGGGCGTCAAATTTGCTGCGGCATTGCGCAAACATGTACGACAGCGCTTCGTGCGGCGTCATGGCGCGGTGGATATCGGGCGGGTTGCACAGGTTGTCGTAAAAATTGACCAGCGCCACCACTTTGGCGGCCAGACTCATCTCGGGGCCCTTCAGGCCCAGCGGGTAGCCGGTGCCGTCATCGCATTCATGGTGCTGCGCCACCACCGCCAGCGCCTGCGCCGACAGCCCGACGCGGCGGCCCAGCGCGACACCCAGATCAATGTGGGTGGCGCGCAAATTGCGCTCGGCCGTGGTGGATTCGCTGGCGGGTTTTCTGGCAATGCGATCGGGAATGTCGTTCAGGCCCAGGTCGTGCAGCATCGCACCGATGCCCATCTCGCGCGCCACCTCGGGGCTCAGGTTCAGGCCTTTGGCCAGCATCATGGCCAGGATGGTGACGTTCAGGCTGTGGAAATACACATCTTCGCCACCACACTTGTCGCTCATCACGTGCAAGGTGGCATCGGGGCTGTCCAGAAAGGCGGTCACCATGTCTTGCACCAGCGCGCCGAGTTCGTCCAGCGTTTCCTGGGGACGGGCGTAAATGTTGCGGCTCAGGCTCTTCATGACGGTGGCGGCCTTGGCAAAAGCTTTTTCCACCTGCGCAATGGCGACACGGCGCTGTTGGACCCTCACCATGCGCTGGCGCTTGTCCATGGCCTCCGCATCCCTCGGATCGGCCAGCTGGGCTGGCGCGGCGCCCGGCGCCAGACCGGGGTCCAACGCTCTGCCTGCCAGGTCGTCGTTCAGGGGCGTGAGCCCGGGCAGCGGGTCGCTGCGGGCGGGGTCGAAGCGGTAGCGCGCCAGCTTCAGGGCGCGCAGTTCGCGCAGCTGATCATCCGTGCGGATCTTGAAACTGTTGAGCGCAAAGTCGTGTTGAAACCAGGGCAAATCCAGCAGGACAAAAACGCCGACACGCAGTTGATCTGCGGTTAGAAAGACGTGTGGAGAGTCGTCGGAAGCCATGCAAAAGAGTTGAGCCCGTCGCCGAAGTGGTCGTTTCCTGAACTGGGAAGAGCTGGCATTTTAGGAGGCGTGGCATCCTGCAAGGCAGGGGCGGACAAAAATGCACGCGAGGCCTCCAGGCAAGGCCCTCATGTCAGCCATCTCCCGCAGACCTGGCTGCGCCAGCGTGGGTGTGATGTTGCGCGGGGTAATCGCTTTGACCGGCCGGTACGTGGCCAGCCCCACTGTTGCGCCGCAGCGTTTCGGCGTAAGCTCAGACTTCCTCTTGAGCCGACCGAGATGGACACCCCACCCACACTCCCCGCACCGGTTTTCAGCGCCCGTGGCCTGACCAAGGTGTATGGCGCGGGCGACACCGCCGTGCACGCCTTGCGCGGGGTGAACCTGGACATCGTGCAAGGTGAATTTGTGGTGCTGCTGGGGGCCTCCGGCAGCGGCAAGTCGACCCTGCTCAATATTCTGGGCGGCCTGGACAGCGCCACCAGCGGCTCGGCCTGCTGGACCCATGCGGGCCAGACGCACGAACTCATTGGCGCCGGCGATGCCGAGCTGACACGTTACCGGCGCGAGCATGTGGGCTTTGTGTTCCAGTTCTACAACCTGATCCCCAGCCTGACCGCGCGTGAAAACGTGGCGCTGGTGACCGACCTGGCCACGGACCCAATGCGCCCTGAAGACGCGCTGGCACTGGTGGGCCTGGGTGAACGCATGAACCACTTTGTCTCGCAACTCTCGGGCGGTGAGCAGCAACGCGTGGCGATTGCCCGGGCGATTGCCAAAAACCCCGCCGTGTTGCTGTGTGATGAGCCCACCGGCGCGCTCGATTGCGCCACCGGCGTGATGGTGCTGCAGGCCATTGAGCAGGTGAACCACACGCTGGGCACCACCACCGTGGTCATCACCCACAACGCGCCCATTGCCGAGATGGCCGACCGGGTGCTGCGCCTGGCCGATGGTCGCATTGTGGAAGAGCGCGCCAACCCACACAAAGTCGCGGCCGCCAGCCTGGCCTGGTAAACCATGAAAGCCCTCCACATCAAACTCTGGCGCGACCTGACCCGGCTGCGGGCCCAGATGGCCACGATTGCGCTGGTGGTGGCGATCGGGGTGGCCGGGTTTGTCGGCATGTTCTCGGTGCATGCCTCGCTGCAGGGCTCGCGTGATGACTTTTACCGCGACAACCGGCTGGCCGATGTGTTTGCCAGCGTCAAACGTGCCCCGGTCCACCTGCGTGAGCGCCTGGCCGCCTTGCCCGGTGTGGCCGAGGTCAAGCTCGATGTGGTGTTTGACGCCCAGGTGGACCTGCCCGGCGTGGCGCCGCCGGTGACCGGGCGCTTCATCGGGGTGGCACTGGCGCAGTTGCACGCCAACCGCCAGGGCATGAACGCGCTGACCCTGAAACGCGGGCGCTGGCCAGAGGCGGGCAGCGTGTTGGAAGCCATGGTCAGCGACCGTTTTGCGGCGGCGCGCCAGCTGAATCCCGGCGACAGCGTGTTTGCCATCCTGAACGGCAAACGCGAACGCCTGTTGCTGGTCGGCACGGTGGCGTCGCCCGAATACGTGTTTGCCTCGCAGGGCGGTGCGCCGGATGACCAGTCGTTTGGCATCTGGTGGGTTGATGCAGAGCGCATGCTGGAAGCCTTTGACATGCAGGGCGCGTTCAACCAGCTGGCACTTCGGCTGGACACCGGCGCCGCGGTGCAGCCGGTGATCGCCGGTGTGGATCACCTGCTGGCACCGTATGGGGCCATTGGTGCGACCGGGCGCGACAAGCTGTTGTCGGCCAAGATTGTGGAAGACGAACTGGCCTCACTCAAGGTGATGGGCACGGTGCTGCCGTCTATTTTTCTGGCGGTGGCCATGTTCATCCTGAATGTGGTGCTGAGCCGCCAGGTGGCCACCCAGCGCAGCCAGATTGCCGCGCTCAAGGCGCTGGGCTACAGCGACGGCGCCATTGCCTGGCACTACATCCAGCTGGCGCTGGTGATTGCCGGGCTGGGTGTCTTGGTAGGTCTGGGCGTGAGTGAGCTGATCGGTCGTGCCATGCTGGGGCTGTATGACGAGGTGTTTCGTTTCAACGGCCTGGCCTATGGCACCAACCCGTGGCTGGTTGTCACCTCGGTGCTGATCGCCGCCAGCGCCGCGGCATTGGGTACCTGGACCGCCATCCATGCCGTGGTGCGGCTCAAACCCGCGCTAGCCATGTTGCCGCCAGCGCCGCCCAGCTTCAAGCCCACGCTGATCGAGCGGCTCGGCCTGGGCCACCGGGTCAGCACCGGCGCCATGATGGTGATCCGCAACTTCGAGCGCCGCCCGCTGCGCGCCGCCCTGACCGTGACCGGTATTGCGCTGGCGGTGGCGTTGCAAATCTCAGGCGCGTTCTGGCTGGATGCCATCGCCCACATCGTGGATGTGCAGTTCCGCCAGGTGCAGCAGGGCGATGTGCTGGTCAACTTCCAGCGCCCGGTGCCGCTCAGTGTGGTGCAGGATTTGAAGCGTCTGCCCGGCGTGATGGCCGCCGAGCCCTACCGCACCGAGCCGGTGCGCTTGCACCTGCGTGGCCGCAGCGAAGACACGGCGCTGACCGGCTACCGCACGGACGCCCAGCTGATGCGGGTGGTGGACGAGCAACGCGGCGCGGTGCCCATGCCCAGCCACGGCGTGGTGCTGTCGGCGCTGCTGGCGCGCGCGCTCGATGCGCGGGTGGGGGACCATCTGGCGCTGGAGTTCCGCCTGTGGCGCCAGGTGCACACCGAGGTCGAGGTGGTCGACATCGTCCACACCCTGTTTGGCAAACTGCTGTACATGAACCTGGAGACCATGAACGCCCTGGCGCGCGATGGCGATGGTGTGGCCGACGCGGTGTTGCAGGTGGACCCGCAGGCCATGGACCCCTTCTGGGCCGCCGTGAAAGCGGCGCCACTGATCAATGCGGTGTTTGACAAAGCCGGTTCCATGGCCAACTTCAACAAAACCACCTCGCGCAACATGGGTGTCTTCAGCGGCATCCTGACGCTGTTTGCTGTGGCGATGGCGGTGGGCATCATCTACAACGCGGCGCGGATTTCGCTGTCCGAGCGCGCCTGGGAGCTGGCCAGCCTGCGGGTGCTGGGCATGACCCGCGCCGAGGTGTCGATTTTGCTGCTGGCCGAGCTCGGCGCCGAGTTACTGCTGGCGTTGCCGGTGGGCGCCGTGTTGGGCTGGCTGCTGGCCACGCTGATGATGCAGTTGATGTCGTCTGATGCGATTGATTTTTCGGTCGTGATCGAGCCGTCCACCTACGCCTCGGCCGGGCTGATTGTGCTGGCGGCAGGCATCGCCAGCGCGTTGCTGGTGCGCCGCCAGATCGACCGGCTGGACCTGGTGGCTGTTTTGAAAGTACGCGAATGAACGAGAAAACCCCTGTCAAAAAATCCCGGCGCTGGCTGGTCGGCGCGCTAGCGCTGGCCGCAGCGGCCGCGTTGCTGGTGGCCGTCTACCGCCCGCGCCCGCTGCCGGTGGAGGTAGCCACCGTGCGCATCGGCACCTTTGAGCAGGCCATCGAAGAAGATGGCCGCCTGCGCGTCACAACCCGCTACATCGTGGCCGCACCCACCCAGGCGGCGCTGCTGCGCCCAAGCCTCAAGGTGGGTGATGTGGTGAAAGCCGGTGACCTGCTGGTGACCCTGGAGCCCGCCGCGCCGCAGATGATCGACGCCCGCACCCGCAGTGTGTTGCAGCAACGCGTCGGCAGTGCCGATGCCGCCCGCCACGCCGCCGCCGCCCAGGTGCAACGCGCCCGCACCGAGCTGGCACGCGCCACCCTGGAGGCCGATCGCGCCAGCCAACTGGCACAAGACAACTTCATTTCCGCCGCCGCCCGCGATCAGGCCACGCTGGCCCGCCAGGCCACCCAGCAGGCGCTCAGCGCCGCACAGGCCGAACAAGGTGTGGCCGACCACGCCCTGGCCGAAGCCCGTGCCGCGCTGGCCCGCGCCGAACCCACCGCCGCAGGCCAGGCCAGCGGGCGCTGGCACCTCACCAGCCCGGTGGACGGTCAGGTGCTCAAGCTGTACCAGGACAGCGCCGTGACCGTCACAGCCGGGCAGCCGCTGCTGGAAATCGGCAACACCGCGGCCATGGAAGCGGTGATCGACGTGTTGTCGGGCGAGGTGGCCCGCATCCGGCCCGGCGCGCCCGTGCAGTTGTCACCCGGCGGCGGCGCGCCCGCCATGGCGGGCCAGGTCACCCGGGTCGAGCCGGTGGCGTTCACCAAGGTATCGGCGCTGGGCATCGAGGAGCAACGCGTGAATGTGGTGGTGGACCTGCCGCCGTCCAGCGCCGCGCAGCTGGGCGACGGCTACCGGGTGGATGCCCGCATCACCGTGTTGTCCCAGCCCAACGCCCTGCTGGTGCCCACGGCCGCGCTGGTGCGCGACGGCGCGCAATGGCGCGTGTTGGTCGTCACCGCTGGCCACGCCCGCGCCAGGCCGGTGTTATTGCACGACAGAAATGCCGAGGTGGCCTGGCTCAAGGATGGGTTGCGCGAAGGGGAGCAGGTGGTGTTGTACCCCGGCAGTCTGGTGACCGATGGGCAGGCGGTACGTGTGGCTTCGCAGGCCAAGAAAGTTGATGTGCCTTGATATCCGCGCAGTTTTCAGAACGCTGACCACTGGCTCATCAGAAATGTTCATCCCAAGTCATGGGGGCTGGTGGGGGCTACAGGAGGCCCTTGAGACGGGCTCGGCAAGGTCTGCGCGGCCATCTGGTTGAATGGCCTCGGCGCTGTGACTGGTGCGGCTGGCGGGGATCGAACCCACGACCCTTGGCTTCGGAGAGTAGAAAAATTGATCTACTTGCGAATGTATCAAATGACGTGAGACCGCACTAATCTCCATCATACGGTTCTAACCTATTGTTTCCATTTGATTTTTTTGTGAGCGTCGGTTCTGTGGATTTGCACCGCACAAGGACTAATGTCACACCAAGTCGGCAAAAACAAACTCGCCAAGTCTCGATAGAAAACTTATTGCAAATGACCATTGCTCTGCTGCAGAGTTTCCAAAAAAGATACGGAGCATGCAATATGGCGGCCCATCCTCCTTAAGTGGACAGCATCATTTGACGTTCTCCGCTACGTAGCGGTGTCAGAATTTTTGTGTAAACAGGGCAGACATTAGTTGACGAAGATTCGATCTCCGTGTGGCCTTACATCTCCTGCAAGTGGCTCTGGATCTCGCGCACAGTCATGCCACGGGCGAACAGGGAAATGATCTTGTCGTCAAAACCTGCCCAGCGGATCTGGTGCTTGGGAATGAGTTGGGGCTCAAAGCTGCCGTGGCGGTCACGGGGTATTTCGATGGGCAATTCACCGAACGCACCCTTGAGGGTCTTCTCCACCAGCCGTCTGGTGAGCTGCTTGAGCAGGCTGTGCTCGCCTATCAAGTCTTCAGGCTGCTTGTAGTCGGCCAGCAGGCTGGCCAGCAGTTCTTCGGATAGTTCGTACTTCTTGATTGTCATTGTGTTTACGGACATGCGGGCTCACGCCTGCGTTGGATTGTCCGCTTACACAAAATCCTGTACAACCTCCTTACTGACGGACCAAATATCGGTCTCCTATCGGCCGTATTGAATCCGAGTGCGATATCGTCACATCTTTTCAAAAACCACATCCTGCGCGCCTTGCCATAACACGGTCGTGCCAAGTTTGCGCAAGTGTTGTCGGCCTTCGACGATGGTCAGAAAGTGGTTGCCGGCCAGCGGGCCCATCTTGCTGGCGAAGCTGCAGGCGCCGTAAGCGAGGATGATTTCGGTCTCGCTGTAGCCGCCAGGGTAGAACAGAATGTCGCCCACCGAGGGGTGGCTGGTGTGGTTCTCGAATCCCACGCCCAGTTGAAACTCGCCCAGCGGTACCCACACGCCCTCGCCGCTCCAGCGGACGTGGATCAGCTTCTGCCTGTAGGGCAGCAGATTCATGAAAGCCGCCACCGTGAGCGGCGCATCGGGGTGCGTCTCGGCGATGAAGGTGTGGCCAGCAGCGGTAATGCGTATGCGTGTCATAGGTGATGTTTTGTTTGTTGGATTCAGGAACCGGGCTGGCCGATCCACTTGCTGACGGTTGGGGGTGTCCAGGCGGCCAGCGCATCGAGCAAGCGCGCCGGGTCGGTTTCGATCACGAACATGTCGCGGTGCTCAGGCTTGAGAAACCCTTCGTCGGTGGCGGTTTCCAGCAGGGCGCGTAGCGGGCAGTAGAAGCCGCGTACGTCCAGCGCAGCGCATGCCTTTTGGTGGTCACCCAGCTGCGTCAGCGTAGCGGCTTCGAGCAGTTCCTCCAGAGTTCCCAGGCCGCCTGGTAGTGCGATGAAGGCGTCGGCCAGTTCGGACATGCGCGCCTTGCGGGCCCGCATGTCAGGTGCGATCTCGTGGCGTGTCAATCCATCGTGCAGATGGCCACGGTCGTGCAGGCGCTGGGTGATGACGCCCACGACCGTGCCGCCTGCAGCCAATGCGGCGTCGGCCACCACGCCCATCAGGCCCTTGTGCGTGCCGCCGTAGACCAGCGTCAGGCTGCGCTGCGCGAGTAGTGTGCCCAGCTGCGCGGCGGCCACCGCGTATTCGGGCGCAGCACCGAAATTGGAGCCGCAGAACACGGCCACGCTGCTCAGCGGCGGCTTCATGCCATCACCACGCTGCCGCTGCTGTCCTTGCGCTGTGCCCAGCCGGTCATGCGGCGTTCCAGGAACGCCGAGGCGACATAGAGCATCACGCCCATCACGGCCAGGATGACGAGGCCGGCAAACACCATGGGCACGTCGAAGTTGCCACTAGCGATGATCATCACGTTGCCGATGCCCTTGTTGGCAGCCACCGTTTCAGCCAGCACCGTGCCCACAAACGCCAGCGTGATGGCGATCTTGAGCGACGCGAACAGGTAAGGCAGGGCACGCGGCAAACTCACATTCCAGAGGATGTCGAGCTTCTTGGCGCCCAGAACGCGCAGCACGTCTTCCAGTTCGGGCTCGGTGTTGGCCAGGCCCGTGGCCACGTTCACCACCACAGGGAAGATGCTGATGACCATGGACGTGAGCACTGCTGGCACGGTACCAGCGCCGAACCACACCACGAAGAGGGGCACCACGGCGACCTTGGGGATGCTGCTGAATCCCACCAACAGCGGGTACGCCACATCGTAGGCGAGCTTGGACGATCCGATGATCATACCGACAACGATCCCGATCGACACTCCGAGAGCGAAGCCGGTGAGCGTGGTGTAGATGGTCTGCACCGTGTGCGGCCACAGGAGCGGCATCTTGGTCCAGAGCACATCGGCGATCTGCGAAGGTCGAGGCAAGATCAAGTCGGACACGCCGGAGGCGAGGCAAGCCAGCTCCCATAGCACGAAGAAGCCGATCAGTGCAGTCGCGGAGAGCAGGCGCTGCCGGGTTTGGGGGTTCAATGCGTTCATGCGGACACCTTCATCAGGTTGAGGGCAGGGACGGTTTCAGGCGGGTCGCCCTCTACCGGCGTTCGTGCGTGCGAGATGCGCATGCGAAGTTGCTGGACCAGCGTGGCGAACTCGGGCGAGTAGCTCATCTCCAGCGTTCGCGGGCGGGCAAACGGCACTTCACGCTCTTCCAGGATACGGCCCGGACGGGCGCTCATCACGGCGATCCGGTTGGCCAGGAACGCCGACTCGCGCAAGTCGTGCGTGACCAGCAGAACGGTCGGACGCTGCGTCATCCAAAGCGATTGCAGGATGGCCCAGAGCTCTTCGCGTGTGAACTGGTCCAGGGCACCGAAGGGCTCGTCGAGCAACAGCAGCTGAGGCTCATGCACCAGGGCGCGACACAGCGAGGCGCGCTGCAGCATGCCGCCCGACAGCTGCCAGGGCCGCTTGTCGCCGAAGCCTTTGAGGCCGACCTGGGCCAGCAGCGCATCGGCGCGCTCGGCGTATTCACCCTTCTTTTTTCTGGCCCAGTCTTGCCGGAAAGGCTCGACGATCTTCAACGGGATCATCACGTTTTCGCGGATCGTCAGCCAGGGCAGCATGGTGGGGTTCTGGAACGCCAGACCGATGCGCACCTTGGCGGCCAAGCCACCCACCGCCTCGACGCTGGGGCCGGTGCCGGCCATCACGACTTCGCGCTTGGCCACCACCACGCCGCCCGAGCTGGGCTTGAGGAGTCCGGCCACCAGTTTGAGGATCGTGCTTTTCCCGCAACCGCTGGGGCCCACGAGCGCCACGAAGTCGCCTTGGGGGATGCGCAGATCGGTCTGTGCCAGCGCCAGGGTGCCGCCACCGTATTGCAGCGTGACGTTGCTCAGTTCGATAAAGGGATCAGTCATGTGCAGCTCCTGTGGTTTCAACGCGCACGAGTGCGGCCACGGGACCGCCTCCTGCAGGGCCTTGGTGTTCGGCACCGCCGGACACGTACAGCGCGGTTTGCCCGACCACCGATGCCAGAACGGCGCCCACAGCGGCGCGTGCATGACGTGTGGAATTGATGTCTGAATCGTTCAGCATGGTGTGTCTTTCGCCGCGCACACGGCCATCGGGACTGGCTTCGGCCTTGGCCAGCAGATTGACCAGGCGCTGCTGAAGCATCGGGCTGTCGGGGTCGATGTCGAAATGTTCGCGCAGCAGCCGGCGCACACTGGCGCTGTCCACCGCATCGCGCATGACGGTGTGGCCGATCCGAATGGGGGAGGCGGCACCGGCGGCTTCGCCGAGGACGATGACCACGTTGTGTTCCAGCTCAATGCCGGCCGATGCAGAGGCATGGCTTGAATGCAGCGTCCAGTCGGAGAGCACTACCGAGTCCTCGACGCTTGGCAGCGGCACCTCGCCCAGCGCCACTGCCACGCCCAGCGCCGAGGCGCCGCGCGAGAAGCCCATCGACTCGTAGGCATCGTGCGTCACCAGTTCTTGGCCTCGTGCCAGCGCCGCCTGCACCTTGTCCGCCGTCAGCAGGGGGCACTTGACTTGGACAAAATGAACATCTGCTTCATCCGAAATGCCGGCATCGGCCATCGCCGCCCGCGTGGCGTCGGCCGTGGCCACGATCTGGGCGCGCCGTCCGATCTCCTCGGGATGAAAATCCCGGGTATGGGCAATGCCCACCACCAAACGCTTTTGCCCATGGCCCGGAGCGGGTGCCCAGCCTCTGGCAAACACCGTGAAATGCGGCGAGAGCACCCCTTCGGTCCCACCGGACATCACCAGCGCCACGCGATCGGCCACCTGGGCCGGGCTGCACGCTAGGTGCGTCGCCAGGAAGTGGCACCAGCTGGTGGCGGCAAAATCTCGCGTGTGGTCGTTGACGCAGCCGTTGCCCTCGGTCTTGCCCATCACGGCCACGATCTGCGATGCTTGCAGGGCACCCTGATCCATCAGCGCCTGCACGCCGCGCAAATCACCGGGGTTGCTGCACGGCACCCGGAACACCTCAACGCATTGCACCGTGTTCATCGTTCGACCTCGGCCGCGGGCAGCGCGTTGGGCCGCACGCCTGGCGGCGGCGTGAGGATCGCGCTGGTGTAGTGCTGCTGGTTGCGCGGCTGTGGCAGTGGCATGGCCTGGATACCCTTGACAGAACAGCCATGGGTGATGGCTTCTTCCATCAGCTTGCCGTGCTGCATGACGAAACGACCGCGCAGCAACGTGTGCACCGGGTAGCCCTGCACGGCGCGATCGTGCCAGGGGGACAGCTTGCTGATGGACTTCAGGCGGCCTTGTGACAGCGTGCCGGTTTGTGCCATGTCCACAAAGGCGATGTCGGCGTGCGCGCCCACGGCAATCACGCCTTTGGTGCCGTACAGGCCCCAGGCCTTGGCGGGTGCTACCGCGCTCCACTTGACGTAGTCCATGAGCGTGGCACGTTGGCGGTTCACCTGCGTCAACATCAGCGGCATCTGTGTTTCCACGCCGGGGAAGCCGCAGTCGCAGGCCCAGATGCTCTCGCGCGTCTTCTCTTCGGGCGTGTGCGGCGCGTGGTCAGTCGCGATCATGTCTAGGGTTCCGTCCATCAGGGCCTCCCACAAGGGCTGGTTGTGGCGCGGCTCGCGTACCGGAGGATTAACGCGCAGGATACCGCCCAGGCGCAGGATGTCATCGGTGTTGAGCAACAGGTACTGCGGGCAGGTTTCGGCCGTGACGTCAACGCCCCTGGCCTTGGCCGCGCGCAGCAGGTAGAGCGAATCGGCCGCGCTGTGGTGTGCGATGTGCACACGGGCGCCGGTCCACTCAGCCAGTGTCAACACGCGACCGATGGCTTCGATCTCGGCCACCGCCGGACGCGCATCCAGGTGGGCCTGCGCATCGATGCGGCCCGCTTCCTGTAGCGCCTTCTGGCGCCGGGCCATGATGGAACTGTTCTCCGCATGCACCACGGTGCGAATGCCCAGAGGCGCCAGCTTCTCGAAACCTTCCAGCAACGCGCCGTCCGTGGGGGCGGGCAGGTTGCCGAAGGTGTTGCCAACAAACGCTTTGAAGCTGGTGGCACCCGCGTCCAGCAGGTCTTCGAGGAGGTGCACCGTTTCGTCGCCGAATAGGGCGTGAATGCCAAAATCGCAGAAGCTGCGCTCGGCCGCCTTCAGCTTCATGGCCAATGCTTCCCGCGTGCCCGTGGCTGGGTTGGTGTTGGGCATGTCGAAAACGGTCGTGACCCCTCCGCAGGCCGCCGCGGCGCTGCCGGTCTGCCAGTTTTCCTTGTGCGGGTAGCCGGGGTCCCGAAAATGCACATGGCTGTCAATGGCGCCGGGCAGCAGGTACAGCCCGTCGGCGCGCATCTCACGGGTGGCCGAGGGCATCACGTCGTCGTGTCCCACCGCCACGATGCGCTCGCCATCGATGGCCACGCTGGCTTCGATGATGCGGTCGGGTGAAACGATCTTTCCACCACGAATGACCAGGTCAACGTTCTTCATTCTTCTATCTCCAGGGTTCAAGGGGTTGAGGCAAGCGCCCGGCGCGGTTACAGGCTGGCCCAGCCGCCGTCGACGGGGAGGTCCACGCCGGTGATCTGGCGGCTCACGTCGCTGGCCAGGAAAAGGCAGGCGTTGGCCACGTCGGTATCGGTGGACACGCGCTTGAGCGCATAGTCGGCGGCGTGGCGCGTCATCGCCTCTTCTAGTGTGATGCCCAGCTTGCTGGCCATGTTGGCGCACACCTTTTCTCGAAAGCGGGGGCCGTCGACCATGCCCGGCGCCACACAGTTGACGTTGATATTGAACGGCCCCGCTTCGAGCGCGAAGCTCTTGGTGATGCCGCGCAGTCCCCATTTGCTGGCCGAGTACGCCATGCGGCCGGCGCGTCCGCGCATGCCGAAGGTGCCGCCCACATTGACCACCTTGCCGGCCCGCTGGGCGATCATGGTGGGCAGCACGGCATGCATGGTGTTAAAGCAGCCAGTCATGTTGAGTTCGACGATCTCGTTGAACTCCTCCGTGCTGGTCTCCCAGCCGGTCTTGCCGATCGGGCCCGAGCCGCCGGCCACGTTGACCAGCACGTCGATACGCCCGTAGGCCTCCAGCGCATGGCGGGCCAAGGCCTCGGTTTGCACCGACTGGGTCAGATCGCAGGGCACAACGATGACGGGAACACCGAACTGCCGGGCCTCGACTGCCACCGGCTCGATGGCAGCCGTGTCGCGACCGGCCAGCACGAGTTGGCTGCCGTGTTCGGCAAAGGCCAGCGTCACCGCGCGACCCATGCCCTTGGCCGGTCCGGTGATGACGACCACTTTGTGATTGAGTTGGAGATCCATTGCGTGTCCTTGTTGATTCAGAGCTTGCTGGCGCGCTCGGTGCGAGGGGGCAGGAAACTGCGGTCGAAGACTTCCGCATTGCTGGGCGTGCGTGGCAGGCTGTTGGCGTCCACCACCATCGAGATGGCGCGCTTCAGACGCTCAGGATCCACATCGCCCAGGCCGATCCGGGCGATCTCGGGGTGGTTCATCTCTTCTTTGATGGTGGCCAGCAGGCGCTCCTTCTCCACTTCTCGCTTGAGCAGTGGTTCGCGCTTCATCACCGTGTCCATGGCTGCCTCGGTGTTGGTCAGCGTGTCATTGATGGCCCGGTTCACGGCCTTGATGAAGCCGGTCACGGCCTTGGGGTTGTCGCGCGCAAAGCTACGGCTGAAGACGATGGCGTTGGAGTACAGGTCCATGCCGTAGTCGGCATAGTTGATGAAGCGCAACTCTTTCGCGGGGTCGATGCCCACCAGCTTGGCGCTGAAGTACACCGTGTTGGTGAAGCCGAAGATGGCGTCTACCTGGCCGCGCAGCAGCATCTGCTCGCGCAGGTTGGGCGCCATGTGGGTGATGTTGACCTTGCTCGCATCAATTTTGGCCACCTTGGCAAGCGCCGGGAACAGCCGCAGCGCGCCGTCGTTGGCCGGGCCGCCGACCGTCTTGCCCTCCAGGTCCTTGGGGGTCTTGATCGGGCTGTCTTTCTTCACCACCACGGTGAAGGGCGGCGTGTTGTAGACCATGTACACCCCCACCGGGGCCTCTGCGGGGCGCGTGGCAGCCAGGTTGATCAGCGCGTTGATGTCACCAAAGCCGGCCTGGTAGGCACCGGCTGCCACCTTGGTGATAGAGGCAGACGAGCCTTCGCCCTGGTCGATCTCCACGTCCAGGCCCTCTTCTTTGAAATAACCCTTGTCCTGGGCCATGAAGAACCAGGCCTGCGGGCCCTGATACTTCCAGTTGAGGACCATCTTGATCTTGGTTTGTGCCTGAGCCGGTGCCGACAGCACCACCAGGGAAGCACTGGTCAGCAAGGCGGTTAGTAAAGTACGCATGCGCAGCATGGGAGGGTTCTCCTTAAGTTGAGGGAGTGGAGGAAACGCGGCGCTTCGGGCTCAGCGCCGCCAGGGCGGAAACGAGGTCGGTGCTGCGCGCGGTGAAGCCGTGCAGCTGTTCAACGATGTGGTGGATGGCCCGCGTGACATAGGCGGGCGAGGGCGTGCTGCAGGCGTCTCGCAGCAGCACACAGTCGTAGCCCAGGAAGCCGGCGTCTTGTAGCGTGCTGAACACACAGCGATCGGTGTTGACGCCGGCAAACAGCAACGTGGTGACGCCACGCAGGCGCAGGATGCTGTCGAGCTCGTTGTCCCAGAAGCCGCTGAGGCGGTGCTTGAAGACGGTGATATCGGTGTCGGCCACGCTGAGCTCGTCGACCACCTGTGCACCCCACTCACCGGGCACCAGCGATCGGCCACGGTCCTCGGGCGAGGCTTCGCCATAGCCCACCCCGTCGGTGCTGCACTTGCCTCGGAACTGCACGTTTGGGGGCAGGTTTAGCCGGTCGGCGCGCACCCCCCAGTTCAACCACAGCACCGTCCCACCAGCAGCGCGCCAGATGGGCAGCAGCGCGGCAATCGCAGGGATGGGTTTGCGCATGGGCCGGACCTGGATTCCCTTTTGCCCAAACCAGCCCTTGGGGTGGCAGAAATCGTTCTGCATGTCGACCACCACCAGCACGCTGCGCACGATATCGAGCTTGATGCACTGCGGCTGGGCATCAATGTGCACCGCTTTGGCGCTCATGGCTGGGCGCACCAGGTCAATGCCATCAGCACCCAAGTGCCAGGCGTTGTGCGCCACCGGGCCAAAGCAGGCAGATACAGACGGCGGGGTGGGCGCTGTGGGTGCACAAGAGGGGCGTGGAGCGTTCTTCATGGCGATCACACACGCACCGACCATGCCATTCGGTGCTGAACCTTCGTGCCGAATAACGCTACCTGTGTTGCCGTTTCGGCAACGGATCGGGCATCCTTCCTGCAAGGCCCCCTTCATGAACCACTTGCGCTTTCTCAAATACTTCGACGAGGTCGCTCGCGTCGGCTCGATCCGCCAAGCCGCCGAGTCCTTGCATGTCGCACCGTCTGCGGTGAATCGGCGCATTCAAGATCTGGAAGACGAGCTGGGTGTTCCTCTTTTCGAGCGGCTGCCGCGCGGCATGCGGCTGACCGCCGCCGGGGAGCTGTTTGTGCAGTACGTGCGCGGGCGGGCCAGCGCGCTGGAGGAGGTGCGCTCAGAGATTGAGGAGTTGCAGGGCTTGCGCCGCGGGAGCGTCAAGCTGGTGGCCAGCCAGGCGCTGGCGCCTGAATTCATGCCCCAACTGGTGGCCGACTTTCGTCGCACGCACCCTCTGGTGGATTTCCATGTCCATATTGGTGATCACGTACAGGCCCTGCGAGCCCTGCGGGCGTTCGAGACCGACTTCGTGCTCGTTTTCAATCTGACCCATGAGCCCGACCTTCAGGTGGTCGCGCAATTCGAGCAACGGCTCGTGGCTACCATGCACCGCAGCCACCCGCTGGCGCAGCGCGCCGGCGGTGTTCGGCTGCGCGAGTGCATGGACTATCCCCTGGTTTTGCCCAACCGCGAAGCGGGTGGCCGAAAACTGCTAGAGCGCTACCTGATGCGCAGCAGCGTGAAGCTGCGAGCGGTGGTCGAGAGCAACAGCTTCGAGTTTCTGCACGGCTGCTTACAGCATGGTCACGCGATTTCTTTTCAGATCGCCATTGGCGCCGTACACAAAAGCGGGCAGATAGTGGCCCGTGAGATCACTGATCGGCAGTTCCCCAGCGGTCACCTGGTGCTTGCCCACTTGCGAGGTCGTCAGCTGCCAGTGATTGCCCACGCATTCATGGCTGCTGTCATGTCGTCGCTAGAAGAAGCTTCGCCGAAGCTCGAATAGGAAGAGGCGTGAGCACGCTCTCTAGCAAGCTGCTGAATACACCCTCACCTCTCCCGGCAAGGCGCTCGGTCCGCGGTTAGCGTCTACCTCGCGGACCAAGCGTCTTGCCGACGACGGCCCGCTTAGCACCAGAGCAAATGCTGGCCAGCCGGGTATCGGCCAGGGGCACCCTCAGGGCACTGGGATACTCATACAGGGAGCTGCTTGCAAAGTTGATTGATGAACTGCATCCACAGGTTCGCAGACGCATAGTGGTCAGCATCGTTTGACGCAAAACCCATTGCCGAGCAAAATTCAATCAGTACCGTTTAGCGGTGCACACGCTGATCAAGTGTCAGCCTTCAACTCTGCATCAATGCAGCCGGGTTTCTGATTGTTGTCTGACAGCAGACAGCCGTCAGATCGCCAAATCCGGACATCCAACGATCTTCGACCATTTCGTCGAGGATCACCCGAAAACATTAGTTCTCGGTTCAAACCTGCACAGTGGCACCGACAGCGTGACCTCTGTGACCCCAACTCTGTTTATTTCACGCCCACATTGGGCATTTATCCGCTATCAAAAAATAGCGGCCAATTTGGACTCGCCATGCCTTATTTATTAGAAGACCCTCGCTCTGCTGTTTTGGATGTGCCGATATCTAGGGATACGGCGTCATGAAGCGCGGCGAGATATTTGATGCTGATTCTGCGCGATATTTGAGGCTTGTTTCTATTTCGCTGTATGCAACGAAATTGCCCAACAGGAAACGCCAGAAACACACGGCGCGCTACCGGTTCAAACGATGTTCAGATATCTATGGTGAGTACGCAACTCACGCGCAGGGGCACCAGCCGCTGTTGTCAGGGTCTTTGTCGGGGTTCACAACGTGTCAGCCTCAATAAACAGCGCATCAATCTGCGCATCGGTCAGGCCCAAGGCGGCCTGCAGGACGGCCAGCGTCGGCCAGGCGCGGTCAATGGACGTGGCGCGCTCCCAATCGATCTGCACATAGCGTGGCGCAGCAGCAATGGCTGCCTCCACATCTGCCAGCAGTCCAGCCGCTTCCAGCGCCTGGCAGCCCTGGCGGATCGTGACTGACTGCGGCACGACCACCACGGGTGGATCAAGGTCCGCAGTGGCAAGGTGTGCCTCATAGTCGGCCTCGTCGGCAAAGGTGTAGAAGTGCGTCGGGATGCCGCCGAATACCCGCCGGGGCGTAGCTGGCGTGACCTTGTATGCAGCCCACTCTGCCACCGGGTGCGTGGTGTTGACGTGGTAGCCTGGCAGGGCAACAGGCGGTGTGTCGTCTGCGGGCGCGGTGTAGAGCACACCAATGTCGTCGATTTGGATCATGGTGTGTGTCCTTATGCGCTGAGGGCTTGGAGGTGGGACGGCAGACTTTTCGGGAAATACAGGATGCGGGCGATGGTGCCGTTGAGTTGGCCGATTGACGCCAAATGACACCCGATGTTGAGGCGAGTTGCTACAAAAATCCCGGCCTCAGAGTCGGTAGCCAAACCACTGCCATTCGTTGCCACGTTGTAGTTATGAATGGCGGAGTAAAAGGGAGCCACTCGGCGGTGTGATTGGGTACCAGTCCCAAGCCTATCCTGTGATCCAAGATTGGATCTGGAGAGGCAGAGAGGATGTACACAGAAGTGGACCTATACGCC